>WHTU01000169.1 GCA_009377575.1 Nitrososphaeraceae archaeon | reverse complement strand
GCCGTGGACGGTGAGCAGGGTCGAGCTGTCGGTGCCGGACGGCCGGGTGGACGTGTGGGTCGGGCATCCCAAGCGGACCCGGTTCGCCTGCCCGGACTGCGAGCGTGAGCTGTCGGTCTATGACCATGCCGATGAGCGGGCCTGGCGGCATCTGGACTCGTGCGCGTTCCTCACCTACCTGCACGCCTGCCCGCCGCGGGTGGACTGCCCGGAGCACGGGGTGCGCCAGGTGCGGCTGCCGTGGGCTGAGCCGCACGCGCGGTTCACGACGTTGTTCGAGCGGCTGGCGATCGACGTGCTCACCGCGTGCGACGTCGCGGCCGCGGCCGGGCTGCTGCGCGTCAGCTGGGACGAGGCGTGGCACCTGATGGACCGCGCCGTGGCCCGCGGCCTGGCCGCGAAACCGCTGGCCACCCCGGCCCATGTCGGCGTCGATGAGAAGGCGGCCGGGAAGGGACAGGACTACATCACCGTGATCTCTGACCTGGATGCCGGCACGGTGGAGTACGTCGCCGACGAACGCCGACAGGCCAGCCTGGACGGCTACTTCGAGAAGTTCACGCCCGAACAGCGCAAGCAGATCAAGGCGGTGGCGATGGACATGTGGGAGCCGTTCGCCACCTCGACCCGCGAGCACCTGACCGACCCGGACAGCAAGATCGTGTTCGACCGGTACCACCTGATGGGCTATCTGACCACGGCGGTGGACACCGTGCGCAAGACCGAGAACAAGGCGTTGGCCGCGGCTGGAGACAAGAGCCTGGCCGGCTCGAAGTACCTGTGGCTGTACTCGGCGGAGAACCTGCCCGAGCGTCACCGGGACCGGTTCGCCGCCCTGCGGGCCGGTGACCTGCGCACCGCCCGAGCGTGGGCAATCAAGGAGAGCCTGCGCCACTTCTGGTCCTACAAGCGCCGCGGCTGGGCGGCCAAGCACTTCAAACGCTGGTACTTCTG
>WHTU01000168.1 GCA_009377575.1 Nitrososphaeraceae archaeon | reverse complement strand
TGGTTACTGCAATACTCAGGGATAGTTAGGCCCACAACTTAACTATTCACTTTTCGATTTATTACAGAATAGCAAACACTATAAAAAGTGATGAAACGCACAGAAGAGCACCAGAAACATCTAACCGAATTCATAATAAAGTATTACCTCACATATCATAGTTATTGGAAAGGCAGGAAGCAGCCTGAATTTACGATAAAGAAAAGAAGTATATCCCTAAAAAGATATTATAGTAATCATGTCGTTTGGAATAAGAATAAAGAGGTTCATTCAGAGGCTATTCGGCAAGAAATATCAGAGTCGTGTAAACACAGAAGTAGGGAGGTGGAAAACATTAGTAGCCAAAGGTAGCAACCCTTGCGGGTCATTTCCCTCAGGAGAACAAATAAGAGAACTTCAGCTATTATCAAAAATATTTAGTAGTGACCTTAGTAACTGGAGCCATACACCTGACCCCAACATAATAAAAACCAATAGTAACAAGCGTAAGAAGTTGACGAAAGAGGTAATAGGTCAGGAATGAAGGTTGGGTAATAATTTATCCACTAGGTCAGGCTCTTCTTCGACCAAGGTTATATTTTCCCATGCATGGACCTGTTGTCTGCGTTCCTGCATCATGTTTACCTCGATTAAATCCATAAATGACTCTCCTTCTAACACTTTAGAACACCATAGGCATTTCCACTTACCCATGTCTATTACCAATCTTATTTCTTATAAACTTGTTAGGTGTACGTAGATTGCATTTGCTTGCATTATATTGTAAACATTTGTAAGTGTATTCTGTAATACGCCGCTAACCACAATATAAGTACTTCTTCGTCTTCTGGTATTACCTGCTCAAAAATGATTTCTATAATACAGTTGCTCATTCAATGAAGAGTTTGTATGTCAAATATTGGCCTACTACGAGACACTACTGTTACAGTCAATCAATGGTTGATACGTACTATAG
>WHTU01000167.1 GCA_009377575.1 Nitrososphaeraceae archaeon | reverse complement strand
ACAAGATAGCTGATGGTAATGTTGGTACAGCAGAGTTAGCTGATAGCTCTGTAACGGCTGACAAGATAGCTGATGGTAATGTTGGTACAGCAGAGTTAGCTGATAGCTCTGTAACAAATCAAAAGATCGATGCTAACGCCGTTACGTCGGAAAAAATATTTGACGGAACTATCTCAAGTATAGACCTAGCAGATAGCTCAGTTACTAATCTAAAGCTAGCTCCTGATTCGGTTACATCTGATAAAATAATGAGTGGTGCTGTCGACACAACGGATTTAGCTGATAGCGCAGTAACTAACCCAAAGCTGGCTGATTCTAGCGTAACTGGAAGTAAGATTCAAGATAATAGCATAACCTCCTCAGATCCCAGT
This sequence comes from Nitrososphaeraceae archaeon, assembly GCA_009377575.1. Taxonomy (GTDB): domain Archaea; phylum Thermoproteota; class Nitrososphaeria; order Nitrososphaerales; family Nitrososphaeraceae; genus TH5896. The sequence goes on along the minus strand of WHTU01000167.1, from coordinate 598 downwards.
GATACATTCATGAAGAGAGTTACCGTACTCGACGATGGAGCAGGTCATGCAAAAGGATGGGATCCTAACGGCGTCACGACCCTTTTCACAATAACTGAGGCTAATGCCATAAACCTAGATAATACGATAATACTCGCAAGCGTAATAGGATCAGCACCTAATCAGGATCCTATTGTCTGTTCCACAAGTCCGGGAAGTCTCGGAGTATTTAAAGTGATATGCGTGCTTCCACCACCAGATACATCTCAACTTCATTATCAGATAACTACTCTTCCTGCAAGTTAGTGAAGTCTTGAGGCTGCGTTGACGGCCTTTGCGATTGAAACAAAATGAAAATTGTATGGCAACTTTGGCTATCTTTGAATAGATCTTGTTGCATGCCGCAAAGCTATAGTACAGTATACGGCATGACATGTAGAGCTCATGCATTAGTTACGTATATAGAGTATTGTTATAAAAAAGACCTAAAGTATAACCTATTCCTACATAATATCAATCATCATTTTCTATCTTTGATGAGGCTAATTAATTCGGTGCCGGAAAAAGACTTTACATAGGTTTCAAAGGTGCTATTGATCTAGGAGATCAAAGAGTAAGT
>WHTU01000166.1 GCA_009377575.1 Nitrososphaeraceae archaeon | reverse complement strand
TATTCCATAGTTTCGCGATTGCACTCTACTCGTCATTAATGTGTTTTCTTGGCGTGTTACCGATGTGGATCATGCTCCTTAAAGCATAATGACCATCCGTATGCAATTATTGAACCCACTATAATGAGTAATCCGAGGCCCATTGAATTCTCAAGACCACCGTAACTAAGCCCAACACCTGCCACGGGCACACACAAGATTAATGCTATCGCACCAAATGGTCTACTTGAGGCAAGCAATGAGGAACCAAATGCTAGCAAGAACATGCCTGGGATTGCAATCCAAGCTCACTGTGCCATAGATGAACCCAACATCAAGAATATTCCAAAAAGTATTCCCATAACAACTAATTTTCTACGCTGTGCAGGGGTTGGCAGCAGGCCTATGAGCGCAGCTGGCAATGATCCGATCAGTAGTGGTAAGTCCGCCTCGACATATCCAGTGATGATAACTACAAATGGAATAGCTGTGATCACAATACCAAAACGGGCATCTCGCCAGCTCCATACTATATTATTAGTTTTCATGATTGTCGCTGGTTGGCAATACACATATCCATTTCACTTACAACTTACGGGTTAAACTCCAAATCCTGTCTAGAACAGGATTAGTGAAGCCCCGTTGTTTGACAATTATTCTGAAGTTGATCATGATATTTATTTTGTTACTATTTATAATATCGCATATATGGGACTATACCTGGAATTTGCTAGGGTTAGACATTGTCTCAATGGGGCGAACTTTCTACCTCTTTAGTAAGATATCAACCTCAATGACTGTGTTAGCAAAGCTCAGGGCAGGGAAGATTTGTCTTCTTGATTATCCCATGTTATCTTGCCAGCTATAAAATCTCTACCACTTGAGAATTCTTGAATTCGGTGATTGTACTTATCTGATACACAAATATTACACAAATATTACCTTCTGAATCTATGTCACGCTATGTGGATTATCAAATTCGGCTTCTAGAT
>WHTU01000165.1:520-972 GCA_009377575.1 Nitrososphaeraceae archaeon | reverse complement strand
CAAAAAGCATGATTTTGAATAGATTAGATTCTTTAATGTCTACGAATATCTGATTACTCCAAACAAAACTTCATTACATTCAGATTGGTTTAAAGTTCTTTCCCTTAGTTTTAGCACTCACGTAACTCTTCTACTTTTTTTTGACTCTATTACTCTTAAGTGACTTACTTTTTTTAGACCTAGATTTAGCAGTAGAAGCAGCTGACGCAGATAGTTTTTTAGATTTTGACTTTGAGTTTGACTTTGTTTTTGTCCTTACTATAGAAGTTGTCCTTATCCTTTGAATGTCATTTTGGATTCGTGCCACTTGTTTTTGCAGCTGACTGACTTGAGACCGGATCTGTTTTACAGATTGGAAAAGTGATTGGCCTGTTCCTGTTGTCGACTTGGTCTGTTTCTACCTTTGTAAGGATTGAATCATCATTGTTACCTTATTAATCTGATTTCCCTGC
>WHTU01000165.1:0-510 GCA_009377575.1 Nitrososphaeraceae archaeon | reverse complement strand
ATAAATAAGAAGTTATTCGCCTCCTCTTCTGTTTCCCTTTGCTAATTCTGGATTTCACCTGCACTTGTTCTATTCCTCTTTTCTCTTCTTGCGACTTTTCATCTTGTGGTTCTGTAGAAGGTGCTTCCTCCATCGAATTCTGCTGATCTGTCACATCAAATGAGGTAGGTCCAATTGAAATCCGTTCATCTGTCACATCAATTGAAGTAGGTCCTACTTCACTTTTCTCTAACGGTTTATCCATCTCTTCAGTCGTTATAGGTCCTTCTTCTCTCTCCTCAAACATACTTTGTCCATTATTATCCTTATCATATTTATCTTAGATATAACATAGAGTGGAGGATTTAGATAATAATCCAAATGGTAAACACAATAATTGATGTCGAACTTCTGAGATTATAGTGTTTAAAATCCATTAGAACGTTCTCTACTTGTAAAATCTTAAGTAACACAGATACTATCTATTCTACGGCCGAATTAGAAAATATGAGTTCCGATGATATTGAGCCA
>WHTU01000164.1 GCA_009377575.1 Nitrososphaeraceae archaeon | reverse complement strand
TTGCCTGTTTCTACAGGTTTTGAGAAGCTATTCGTGTTCTGTCCGTAACTCATTAGAAGTCATATTTAATGGGCATTATGGTAATATGAACTAATGTATTAACGTAATAAAACCTGTGTCACTCTTCAAAATGTTATAATGTTCTGTCCGTCTAAACACTATTAGTTATGATATTTATTTGCAGAACGATTGTTTCGCCTAATACGAGAGAGGGCATTCATACTCATTGACTACTACGGAGTCAGACGAAAGTTGTGCTCTTAAGCGGAGCTATTCACTTTTTCAGGGCATTTTGACATCAATTGGGGATACTAGATTAAAGGCTGCATAAACACAATTACATTTATTTTAGAAATCTTCGAATAGATAAATACTATTTTTCGCGTTTTATTTTAAATAATCTGCTATCGCTGAATTCGCTGTTAACACATGCAAGATTCTATCTACGGAAATGGAGCCCCATAATTCGTTTCAGGTTCTGGAGGTGGAGTTGCTATAGCAACGTTATTTTCGTCACCTTGAATTTGAGAATTCAGGTTGGAGCATATTATATTTACTGGAAACCAATAGTTGCCGCATTCATTAACTTGCGATATAACCTGGCTCTTCTCATAACCACTCGCAAATACTGAAGCTGAAGATACAGTGGCCACTAAGATCGCAATTATTCCAAAAACTGCTATCGCTCTATAATTCATACTCTGGCAATACATGATATATGACTTGGGGTTATCTCAGTTTGGAAAAAACAATAGAATACAAAAATTGAGTGTTTATTATATTATTTATTACAGATTAATCTTAAATAATAACCTCGTGGACTATCGTACCCGTTCATACATACATGATGGTTATGCATAAAACTAAACTTTTAGTTATTGAGAATCAGAAAATAAAAAAAGAGATTAGGTAATATTGGTGTGTTAGTCTTGGGCGCCGCTGGCTGCTACTGCGTTTTCATCGCCTTGAACTTGTGAGCCAATGTTTTGACAGAAGA
>WHTU01000163.1:748-1027 GCA_009377575.1 Nitrososphaeraceae archaeon | reverse complement strand
CATCTGGGGTTTGCAGCACTTCTGACTTGTACTCGTGTCCACAATTCTTGCATGTTACCATCACAATCATTGCAATATGTTTGGCCGCAATCTTATTATCGCTTTTCATGAGCCGGTCAATTAATTCTTGTTATAAATTGTTATTAGTTATACGTGTCTAGAAGTCTGATACTTGAATTCTTCTTTTTATGTTAATCGGGGAATGGATTCTTCTTGAGCAAGTCTAAGCTAAAGAAAGATGCTGAAAGCGCTGGGAACAAGATAAAAAAAGCAATAAGC
>WHTU01000163.1:0-738 GCA_009377575.1 Nitrososphaeraceae archaeon | reverse complement strand
ATTGGACACGAGATCAAAGAAAATACAGAACTAGCTGAGCACGAAACAGGTATATATGATGTAAAGAAAGGTGCAACATCTGTTTTGAATAATGTGACTGAACTAGGTTATCGCATTGCGCTGCGTCTTAAATATATGCCACCAACTCACCATACGGTTGTTACCTGTTGATGGTTTATGATCTGGAACTTTTCTCTCTGCCTTTTTTTAGAATGTATCTACTGGCGAGGTAAGCCGCAAAGGCTGAGGCAATTGCAATAGCAATTCTTTTTTTAATTGACAATATTTGTAATGCTACATTAACTGATTTAATACTATCATAATCTTGGCTTTGTCTTTGAATAGTCATTCACCGATTGCAAATGCTTACCTTTGAATCTCGAATTGATTCTACTCATAGCTATCTTTGCCTGATTTTGATTTACCACAGCGGATGGCTAGTTGTGACATAGATAACTCCATTTTTGATAATTTTTCTTTTTTGATATCAATAGCATTCTGATATTGGTTGATGACGTGTTCAAGATCGATTAATTGAGCACTTAGTTCTTTCTTCTTAATTTCTAGATCTAAGACAACATTTGCAAAACTACGGAATTTCTTCTCTATAGCTGGTAAATCATCGACGGCGTACCTTAATACAGCTTTAATATCTTTTTGATTAAACATTTTATTCTTCTTCATAGCATGAAATAGTTGAAGAAACAGATCAAGATAAGTTTTGCTTTAAGATAGATG
>WHTU01000162.1 GCA_009377575.1 Nitrososphaeraceae archaeon | reverse complement strand
CCAATCAAAGATTATTAGTACTATATGCTATCGCTGTGCTTCTGATTCCTTCAATCATTGCTATCCCATTATATGCACAAGAGTTACGTACGGAAGACATAGTGAAACTTGCAGGAGGGCCATATGGAGTAAGTGAGTCAATTCCAAGTCCAGCAATAGCTGGACCTACCCGTGCGGAATACAGTTTAGATTGCTCTGGAATTATAGGCGACGGTGAAACAAAAACCTGCACAGTTACTAACGATTTCGGATAGTCTAGTCTCTTTTCAGACTGGTTGGTTAATAAATATGAGTCAGGTACAGGTCTCATTTATATAATATTTTATCTATTAACTTTTAATGTACCATAGTAACCATAGTAACCACTTTGGTTTTGTTAAGTTCAGGCATATTAGGAATATCAACTCTATATGCTGGAGCAACGCCTGAAACTCCTTGTTCTCCGCCCGTGGCAATGGGTGGTAATGATCGTTTCCTAGTTGAGCGGTGTGACGGTGGCTCATACGTCATTGACACAGTAGACGGAAGCAGATCTTGGGTTAGCAGCGGTGAAGTAACTAAAGCCTGTGACGAAAACGGTCAGTGCATTCAAGTGTCAGGCTAACAGTTTGTCGAGCCATTAGCTGTGCTTCTAATCAGGTTGCAAGTGTAAACTTCATTATCAATGATGTTGGAGTTGAATGCATTTTAATGGGTGGCTATTACGCTAACCAATGATTGGCCCTCTCTCCTTTCGAGGGAGTATAATACTGGAATCCCAGACTTAATTATTAATCAATTGGGTGAGTGGGCTATAGAGAGAATCCTAATAACTTAATTTGTGTACTAGAGGAGCAAGAAGCAGTCGAAGAACAACAGGAGCAGCCGATGGAACCAGAAGAACAACAGGCTAATGGAGAACAAGAACAACCAGGAACTGAAGAAAATTAGCCTTCTGAAGGATTAGACCCATTAACTCTTTTATTTCCAAAAATTTACTTTCCAGATTTTATATACATATGCATTATTTACGGAATTGATGATGAAA
>WHTU01000161.1 GCA_009377575.1 Nitrososphaeraceae archaeon | reverse complement strand
CTTGAACTAATACAAATATTATGTTTGGCAGAAATTACTCGTAACCCTTTTCTAGTCTTACTGCAGGAAAATGCTGTTCACAAAATTCGTCATCAAGATCATATTTCTTCTTGCAAATAGGACATATCATTACTTTCCTCTTGTGCATACGATCCCAATCAAATTCCAGTCCACATTTTCTACACACGCGCGGAGGTTTATTTGTAGAGTCAAATGATACCCTTCTGTTGCATTTACCACAATAGGCAACCTTTTTGCCAGTTACCCTTTCGAATGAATCCAAACCTACGGCTAATGTACCAAGAGCCAATGAGTCAGTATTGGGAACAGTGTTAGGAATTGATTTATCCAAATTTATTCGAATATTACTACACATATCAATGTTTATATAATTTTGCGTTAGCGCCGAGGTTTTAATATAAGAAGGATAGGACACGTAGTCCTATCTCGATTCTAATGAATACTCGTCCACTTGAAATGACTTCAGTTAAATTGTACGATAAATTACATATTCAGGTTAGTCAAAATAATGAAACTATGAGATAAAAAGATAGGCAGGCAGGCATAGACAACCTACCTGCCGAGTTGTTCTACTTCTGTGAGAGTAGTCCAGTTATGGACATTCATGATTAATTATACCGTTTTAAATATTTTGAAAGTAAAATTATGAAAATAAAAAAGTAAATGGTCGTTGCTTTTGCAGGTTATGTACCTATGGGACTGCGGAAGTTTTTAGGAGCCTGTCTTATGGTATAATCTTATGCCTTGCCGAAATCCTAGACATAAAGAACACGTAAAGGATTTTGTGAGGAAATTCCCCACAGCAAAGGGAAGGGCGCCAAAGACTGCCATTTTAGTAGATCCCAAAGAGTGGGCTATGTCCTTAGAAGATCCTGAAGTGAATACAACGGAATGCTGTCAAGTTTGCAGTATAAGTGAAGACATTAAGAGGGCAAGCAGTCGAAGGAATAAACCTGATAGATATTGTTCCTGCCAATGGGAACAGGTATAGTTAAAGGTATACCGAG
>WHTU01000160.1 GCA_009377575.1 Nitrososphaeraceae archaeon | reverse complement strand
TACCCGTTTCCTCCTAGATAAATCAAATTCTTCACAAAACCCTTACTTTCAAATCCAATCAGCCACCTGATAATCAAATGGAAAGATTGGTATTAAGAGTGATAGTGGTACTGAGTGGTGCTGATGGTGGTCAATGATGATACATTGAAAATAGTAGTACAAAGAATATCTGCTGTTGTCTGTTATTCACTCATTTCTACTGCTATCCGTTATCAGGACTAAAAAATCGCTTCGTTTCTACAGTCGCATTACCTAATACCTCTGAGGTTTCGTTTACTATGGTTCCGGCTGATTTTGATGTAGCAACCTTCTCAGTAACGTTACCTAAAAATTTGCCTGTCTCAGTTATAGCGCCCCTTATTGATTGAGATGCTTCATCTTGTGTCGATGTTGTCGTTGCTGGTGTCGCAGTGGTAACGGTAGTTTGGTTTGTTGTTGAATTTGTCTGGCCATCTACTGAATCAAATGTCCCTCGTGCTGTCAATATGACAACAAAAATCAGTAAGATTACAATGGTTGTAGGTATCCTTATCCCCGTTTTCATCGTACGCATCTATCAATGTATAATATTCAACCTTATATCCTTTCATCGCAAAAAACAGTGAAGTAGATATAGCTTGTTGTAACTGAAGATCAATAGAATCAAAGGAAAGAGACATAACAGTCGATATATACAAGTCAGAAGAAATACTCCCTGAAGCAGGTTAGCATATTCTTGGATCTTTTTTATAATTTGTTGTGCAAGCAGTCGCTGCAGCAGCACCACCGCAGAATTCTAGACATTCGCATGGTCTGTCTCGTAAGGTAGGCGGCCAACAAGTTTCTGGCATAACCTATTTCTTCGTGGTCGTCCTACCTTCTTCCTACAACTATTTTCATAATTTATTGTGCATAACTTTGCAGCGGTACACAGAAGTACTCCTAGGATTCAGACAACATCGCGTTATCATAAGGGTAGGCGGCTTACACATCTATTTGACCATCCATTAGCCTAATCGAAATATTTCAAACAAAAAGTAAGATCAACGAGAGA
>WHTU01000015.1 GCA_009377575.1 Nitrososphaeraceae archaeon | reverse complement strand
CAACCAGAAGAGCAGCACCTACATATGTGCCGGGAGGAAAGTCCATCTCTACTGTTTTAATTACACCTGAAGTACTAGTTCTAAACATTATGTCGTAATATGATCTGGCACTTACAATGTTGTTTGTTTGAGTTGCTCTTGTAAGAGACAAGGCTGCTTGAGCTGTGAAGTCTCCTTCTGGACTTGACGTTGATGGTGCGCTCATCGTCATATGCGTTGAAGCGGTTGAAGATAAAGGTCGAGAAGCGTGATAATTGTTGCTTTCAGGAGTAGAACGATAATTGTTGCTATCAAGTCTATTTGTATTATTAGTGGCGGTTGCGGCTGATACTAGGGTTGGATTAATAAGCATGATAATAGGTGATATCATTACCATAACGGTAATAATAGAGGTAAGAGTAAGCCTTTCGTATCTACTCACTGTACTACAGATATTGCTAAACCTAGACTTTATCTAGATTTAGAACCACTGGTCACCCAGATTTATATTAGATTTGTTCCCTAAGAATCAGGAAGTCTTTTGAGACTTATTATCCATGTACGTTCATCATAACGTTCCCATCGTTACTGATAGTTATAATCAGGCTGGTAACATGGTTTGGATAGCCGAAACCAGATACGATAATAACGTATCATAACACACAAAAAGGGCGATGTTAGTCGACCACACATTGGCACCATGATTTTCTGAGACCAAGTGAATTCCGAAAACAAGAGAAATGAAAAAGGTGGCTGCCGTAGCAACTTATGCCTTCTGCTTCTGCAGTATCACAATATGGGTGAGGCCTATTTTGGTAGTTATCATCATCATCCCGTTCTTCAAGTGGGAATGAATCACCGGGTTCTTCATCTACAACCGGTGGATTAGGACTTACGTCACTACGGGTGTCTTCCACATCGCCTTACCCTTCATCACCATCATCAACACATCCCTCTTCATCATACATCAACACTTTCCTCCTACCCACCATCATATGTGCTTGCCTGAAGCACTTGGATGGGAACACTAAGAATATAGGGCATTTGTGAGGTCAGCTTTGCCGCACAGGGTACCAAACAAGAGCTTTCAATGGTGCTGATGTAGATAACTTGTGACTTAGACTTTTTAATTCTGCAACAACGGCGGTGGTTAAAGAGGGATATAAAATAATAATGATTATTTATTGACACAAGACACAAGGTAAATGAAAAGAACCTGAACTAATTAAATCGGTATTGATTCATGGCACAATGAGTACCTAAACCATATAGCGAGTTATGCAGGTACTACTTTATTATATATGATCGTGACTGTGTAGGTCCATCTAATACTAAGTTATTAGAATCTATAGTTGTTACTGTGACAGAGTAGCTCCTAGAAGGCTCTTGAGGGTTGGCTATGTTTGAAAATTGTAATCTAATATTTGTGCCTGCAGGAATAGTATCGGCATTATTGACTGTATATGTGATTGTTTGTCCCGTTGCAGTAGTGCCACTGGCCGATATCTTACCAGGACCAATTCCAACAGTCTCAACTAGAAGTGAGACACCTACATATGTGCCTGGTGGAAAGTCTACATCAATTTGTTTAATTGGGCCTGAAGTGCTTGTCCTGAACACAATATCATAATATGATTTGATAGTCCCAATGTTATTTGTCTGTGTTGCAAAGACATACAACAAAGATCCTGGTTGATGCTTGAGATAAAGCAGGGGCTCATGAAATTGGTCAGGATCTCCAGTGAAGTATCCATGACCATTCCCATCACAAATGGTGCTAGGCTTTGAGCCGGTAGAAAAAAGACTCTCTTTAATTTGCGATGGTGTCGCAGTTGGTTGGATAGATTTGAGCAGAGCTGCCGCACCTGCTACATGTGGTGATGCCATACTTGTGCCGCTCATGGTAGCATATGAATCGTCGGGGAATGTTGAATAAATAAGCACACCAGGAGCAGCAATATCAACTGTGGAGCCGAAGTTGCTGAAGCTTGCAAAGGCATCATCACCTCCAGCAGTGGTAGAATGGCCTTGACCACCACACTTGCCGTCAGTATCTACAATTGCCGATACTGCTATGACATTTGGATTATTTGCCGGAGAAAACGATGAAGCATCGCTGCCATCATTTCCGGCAGCTGCGGTATACACAATACCCTTTTCGACCGAGTTATTTAATGCTGTATCAAGTGCAGATGAACTACACTCGCAGCCAAAGCTCATATTTCCGACATCTACTTGGTCGGCATTCTGAGTCAGATAATCAATAGCTGCAATAATGTCAGAGATAAAGCCTGAACCAGTACTATCTAGCACCTTAACAGCCCATATTCTAGCACCTGGAGCAATGCCAACTACACCCATGTTGTTGTCTTTAGCAGCCGCAATACCTGCCACATGTGTTCCATGTCCTTCATCATCATCCGCAGATGAAGTACCGCTAACAAAGGTTCTTTCTCTGTAGACGTTAAGGTCAGGATGGTCCAGATCTACACCAGTATCTAGTATTGCGATGTCAACATCTACACTGCCCTGTCCGTTTCCAGACTCCGTTGAGCTGAGATCTCCATCAACTCTATTAACTCCAGTAGGTAGAGTCTGAGCAAACATATGTACTTGTTGATCTTTTTCTACAATTTCCACACGAGGGTTATTTTGTATGACCTTGAGAATATTTGTATCTCCTCTTGGAATACTTATACTAAAACCAACAAAGACATTATTATATTCGTCTATGAATTGAGGAATTCTTATTTGATCCAAGCTGCTGTCCTTCTTTATTTCCTCTATCAAAGTTGATCGGTCTTCAGTAGAGGAACCTTCTCTTAAAACCACGATGTAGCGATCATAGATATTCATATCATTAACGTAATTATAGTTCTCCATACTATGGTCTTGTGTTGGAGTCGCCTGCATGCTCTGGCGAAATTTCACTCTATCATCAAAAGTACCTACAGACGAAGGGTATAAAAGTGAAGACAATCGGTCATCATCTACTGTTACTCTGTAAGCCATAGCATCAATACTTCTGGCAATCGTTGTTGTTGCAATTGAAGAAGATAGGCAAACCCCCATTATGATGGAGACGAGCAAAGCCTTGTTGTTAATATTACTAGCTCTACATAAATGTCTGGCCAAATTACATGTTATCTCTATGAGATCTTCGACAAGGATTATTTGAATTTCTAGAGTTATAGTGGCTGCAATTCTCTTATCTTTAAATTAGGAACAAAGTTATGTAAGTGATATATGAGCAATCATATATTATATCATTGTAAATCAGGTGACCGCGTACTGAAAATATCTTCATTCACGACCAAATGTTTCGCAGATTGCGTCTTTGTCAGATCCTTTCTGCACTTGACAGCAATTAAACGATCGGACCCGTCTTCACAATTTCGTGCAATTGAAGCTCGAAATATCTGCCTGAAAAAAAGCGAATTTCATTTCTAACTCTAGTTCCTCGGATTATAGACTTTGCTTTTACTAAAATGTAAAAAATAGCTCTAGTAAAAAGAAGTATCCAAAAGTCTTGGTAGAAATTCGTTAGTACAATTTGAGGTAGAAATTCGAAGGTTCTTGTATATACTCCTTATCCATTTCTTGGGATATGCCGGAGGCAAGAGCATAATATGGGCCTGAGAATCACTGATAATCCAGATAGGGTTAAGCCTTACAATCGGAGGAGGAGAATCCTTCAGCAGCTGGGATTGATATCCCCATTCCTTTAGCAGTTCCTTTCGGGGGTAAAGATCCTCATGCACCTGATTCCTTCAAAATCCCACAACCCAGCCAGAAGACGGTCGAGGATCAGTACATTATTTTGTTAAACGCACCGATATTCTTTTTTCATTCCGTCATCTCTTTTATGACCGTTTTGACCAATAAATCAACTTACTGCAAGATGAGTATAATGTTGTATTTTATTTTTCCGATAAACTTGTTGCTCATATCAGTCTTAAATTTTTCTCAAGGATTAAGATTATTAAAATGTATTATGTACTGAGGCATGTTACTAATATCCTCACCCTAAGGGATTGTAATCATCTTCATGGCGAATACTTTCTAGCGTTATATTTGTCACCTTAGTGGCAATTGGTAAAGCATTTCGTCTTCATAGAAAACAAAGAAATTATGGGACGGATTTCAGCTTTGTCGTCTTAGTTATACAGTGAGCTACCTCTCTCCCTTTACATTCATTTTTGCAGTGAATATATCCATCATGAGGATCGTACTTTCCGTTTAGGCCTTCTTTTGGCTTCTTTTGATAGACACAAATGCCAGTATTACAGTTACCAACCTTCATACACCTTAGCAGAACAAAAAATAAAGACAAGCGTAGTGATCACTTTGGTTTATTCTGTTTTTTCTGTTTTGTTCCCTCAATTGGATAGATCACGTTACAGCTTTCATGGTTGGTTTATCACGGTATAGCGTAGGACAGATCCGTCAGCGGGTGGTGCATTGCAGACCACTTGAAACTGATTGTTTACTATGTCTTCAACCATACATACTACATTCACAGCTAGCGGGCCAACGTCAGCTGATTCGTCTACACTTACATAGACGTGAGAATTGCTCGCCTTGACCGCACTGTCAGTTATTGTGAACGTGTCTAGGCCAAAAATGGCATCTGGATTCCATCCATTTTGACCATCTTGCAATATTTTAGATGTCATAAATGTTGGTGACATCTTGCTCGCTGTGATTGCATTATTAGCAATTTGGTCTGTCACTATCTGCCTTAGTGTATATGTAGCTGACACTGTTGGTCCATCTATTACAAGACTCGAGCTGTCTACCGTAGTAACAGTAACTGTATTTGAAAGACTCGGAGTTGGAGGATTGGCAATATTTGCTAAGTCTAGTCTTATTTCAGTGCCTGCTGGTACGACTTCAGGAAAATGCACATCATATATTAGTATATTGCTGCCCCACTCTCCCACTGGACGGCCTTTCCCGATTCCTTCAACCTCTAATACTTTTGCATTTCCCAAATAAGTTCCTTCAGGGAATTCCATTCTGATCTTATCAATTTCACCGGTTGTCGATGGTCTGAATTGAATGTTATAATATACATTAGTACCGACAATATTACTTGACGGTCTGACCTGTAAGCTAGCCAGTGAACCCTGCGCTGTAACCACATCTTCGCCCTGACTTAGCACTGAGGGTGTAGGAGAAGATGACGATAATACTGCTGGCCGTATCTGTTCTCTTTCATCTTGTGGTTTTAGTATTGTGCCTTGGTAATCCCTTGCTGACGCCGCCTGAACTAACTGCGTTGATGAGAAAGGCGCTGCGCTAAGGATGGGAGTGATCATTAACGCCCCGACCGGCAGAGAGTTTTATGAAGAGAGTCACTTTATTTGACGAACCTGCGGGCAATGCTCTAGGATGGAATCCTGACGGAGTAAAAACAAGCTTTACAATAATAGACCCAGATGTTACAAATTCGATCCAGACCTTTGTTAATGTATTGGTACCCCGCATGCCACCAGCCACATTTGGGTGCGAAGTAGCATTTATTTTCAACCAACCAACTCCGCAGAGATTTTCTATACTATGCGAAACAGCACCCGGTGAGAACGCAGAACTACAGTACATGGTCACGAATCTTCCCCCGCACATTAACGAGAACTAATCCAACTGCTACATTTGGTACTCAGAATCAGTTACGTCGTCCTTACATATGAAACCAATGCATACTCCCCTATATGGTAGGACTTTCGTTCTACCTATAATACGAAGCAGATTGGTACAGATGAACTCGCAGATGAAGCTGTTACGAAGCAGAAGATCGCTCCCAACACAATTGTTCCATTCGTCCGCGAAAGACCAAGCTCGACGGTTGTTGTTCCTCCTAATAACTTTGGACTTGCTACCGCGAATTGTGAAACGGGGGAACAGGTTGTAGGAGGAGGATATCGTATATTTGGGATGCAAGCTGACGTAAGCGCTATGGAATTGGCTTCCGAGGGAGTTTCGGGGAATGGATGGGCAGTTGAAATGCTTAACACAGACGGCGCATCTTCTCACTCGTTTGTGGCGCGGGGGAATGTATGCCGTCACTACCCTGAGAATATGGTTTTAATTGCAACGGCGAACCTACCCAGAATGCAGCTGCGATATCTCCTGGCAGAGTGGCATCACCGCTATTGGTGCCGTTCGGAGTTTCTTTGATGACCTTCAAAATAATTTTTGCGATTACGTTTGGCTAAAGAAGAGAGTTTCCTAAGGAACATATTCGGATCTTAAGTTGGTCTGGAATCATAATAAAATCTATTTTATGGCAGCTACTGATTTCTACAAATTAGTACTGATCTTAAACATTAAATGAATTTAACATTAAGCGGCCATACTCTGGATTCTGTTAGCTTTGAGCCTTCTTATTATATCAATGTGTTCGACAGGATGGTGGTAGATCTCGTGTGCTAGTTCATGTAGCTCTTTAACAGATATTCGGTGTTCATTAGGTAACCAACTCTCATCTAATTTCTTCAGCTCATTTTCTGAAATCATTTCATTATACCTATACTCAAAGAGCTCTATTGATTGTTGGTCGTTCGTTTTTCTCAAAACGAGAGCATCGCTCTCGTATGCTTTATTTTCCATCTTTAGTCTCTCGTTTTCTTGAATAAGCAGTGGTCTCTTGTTTATATAGTCTTCAAGATCCTTTTTTGTAACATTATAATCGGAGCGCATTCTTTTCACTCTTTTCTTGTAGCTCTTTAGCCTTTTTTGTTCTTCTAGGATCTTGGACGGCAACCCGTCAACTGAGGAATTTAATTGATTTGCTATCGAGGTGACGTACCTAACGTTATCTATAAATTTTTCATGCGAAATACCCGCCTTAAAACAGTTGACATTTACTGTCTCTATAAAATCCTCAATTTCAGGATCCTCAGGTAACCCCCATTCCATCATCTTGTTCCTCAATCTCATGGCGGAAGCAAAGTCGGCTAAAGTCAAGTTCTCTCTCCTAAGAGCTAAAGCCACCTCCCGTAGAAGGTCTATATCTGGATGCTCTTGGACCCTGCATTCGCTAACGATAGTACTAACAGTCGCAGCTCCTATCTGATTCTTTTCTGCAATTTGGCCTCTAGGGATCCCCTCTTGCCACTCTCTATTGACCTGTTTGCGTATTGTTGATGGAATTTTAGCACCCAATTTAATTTTCTCAAACTCTAATATGAGAGAAGACACTATTTAGATTCTCGCATAATTTTCAGCTAATTTAAGCGTAAATATCGTTTGACGTTTATCTAACCTCCAAATGACTATCATTTAACTGAGTTATGACTGTAATCTGACTTGTATCTGACAGCCATCTGACTCAAGCTACACTAACAAGACAACAACGAGAGAGAAAGCGAGAATGTTAAGCTAGAATACTAATCCGCTAATAGTCTAATTTTGGCGGATGCACATTATCTCATTTTATCTCGAACGCTTTACTATGGATTTCTCCAAAAGATATCCGCCGCGGAGACCCTTATCACGTTGCCAATACCGCATCCAGCCGCAGCAGTAAATATCTTCAGGTAAAGAAGAAATCAGGATATGCCAAGGAGTAAGGGGTTACTTACTTTTGCATTTGCAGTTTTAGCCTGTGCCTTTATCCCACTGACTTACTACAAGACGGGGTCCAATGACACTAACGATTCAGCCACTTGAAGGTAATAGCGCCGGCTGGAACCCAGATGGTGTTAAAAGAATATTCTCAATCGTATCCCAAGTTTTGGCCAAGCAGTGGTACTGGGCAAGACAGACAACATTGTGGGTGTTCAGTCTTACTATGATATTATCTTTGTAACATCAACCATAGGTACTATCAAGTTCATAGGACATAACTCCCTGATGAATAATATATGCAAACTAGAATAAATGCCATTTTATCTGATTATGATGGAACATTATCTCCAACTGATACAGTAAGGAGCAAGACAGATTCAATACCTGAGCATTTGGAACGAGACTTGTGGGAAATATCTCAAAGCATTCCAATCTGTATTATCTCAAGTAAGGATTATCATTTTCTACATCCCAGGACAGGGTTTGCTAGAATACTCTCTTGTATTATGGGTATTGAAACCATCAATCATATAGTTCATGACAAAGTATCAGGAGGAGGAGGAGGAGGAGGAGAAATTCATGAAAAAAATAATAATCATAACGACAGCCCAAATTGTATCAGGGAGCAATATATCCTTCCTAATAGTCACAAGATACTAGAGACAAATTCAGGTTTGTTATCCAAATTAGCAGAAAGTATTGAATTGGAATTTAGAACCAATGTGATTGTAGAAAGAAAGTTTACCAGTGATAGACAGTTCTTGGCGGGTATTACAATTGATTATAGACATTTGAAGGATTGGAGATCACACAAAAATAGCCTTGAACCCTCTTTAAGTCAAATAATCCATAGGTACAGGTCGTTCTCCTTAGAACCAATGTTTGATTTGTTTGTTCAGACATATAGATCCCATCCATTCTTGGATGTCTATGCGTTACATTGTGATAAAGGTATGGCATTTGATCTCGTTATACATGATATCCTAAAGATCAATAGCACTGCAGAAGGAAGCAAAGGTGAAGGAGTCCTATACCTGGGGGATTCAGAGAATGACAATCCCGCATTCAGAAAGGCTTCTGTATCCATTGGGATCGCCTCAGACAAAAGACTCACTCCAAAGCTAGATTGTCAATATTTGATTGAATTTAAAAACCTGTACGGCTTTCTCAAGAATTTGGTAAAATCCAAATTTGTATTTTCGGAAGACCTGTTGGAACGTATTAGATAGTTTGAATTTAATAATAATAATAATAATATGCTCCGGTAACCTAACTCCAACCGAACCGTCGTCGGTCTCCTGTATAAATATTTGAACAAAGATTCCAGAATCCAAGGATATCGATGCTGCAATCTGTTTTCCTACAACGGATTTCGAACGGATGCGATTGTATTTCTGTGCGCCGCTGGGATGAGATATTATGTCACTCTTGAGCAACGAGATAACTGGGATACGTTAGTTTGCACTTAACCTGCAGAATAGTAACAGGAGTAGTATGTATGAAGATAGTGAGTATGAGGAACAGTCCAAGACGATTCGCGGAATCTGATCGATTATTTCTATGACGAGACTGGCTGTGCATAGAGATTATATGCATTGGGAAAAGACCCTAGCCATGAAACTAGGATAGAAACTAGAAAGAATACTAGGATGCACCTGGATCCCGGTGACGACATCTCATTTGTTCGACAAATCAAACTGGTCCACTAAGATATGATGATATCAGTACTGGTTAACGTCGTACGGTCCATTCCTCAGTAGTCGAATGTCCATGGACTCAAAGACAGAACTGCCTACAGTCCTACCATGAGTATCGTTGATGAGGCTTCCTGCTCCCTCGATAAAACAAAAGTCCGGTGAGCTACAGATCCTATCATTATTGCTGTTATTACTGAAGGGAATCACCGTATAATGCTGGGTTTCTATCAGAAAAAAGAAGAATAATGATCTTCTCATCGAGTTGTTGTGAATGCTAGTCGGATACCCCTGCAGCTACCGCAGATGAACCCCCAGAAGCTGCCGAAGACGCAGAGCTTCCGCCAGCAGCAGCAGCGGCTGCTGCAGCAGCAGAAAGGGAGGCTGCAGCAGCTGAGGCTGCGGAATTACCAGAAGCGGCAGCTGCAGTTGCAGATGAGGACCCAGAGGAAGCTGCTGCAGAAGCTGCTGCTGCGGATCCATTTCCGTCATCATCATCGTCGTCGTGGTGATGCTTCTTTATTACGTCAAATGAAGTATTAACCGTCTTTGTGTCATATCCATCCTTTGAAACCCTGATTTTGACATCATATTCACCAGTTTCCGCGTCGTCATCGATCTTCACTTTAAACTCGGCCACGCCATCATCATCTGTGTCGTCATTAGCGCCTGTAGAATCACTGTCGGGTGGATATACAGTTAATCTTACCTCAGCATCTGAAATCCTCTTACCTGTATCGTCATTTCGCACCGTAACGGTTATGTCCTGGGTATCACCTCTTTTTATTGAATCTTTTTCAATATCAACGTCAATATCAAATTCCTTATCAGCAGCAAACGCAAAAGGAAGCCCATTACTAGTACTACCAGCGGCCAGATACGATGTAGATAACAACATAGCTAATGCAAAGAACAATGCTATGGTTGACGTAGATGAGAAACTCTTACTTACTCGTCTTTTGTCGTACTTTTGTATACTTATCAAATCTCTGATTCTATTCTCCCTTACATTCTAATAAAAAATATTGACATGAATATTATGACAATCTATCAAAAGAATAATTCATGTTCTTCATTAATGCTTTAACTTCTGTTGATTTAAATATAGGTACAGTTACGTCTGTCTCCTCCGCCACGACTTTAACGACAAAGCCTACAGATCCTAACTGTCTTCAGCTCAGAGCGTCAATCTGCTCTACCAATTTGATCAACTTGTCTGAACTTGGCAAGTTGAGCTAATAGAGTGGGATGTTAGGGAAACGGGATTACCGAAGGAATTTGTGCCATAATATTTCCATCATCAATGTCATTATTGGTCTCCGACTCACCAGAAGGAATTTGTTCCTCAATATTTCCTCCAACATCGTCGTCGTCATTATTGGTTTCTTCTTCTGACGGGGATAAAGGAGGACAATCCACTAGTGGGAATGTTTGACGATCGCAATCTACTGACCCTAGTACATAGATATGGTCAGGCCCGCCAAAAACAATGAGAAAAAATCCAGAGAGTAATACAAGGAAAAAGATTGAGGCCTCCCTATATAATGAGGGCAATCTAATAGAAAATAATAACTGATTTACGGAACTGATCATCTATAGTAAAAATACTTTGGTAAGTTATCCCTATTTGACTTAAGGATGAGAGATACACTACAATCATATGGAACAAAATAAACAAGGGAAAATTGATTAGTTCGTTATAGACGCGTCTAATGATCTGCGCGACTTCAGAAAGCCTCATAATATCAAATACAGGAAAGTAACATCTGAAATGCAGGAGACTATACTTGACCTTAGATTAACCAAGAGATTTGGAAGTAACAGGATCAAGTTTCGATTAAAAAGAATCATTGGATTGTCGTTAAGTACACGGACTTCCATGTATACAAGATAACATTCTCAAGTGTCAAGTCAAGCCAACAAAATACAAAGTGTTCGCAACGAAACATCCAAACGATGTGGCGAAGCGGGCGCTCAGTAATTCTAGTGAAGGGAATACCATCATTAGCTGCTTAGATGACTGTTGAGAATCTTGGTGCTTCGTGATGTTGACACTTGCTCACTGAGCATTTTTCTGCAAATTGGTCCTAGATACTAATATTTTTCGATATTAATTGTTATTTAGATCAAGTTAATAGTACGGAAATAATTGATTACATTACCAAATCTAAATTAGCTAAATTAGCTTGGTGACAAAATAAAAAAGGGTTACTTACACCCTGAATGAGACCATCCTGCATCATATCCATGATGAAAATCACGTGAATGACCTGAACCTGGGTCGTATGCCTTTCCACCTCTACAATCGGCCGCTCCTGATTCACAGCCGCTCTTCCAATTATCGCTCTTGCCTTTTTGGCTCTCACACCAGGTTGCTCCATAGGTAGCTTTAGCTTCATCAGTTAGCACCGATAGTGTTGCAGCTATTGCTAGCGAGCAGACAGCAGTAACTATCAATGTAGCTTTGGTCCTTATACCAAGATCCATAATTCGGTATACTCTCATAGTGTCTATATAAGGATTTTTCCAACGAGCAGATTAGCAAAAGAACAGAAACCTGAACGACAGATTAAAAGAGACTCTAAAAGTGCAAGAGTATAGTTTGACTAGCGAAAATTATCGCTACGAAATCAGAAAGATACCAATAACAATCATTGCATACAAAAAAGGAAGGAAACGAGTGCTTCTCTTTCACATGACTGAGTTTAAACTGTCATATTACCAGCTGTCATATTACCAGCTGTCATATTACCAGCTGTCATATTACCGCTCATATTTCCAAGTAAAGTAATGGTAGCCTCCTCCATTGTCTCGTTGTCTTGAGCCACGAACGCATTCGTCGCCTCTTCCATTGTTATGTTCTCGTCTTGTGCTGACAAGCTTGCTGCAGTAAATAGTGCAGGTATTCCCGCCGTTAACGCGGCTATTAAAGACATCATCGTGAAAACGGTTCTTGTTTTCATTAGCTCTTACCTCCTCCGACTATTATTTATATCTTTTTTGCGATGAAGGTAGTTTAGTTAGTTAGTTCAAACCACGCACATGAAGACGAGGAGAGCGGGAGATGTATTCTAAACAACGTACCGCGTGACGATGGATGTATCATAAATCATAGTTATCCTGAATGTCAACTTATTGAGTATCACTTCGGTGACCGCGCTGCTAACCACTTCGATTGTTATCATACGGGATTACAATGCAACTAAATTTTCTATTGCGGTATCCAATTTACCACAAAGCTAAGACCAGCTGTATAATTGCTCCTATCCCGTTCGCAGTTCATAGCTATATCTAAACCCTAGATACTGCTCAGCTTTTGTAATATCAGCATAGCTTTCAGATACTCCCCTCGAGATTATCAATTCCCTTTCCCCGGTAGGCTATGTATACATTTACAAAAGTCTAAGTTAAAAGTGATATTTTTTGTGTTACGGCAAAAGTAAGCTGAAATAAGGGCTTTAGAGGGCCAAATCTCCTTATATATAACAAAATAGCATATAGCATCCTGGGACTGAATTTCCAGATCTCAAAAGGGGTACAAGAATGGTTAATGAGCGCACAGAGATTTTCTATGGAATTGAAAATGTCATGAACACAATATTGCAGTTTTTGTATCAATCCAGAGGTAAAATCGATGCTTATGTCGATTACACGCGACCTCCATTAGCAGTTGACATAGAAGTATTGAAGAGTGCATTTCTTGATGCCAGAAAGAGAGGTGTTAAATTAAGGTATGCAACTGAGATAACCAAAGACAATATTTCTTATTGCAAGCAGATGATGACGATGGTTGATGAGCTTCGACATTTAGATGGGATAAAGGGAAACTTTTACATCAGCGAAGCAGAATACCTTGCTCCTGCTACCTTTCATGAAGCAGGGAAGCCAGCAGCGCAGATCATCTATAGTAATGTTAAAGAATTAATCGAACATCAAAGGTACGTTTTTGAGACATTATGGAGTAAAACCATTCCTGCAGAGCAGAGAATACGAGAGATAGAAGAAGGAACAGTACATTATGAAACTAGAATAATGGATAACTCGGAGCAGATTATAAAGGAGATTTCTAGTCTCACTGCTAACTCAAATCTGCTGGATGCCTGTCTGAGCTCAGGTGGGATGCACTATAGCCACAAATACTTCTTCAATATAAAGAAAAAATTGTTAGAAAGACAGAAAAGGGGGGGACATAAAGGCATTAGATACGTTACCGAATTAAATAACGAAAATATAAAGCTGGCCAAACTGTATCTGGATTCTGGTATTCAATTAAGGCACCTTAGCAATTTACCTCCATTGAGTTTTGGTGTTTCAGATAAGAAAATAGCAGTAACTATAGAAAAGATGAAAGAGGGTAAAGTAGTTCAAAGCCTTCTATTAAGCAACGAACCTAAATATCTAGAGCATTTTTCTTCTGTTTTTCAAGAATTATGGGAGAACGGTGTCGATGCAAATGAAAGAATAAGAGAAATTGAAGAAGGAACTGAACCAGCTAAAATAGAGATTATTCGAAATTCAAAGGAAGCAGTCGCGCTTTCTTACAAACTGGTCAAATCCGCAAAACACGAGATCTTAAGAATTTATCCCTCGATGGACCAATTTCACCGTCAAGTACGAATAGGGGCATTACATTTATTTAGAGAAGCATTAGAACGTGGGCTAAGCGTCAAAGTACTTGTTCCTGGTGATGCGGAACAGATTAACAAGATAGTGGATGAAGTACAACTAGCGTTACCACATCTAGAAATTAGAAGTTTGGATAAAAGTTTACAGACTCAAATAGGTATCCTAGTAGTTGACAGAAAAGAATCTATGATAATTGAATTAAAAGACGATACAAAAGATAATTATTATGATGCAGCAGGACTAGCCGCATATTCTAATAGCAAGCCCATTGGTGTGTCGTACGCATCTATCTTTGAGACTCTATGGAAACAAGGAGAACTTTATGAACAATTAAAATCCTATAACACGATGCAAAGAGAGTTTATCAACATAGCTGCACATGAGCTGCGTACTCCCGTACAACCAATATTAGGCCTATCTCAAGTACTACTTTCTGGTAAAAGCGATAAGGAATCTTCCAATGAGTTACTACGTGTCATTAATAGAAACGCTGAAAGGTTGCAGCACCTCATCGAAGATATACTGGATGTTACAAGAATTGAGGGCCAATCTCTACGTTTAAAGATGGAGAGTTTTAATCTTAATGATTTGATATCAAATGCTATTTCAGAGTATAAGAGTCAAATTGAAAGGCAGCAAAGTCACAAGGAGTTAGTATTCAATGCTAAGGAAGACATCATTACCATAAAAGGAGACAAAGGAAGGATATCACAGGTTATATCTAATCTTCTAAGCAATGCTGTCAAGTTCACCGAAGAAGGGGATAGTATTCTTGTGTCAGTTGAAAAAAAGGAAGATGACGAAGCTGTTATTATCTCTGTCAAAGACACGGGCATTGGTATAAATTCAGAAATATTCCCTAGATTATTTACCAAGTTTGCTTCCAAATCCGATAGAGGTGGAACTGGTCTTGGTCTATTTATTTCAAAGAGCATTGTGGACGCTCATAGAGGGGCAATTTGGGCTGAAAATAATCCTGATGGAAATGGGGCCAATTTCATCTTTAGTCTTCCTTTAGCAACGAAAACATGAGGGCAATGCTGAACAAATGTTAATCGTCTACCTAGCCAACGAGAATTCTCAAATAGTGGTCAGATATCGTCCAGTCTCACCTCCGACCCGTCCACTTCTTTGTTGTCTCTTGCCATTGTAGTTAGAATTTGTAAATTCTTCGGTAACATAATAGAATTCCCCCTCTTTACTAGAGCTAATACAAAAACTCAATCTTGATACCGCATATCCTTATTGCATAATGATTTTAGACTTTTGTCTCTATGCGTACGACGGATCTAAAACCGTATCAGGTGATGCAACACTAGGAATTAGTCTTAACATCTGAATGTCATGCGCAGATGTTATTTCCTTATTATTCCAGTACTACTTGACAAGTTAGCAAGTCTTTTTTTTGACATAGTCCAGCACTACCTTAATACCAAAACGGATTTGAACTTCATTCTGATCTGATCCGATGTACTGGAGGGGCAGGAGCAGATTGTTCCTACTTCAAATATTAACTAGCGCTTTCTTGATTTCATTCTCATATTCAGGAAAATAATCGCTTATCTGAGCAATATCGAATTGGCGTAGTATAGAGTCCCTAAATTCCCTCTCTAGTAGAAATTCAAATGACTTCTTGACAAGTTCTTCAGGAATTACGTGTTTACCTTCTGTTAGATCCACGTAGTAATCCTTGTCCATGGTCACTTCGTGGATCGTCTTAGGGCCACCTCCGTCAATCTCAATTACCTCCACGTCATACCTCCAGCTGTTATTATCCAATGGAGGAATAGCAACGACAGAGATTCTTGTCATATAAAACAATAAAACGGGCCTATTTTTTATTGTTTATCGGTATAGAATGACATTGCGCTTTATGATTGAAGAAAATAGAAATTCGACCTAGATAGACGATGAACTTCTACTTATTCAATTATATGCGAAGAATTTAGCTGAGGCATTATGATGTAGATAATTCACTAATTTTGTGATAATAATACCTAAAATGTCCAAATCCTAATTACAAACGCATCTATGGCTTCATCCACACTAGAATGATCCTACAAGTTTTTTATTTGCCTATGGATTTCTGAAATAAGATTATTTATGTCCCGATAAGCGTTGCTCATGCATGAATTTATTAATAGATGATCTAAACGTTTCAATTGCAAACTTCTTCCATTCAATGGATAGGCTGTCAACTACAATTTTTTCTTGTCATGATCTGACATTCCTTCTTCATTTTAACTAAAATTAAATAATAAATATATGCTAACTGATTTTGTCTAACTAAATGATAAGCTCCCCTTGAGCTCATGATAAGATATGCATCTTCAAAATATTCTAGAAGTTTACATTCCTCTAGTTGTTTGAAGATGAAGTGGGAGACGAAGTATCACGAAAATCGCTGAGGTCCGTAATCTAGCGAAAGAGGTTATGACATATATTTGTGCATTCTAAGCAGGATGTGAAATTTAATCTAATGTAAAAAGGTAGAACGACGATAACGAGGCAAGTAGAGTATGGCTGTCCCTTATGTTTGAAGTGTCAATATATG
This sequence comes from Nitrososphaeraceae archaeon, assembly GCA_009377575.1. Lineage (GTDB taxonomy): Archaea > Thermoproteota > Nitrososphaeria > Nitrososphaerales > Nitrososphaeraceae > TH5896. The sequence continues at coordinate 46,797 of WHTU01000015.1, read as the reverse complement.
ATATTCAAACTATTAAAGTCTTATTTACATGGATATGGTGATGGGGAAGAAATGAATACCATAAGTCCCCATCACACATATACATGTATGAATGACTCTGTTGGATCGTCTATTCTTCAGTCTGTGACTCTTCAAACACACATGTTCTATTTATGACAAACTACAGACTTTCGTACCACAAAACTACATTCAAATGTTAGATTACAAAAGGTACTAAAACCATTAGTTTGTCTTGATATCGTTCTAATAGAATAAATATCAGATTTAAGTAATCGCCTGATTTTGCTTAACTCACATAAGCAAAAAACACTCACAAACTAACAGAAACATGAACTTCAAATATATTGCAATGGTGGCTGTAATAGCAGCAACATTAGTGGGAGCAACAGCAATAACAACTGATAGTGCTTTTGCAACCAAATACGATAAGAACCAAGCGACCTCACAAGCAAATGCTTGCGGAAATGGAGAACTACCGTTGAACGTTGGATGTCAGAACGTCGGGTCACAGATTCAAGGTGACGAAAACGTAGCCTCATTGGCAGGTGTCCAAGCATTTCCATCGATCGGCGACGACGATAACGGGGATAAGTAACATATCAAAGAATCCTCCGAAATACTGAACGTAACTTTCCCTTTTATTTATACAAGCTATATCTATATCATTATATATAATGCGATTAATCCTCCATTTAATATCAAACAAGCGTAGAACGGCTAGGAAATATCAAGGCTAAAGAGAGACCCTACTGTCGTGCGCTCGACTCATAGCAAAGAACCAGTTATTGAAAGAGATACCCGTTTATCCGTGCTTGCCTGTTCAGTTTTAGATTAAATTACTCCATCTTTAAACGCTCTATTGCATTTTCTGCCTTGCGTAATTGATGCCGGTTTTTTTGACATTCCCCTAGCAGATATGGTCAGTTGCTCTGAATCTCTTCAATTGTGTCCATTGTGAGGCGAAAATCATTTAAAGCCTGTAGCCGGGTTAAGTTAACACTCCATTTTCAGTATGTGGAAATAACAACAGATATTGATACCAGTAAAATAGAGTGTAGAGAAACGATTCTTCATTCCATCAGATTTCAGCTTGGTGAAATCTCTGATGCTCAGATGCTTTATATACATCTTATCGATATTGTCCCACCTAAAGAATACAAGCGGTCCTCCCCATGATATCAACTTGTAACTAGTGCCATAAGGAGACGTGCCGCCATATTTAGGGTTACCACCTCCCCAACTCCCTTTATCTGGATATTCAAAGATTTTTTTCCAACTCGTCCATTGTCCATTGACGTATTCCTGGTACCACTGCTCTACCTTCATTCCTGAGGGAACTGTATGAATGGCTTGCTTAAAGCCAATCCATTTTCCCTTCAATGGAGAAACTGCACCCGTCTTCTGAGGATTATTTGTAGCATATCCAGCAGTGTGCTCCAATTCTTTTTCAAATTTACTTCTACCAGTTACATACAAATTGGCATGATATCCCGTACCTTTACATGGCAGCCTGCTGGTATGAGTACCCCCTCTCGCTACCAGCTCTATATGTGCGGCTCCATTTGTAGTTGAATCAGTGTAACCAGAGACAAGGGAGCGACCAGTTATCTCTACATTTTTCCAATCGTAAGGGGACTGCATATAGCCCTTAGAGTTACAGGATGATAGCCAGAAGAAGGGGGAGCTACTCTTAATCTGACTTGAGTTGACTTGATCAGGTAAGTTTTTCCATCTGCCGCACCGGTCGCACTAGTTTGGGACTATGATGATGATGATGGTGATGATGATGTGTCAGCCTGCTTTATGCCACCACTATGAAACGGAATTATCATGCGGTTTTCCAGAATATCATCATCACCATGCATCTCCTCTAAATCAGCAGAAACAGAGCTAATTATAAAACTACCATCAGAAAAACCGTCATGGGAAGGTATTGACACAATGACACACAATGAAATGACGACTACAATAACGGCACATGGAGTGAACTTATCCCCTAGACCAGCCTGAATACTATTATGACCACTTGTGCTAAGCTTAGATTCAAATCTAGTGTCCCCCAATCTGAAAAGTCGATGAATATCTAGTATTTACAAGAGCCTTTGGATTTGTACACGAAATATGTCAGCGGTATTTCACGGACGAATGAGGTTACACCAACCTTCTTTAACATCATTGTGTCTCACATTGTATTATGTATCGCTGCTTCTTCTTCTTCTGCTGCTGCTGCTTCAAAATCAGGTTTATACACACTTGTCTTTAGTGGCCTAATTTATTTATGGCCATCCGTACTGCTCAATCATAACAATGGAATCCAAGAGATTTTTGGATATTCTATTGATTCCATTAAATAGGAGATCAAAAGCGCAGACATTCAAAGAAAGAAAGAAAAGAGAAGTCGTAGTTGCTTTTACGGAGAGCTTTGTTGACCTGCTATCCCTACGCCGTTTTCGTCGCCTTGTACTTGCGAGCCAATGTTTTGACAGAATACATTCAATGGGAGTTCTCCATTTCCGCAAGCATTAGCCTGTGATGTTGCTTGGTTGTACTCTCTCTTCTTGCCTGCAAAAGCACTGTCCGTTGTTGCGAGTGCGGTCGCGCCGATCAGCATTGCTGTCATTGCTGCCACAATTACAATATATTTGGTGTTCATACTTCTGTTAACTTGAATGAATGTTCGGTTTATCTGGATTAAGCAAATTCGGGCTCTTCGTTAAATCTGATATTTGTTCTGTTAGAAATAGTGAGATACCAAACACAGCCAAGTGTTCTTCTAATACCCAGTCGTTTGATCCTGACGACTGTCGACAATCTACAGATTAATGCCATAACCAATGCATAAAATGCGTTTTCTTTTACATCACAAATTTTCGACTGTCAATATTATAATAGTGGGGATAAACTAAGGTGATTATTAATTTACCATCTTCTCTTTTTTAGCCTATGGTTTTGGTTTTAGTAGCCAAGGATCATTGCATCATTGTGCTCAAATTGTGTTTATTACGTTATTTCTGCCAGAGTATATACGTGATATAGATTCTGACAAAATACATTAGATGGATATTATCCTCTACCTCAATCATCGTTAAATGGGATTACTCGGCTCTTCTTGTTATTCTTTTTTTGGTGAACATTCTGTCCTGTATTGCAAGTGTCGTTACTACTCCGCCTAACATCGTTATCATTGCTGTGCGGCCACAATCATAAAATTTTTAGTTTGTGCTCTACGTTTCCCCCCTTAAGAACAAGCGCCTTGGTTATCCTCAAATTCATCACGTCAAATAAGGTCTTTACTTAGTCGACGATTTCTCTGATAGAAAAAAAGGCTAGCGCATAGCCAGACGTTCTTCGTGAGACCATGCGCGTTTGGATGGCATAATCTTGTTCGCCTTAGGAGACACGTTCAACCATGCAACCAGACCTGTACATCTGTGGCATCGAAGCTCTATTTTTGAATCTTCTATCTTAAATTCAAATCTGTTAGACTTGGTTATCTCCTCATTACATCTGCAAACTTTATACCGTGGCATATTTTTTAGTCCTAGTATATAGTCAAAAAAACAGGTAATACGTGATTAGGTCAATTTGGCTATCACAACACTATATACTTTAGTATTTGTAGGTTATGGTAATCTAATCTTATAACATGACTAGATCGCGGAAGAATGAAGGATTCCAATATCGTGAGCGGCTGCAATAGATGTCGCATATTTAAATTATGGATATTCTAATCAAAAAATGTACTTATCGATGGTAACTACTGGCATACGACTTGAAAAAACTAATAGCCAGATTAGGCCTGGGGCCCATCTGCAATTAATCTCTTATAATCTGGGCAATATATTTTTAGAGGCGTTGTTTTACATAAAGTGTGTTTTTATGCATTTGAATACTCTAATTTACCAGATCTTTAGGCTTTACGATTAGCCTCCTACTATTGCTCTTCTTCTCATTCTCCTCCTTCCTAATCTTCTTCTATTTCTTCTTCTTCTACCTGATCTGAGGACGACGACGCATTAAACCCAAGTATACTCGTAATGTCATTGACTATTCTTGCATTTTCAGGCACTGCCGTTAGTGTGTAAGTAACTATGAACGGGTCATCTTCATCTGAAATGAATCCAATGGCATTACCTGTAAATGGCATTGAACCAGATTCACCAGATCCAATCTCATTGATTGAAACGAGCTGTCCATTTAATCTTACAATATCATCCAAATCACCAAATTGTTCTGGAATTGCTGTCCTATTACCTGGGTTCAAAAGATTTAGCACGATTGAATCCACAGGCTTTGAAGCTTGATGGGTTATAATGCCGGAGTAGATTGCTTTGTCATCTCTTATTGGCAGGATAATTGCCGAGTGAGGCTGTCCTCCCTCTCTGAGTTGGACAGGTTGAGAAGACATTTGTCCTTGCTGCACAAAATCAGCATTTAATGCTGGATCTGTCACAGCGTCTTGCTGTTGTTGTTGTTGTTGTCCTTGATTACCGGATGTCTCGTTCGCGGTTCGAATAGCCGATTCGAAAAATGTCTCTTGCGGTGGCTGTTGCTGTTGCTGTTGAACTTGCGCTTGTACCACTTTAAGTGGTTCTTGGACTGAAGAGGCACTGATAATGATAGCCACTGCCAGTGCCAGGGCAAGGCACAAAGTCACAGTTGAAGGCATAGCAACATATTTCATCCCTTTATTGTGTTCCAACATCAATTCACAGCTTTCATCGCTTAATTTAACTTTTTTTGAAGTACCGTACGTGATTATCTTAGATATTTATCAAAAGGAGAAGGATAAAAGGCGTTTAGGATTTAGGTTTGAACTCGGGAGTTCTCAGTTATAGCAGGCAGAATTCAACAGAGCTACAACACACACACTCTACTTGAACTAACCTCAATCTACTTCCTATTCTTCTTCTCCTTCTTCAGAAGTAGTAAAATTACCGAGGCTTGTCAAATCACTAACGAGCTCCGGTTGTTCCGCAATGGCATTTACTGCGTAAGTTGCAGCAAATGACTCCTCATCATCTCCGATTAATTCCAGTGTATTGCCTACGAACGGTACTGAGCCTGACGTACCGGATGCTATCACTATCGGAATAACAGTCTTATTCATAATGCTCCCAAAATCTAAGGTGTCACCGAAATCTTCTGGTATGGCAGTATCATTGCCTGGTGCCGCCTGGTTCCAAACAACTACGTCAACTGGCGAGTTAGACTGGAAAGTCAACGTTCCAGAATACAAGGCATCATCTCCACGCAATGGAAGTAGGACAGCGGACTGTGCATCATCTTCTGGTAATGGCAACCCGTCTATATTTGATGAAACAAGGCCACTCCAGACGAAATACTCATTTAGCTTAGGTTCTATTTCGGAGGCCAAAAGTGTCCTATTGGTACTCTGTTGTCCCTGCCCCTGTGATTGAGACAGCAACTGTGGGGATGGGAGTGAGGTGGAGCTTTCGTTTGCTGTTGTTCCGTTTGCTGATTCAACAACGGTTCCCTGCTGCTGCACCTGTTGCGCGCTTGCTGGATTGGCAGCATTGTATCCTCCCACAATTGCTGAGAGCAATAAGGCACTGAATAAAATTTTGCATGTTGTTAAACCTGAACGCGTTATACCAATGTTCGACATTCTCCGTATAGTGGCTTCATTACGTCTAATAACCTTTTATGCCGTCAAAATATAGAATTTGCTTTCATAATGATATTTGTTTGTCCTGCACCGACGATAATAGGAGACAAGATGAGGATAAATTATTCTATTACTTATTTGACTGGGGCAGCGTTACCTTCACTAGGCGGTAAATTCAGTGAATGAATTCAGTCTAAGTCTTATTTCGCTTTAGGCGGTATCCCTTGATGTTCAGACCCGTTTAAATCTGAAAAAAGGTAAATTCAACATGCCGGCTCAGACTTGCAAAATGATCTGTAGTTCACCAAAGCAGGAAAGCAATGATCATCACAGCGTTATCAAACGTGCAGTTATAGTTGCCAATGGAAGAGGCCTGAACAAAGGGGAAATTCTAGCGAAACCCTACTCGTGTATTCGTCTAGGAAATCATGCTAACGCGGTCCAGCTTATTACACGAGTGGACCTCTGTCCATTGGATTTTAGGGTATTATCTAAAGTTTGGCAATTAAACTTAATCAGCAAATACTATTCTCTAAATGGTAAATTTTAATGACTATACGCAAATATTGCATTTATTGCATATTTTATAGCAGGATATAACCAATTTAATAATCATGAAGGCTGATTATGTGTATTCTTTAAACCCAAATTACCCACCTTTAAGTCTATGAATGCGAACTACCGGCCGAATTGCCATGCAATAATCGGAGCTTAACAGACAACTCGGCATCATAATAACTCAAGGAAGGTGCTTACGTACTCAAATGGGGCTCCCTATGTCTTAAGAAAAATTCAGAGCGCATTGCTGGAGCTCAAAGAACAAAGATTTTTCGTAAGTGCAAAAGTACTAGTACGAGGCAGGTTGATACTTCCTGATATCTCTTCAACAGATGAGGATCTTAGCGGGCGAGCGTCAGATGTAAATCCGGATACCACCAAGTCCAATGAAAACAATAATGATGGCTCCGACAATAATGATGACGATTCAGTGACCAGGAATAGCCAAAGTCTTACTCCAGACGCAGGTGAACAGAGCGAAGGAGAGAAGGATAAAATGGATGCAGGCGATATATGTGAGGGTTATGGCGAGGACAACGATGGTGAGGGACCCATAGTGATTCCATTTCCCTGAGGCGACTGGTCTAATTCAATGGGTATAGCAGGGTTCAGAGTTATACCTACTAAGGAAGGAACGAATAAATAATAAAGAAATACCAGATCTGAAGTATATCATTGTGTTCGGCAGGCTTACTATTTGTGTCACGGAATCAAATAAATAAGTCGTTAATATTCTGGCTAGGTGATCATGACGATTCAGATGACGATGAATAAGAGTGCTAGTTTTACAGATGATGCAGATTCAGACAGACTGCATGCCTATTTCGTCAAGTTAATCGTTGTTTTGATGATTCATTGTCAACAAGTAATTCCAGCGGGTGGATTTTCTGTAACGCACTTACAGAAGATTTTGTTGTTAGTGACTTTAATTTTATTACTGCAATGTGACACCTTAGTATCACTAGCGCAGCCTAACGAGCTAACGACGGATCAACTGTTGGGGAAAGGTGAATCTCTTTATGCCCAAGGTAACCCTACTGAAGCTATACATTACTATAATCAAGTGTTAGCTATCGATTTGAACAACACAGGAGCAATTTATGATAAGGGGCTGGCCTTAGACGTCCTAGGAAAGCATGAAGATGCCATAGCTCATTACGACAAGCTGCTATCTCTTCAACCCGACAATATTAATGCTCTGGTCAATAAGGGTGGGGCTCTAGGTGACCTGGGGAACTATCAAGAAGCTATAAAATACTTTGACAAAGTATTGAGTATGGATCCGAACAACGATCTGGCTGCAGAGAACAAGAAACTCGCAGCCTCCTTGCAGAACAATAACACGGAGACATGAAAGATGGAATGAGAAATTGCCTGCCCTGAAGAAGATGGTAACATGCGAACGAAACAGATAGTTTTCATAATGCTCTGTACAATTATTTGTATGTCAGCAGCAGCCAGCCTAGATCCTTCTTTTCAATTAACACAAGGGCAGAAAGAACTCTATTTGACCAATTCTACAAAGTCGATAGATGAAGAAGAGCTATTTCAACCAAATTAGGGAGTGCGCTGTTCCTATTGGCAAAGCAATCCTTCTTCCAATACTCAACTCAGAATGCTCATTTGCTGAATTTCCCCAGCTCCAGACAGTCGACGAGCTAAGGATGTGTGCAAAGGCATTTCAGGACCAGGTTACGCAGCTTCATTTTAGCATAGATGGTCAAGACATCTCTGAAATAGAATTGGAAAAGTACCGCATACAATCACCACCATTTTATTTTACATTGCCTGAAAATAATATTCTTGATCTGCCTGAGAATACAACGACCTCTGCCGTTTCCGATGGCAATTGGGTATTTTTAAAACCACTGAGTCTCGGAAGGCATGAGATCAGCTTCAGTGGAAATATAAATAGTTCCACCACTAATCATGCTTCAACGGATTCCTTTGCATTTCCATCAGGATGGAACTACAGTACGACTTACGAACTTGTAATCCAATGATCAGATGCATGTATCTCTAAATTGGTTACACCTAATCTTTAATATGATTGTGTATCCATAGCTTGTGAAATTCTGATAATTTGAATTAATCCATTAGGGTGCCTGGGATTTGCGATATGCAGGCGGCCGCCATTACCGATCTAAATTGATGTACACACACACATTTGTGATTCTAAACTAGATCTTGTGTTGGCCCACACTTGCTTAGCTATCCAGTTGTTATCGAGGTGGCTGTTGATGGAATACCTTTTCTGGTTTTACCTTTAAAATGACTCTCTTTTCGTCTGGTGAACGGTAAGGATACTTGTCAAGGCCCAAGTACTTCTTTGCAAGCCTGTCAGCATGCTCATCAGCACCCTCTTTAATTTGCTCAGTAACAGTTCCTCTAATTGTAGCCATGTCATATGGATTGTTCTGATCAGATATTGAAATTGCTACTCTTGGATCTCTTGAAACATTTTTTTGTTTTATCCTTCCTTCGGCCGTGTTTATCAGAATGCTGTTGCCATTGTCATCAAGATCAACCCATGTAGGAGTGACTTGTGGCGAGCCATCCTTCATCAATGTTGACAGGTAAGCAAAGTTTTTACTCCTAAGGAGCTGAGCTACTGGTTCTGTTATCTGACTCATAATACTTAATCTAACTGTAGGGGTAAAAAATATACCTGGCATTAGTGTGAACATGAAAGTTACACGTCAGAATGTAATTCCCACAATAAAAATGGCTAGTTTTGCAATATCTTATAAGTTTGTTTTGTGAAGCCAAGTAATTAATTTGGTATGTAGAGGAATATGCATTAGACACAAAGCTGCGAAGCCAAGTGGAGTTGGGCGTTATGCATCCGGTCAGAAGAGGTGTCAAATTTGCGAGCTGTTTATCAAATGGGACGGGCCATGGTGTCCTTGCTGTGGGTACAGATTACGAGCAAAACCCAGGACTTTAAAATACAAAACTAAGCTGAAGCGAAGCCTTGACGCTATATCAATTGGGCAAGAGACGCTCAGAACCAAAGGATCAATAGTGGATCGCGTAGCCGAAGTAATGTTGTTACTGTCTGGCAAGCTATAATCATTCGAAGTAGATCATTAATGATTGGTATAGTAGAGATGGTAGTGCGACCAGAGAATTTGCCTAAACTGGTCGCCACTATGTATCTAACGACATGCCAAATAGGGGTTGATTGTAGAGGAATACACTATTAACTTGAGTTAGCCGATGACCTTAAACTTCCTTATCTTTGAGTTCTTTTTTCCTCTTTTCGTATTTTCTTCTTGTGAAGTAGTCTGCTAGATGCATCAAAATTATTCCAAGACCAAACATGTAATTACCTAGGTGATTATTCTATATATCGATGATACCCGCTGATTCAATTCAGGGTGGAGATTGACTCATTTTCAAGCCCTTAACCAACTTGCAAGCAGGCACATTCCGATCATAATACCCTATTCTGGCCATATGCATCTTAGCGTAGCGTCTCTATCAAAGTAATAGACTAGATGAGTTAATACTGTTTTAGAAATAGAAAAATTATTGGAAGTTTACCTGAAACCATCATATCTACCATATCTTATCTTATCTAAAGGTATACAAGTGATCAATTCATAAATTAATCATGGTCAATTATGGATTTGGTATCAATAATGATGGATGGAAGGAATCTAAAAAGAATTCTCTAGCTAAAGCACTAAAGGAATTAGTTGAAGATATGGATGGTGAAGGTAAGTTTATTGGTTTAGTACAAGGGCAAAAACCCTATGTCCAAATGGATGAACCCTCTCCAGGAGTGGCTATAATGAATATTAGTTATCTAACAACAGCTTTTCAGCATGATCTTATTGAAGAAGCAAACAAAAGGTTTCAGACTGTAATGTCAGAGGTGGATGATGATTCAGAAGGATATATTCTCTCGAAAAATATCTGAAGATAATCTAATTGCTATCTCTTGCTGACCCACATTTTGTTTCCCTACTGTGGCAGAAAGTGGAGTAACCAGAGTAAAAACGTCAATAAGTATGAAACATAAAGTAATCTTTGCCTTAAGGGTGATAACTACTCTAGTCCTTATTGTTTTGGCTATGAATTTGAATAGTATGCAGCAGAAGAGAGGGGCTTAAGCATAATGGCAGACGGGTGTATATGAATGGGGATATGGATATAATCAGCAAAAGTGCATAGAGTAGTGAGTTATAGGCATAATATTAGAGCAGCCGATAATCAAAAACTTCGGAAAAACTCCCCCCAGGCCTTGCGCAAGTTATTGCTGCACTAAATCTCCACCTTAAATATATAAAAATAAATGGGATGGGAATCACCATTTGCAGTTATGGTTGTCTCCTATACGAGCCAGAACCCGTGCCCCCATCAATGAAATTCATTCCAATTTCCACAGGAAGTTCCCTGCTAACAGAAATTCCTGAACTAATGAAGTGTTAGGTTCTGGTTATGTCTGCTTCATTGTACTTTTGGTACAGCAATGGGAATTGCGCATAACGCACATATAAAATATTACATTGGCACGCAACCCAATCATAGCCTTTGGCCGAATTTTCGTGTTCTCAGGATTAGGACAAATTGGCTTATTAACTGATGAAGGGAAGACGACCAATAAGGGATCGGTGTATGTATGATCTATGAAGCAGTTTCAAATAGAGAACTTGGTAGAGCTACTTGAACTGCAGCTGCTGCTCCTTCACTCTCCAGATTCTGACTGTGCTGGATCGGTGAGTCGTCAACTCTATGATGCGCACGGCCTGCATGACACCGTTGTAATTCCAGGGCACGGTAAAGTGATTATCCGTATCCCATTTGGTGACTACGGTAAGTTGATCTATCACTGTCACACTATGTTTCACGGGGATGGTGGCAAGATGGGAGTTGTTCAAGAGTTAAATTGTATATTCGTTTATAGGGATCATATACCAAAAAATTCTTTGACTATCAATTTATTGACGAATTCATTTACTTGTTCAAAGGAGCGGTAGGAAGAGAGTATGATTTCAGTCTTATTAGAACCGTCGTTAGAAGCCTCTCACACGGAGGCAATTATTTCAGTTCGCTTTCTGCAGGTAGTAGACGATATCACTATACGATCGACGTAGTTTATATCTTGGTCTGCAAACCCATCTTTACATGATTTCAGGGTTTAGGTCAGTGGACCATCAGCAATAGTAATGCGAATCCTAGCTGGGCGCACATCAAACAATAGTAAAATACAGCTACTGGAAAAGCTGAACTTATTCAATCTAACGTTCCTTCGTCTTTCGGTCACCCCCATGATCATTTAGTTCCAAGTCATAAACACCCATTTATATTGACAGGAAGAAGTTAAATTGAAGGTAGAGTCGGTGTGTTATCCTAGGAAATAATTTGTCCATGAAACTTGGTTTATCTTTCTTGCTCTTTTTTGGAATTGTAGCTATAGGCGTTCATAGTCAAGATGGTTTGGCGCAATCCACCCAATATATTAATTTGACTGGTACTTGGCAGGCTGATGACGGAGGAACCTATTATTTGAGAAATATAGTCAACGACCTACGGTAGCTTGGCATCAGCGGCAACGACGATGGAAGTACATTTTCTAACGTTCTAAAAGGACGTATCCATGAAGATAATAATACAATAACAGCTGTTTGGGCCGACATACCCAGGGGAACCAACGCATACAATGGTACATTAACCTTGTCTATCGATTCAGATTCAATCTTGAACAAAATCAATGAGACTGGCTATGATGAAAATGGAAATCCTTCTTGCTGTTTTGGTGCTTCAATATGGCATAGATAAGGTACTACTTTCTTCAAATAAAGAGAAATTGGGCTGCAGGTATCATTATGGGATTAAATGTGTTCTATCGGTATCGTACTTGTGCCAGGAGTATTTCTTGATGGACAAGGCTCTCAAAATACATTATCAGCGATAAAGAAATCTCGTCACAACCCCAGAATAATTCGTATTGCCCTTAAAAGTTCTTTCAAGAGATGTTTGGCTTCATCCTATCTGTTTCCATACGACGCTCCTAGTCGCTAACGCAATCACTGGATTTCTGATTTCCTATGGTTATTGACGCCTCCTAGGGACGGACGGGATTTGCCAGCCATCAATTCCGTTCTCAAGAGTAGTAGCTAATCTGTGTTATGAGACTAAATGTAAGAAGACATTTATTAGTTACATTACGAACTACGACTATGGATTTTGACAGACTATGCGATGATATCTTTGATCTTGATCCAAAGATAAGGTACGCTGCTGTATGTAATGATGTAGGAGAAGTAAGTTATGGCGGGCAGCGAGAAGGAATCGCAGATCTTCTATCCAAAGACGAAAGTAGAAGATCAAATTTACAGGCTATAGCCAGATGGGCTTTAAGGAATTCCCTCTCGCCAAGAATCGGCAAGGGGAGATATGCGATAACAGAATATCAGAAAATAAAAAGGATAACATTTCCGCTTGAAGAAAGCTGGTTGCTCGTAGTTACAACGGAAGTTGATGCAGATCACAACAAGATAATACGGGATGTCCTGTCTATGCTTAGAAAATGATTAGCAATTACAGAAGACGGAGCTGATCTGATATACCAGCTTGCTTGTTTACCGCTTATTCGGAGCTGTTATTGCCCTTCTGATACGAATAGTAGTAATAACTTGACGGTGCAACATACTTAGCTTTTTTCAAGCTGAAGAAACTGTTTATTTGCTTGAGCATATGGCTACTTCGACTCCATTGCATTTAAAGGTTGGTAACATAATTAATATCTTGATAATTCGGTTAACTGCCTTCAATTCTCTATGTCTGAATAACCGTTGTATCATTCGAATGCAAATTTCGCTGAGGGACAGAACCAGACGGTAACTGACTTGTTCTACTTGCACAGGAGGTAAGGGCAACAATAAAAATAAAGAAGTACGTTATTTTATCATTGAAGTAGATAAGAGGAGTTTATCTTTGGATGTAAATATGAAGACTAATAATCAGTTATAGCATAGATCTACATGTTTCTTGTCTAAGATTGAGGAAAGAAAGGGGGTCGCAGGAGAAGATAGGTTTAGAGATCTGGTTATCTGCAATGATTGCTTGTGGGCAATTTCTCTTCTAAGAATTACGCCTAAATTTTCTAACTGCCCCATTTGCAAAAGCAAGAATCTGGAGGTCGTTCCAGTAACCGATCAAGAAAGTTACACAATGCGTATCAAAGAGAAGAGAGGAATCGAAATCGAATTTGCTAGGTAAGTCCTTGTAAGAGAAAATAATTATTTACTCGATTGATTACACAGATCACGATTTACAAATCACTATCGACTTGATGATGCTTATTTGATTAAAGTCTAATACCTTCTGCGTACCAGTTCCCATGCGGTTCTTCATGAATTTAGTTTGCTATACTTTTTACGTAAAGTTATTACGTTTCTAAGATAATTGTTCGGATATTGTTTTACAAAGACAAGCTCACAAATGAATCTGTTTAATGCCTTGTGTTTAATTGCAAATACTATCGAGTCATAAATCTAAAACAATTAAACTTGTCACATACATATATAGAACAATATCGCTTCATATCTGTGACATGAAATCTAAAACCTTGACTATCAGTGTGATAGCGACAGCTACTTTGATAGCCATGATTGGTGTTTTATCTCCCTCGGCACAGGAAGTAAGTGCACAGAACATGACGATGATGGGTGATCGTGGTGACTACGGAAATATGACTTCTGGGCCGTACAAGGAGAAGACGATGATCAATGGAACAATTGATCTGGAGCAAACCATTTTTGAAGCAATTAGTTCTAAAGTTAATACCACGTTGACTCAAGCTATAACTACTGCCGAACAGACGACAGGTAACAATTCATTTGCATTAGCAGCATTTGGTGGACCACATGGTACCTACTTGGTATATACAATAATCCTTGGAACACCAGGAATGGAATTCTATAAGGTCATAGTTGATCCTGGAACAGGGCAAGTGTTGGCTTCACAGGACATGTCTCATATGGAATGGATGAAAATGCAACAAATGCACCAGATGATGCATGGTGGTGGCCCTGGTGGCGGAGGAATGATGATGATGGGGCATGACGGACCGATGATGAAACATGATCGCAGTTGGAAATAGTCAGAACTATTTTGGTGAATGAAAAACATTCTCCAAACCTTTTATTTCTTTATTGATTTAATCCGCCTTGTAACACTCGTAAAGTTTATTGTTCCATTTCTCGCTCGTTCGGTTAAAGGTTTAGAAACATCTATGACTTCAAATCGCAAATAGCTAGCTTGGGAAACCTTCATGCCTCAAATCGTAATCAGTAGACATTCATGCCTCTTGTTCAGGTAAAGCAGTTACCATCATAACCCTTTACTGTCGATTGACCACAGTCTATACAGTTATCATAATTGGAGGCCGAATGGCTCAGTACTCTTAAATTCTGATCACACATTTCCCTTGCTCTTCAAAAAATTGTTCTCCTAGTGTTGTCTGAACCAGTACTGAATTAATAAGAATAGTAACTAACGTTTGCCATTGATAGACTGTCAACTCTTACCAGTGCTCATCTAGGAGCGAATAACAAGATAACCGGTTGAAGACTGCGTTAGAAGTTCTATCCCACCACTAAACATTTTCTCGGCCTCCGGCAGCAGCAGCTGGCAGATAACAAGACAATTCTTAGTCATCATGCATTAAGGGAGGCGACCTATTCCTGTGTGTTCTGACTGATACTACTATTCTTGTGGTTCTGGATTGCTATACGCATATTAAACTATAGCGCGTTCATCTGGATATGGGAAGATGGGACTCTGGAAGAGGAGTAGGATTTCCTAGAATCGGAAGAAACTATATCAGAATTGTCAAGTATGGTATATTTATAGGATTTATTATTGTAGCAGTAGTTGTTCTTTCAGTCTTTATACCTAGATCAGGGCTAAATGTAGAAATCATAGAAAGAAGTGAGGTAATGGGAACAATGCAAACTATCAGCGTAAGAATATCAAACAATAACTTTGGTACTCTCAATAATGTCGAGGTACAATTTGGTGACCAAGGACCAGTTGAATCAATTGGGGACATGGGGCCATTTTCATCCGTAATGATTACACCTCCAGATGCTGATAGTCTGGATTTCGATAAGGTAATTGTAACGGCTAGTAATGGTCAAGTACAAACGATTAGATCTAGATAACATGTTGCAGCTGATAGAACACAAGAGATATCTGTTGGCTTTAGTCCTGATATTGCACAAAACTCTTAAGTGAATAGATCTTAACTCTGGCCCTATTTCCGTTCCCATAACCTATGTTCGTAATTACCAAATGCATCTACCTCATATTCATTTACTCCGATGATGCGATTAAGGAAGGCGAGTTTATTCTTTGAATTTGTTGCAAAAAATATCGCACCAAGAAATCTCATTCTCCTGAATCTGTCATTCTTCCTTCTGTGCGTCCTGTCGCCGTTGCAACGTCACTGCCATCCTTCGTCATTATTACTCCTTGTCCTTCCCCATATGAAATGCCATCAAGTCTTTGTACTACCCAATAGGTCCAAGTTTCCTTTACCCTAGACTCCCAGTGAATGTTCCAGTACCAGATCTTTGAATTCATCTTGATGCTCTAGACCCCCAATGAAGAAAGGACTCAGAACTAATAATACTTCATTTGAGTCAAGCCGACATAGAGGAGTGTGTCGTAAGCATAGAAGAATCAGGATTCACCGGACCGCCCCCCCTTTCTTTTTAATGTTTAAGTTGAACAGAGCCAGAAAAAAGCAAGCAGTATCAAATGGATTCTAAATCAAATCGTAGCAATAACTTCCGTATTCTATATTCAGAAATCTCAGGTCATTTATCAGCCTATTCTTTTCATTTTAGAGCCGCATTTTGGACATGCAATTTCATTATGCTTAGCACCGCACGCCATGCAGTAGTAGCGTACAAGACCTCTTGAACCGGAGCTCCTAAACATAGAGGTTCCTGATCCGCCCATTCTCGCAGTCATTCTTCGTCTCACAAAGAAACTGAGGATAATTACCACACCTATAATTATAGGAAGAGAATAAGGAAATGGTACAATAAAGCTAATCGTGAGAGTTATCCCTAGATATATCATTATCCACATTAGCTGCTGCGAAAGGAAGTCGCTATTGTTACTCATGTCCATTTATACGCTGGCTACAAATATAAAGTTGAATTAGTATTTGGTCAGTTTCGTAGTTCATAATACTCCATGTGTCCTCATTGCGTCAACTTTTTGCCTAATCTTTTTACCGATTAATCATACGATTCGAACTAGTTGGAAATTGGCATAGATCAAAATCACTTTTTAAGTAAGCAATTGCACAAGGACAGAATAGATTGGTCGAGCGTTTCGATGGAACTATTGCGATTGGTTAAGTCGTTCACTGATTATGTCAGACTTTAGACTTTAAACATTCTCAGCACGCCTAACATTGATGCCCATAGCAGTGGTCAGCCTATTTGTGCTAATCTGTGAAAAATTCGCCATTAATAACACAGATGTCATCTGAGTCTGAAAGAACTGGAAAGACTAACTTTGGATGAGAGAACAAACATTGCAACAAAATTCTGTTCCAATGTCAGCAGGGTACTGGGATCAGCATCTAAGAACCTATGCAATACTAGATTAATTATATCGCAGAGATTCCTAGAATTGATTGTGTAACCGTCACCGAATTACATGCTAAACCGTAGGGAATATTAAGGTGAACGACAAATAATTGATATGGTAAGTCCAATAGCTACGAGGGCATTTGCCGCAATTTTATTACCACTGGCTATGGTTGGCGTTCGAGAACTTATGAAGTGAGTAGGGCCTAGGTTATCAAAGAAGTAAACAATCGATTGTTCAACACATCCGTAACAAAATCCAATCATCACTCTCAATTTCTTTTGCAAAATTGCAAGATTGCCCAGTAATACTATCTCTGTAAGATATTATGTGAATATTAGAGCAATAACGCTCAAAGTCTATGCAGACTATTGCCATTGCCTTTCCAGCGTTCTATTTCCACTTTTCTGGTGTTATTCTTAAAATTGAAGCCATGATTGATTAATGTAAATTAGACCGAGTCAGCTATCTTACAACAACTTATCTCCAAGCAATGGTTTTCCTGTAACCATAGCACTTAACGTGGTTTTTTTCCGTTAGGGCAAATTAAAGTCATGTATTGTGTATGTTTATATTGCATAAGGATAGCAGACGAGTCCACCATACAATATATACATTTTCTCCAGATGTTGCAACAGGTGCCCTCTCCGACCTTGGAAACGATTATCTGATATTATCACACTCATTGTATTGCGGCCGGGCACTACTAGCTCATTCTTACTACATATTGTTAAAGAGTAACACTTTTCAACGATAACTCATCCAGCTGAATTGGTTAGAACCGTGTTATTAAATACGGTCTGCAAGCCAGCACTACCACCGGCGAGCCCAGATGAAGATGATGTTAGGTTTCCAGTATTCACACCTCCTCCACCAGTTCCATCTTCCATCGATTGCACTTCACTCCTACTTGTTGGAATCTGTATGAACGGAGTCACAGCTGATTG
Source organism: Nitrososphaeraceae archaeon (assembly GCA_009377575.1). Taxonomy (GTDB): domain Archaea; phylum Thermoproteota; class Nitrososphaeria; order Nitrososphaerales; family Nitrososphaeraceae; genus TH5896. The sequence goes on along the minus strand of WHTU01000015.1, from coordinate 29,043 downwards.
ACCTTCAGCCCCCGATCCTCCAACAACCAGAGGTAACTGACCATCCCATTTCTGGGATTTTAGCCACTCTAAGTAGCTAGGACTCTGCCGAAGCTGCTCATCTATTGTGGTTATGGCCTGCGCTTCACCCTGTGCTTGAAGTACGTTAGACTGTCTGACTCCTTCAGCTCTGGCTATATTTGCTTGCTGCTCTCCAACTGCTCTTGCTTCTGCTTGCTGTGCTTCAATTTCGATTCTTTGTAATTCATTTTGGGCCTGTAATGCTCTCTGTTGAGCTGCAACCTTTGCCTCTACTGCCACAACGAACTCTGGCGAGAATTCAAACTCGGTGATAGATATCGCGTCCACAATGATATTGTATGCAGCAAGTCTGGCTCTGATTTGCTGCTCAATCTCTGTCTTGACACTCTCTCTTTGAGTAATGAGCTCTTCTGCGTTAAATCTCGCGGTTACTTGTTTGACTGACTCTTGAATTGCCGGCACAATCACTCTATTTGCATAATCAAGTCCTAGATTTTTGTAAACATTCTGTGAATTATCAGGATCTAAATGATAATTTAGTGCTACCTGTGTTCTTACGTCTTGAAGATCCCCGGATGCAGATGCTGCATCTTCTGTTATTCTTTGCGTTCTTACTTCCATCTGTACCACATTGTCTCTTACTGGAACTACAAAATGGATTCCCTCATCTAATGATCTACTAACGTCAACGGCACCGAAATTTAACAATACTCCTCTATTTCCAGCATCGACGATCTTTACACTATTTATGATTAGGAAGGCGACTACAATCATGCCAATTACTGCGGGAATGGCTATTTTTATGAGTGAGTTTGATCCCTTTCCGATTCCAGGTCCTCCAGATCCTCTACGAAAAAAACCACCTCGCCCTCCACCTGGAAATCCGCCACCGCCCCCTGCGTCTTCAAGAGGCTCTCCTTCTGGCGTTGTCCTTCTATTTTTTCCAGGTTTAGAGTTCATAGTAGCAATAACTTTAGAGAAAGTCCATGTCCGAGATCTATATGTGTATCATCATGATGTAAAGCAGCAGTCTGAGATATACGTAGCAAATACATATGAAAAAGTTCCCATTTACTACTTATATACATATGCATATGTACTTCAAAATCCATCCCAACGACATGACCCGTAAGCAACTACTCTGAATAATCACATCTAGCCCCTACCAATTTATGAAGACATATTTAGTAGGTCCAATGGGATTATTAAAAGAAAAGGTCTAGCCAACTTTGGTAGGAAAGTAGATATCGGCAGGAAAAGGTTGTCTTGCTTTAATTCATGCAACTGGAAGTCCGTAACCTGGAATCAACGAAGGAGATCTGGGAGTATTGGTCAAACCATGGTCTTGAATGTACTTACCAACCCTCGGATCGGAGCAAAATGACAGGTCATTTTCAGCTTTCAGAATAGCATCGGTCTTATTCTGCATCAATAAATCTGAATATAGCTCACACTGTCCTTTGTAATACAGCATTGAGTAATCACAGGAATATGCCATATCTGTTGATAATATTTCACGAAAAGTACTACAACTTCTTATAAGATCGCTGTGTGTCTTCTGAGTAGATGAATTACGTATATCAGGTGCATGTTCTGTAGAATTTGTTGCCATGATAGTATTTGAGGTGACATTGCTGCCGCCTCCAGATATGCTATATACCGCAAATTCTACGAGTATGATTATACAAATTACATGAATTAAGAGTATAAATGAAATTCTCAAGTTGTATAAGGTATGCCTTCAATAACTTATATACGCTTCACATTCAGTCGTACGATAGAAATCATCTTGCTATCCAATTTCAACGTTACCTACAATATGTTTAAGATGAACTAGGGATAATGCAACAAATAAAAATATGTTGAAAGCTACTATAATACCTATTTATCAAACCGAATGGTAGTATTTAACCATATGATAGCAAGATTACTGTTTGAAATAGGAACCACAATATCCTAGCCGGCCTACTACTGATTTAAATGGGTAATCACTGCCTCTTCTTATCACAATATTCTAATTCTGTGTTAGAAAGAGTTAAGGATTAGGTTGTACTTGATGTGTTTACATAAGTCACTCAGAAGAGGAAGGTGGTAGGTCAGGTTCTTAGTTGTTGTAGGCTTCATTCCTGATCTACTACCTCCTTTGACTTGAACCTTTTCTAAATAGTGTTGCAATAATAAGGTAAGTTTCATATGGTATTTGAGGTATGACGATCATGACACCAAAGGTACTTCTTGGTTGTCATATGGGAGTAGTAGGTCGTGCTTTCATTGTTCGTCAGTCTTCATTTCTGGCCTACTGCTGCTTTCTAAAATGCTGAATTACTATCGGTTTGAAACTGCTTTGGATATGAGTATCATTCAACTTTATTAATGCCAGAATGCCTCATGTAGATCACCAACCTAATACTGGATTCATTGTCGTATGAACTGGCAGTACATCTGCGTACAGCGTCCGTCAGGTATAGACTATATAGTGCGCTGCATAACTAGTTCCATAGTCATCCGACATCAAGCCTATATACATGCAGTACCCAGATACCATGTGAAAATGTTCACGATACTTGGATTGTTAACAATCCTTTCATTGCTTGTTCCAATAATGCAAATAGCTAGCGCGACAGTTCCTACGCACAATACTACCAATACAACAGATGTTAGGACTACGACTACTGCATCTTTCAGTCTGTCAAAAGAGATAGCTTCATTAAATTCTGTCTTTGGCGAACCATTCTATGAACGTACAAGCTCTAATAATACTGGCTCCGAAGTAGTTAGTTTGAGTCCCCCAGTAACAAAGGATACCTATTCAGGAGAAGGATTTATGCAAGGAGTAGGGAATGTTACACATCAGGGGACCTATGTCTCAACATATTTTCCCCGAGGATATACGAGTGTGGGTGAGGGCATGATATTTACGGAGAATGGACAATTTCTAACCTTTACAGCAAAAGACATAGGCCTAGCCGATCGAGAAGGGAATTTTATCTATAAAGGAGCAATGATCTTTGATTCTAATGAAATCAGTGGACAATTGGCAGACTTGGATAATCAGATTGGTCTATATATCACGTGGGCTGGTAATAATGGAACCGTCTGGACGAAGACATGGTTATGGCAGTGAGAGATGATTAGGTTTTTAGAGGATAATGATGCCGGTTCCCGCTTTCAGACCTATCCGTACAGGTAGATAACAGACCGAGTTCAGTAGTGGAGAGAAGCTTTAATAAATGCCCACCTATTTCTAAATCGCATGTTTGTTAGAGCATATATTTTCATTGCGGTACTTTTGTATTGCTTAACCTATGGGTCATCTCTTAACTTTGGTATAGTCGAGGCTAGTAATAGAACGGACCAAACTGGACTTAGCCTGGCGGATAGTAATATGAGTACAAATAATGATGTTCTACAAGTGCAGATTTTAGCCAGGAGCTTAGAAAGTAGGCTTAATGATTCTGCAGCAATTTTAGAGGCCACAAGCAGTCTGCCAGAGGTAAGAAGTACACCTAATGCATCTCTCTTGAACTCTACTCTAGAATCCCTCCATGGGATCCCACAGGACTCGGATATAGAGAAAAGAAGAATCGCTCAAGCTATCTTATCAAATTTCGATGACTTTGCTGTCGTTACTTACATTATGCCCAATGGCGATATGTACTTTTTGGAACCTTATTCGCTACAACAGAACCAGACGAGGAACAATTTTGCATTCCGCGACTACTTCAGGGGTGCCATGGTTACAAATGGTACGTATTTGGGAGACATCATAACTTCTACAGCCTCTGGCCTAAAACAAGCCGTTATAGCAGTTCCTGTGCATTCTGAAGGTGATGATGGGAATCCTATAGAAGGTATCTGGGTTGGAGCTATTGACTTAGGCCGTCTTAATGGCGAGCTTCAGTCATTCAACTTATCAGATAACCAAAGGATTGTGTACGTTGATTCCAATGGTACCAAAATAGCTGATTCTGACAAGGAATTGGCTTCGAACACTAACGAGACCTTTTCAGATCTGAGAAGCTTTCAAAATGCCATAGCTGGGAAATCTGGATCAATCACGGAGGACGTGAACCAAAAGACGACGGCTGTGTCATACCATCCGGTAAAAGCTCTTCAAAAATTGTGGGCCGTTCTTTGGATGCAACAACAAGATAGTAAGTAGTGGAAGCTACTTATAGCTCTCAATAAAGCCACAAATCGGCGATGGTCTCTAGAAGACAAAAGCGACTTGTTATATTTATCTTATTAGATGATGTCAATCCTGAGATTGACAGGTCAATTCTATATTCTGATACCTACATTAGTGTAAACGCCGGGTTAAGATAATGAAATTTGCCTGGAAAAAAGTATCTCATTATTGCTTAGGTACGGCACTGTATTTTTCTGTAGATACTCAAAACAAATATATCCTTTAGGATTGAAATTTAGATCTCAATGCTACGATTTAGAATAGTAATATTTTTCGCATTTATAGTATCCGCATACGCCTTAGTCTCATACCCATCGCCAGGTGTAACCTATGCAACTACCACCTCCTCCTCCTCAAATACCGATTCTATTCCTACCGCGGAGGGTGTTCATTCAACGGAATCGATGAAAGTCCCTCCGTCTGTAGGAACTTTTGTGACTCTCATTCCTAACGAAGCGCATGAGAATTGGTCTGATGAGCAACACAAGCTAATTACTGATAAGAACTCGTATTATGTACCTTCTAATCTAATAATTCCAAACGGAACCGCTCTAGTTTTTCTACATGCTGACGCCCCTTGGGATACTCCTAATCCTCACACCATTGAAATACAGGATAGCACTGGAAATGTAGTGTACAGTACTGGCCAATTAGATTATACATCTAGCTCTGAGCCAATTATACTCCCTTCCCCTGGTACCTATGACGTAATTGACAAGTCCTATGATACAAAAGAAGCAAAAATAACAGTTTTGGATAACGAAACATCTAATGGTAATCTCATATTAGGAGGCTTTTACGCGCCAACCAACCAGGTAGAGAACACCCAAGATAACGACGGTGTATCCCACCCAGGGTCGCTTCAGTATTATAAAGAGGCATTTAATAATGATGGATTTGGTATACTGAGTGAATATAATTTCACCTATGCTACATGTGATTACTGTCCTGGAGAATATTGGCCAGACAATAAATCCGGAGAACACACATTGCTAATTTATAGTACACAACAAACACTTTCAGATGCATTAGATAAACTGGGAAAGTTAGTTAAAGATAATGTGTACATATGACCTTAGGGCATCTCTTTTATACTATCGTCTTCTACAGATGATATAGCAGTGCGTGCTGTCGCACCGCTATAATGGCTTCCACAGTAGACGAATATGGTCTTGTGTCTTGATGTTCCCTAGTTGATCTGCTTTGTTTTGTTACTGGTTCTAGAGCAACTCTGGTACTCAGACAATGTTTCTATAGATAGGCGACTAACAAAAAGTGTCATTGTTTCATCGTAGTATGTATCTAATTGATATTGATAAGAATAATTGGTTGTTATAAATCATGTACTGTGTCTCCTTAAACATTACGATTCAAATTCTGATACCATCCGCTCAGTAGCATAAAAAGTAGCATAAAAAGTAGCATAAAATATAATAATGACCATAAGTGGGTTGAAAATAGTATAGATGGGTCAGAAGGAGGTACAAAAGCAAAAGGGAGCAATAAAGGAAAAGCGAGTAAGGTCGCAGCCAGAATTAGCTAGCAATAGAATACTCATAGCTGAAGACGATGAGGATACGGCACTGACTTACAAGATGGCTCTGAAGGATGCTGGTTATGAAGCTAAAATAGTTGACAATGGGGAGGACTGTGCTAAGATATATCTTGAGAAATTTCAAGAGTTTCGTCTTTTAAAAAGCAAAAAGACAGCAATACATCCTTATGACCAACCATTTGAGGTTGTGATCTTAGATTATAGAATGCCAAGAATGGATGGATTGCAAGTTGCCAAAGAGATCCTTACAGTTAATCCTCGTCAAAGAATTATTTTCGCATCCGCTTACGTTAAGGAAACTTTGAAGGATTCTGTAAAGGGGCTTAAGCAAGTTGTAGAGTTATTGCAAAAACCCTTTTCATCGAAGATCTTGGTGGACACAATCAGAGATAAACAGGTCTACAAACAGCTAAAACACTATAAAGTGGACACCAAAATGTTACAGAAGGCAGAGCTGACCCACGAACAGCTTATGGAACTACTGAACATTATGAAACGGGCAAGAGATTAGAGCTGTGATGATTAAACTGTCAATAGCTAATTTTGGAAAATCATGTTTAGACGTTTTCCAAACAGCCTTCTAAGCTTGTACTATAAAGGTATCTCTGTATATAGTAAAGGTATATCACTGGCTTGCAGAGGTAACTGAATTAGAAATAAAAATCCAACACCCCCTGGAACGGGCGTGTCACTAACTGAAATAACTAATATCTTGTTAGTCAATAACTGAAAAGATGCACGACTTAGCAGGTCGTCAATAATGGGAGGCTAAAGGAAAAGGTGGCCCCTTTTCCATCATGATTATTTTCAGCCCAGATTTTACCCCCGTGAGCTTCTATTAAACTCTTTGAGATGTATAGTCCCAAACCAGTTCCTACGAACGAGCTTGTTGCAAATTTTGTGAACAGTCTTGGATAGATTTCTGGATTTATTCCTTCACCCGTATTTATTACGCTAACCACTATTTGCTTAGCTGTGTTGAGCCTTTTCATTTTTACGTATATCTTTCCACCTTTGTTTGTAAATTTAATGGCATTGCTTAGAAGATTACAAATAACTTGAGTCAGTCTTTTCTCGTCTGCCTCGACAATAATGCCATTCTCAACAGCCTTATCACAATGGTAGAACAACTTTATTTTTTTCAATCTATTACGTTCTTCATTTCTGTAATCTGCAATAACATTGAAAACTAAATCCACTAGGTTGAGTTGCTGCTTATGAAGCGGCAGTGGTCCACCCTCGATCCTTGTAATGTCAAGAACGTCATCAGTCAGTCGCTCAAGTCGTTTTGCATTTCTTGAAATAGCGTTAATTATATCGTGATACTCTTCAATGTTTCCTTCTCTAGAGAGAAGAATTTCTGATAATCCAAGTATCGGCTGAATGGGAGTTCTTAACTCATGTGCTGCCACATTAATGAATTCTTCCTGCATTCTATCATGAACCTTTAGTTGTTCGTAGAGGTCTGTTTGCTTCCATATACTCTCAAAAATGGAGATATATGAAGAAACAATTGATTTACTATTGGAATAGGTCGACAAACCTGCCGCATTGTATGAAATATCTCGTGTATCGTCCTTTAACTCTATAATAATACATTCCTTACTGTCTACTATAACTACTGTAATCTTCGTACTGAAACTATTCTCCATACTTCTAAAATATGCCCTAGGACAATGCGATCTCGATTCCTGTAGTATAGCAGATAGTATATCTTGGTCGGTCTCATGAGGAATCAATAGTCTCACTTTCACATTACGCCCTTCTGATGCGTCCTTTAGTAATCCTAATTCACCCATCTGTATCTGCCTACGCAAAGCGTTAGCAGAAGAAAACATGATCAAAATTTCTTTTCTTGCAGATCTAATTATACTCCATGCTCTGCTTATCCCCTCCCTAGGATTTGCAATAATCTCTATATCTGCAAAATCTATTCCTTCTTCAATATCTTTTATTCTGTCTGCAGCATCAACTCCGTTATTCCACAACTCTTCAAAAATAGAACCAAAATGCTTGAGATATGCAGATTCATTACTAATAAGCAGATTCTGTATCCTTTTGCCATATTCCATCTTATCTATTGTTGCAGCAATTTCTTTATCTGAAAAACCAAAACTCATGGGTGGCAGATTTCTAACATGCCTAATCTGTATCCCTGATTTCAAATACTCTCTGACTAATTTAATATTAACTCTATCTATGTTCGTAATATATCTAATTCCTTTATGTTCTCCTCTTCTTTGCTTAATTAACAATTTTTTCATTATATCATAGAAATATTTGTGACTGTATTGCAATCCTCCTGCAGTCATACAGGTGGAAATCTGATTGGAGCTCTCAGCTATGCGCCTATTCTGCTTTATGATTTCATTAGGATTATTCTCTATTATTGTTGCTGCTTCAGATGGTACCGATCCCTCTTCAATCTCTCTTATTTTCTTCGCAGCTGGAATAGCTGCATTCCAAAGTGTATCAAAAATATACTGCCCCTGTTCTACAACTTCTTTGACGTTACTGTAAATAACTTGCGTTGAAGGTTTTGACTTGCGCAATACAGTTGTAGCCATATACTCCGAACCGTTTAAGGCGATACCTCCTCTTACTCCGTCTAAATGGCGAAGTTCATCGACTAGTTCCAATAGCTTTTTGCAATACTTGACATTATCCCTTGTAATTTCGGTAAAAGCCCTTATTTTTCCACCTCGCCTTCTTATCTTAATGTAGCCATTCCTGTATTCTTTAACCCCTACAACTATAGATGGAGCTCTATGGTCAAAAAATATATCCATTTTTTCTTTTGCATTAGACATGAAACAGACCCCTCTTCCCACAGCATTTTCTACTCCATATAGTATCTCGGATGTGTTTGTAGGAGGCGGAATTTTAGGCACTACGGCGTAATATATAGTCGCCTTTTATAAACAAATTCTTGGTTTTTAGAATAACAGCTGCTTGGGCGCCCCCCCCACTGGACATCATTGAGGCAATACATATAGCGTTAAGATCTAGAAATTTGGATCACGCGAGAAGCATATGCAAACATAACAAAAACTCATTGCACTTGTGGATGACTCTGTATTGGTGCTTAATGGAGGTGATGGATATTACCATCAGAGCTATATTTAATACAATTACAAGTCATGTTGTCATTTCTTTTGTGCTAACCTTAATAGTCTAGATCTGTTAGATTTTAAGTTCCTTTTTTTTATGACCTGTTTCTTATAGATATTAACACGTCGTTAATGAATGATTTCGAGTTATTTCAAAAACTACTGCAGAAATAGGCTTCTTGTTACCATTTTAGTCGAACATGATACATATTTAAGAGTAGAATTGAGGATCCACGATCCCCATTACAAAGTTAGGCGGCGCAAAAAAAAGGTATTCCAGATGACTAAAATAAGAAGGTTGGCATATTTTGAAATCAAAGATAGAACTGACACACTTCAGAGGTAGGAATAGGACGATAATAAAATGTTCTAACGATCAAGGACCAAAAAACTTACCGTATTCGCCAAGATTTTAGACATTTCCTTGCGCTCTTTTTTTCATATATTCATCCATTCGCTTAGTAAGTTCTTCTTTCGTTAAATCTTCTATGTGTGTAGCAATATACCAAATATTTCCAAACTGGTCCTTAATACTCGCGCTTCGATCACCGTAGAACTGGTCAGATGGTTGCATGATAGACGTCGCTCCCGCTTCCAAAGCGCGTTTATATGTCGCATCACAATTTTCTACATACAAATAAATCCCAGTTGGCATAGGCTTGTATTCTCCACCTTGTGCTTCAGATAACATGATTACAGAATCGCCAAGTCTAAACTCAGCGTGGCCTATCGCACCATCAGGCATAGACATACGTACAGTTTCCTTTGCATCAAACGCTTTTTTGACAAAGTCGATTAGCATATCTGCTCCTTGAACCAATAGATAAGGTGTAACCGTATGATAGCCATCTGGAAGTGATTTAACAGTTGTCATTGCATATTAATTCCGGATATGATTCTTATAGCTTACTGTTAAAGCAGACGAGATGCTTCTATGATTGTACGCTTTGGAGGATTGAAAACTAAAGAGCGTGAATATGAATAGGATTCAGCTTGGAAGCGGAGGCACTGGCGTTTGCGGCATAGGTTGTGAACCAGGAGGCGCAAAACTAGAAGAACCTTACCTTAACATTTGTTTTCTTATTGAATTACGCCTAAGAACGTAGGCCTGTTATAGTATAGTGTAAAATAGGCCGCTGCAGTACACAGAATTGCTGCAAATCGACGAGAGGCGAAAGATACGGACCCATGTCGCCCTTATAGTAACGCGGTGTAGTATTTTGTGGCTCAATAAGGTTACAAAGTTACATCATAATCACTATTGTCATTCGAAGGTAAGGTACTCTGTTTCACATGAGCACGGACAGGGATCTACATCGGTCAGCTCACTGATCGGGCATTCAAGTCTTTTGACCCGATATTGCAAACCTTTCACCTTCGTTCAAAACAATACGGTTTTAGCCCGGCTAACGCCCCGAAATATATTTGGCGCTGCGGTACACGAGGCATCTCGATTATTGTTTATAGTAGCATATGCATCCTTATGCGCAAATTCACATTTTACATGCTCTTCAAAGACTGCTCCAATGTGTCTTCTCAGTCATCATTCATAAATCACAACATCGGGCTTAATGGAAGATTTCATCATAAAGTAAATACACCGCCAGCGATTCTATATAGGTCTGATATTATAATCCCGTATTAGGAGAATTTGCTAGGGGAGTGCGTTATTGAATATGACTCGAAGTACTGAGGATGCAAGGTACAGATAGACACCCTTATGTTCTATCACCTCCATAATTATCTATCAAAGTGCCTGATACGATTTTTTCTCAAAGTGAAATGGAGTATCTCCGATCACAGTGCATTGCTAGAATTGCCACGGCCTCAGCAGCAACATCAGAAGACGGCGGCAATCTTGTACAATCAGACGTAATACCGGTTGGCTTTGATTATGACGGCGGATGTTTCTATGTCAGTGGAATAAATATTCTCAAATCCAAAAAATACAAAAATATTTTGAAAAATAAAAAGGTAGCACTCGTGGTTGATGATTGGAAAAGTGACGATTCTTGGGGTCCACGAGGGATAAGAATCTATGGTGACGCCGATGTTGTTACTCGACAAGGTGGGTATATGGACCAAACAGGACATTCAGAGCATACGTATATCAGGATTCGTCCCAACAAGAAATGGAGTTGGGGGATTGATGAGCCCGTCTTTTCAGATGGAAAGTTTAACGTTAAAAGAGCACAAGCCGATGTAGATGAATCTGTACCTTGAAGAAACATGGTATGGCATGCCGGATTGCATGACTAAGGCTAAACATGGAATAGAAAATTTACGTCACGGATTTGGTGTTAAAGCCGAGTTCCAACTCCCGTTTTCTCCCACATTGCCAGTTCTTGCAGTCTTAACCCTGGAAAGTAACTAAAGGATCAAGGATAATACTGATGCAAAAGTAGCTTTCGATTTTACTATGACTCAAAACTCGATGTGATAATGCTAATTAGTTTTGTACTAAAGGTAGGACTAAATGAGCGTGATGTATGGCGTAGGTGGTTAGTTTGGTTACTCGAAAGGATTAGTCGAAGTTAATAAAAAGGAGCTCCTTTAGCCATGAAGTTGCATGAGAGAAATATTCAGAGTAGTAGGTCAGCTGTGAAGGAGCTCAAGAGTTTTTATTCAGATAGGGAAGCCAATTAGCAGAACATCTCTAACTAAATTTGATAATTAAGTTCTTTTTCAGGTTATTTGTTCTGGCCTTTATTTAGAAGTTAAACAGAAAGATTTATCTAAAACGATCTTCAGTAAGATCGATACATGAATAGTTATAAAAATAAGAATAGAGTAGTAACGGCAATTATAATTAGCGTATTTGGTAGTATGGCCCTAAGCCTCTATTGTACTATTCAACAACAGGCTTTTGCCGCAACAGCTGGAGAAATAGAAGAAAAGTATCTGAAAGATGCCCGCAACGCATTAGAAGATGGTAATACTACAGGTGCAATACGTGATATTCTTGCTATATTGGAATGGGAGTTTAATGAGGTTCATCCAAAAATAGCATCGAATATGGGTAATGTTACTGCAAGCGGATGATTACAAGATAATTGGTATTAGTGTGAGTAATTATAGCATTAATACCAACTAACCCAAAAGGCAAGGTTGACGGCCTTTATTATTGTCTCTAACACCTTAATGGTCGTCTACTCATTTTCTTTCAATGTTCTATTTACAGAATAAAGTTTCTAAATTAATATCTGCGTTATTGCAAGTCAGAAGGCTACCATACGGACGCTAGGTAGCAGGCCAGAAGTGAAGCCGATGATGATTGACCTGACCCACTACCTACCCTGAGTGATTAACTCAACTCAGATAGTACGGTCATATCCTTAACTCTTTCTTATATAAAATTAGGATATTGTGATAACAGAGGGAAAAGTAGGTAGGTAGTATTGGGTCCGGCCCAGAATTGAAAGCCTCATAGTGAATGAACACCCTTAACCACCACCACTTTTCAGTAGGATTACTTGCTAATCATAGAATACACACTTTATGTGTTTAACCCTTTCCAGTATAAAGTTAGATCGTGCAATACTTATTTGTATCATATTGATCAAAAAGGTACCTTTTCGAATTACTGGTATATTATTGATAGTCTAATCTTTAATAGATGCATCCTAGTTCATTACCTTCCACACGATACTTTCAACTTTTAATAGTCACCTATTTTGCCACTAAAACTGGACAACGCGATTCTCTTATTACCTCCTGTGCCACACTTCCAAGCAATACTTTCTTAATCCCAGATCTCCCTCTTGTTCCAATAACTATAAGGTTCACTCTGTTCTTTGACGCATAATCTATTATTGCAGCCGGTACTGAAGTAGAGGTAACTATGACTTCGCTTTTAAGCCTGATATGATGTTCATTCTTGTCCGAATTTGCTATCTTCTTATTGATAGCCTCAAACCAGTGACTTGCCTCCTGTTTCGCCGAGTCCACTATTGCAGCTATCGATGGAGAATCTTCAACTTTACTTAGATACGAACTATACGCGTAACCTAACTGTGAAAAAAAAACATAAAGAGCCACTAGTTCGGCATCGTGCTTTCTTGCTATTGAAATCGCCAAATCGACAGCACGCATGGACTGTTCTGAACCATCTAGTGCAGTCAAGATCCTAGATAGTCTTTTTTTATATTTAATTTCGTCCCTGTGCAACATCTTCAGATTATAAATTAATAAATAAGCTAAGCTCAAATAAATACTGCTATCTGACTGATTACTAAAACGAAAATACCTTACTCCTAACCGGTGCGGTATTGTCCTTGTATCATTACAATTATTTATTGTTACGTAGCCTATTCCTTAAGAGACACCGCCGTATTCAGAGAGATGCGGACGAATCATATTGAATAAGGGAAACCAACTGGCTGGTACGTGAAGGTAGCATTGTTCTATTACACTGGAAGCAGTCCGTTCATCATGCACAGACATATTGGGTTAGACTTAATTTTCTATACGTAAGGACAGTATGGGCATAACAAATCCTAAGGAATTTTTGCAGCCTAATTGACTGCACGTCTTTGATTCGTTAATAAGGATTTATGTACCACGAAATAGATCAACACAAGTAACTTGACTACCTGTAAATGCTATCTCTGTCTACGAAAATCCAGCTTCTTTGCTTTTTCTTCCTGAAGATGATAATATCTGTCACTTTCCTTAACAAACTCCTGACCACAATTATGGCACCGCAAAATGGGGGCATGATGCCTCTTCCTCATGTGACCAACCAAGTCGTCGTATTCGTGGAAGTTTTCATGGCATTCATTACATTGCTGCTTCCTGGGACTCAAAGAGGAGTGCCCCAGTTTAGGTACTAGAGTATATACTGCAGCAGTTTTATTGCGGTCAATGTTCCCGTGCATGCATATATGCATACATGCAAATTGCAATGAAAAATAGAACGAATAACTCGGAATTTTTGGTAACATCTATTGAACCTTAGCTCAATTCAGAAGTGAATGCACATGACGGCAATGGAATAGAATTATCTATCAATGAAAGTGGAAGGATAGTCGGAAGTGATTTTTTAGCGCCATTATCCGACATATGGAATGTGGGCCGCCCTCCACTAGGAGCTCCAAAGGAAGGAAGATGCTCGCAACTTTTAAACGAAACCATTAGAAAGAATAATAATTAATATCGATGCTCTTTCGGTACCTCTTCAGAAATAGCAGAAGCAGTGACTCTCAGATCCATGGAATCCAAATCGTATCCGTTATCTGGATCAATCCTAACTTTGCAAGGAGTTCTAACATTGTAAAGTTCGCCCCCCCCCTCGCTAATTACTTTCGCGATATTGTTATCATATTATCGTTCATACTGGTTAGCACTTTGGGACTCAATCCATAGTACATGCTTGTCGTAGCAATCACTTGAATTATATTCTCCATCTCTGCAGATGCTAGGAAAAGCAAGATGAAAAGAATGCGCGTTGCACTAGTTACGGGTAGTTCAACTGGAATAGGATTTGAAGCCTCACTAGCCCTTTCCAGGAACGGAATTCATACTTTTGCTACAATGCGAGATTCCCATAAAAGTGAAGCAATCAAGAAAAAAGCTCGTGAAGAGAAACTTCCTTTAGAGGTCCTGGAGATGGATGTAGATAACGAGGACTCTGTAAGAGAGGCGGTACTTTGGATAATTGATGAGAAGAAGAGGATTGATATTTTGGTAAATAATGCAGGTTACGGCTTATTCGGAGCTTTAGAAGATATATCTATTGATGAGATAAAGAAACAATTTGAAACGAATTATTTCGGAGCAGTAAGAGCAATTAAAGAAGTCCTACCTTCAATGAGGAAGCAAAGAAGTGGGATAATCATAAACATCACATCAATAGCGGGCGTAGTAGGAATACCCGGCGAAAGTATATACTCAAGTTCTAAATTTGCATTGGAGGGGCTAAGTGAATCAATATCATATGAACTTAAACCGTATGGTATTAAGGTGGTTCTAATAGAACCTGGTGTTATCAACTCAAATTTCGTGCCAAATATTAGATACCCAAATAATGCCGAAAAAAAGTCAAAACAAAAAAACCTTAGAGAAGAGAACGGGGCGGATTCGGGAGGCAGCGATCTCAATCATGAGATAGAAATGATTAGTACTTCTTTGTATTATTCTAATACAATAGATGCATTTCTGTCTCACTACTATCTTGCCATGAAGAACGCTCCTCCACCAACCTTGGTCTCAGCCGTGATCATTGATGCAATTAAGAATGCGACTATGTCTTCACAATGTTTATTTAGGTACACAGTGGGGGAAGACTCAAAATCTTTGGCAGCTGCAAAAAAGAATATGACTGATTTTCAACTACATGACTACATCTCAAAAAGAATGCTTGTATAAGATCTACTACGTTGACAACGATAGCAGATGTACAAGGGCCGAAAACGAAGACAGTCTTTAACTTAAACTTAGGCCAGCAAGTGATCACCGATTTGCGAGGGCTCGAAGTGACGAATATTCCAGGCAAGAAGGATGGACTTCGATCTTGGCCTGAATAGATCCAAACTCTATACATTTCATATCAGAGGGCCAGCTTCAAAAATGTGAGCAAGCTGATACTTTTATTAACTATCGTATTAGATGGAAAGTCATTCAAATATTAGAAGAAGTGGATCTGACGAACGACACTGTTTTCCTGTCATGCCCTTTGGATCTGTGTCCATACAAATTTGAAGAAAGAAGGTGATTCTGATGCGTTTCTATAATAATGCCGAGAACAAACCGTGATATTTGTAAAAGTATAAAGATTTGATGCATAATTTGCAAAAATACAAATACCTAGACATCATATAATAATATCTGAAGAATGATATTGTCAGTGAAAGCCGAATCAGAAAGTACCTATATGCTCTGCAATTATTGCCATAGAATAAGGCCGTGCAGAGGTCCAAACAACATATGTACGGAATGTATTAACCAAATGAGAGTTAGTGCTAGTCTTGATTAGCACTACTTCTCGATTCCCATCTAGTCTATAACTAATCAAGCGCCTGCAATAATGATCTAAAATTATATCAAGTTCTTGTGCTGCCGGATAAATTTTGAAATACCTTCACGTCATTGCTTCATAAGTTGAAATAAAATATTATGAAAACGGTGGCCACTAAAACAGCACCTATAAGAATCATTAGCTCCGTCCATTTCAATTTACCATATGGTTGGTTCTTATCTTTTTCATTACCGTTCGTAGTCATTTCTGTTCGCTTTGGTACTTTAGTCCTCGACTGAGCCATTGGTCTCCAGCCACACCAAGATATATTCCTCCAACCATCCAAACAAGGAAAGATGCCATGATAGCCCAGAACAATGCACCCTGCTCTTCTAATCCCAGACTTGGTTGGCTCATATATACAATTGTAGCTATGATAAAAATAATTCCTCCAATCAAAGCCAACTTTGTACCAAATGTAAAAAGAGTCATTGCTTCTGTAAATCCGATTCACTCATATAAGTTGGCTCCCAATTTTGCGATTCGCATTCTAATTTAGACACTACCTTGAGCATGATAGGAAATGTGTCTTCAGATATAGGTATCCATATACTAGAAGGAGAAGATGACAGTGAAACTCCAATTGAACAATAGTTACTATTACCACAAAGGTTAACGGAGGTAACATTTATCCCAAATGATGATGGTAACATTGGCAGCCAAAAAAAATAAGGGTAATAAGGAAGCAGGTGTTGAATTGTGGGTTATATATAGGTCGATACTCGTCATCCGTCAACCAGCTTTTCTATTGTACTCTTAGCTAGGTTAGCTGAGTCCGTCAAAATGATTTGATTTAGACCCAGTCAGGTGGAAGAACAGGTT
Organism: Nitrososphaeraceae archaeon; assembly: GCA_009377575.1. Lineage (GTDB taxonomy): Archaea > Thermoproteota > Nitrososphaeria > Nitrososphaerales > Nitrososphaeraceae > TH5896. The sequence continues at coordinate 12,331 of WHTU01000015.1, read as the reverse complement.
CATATGGTTACAAAAGGGAGTGATAGTTGCCTAGCCATCTCTAAACTAGAAGCAGCGTACAGCATGAGCTCTGGAATATGAGCTTTAAAGTAATTAACCTGCATCATACCATAAGCATTTACAACTGGATGTCCTTTGTTTGAGGAGCTGAGCATGCACAGAATCGCAAAGAGTTGATCTGTCGGTCAAAAGTGTAACTAACTGAGGATATGCAGGCTTCATTCTGTAGTGGCAGTATTAGCATTACCATATCCTGTGGAAAATCATATCATTCAAATAGAACACAATGGTACAAGTTGTTAATGAAACGAATTACTTCCTTGTGGATAACGACATTAATTTTTTCGTATTCACTTTTGACACAAATTCATTCCACGATGCCTGCCGTTGCACAAGAGACGAATGCATCAGTGATTTCGACTAATAGTACAGATGGGCCAGATGCCAGTGAGAACTCATCATCTAACTCCAATAGCGTTGCCATTAGGGGAGACAGCGAACTGTCATTGGAAAATCAAACAGTTAGTTATAATGGCAATTCATCAGGATATCTTGTCTTCCCTACACCTCGCAGTATTTCAAACACAGGAGAGTCATTGCCTTCATCTCCTTCTCCCTTGCAGTCAAACGATACAAAGTTGCCAGCAGTGGTTATGATTCATGAAAATAGAGGACTAAATGAACACATTAAGATGATGGCTGATACATTAGCAAAGGAAGGTTACGTGGTTCTAGCTGTTGATCTGTTTAATGGTCAAGTTGCTTTGACTCAGGAAGATGCTGGGTTATTATCTGGAGCAATAAGGGAAAATCCGGCAGAAGCTATCTCTAATCTCCAGGCCGCGGTTAGATATCTTGCCTCTTTAGAAAATGTTGATGCATCTCGAATTTCGTCACTTGGATGGTGTTTCGGCGGTCAACAATCATTGCAATTAGCGTTAAATACTGAACCTGATTATCCGTTGGCATCAACTGTGATTTATTATGGGAGACTAGTTACGGATCCTCAAGAACTCTCAAAAATCAGCTGGCCGGTTCTAGGGATCTTTGGTGATCAAGATGATTCAATCCCTGTTGAGAATGTCACAGATTTTGAATCGGCATTAAATTCCATTGGAGTTCCTAACGAGATTTACCTTTACGAAGGAGTGGGACATGCATTTGCGAACCCTTCAGGAGATAGTTATGCTCCTGAGCAAACAGCAGATGCGTGGAACAAAACGCTGGCATTTCTGGAGAATGCAGGAGCACCGTCTCCTTGAACTTATTTTTCTTACTGGTTTGGGTCAAGATAAAGTGAGGCATTGCCATGGTTTCCATCCATGACATCTATTGCTTTTCAAACTGAGTCCTTCGACTGTTACTAGTTCTTTTGGTTTCATAGTTTCTTGTACTTTTTATGTTTCATTACACCAACATGCCAGTTCTCACGGTTAGCTAAATAGTTTCTGCTGTTTCTTTATCTGATTGCTAGGTCAATCGTCAATATTCCTATCGACTTCATTAAGGAGCATGCTGAAGGCTACAAGCCATTGTTCCTTTACCTAACCACCAGTAGCTTTTTCTTCTGGAGTTGGAATACTATGAAGACGAATCGTTTCTGATTGTCCAAATGCATTCGTTGATTCTAAAGTCGTTGTGAAGTACGTTACTACTAGCCCTAATACGATCACCAATCCGATCATATGGATCTCTTTGGTTTAGCAATTCATAGTTATTATCGTTTACTAAAATCAATTCTATTAGAACAGTAGCTAAAAATTAAATTCTACTGTTCTCAACGTTGTCGTAATTCAAGGTTTCTGATGCTGCGATTACGTGTATGAATTAGGAGGCCGCGGTAACTCAGCACTGTGGGGGATAACAAGACGCAGGCAGGCATTCGGGGTAGTTTTAGGGACTATTCTAGTAGCGGACCGATACTCCTACCTTTCTTTCAGATAAACCAAAAAGAATTTTTATCTACTGGTATCATTATGGTATGAATACCAACTGAGTCAAGATAGGCGGCGGCCTACAATTTCGATCCTGACATTCCACAAGGCCGCGACTAATTTTTGGATTACAAAAAGAGGAAAACCGGTGTTTCTATACGTAGTATGGTATTCCTTTGCCGTGATGAAGTGGATCAACTCCGAGAAGTGGCAAGTACCAATGAGGCTAATTTAGGTGATAGCTACCCATTTTCTTGAATACCTTTAGGCCGTCCTTTTTGGCCTGATCAGACCCGCTACTTTGCAGTAATGAAATCAACTGCTCAACATCAGGGTGAATGTTTGACGGAAGCCAGAGAGCTGCACCACAATAATTTCCAACATAGTGGGCGCTCTGATAAGCAAATGCTTTTCCTCCAAAAGCCTTGGCAAAGCTAGAAAAATGTGAAAGATATATCTGGGGATCTGGCCAGACCCAACGTACTGCAGGATCAGCTGCAAAGGCAAGGCCCAATGCATCAAAAACACCGGCTTCATCTGATTCTACAGCGGTTTTAGTCATAAAAATATCCCTCATTTCTTATGCTGCCCAGGAATATTTTAATCTGGGTCGTTCATATACATTCCTTCCGATGTTAAAGTTGATCTTCCATTACTCGGTCAGGATTGAACAACACAATTATATCATTATCTAGCTGGCCTGCCTGATTATCCTTTGCTATTAGAGTGGCATGAGATGCATTGTTTCTTGATCATACATAAATATATAGAACAATAACCCAACATAATCATGAAAGAAGTGGCCCTATGCAGCATAATCTTGTTGAGTGCTGTTGCAATAACAATTGATGTCACGTTATTAGATTTAGCAAGTGGTACTACTAATATGACCGGAGTTTCAACGAACGGAACTGGCAGTCCTTTAGGAAATGTGACCAATACCAAGTATTTGGAAGTGATAGATCATGCATTCTCAGAAGATTTATTATTCTCAATAGTGAACGGCACCATTGTTAATAATTCAAATAATACCATCAATTCTGCACTAGTGACAGTACAGTTTTATGATGATAACGGTACGCTAATTACTTCATCATCTGAGACTGCAAGATCTGTGATTTTGGCGCCCGGTGAGAATTCGACTTTTAATGTGAGATCAGATCTCGGTGACGAAATAGCACAAAGTTATCAAGTCATCCCGGGAGGAGATATTCAGGTGGGGTAGAATACCAACATAACACGATTGCTGTTGTTGGTGTAGTAATAGAATTGTGCTGTGAAGCTGGTGGTCGTGTTGCTGGTGAGTATTCCAGGAAAACCTCATCCATGATTGATCTGAGTAATCATAATTAAGAGTGTCCAAGATCGTGTAAATATCAAAAAAACCCTTCCTGGTAGCTGGATCGCTATACCCATATTCACTCAAGCAATTCCAGTATCACTAGTGATGTTTCCAGTCGATTCGTTTTTATGTCGTGCAATCCAGCACTAAAATCGGCGGAGATATAGGCCTAATTTTATTAAAGTCGCGAGGTCTTTACTTCAGTCGATCGACAAACAACAAAGCAGCTCATAAAGTGTCTCACCTAGGAGTAATAAGGTTCATTTGGTAATTAATAATAGTCAAATGTTAACAATGGTAATGGTAATAGCAGTTCTGATATTTTCAATATTGGCAAGTGGTATAGTCGCGCTGGCACAGGCTCAATCTGTGACTAATATGCCTGACTCCATGGGCTTGAGAATATGGGACGTTAATTCGTCTACAACAGATGGCAGGAACATCTATACAATAATGGGAAAGGTTTTTAATAATGATACAGTCCCATTCAATGGTGTTCGGGTGTCCGCAACTTTGTATGATAATAACGATCAGATTTTAGTCGAACGATCGGCGTACTCCTCGCCCTCAGGTGTTCAACCGGGTATGAATGCAACGTTTGAGATCAATGTATTCGGCACTGTAATAGAGGGTGGGATAAACGCAATTACCAACTTTACGATGCAAGTGGCAGGTGACCGTCAAGAACTCCTTTTTCAATAATACAAAGATATCTGATTTAGTTTGGCGAGTGGCAAAGCAGATGCGTTCCATAACAATTTGATGAGATCAGAGTCAGATGCCATGCTTGTCATTTTGCAAATAGATTTCTAAAATATATCGCAGCACAATAAATGCCCTATTTAATATATTAGATATCGTCTATTATTTATGCAAGCCATAATAGTAAAGAATATGCCAGTCTTAAATCATCTCCGCACACTAGTAGTATAATCATACTGCATTAATACTTTCTTATATAGGGGTTTAATGCCTTTAGTTATTGTAAGCTACAGTAACGCTTACTCGATGAGAACAATTAGCGACCCTAGTACATCCTCAAGTATTGGAGAACCTGAATAAACATTTATGGCAGAACCTTCTAAATTACTAAGTTTAATCTAGACTCGTTATCATCACATTTCGTTGTAACACTAAATCATAAATTCTTTCTAACATAGGATGAATTGAATGTATACGATATCCATCATAGTTTCAGGTAAAGCCTTAGTACTTACCACCTGCTTTAGCCGAATAATATAAATCTGTACTATTTAGCATGCTATATATCATAATTCTAGCTTGTATTGTTGGGGGCAACTGCATTATCTTATGATTAAAGCAAGTTTTTTCTCACATAGATTTAAAAAACAGTAGTAAATATAAACCACCTATGTATATATGTACTACTAGAAGACATCATCTTCCAGGAGAATCATAACATTTCCTTTTTCACTAAATGTGCTTCTTTGGTTTTCATCTGCAACTGTGTGTGGATCCCTGGCACAAACATTCTCTTATAATATTCGACCAGCCTAAGTAGTGGTCGCAAGTCTCCCCTTTATTCAATCCAAAACGTATTTGTACAGACTTTCATGTTTTCTCTGCCAACTTATGGCTGTTTACGAATTCTTCTAGTTTCTTCAATGTCTCAGGATGTAGGTGATGCTCTATTCCCTCAGCGTCTTCATTAGCGATATCGTTTTGAACACCGATCATTCTAAAAAAGTCTGCGAGGATCCCATGTCTCTTGTGCATGGCTTTAGCCACTTCTATTCCCTCGTCCGTAAGGCTCATCCCTCTGTATTTCTCGTATCTGAGGAACCCTTTCTCATCAAGCTTCTTCATCATACTTGTGACACTCGGTGAGGAAACATTGAGATAATCAGAAATATCAACGGTTGTTGCATAACCCTTCCGACGGACAAGCTCGTAGACTACCTCAAGATAGTCTTCCATTCTATCTGTCCGACTCCTTCTTACTATTCTATTAGCATCACGAATGGATTCAAGCCTTGTCTCTGACGCTTGCGTTCTCTGGGATAACCGACTCTCACGATAGTCTCTTAATTCGGTCTTTGAGAAGTTGCGATCACTATTTTGATCATTATCCATCAGAATATCGCCCTCTCATTTCGATCATAAAAGTAGGCCAGTAAGATACATTATCAAAAGGCCTGTAATAAATCCAGCTATGACATGTCCGGATAGGGGAGAAGAAGGTGCGGATTTTTGGTGATGGGAAATCCAGGAAATTAATGAATATACTACCTGGAATATTGCACCAGCTCCCACTGACAAAAATATAACTGCTGCTATTGGAGAATAAAGAAAACCACCTATCCAGGTTCCGGCTATTGTTGGGACTCCTGCAATCAATCCCATGGTAACTAATCTCCTGATCATCATGCGCCTACTTCTTTCTATTTTCGCAATGGGAGCAACTATGGCCAATCCTTCAGTGGTGTTGTGCAGAGTAAAACCAACTATTAGAAATGTACTTAGCGCGACTTCGCCAAGAAGCATCGCAGCCCCTATTGCCAATCCTTCACCAAAATTGTGCAGGCCTATTCCAATTGCTATCATCATCGATATAGTCAAAGGTTTCAGTAGTTGCTGATACCTCTGCAATTGTATCTGTACTTCTTGTGTTGAAGAAGATATCTTAGCAGATTTATTGTAAATTTCGCCCCCCTGTCTTTCTGTAGTGGATTTCTCCGACTTTCCTAATTTGCCGACAGAGGAAGATGAAGCTAAAGAATGATTATTCTTTTTCAATACAGCCTTTTCTATAGCTCTCTGGGTTAGTCGTTCAGAAGTATAAAGTAAGACAATAAATGAGGAAATCGTTACTAGTACACTTAACGCCTGACCATTGAAAACTGCGGCCAAATTCTGATTGACAATTTCATTGACTTCTAGCAGAGCATCGATACCTAGAAAAATAAGTAGTCCTGCAGTAAGACTTAGGAAAAAGCTGTACTTACCAATACTTATTCTACGTATGTACGGGTACCACATAAGGCCTATCAATACAGGAATCACCCCAACATATACGCCCAAGGATGTGAAGAGTAGTGCCTGATTTGCATCTGGAGTAGGTGCTAGAGCAGCGGCCTCTACACTTTTGCTAAATCTGGTACCATCAGAGGTGGTTATGCCAATTTCATATGGTATACCCGGTATCCAGGGAAACGGAATCATCACTTTGGCCTCACCAAGCCTGGTGATGCTATTACTTGGTTCTATGGCGGCAGGTTGGATTCGGTCATTGATATCGGCCTGCGATACAACTATTTCCAAAGGACCGGTATTGCGTATAGATGCCAATATCTGATTATCATGAAATTCGACCTTTTCAATAGTAACCTGAGCCTGAGTGTGGCAGTGGGATTCCTGTATTTATGAGGGATTGCCCGTACGGACTAAGAACATAATCATCCCTGCTAATACTACGATCGGGACGAATGCCAGGATCAGAGGGGCCTTTTTTTTCGTAGGATGATTTCCACCCATGGTATTCTTGTCCTCGCTTAACAATCTTGGCAACCGCTCCCAGCAATTCTATTCATGTAACTTAACATTTACATTCTGGCTCCACTAGTTTGTGGAATTTTAGTAACAAAAGAGTTATTGAGGGTATCATAGAAGGGACTATTATCTATCTGACTTGAGTTCCGAGTTGCAATCTTGTCATCTACAAAAAATGTACCCATCCAACCCTTTTCTGCAAACTCTGTTTTATGTGCATGAAACATATACTTCCCTGGAAATTTGTACTTAAACTCCATTATCCCTCTTTCACCCTGGTTTAAACTAATGATATCGGTTAATTCGTCAGGTTGCAGACTTGTTCCGCTGGGATAGTAATTAAACATGTTTGCGTGTAGATGAAAATTGTTAAGTGGGTCAAATTCTAGCATATTTACTAAATATAATCTCACTGGTTTATCCTTTTCAATCTGTATGGGATGGTGCATGTAATAATATGGTATTCCATTCACAGTGTAGAAATTATTCTCGGTATCAAAATCAGTATCGTATCCATTCATGACCATGACCATCTCATCTGCAGGGGCACGAGGTGATTTGGGATCAACTATATACACCCCATAAAGGCCATGAGCAATATGTTCTTCTAATGGTGTCATATGACAATGGTACGGAAAAACACCGAATGGTTCTGCAACAAACTCGTATGTGAATTTTCCTCCAGGTGAGATCATTTCGAAAACCCCATCCATTTCAGCTGGATGAATACCATGGGTATGAAGAGAGTGAGGCAGTGAACCGTTGTTAACGAAGTTTATTCTTACAACATCTCCTTCAGTAGCCCTAATCGTGGGACCTGGAACCGTTCCATTAAATGTCCATACGTTGTAAGATACGCCGGGAGATATTTCTTTGACTAATTGGTCTGATGCTACTAATGTGAATTCTCTCAACGTTGTGCCATTAGGAGTCGTTGATACTCTTCCATAGTTGAACTCACGGAGGTATTTTTCTGGATCAACTACCGAATTCTGAGAATCAACCACTTGATCAATTGGATCTATAATTGTCCCTGAAGTGTCCCCGATAGGATAGCCAGGTACGTGACCACCGATTGAAGCGTCTGAACTGTCAGTACTGCTGATAACTGTATTGTTGTCGCTCAAACTATTCAGTATAAAATCTTTATACACACCTGAAATTAAGCCTATGACGATTATCGAAGATCCGATAAAGGTCAGTAGGCCAATTAAAAGTAAATGCCTGGGCACATTAATTCATTTATTAGATACCTTAATAAATGTTAGCAGTATCTAACACAAATAAGAGAGCACATAATTGTTGTGTGATGCCATAAAAGGTAGGGATCTAATGGGAATTACCGGGTGATCTATGATGTATGGATCGATTGAAAAGCACCTGACGACTATCTGTCTATATCATTATTATGCGACTAGCAGAGTTCCCAGGCAATTTCATTCCTTATGTCGGTCGATTGGTGATGGATAACATTGTTGCTGGCCTGAAGGTTTGTAAGCTGTTAATGCATAATGTTACTTGGTACTCTCCGGGAGCTGGAAACAAGACTGAATGCATATCTTGAGAATTCTTCGCGATCAATCCTTCTTTCTTAACTACTTTGGTATCATTATTACTGAGAATAGACAAATCGTACAGTAAATCTGCATTAAAAGATTCTCCTGAGAACATATCGGTCAAATTAATGTTTGCAGAAAATTCTGTGCCCGATTTTATCGGCGATGGAGACCACAGTATATTCGCTTGAATTCTACCTGTATCTGAGAGTAGATCATTAGAGGTGATGTTTGAAGAAGCTACTGAAGCTGACTGAACGCCTTGATCACTTGAACTATTGCTTCCAAGATTTGTGCCTGTTACATTAGGTGAAGGCTGATCTGTTTGTAGAGTAAAATCCATCGTGCCGGTCAATTCACTCTTTCTCGCATTGCTTATCTTGGCCATAGTTGCCGGGACTGCTTCTGTTACTTCAGTCTCATCTTTCGAAATTTGTCCTTCTCCATGGACGGTCTCAGGCTGAGTAACAGGCGTTGAAGCATTGTCCTCTATTGTTGAGGATGTCATTCCCGGTGAACGTTGCTACCATTGCTTTGCTATCTTTATTATATTATCCTTGTCAACTTAATAATGTAGAACCATAGCATTTGGTGAGGTAAATGGATCAATTGCAAGAATTCTTGCAGATATTGGTTGCCCATTCACAGTTGTATTGAATCTACTACTCCCAAAAAGACGCTTTGGGAGCTTTATCTCTTCGTGCGCTAGTATCGGATTTTCCTCTACTCTCTGAGTATCATAATCAAACGGCATAGACCAAGAAAACTCGCCGGTGGTTGAATTAAAGGTAAATTTGCCTATCCTGTCGTTATAGGAAATAAGAGTAGTATTAAATATCTGATCTCCATAATCCAAGTTCTCAAAGTTGAAGGTATCGCCCATACTTAGGTAGGTCCCATATTCGGGAGCTTCGTCTGGAATAATAACATTTTCATCATTATTGATCCCAAGTATCTGATCATCAAATCTTCTTCATTTTATGTATTTCTCATTGACCTACAGGGCGAGGGGCCAGAGGTGATTGTAGATATTGATGCCCTAATGTTTCAAGTGCTGTCGAGATCTGGCATCCCCGGTTTAATACTTGCAGGTGTGGCGTTTGGAATGAGAAAGACTGATTTCTCTCAAGGGTACTGGAGCAACCATACGGCAGCAATGCTATTTGCCGTTTCGACAGTAGGACGCATCAACGCCGATTTCCAAATAGAAAGCATTTTCATAGTTCCTCGTCTTTTTCCTATTACTGGCATTGGAGTAATGGCTATAGATGTGTTCCTTTGTATAAAAAATCTAAGAAAAGAGCGTAGGAAACATCGCAATTTCAACAATTCCTTATGACATACCGGACGTAAAGTAAGCATTTAACTAGATCGAAGCTCCTAGTTGAAATGGTTAATATAACTCGAGCAATCTATTATTCTAGAATGAACAGACGTTTCACGAAAGATAGTAAAAATATATATTTCATTCAGGCAGCAAATATCGCTGCGAAGTAGTATCTATAATGTCTCCAAAAATATTGGCTGTAGTTTTCATTGGTGGTGGTATTCTCATTGTCTTTGCATTGTCTGGCTTCCAGATTACGAAACTGTTCTCTCCAGGTATTACGGAGGAAGTGGTTATAAGCGTCAAGCAAGGTGGGTCATGCATCGTGGAGGCAACTGACAGAATACCAAGGGAAATTCCTAATTGTCCCTACGATCAAGGTGAGCGTATAATTATCACCTACAAGGCAGAGCAACCCTCGGTGGAATCCCATGGAACAATATAGCGAGTATCCATCAAGTATAGAAAAAATGACTGCTCTTGACAATAATTGTTCTACCTAATTTTGAGGCCTCTGAATTGGAATTTGATTCAGAGCATTCAGTTCATTTTTGATCTCACTCAGTCTCATTTCCAAATATTACAAGGATACTATCATCATCTTTTATGACATAATCTATTATTGGTTGAGGGTTTTCAAATTCTTTTCCATTAATGAATACCCTAGTTATCGCTTCAGCTACCATTTTGTATTGCATTATTCAAGAAAAAGCATCCGCCTTCCATTCCCATATTAATGGATTTCAAAAACTCTCCAAATAGGACTTTACCCGATGCTGAGTATATCCATCCCCACCCTGCCTGAAACTCTGGCTTGCTAAAGTCAAGTGCTGTTCCATTTAATTTTATAGCAAACACAGAATGTAAATGTGCAGATCCAACCATGCCAAACTGGTTAATCTCCGACGAATATATGGAGGAGGATGCAATGATTAATCCCTATAACTACAGTAACTATTGGTACGATTCTCATTAGGTATCGTCTTCGTTTACATCTGCCCGCTTCAAAATATGCCCCTTCTTATACAGTAGTCGGTGGACATGTGTATAGTGATAGCGCATTCCTGATTCGTTCACTATTAGATCATTTACTTGTTTGGTAGTCCATCACTGTCTGCTTTCTCTTAACGTCTTTTTTATTCTTGTTGATACCTCTAAAGGAATCCGTGCTATTCTTCCACTTCTTGGTTTATCCCTCAACCCTTTAATGTCTTCTTTGCTATATCTTTCAAGCCAGTAACAAGCCCAAGGCTTACTCCTATGTATTTCCTTCACTACATGAGCTGGGAGTTTTCCCTCATCTACGACTCTGATGACAAGAAGCAGTCGCTCCTTTACCTTAGCGTTTGATTCTTTTCTGTATAACTCTACTAATCTCCCTCTTGAGACAGTCAAACAAATCTAAGGATGAGATGATCCAAATAGCTTTTCCTGTCTACTATATGTTACTGATTAGTCAAATCTAGTTAGAGAATATTTGCTAACTGGTATAAGAATAATGGAAAAAGATGATTCTGGGAAAGATAAATATATACAGGTCTGAGCATAACTAAAGTCCTACAGTGGCGAAATTCCTTGATGTGCATCCTACTGGTGGCATGAATGAGGACGTGCTAAAGAAAATTCAAAATGAACTTCCTGATGAATTCGGTGTTACTACAGAAAATATTATGTATAATATCGAAGATGACAAGGTATTCTGTTTGGTTGAAGCTCCGAATAAAAGTGCTGTAGAGAAGCATCAGGCTAAGTATGGCATCACGTGTGAATGGATTATGGAAGTAAAGTTAACCTCTTATTCTTAAGTGGGTTAATTCAACGTGTTGTGTTAGAAACTATTATTAATCTAAGCCATAAGTTAGCTAACTTCGTATGGAGACCAGGCAAGACCGCAGAAGCAACTCTAGTTGGTTTTCTCGGAAGGTAGTCTCATTTCTCCCCGTGCTCAGATAAATCTATTCTATGTCATATGCCAGTACATGCAATGGTTGTAGCCATGGAACCTACACGATACTATTGCAGGAAAGGAAATTTCACCAAACTCTATTGAATACAAATATTTGTGGTAATGCTGTAAATCTCAGGTTTAACTATTTTTTGACTCCCATATTGGACAGATGACGAACCTTATTCATAGGTCTTCTTTAATGGAACTTCTAATCGAAGGTTTAACTATCTTCGATTAAAGATTTAGGAGCACAATTTCCTTTTCAGCATTGGTAAATGTAATCAATGAAACTAAATCGGTTACGCTACTATCTGGAAACGTAGTTGCAAGTTGAACAGTGCCAGATGCATTGGCCAAATGCATTGGCTAGTTGCAATTATTGTTCGGGAAATGAAGGCTGATTGGAGACAGAGAACACAGCTACAGTATTATGAGTCTGTACATCGACAAATCGACCTATACAGCCAAAATAACAACGCCACAGCTATTTTCTCATCTTTAGAGTCAGAAGTGTGACCCATGTCGGTAATCCATGTGAACTATTTTAAGGATTACTGTTTCCCTTAATCCTAGCTCGCTTCACCTTTGTTTACATATGCACCAAATAGTATTTTCGGATAGTAATCCATTCGAGGCTCGCCTTCACTACCGTCTTTATCAGCTCTGTTGCATAAACCATTTTATCCCTTCGTACATTATCTATATCTCCCTACA
>WHTU01000159.1:322-1099 GCA_009377575.1 Nitrososphaeraceae archaeon | reverse complement strand
AGTCAGCGTCTTCTGTACCATGTTTGAACCTGTCATATCTGTAGAAGCTTTAATTGGTTCTGGTCTGAGGGAAAGGAAACTCAGGAAGCCTACTCCGGACCCATGATTTGATGTAGTTAGCCATAGCTGTCGCAAATATTTACGCTTGGAAAACCGTTACCAATTATAGGGTAAACTTCCACTGGAGTTGTTCATTCGTTTTGAATGAATAATGGAACCTGGAGGCTTTTAGACTCCCAAGCTATATGAATCGTTTTGCACACTAGTTAGCATATCCATTGCTTTGTGCGTAGTATCTTACTATAACAAGAAGTCACCTATAGCTTTTACGTTTAGCTAAGAAAAGGTAGGACGACCATGAAGAAATGAAGCCAGAATGCTTTAAGTGGGTCGCCTACCTTAGCCTAGACTTTACGACGCGTTTCTGTCTGAATCGGCAGTACTTCTGTGTACTGCAGCCGCTCCTTTCACAAATATGTTATAAAAAAGTTTAGGTGAAACTGACGTATCTTAGCATACCTCTTTACTGATTCCTATGTATTGAGTTTCCCTCCAACATTGAGTTTATTGTATCGCTGTATTTGAAAGAAATATGTACAGATACTTCATTGTTAAATATTATGAGGGAAATAAAATATGAGCGTCAGCATCTTATATTTTGGGTATTTAGTTCGGTAGTATACTTAATAGGGAAAGTTTTTCCGTCTGTATTATTAAGAGATACCGTTCTTATTTGAACTATGGGTAAATGGAAATGCCTGTGGTGTTCTAAAGTCA
>WHTU01000159.1:0-313 GCA_009377575.1 Nitrososphaeraceae archaeon | reverse complement strand
AAACAAGCTATTACTCAGTCTTCATTCCTAACCAATATTTTCTTTCGGGTTAACATTTTTATAAAATATTGACTATAATGGTAAACATTGTAAGCTACACCGGCTACAACTTCACTCGTGAAAGGCCTGGTGCTAGGTCAGGCGCTACTTACTATAGGCTTCATTCCTGACCTACTGCCTGATTCCTTTGACCTGTACAATAATACCTGTTTTTTATTTCGTACATCATTGATAGCGGTCGAACTCGTACCAGCGGCTTCAAGTACCTGAATTTTTATTTCGGTCTACTACTCAAAATCTATAAAGTTAAGAG
>WHTU01000158.1 GCA_009377575.1 Nitrososphaeraceae archaeon | reverse complement strand
AAACTTAAGTGCTTCCATGACATAATTTGTAAGCGTATCGCCTTCAGTTATTTCTGCAATGTTGCATGATCCATTAGGATTTTGCCTTATGCAAGCGTTAGTTATGTCATTCGATTGAACATGTTATACAAAGCTGCTTTTAGTAAGATTTCCTTTACCATGTAAGGAAATTTTCTAGCTGTTACATACTCACCAAACATTCTTTTAATAGAAGAGAATGCTGTTTCTGCCATCCATCTATGTCCATAGCTGACGCTATGCTTCCACCTTTTGAGGTTTGTTTGTTGTCTTATTACAGACATATTTCTGGAATTACAGTTAGTCGGTCTAACCTTGGAATTGCTTCTTGTCTTTATACCGGGTTTAATATGGTTCTTGGATAGATATCTAAAATTCTTATTACTATCATACATACCATCTGCTAACGCACCCTTTACATTATTATTTTCTAAAGCATTGTCTACTAACTTCTTTAGCATCTTACCATCATGTACTTCTTCACTTGTTACCTCCAAAGAAATAATCTTCTTATTTTTGATATCTACTGCTACATGTATTTTTAGATAGCCTTTTCTAACATGCCATTTATGCCGTATCCATTCTCCTCGATTAGCTACTTTAATGCCAGTGCTGTCTAAAGCAATGACAATATCATTTCCTAATTTTTCATTGATTTTAATCTCCAGTCTGTTTATACGTCTACTTATGGTACTATAATGTGGTATGCCTAGAACTTTCTTACTTGCATGAGCTGTAACTACACCTTCTGTTTGTCTATATGGTAAATGGAAATATGCTCTCATGTATCCTAAGAGTTGAATAAAGGAATCTGGATAGTCGTACGGTTCACCAACCTTACCATGGTTCATTTGAAATAATTCATTATCCCATCCATCAAGAACATCAAAATCTAAGAGTATTTGACCGCGTCTGACTAGTGATTCATTGTAGGAAGGCCAGTCGATCATATACTATAGGATAATTACTATTCGTAGCTAAATGCGGATTGGTCAAATAAGTATCACATAAAACATAATGAATCACGCAACAAAGCAGTTATTTCTTTTAATATAATAAATGAATTGAATGGAATACGCCGATCGTTAGT
>WHTU01000157.1 GCA_009377575.1 Nitrososphaeraceae archaeon | reverse complement strand
ATGATAATAATGTAGATCTATTTATTCAGTATTTTCAAAATCCACTTATTAGAAGTAGATCTAAAAGCCAGTTAGAAAGAATCGCTAGAGAATTAATTGAGATAAGAGTACGAGCTAATGAAACAAAAAGAACCGCTGTTAAGAATGTTCATCTAGATTTATTAAAAAATATTCAAATAGATATCTTTGAATTTGCTTTTTATCTTGATGAGGAAACAAATGCTATTGCTAGAAATATGCAGAATGATTTAGCAGGTATTTTTCCGATGATTGTATCATCACGCTAAAAGTGGTATCGAGCAGATGTTTATGATCTTTGTTATGCGTAATAGTACATATATTGAAATAGAAAGCTACTAGCCAATTTACAATATAATTAGTGAAATACGATGAGTCAGGGGAGAGTGTCTGGCTTTGATCTGTAGAAACAGAAAGCGTTACAATAAATCATATAGATAGACTATCCATAGATCCAATTTGAATAAATAATAAAAATAGCTAGTTAGCTATCTATCTTGTCTTTGAGTCACAGGCAGAATAATCTCCTCCCCCGGATGATATGCAACCTGATATGAAGCCCTCATAGTATGCCTGACCGGTGGTACCGCAATCGCTCTGTTGAGTTTGATTGAATGAGCCACTGCGTCCAGCTTCAAAGCCAGCTTCATAGCAGGGATTATTCTCATCATCATTCTCATCATCATTCTCATCATCATCACTACTACTATATACCATCGAGTTTCCAACAGACAGAGATGCCACGATTGTACTCAGAAGTACTATTGTTATTACGTATGCTTGTGTTTGCATTCTAGTATACGAGTCATCCGAACTAGTATTTAAGTTCTATATAATTAGTCAATACCATTGTTCTATTATGTTTCGGTCAGATTAGGAGGGAATGAATCAGCCAGTAATTGGTAGAGGGTAGGGATGCTCAAATTTAGCTCCCCCCCGTCCCCCTATATTCAGCTGGAATATAATAATCAATTTTGATAAATATCGTCATGTCAATACATGGCTGTACAAAACTCGTTCCTCTAAAAACGGAGCCTGAACATCAGGCTCTCGAAACACTAGAAGAGGTTAGTCCACAGGAGCAAAAAGAA
>WHTU01000156.1:767-1111 GCA_009377575.1 Nitrososphaeraceae archaeon | reverse complement strand
CGACAAAGTTCTTATAATAGGTTTAGGCCAGCTTGGCCTTCCAGTAGCAAAATATGTGAAGGACAAAGGATTTGATGTATACGGATATGATATAAGTCAGAAAGCAATACAGCGTGCAGAAAAGATAGCTTCAATAAAGAAAGCTGATAATTTCAGTGAATTTGATGTATACATCATTTGCATCTCTACACACAGACCAGACGATATGTTTACGCCTCAGATAGATGGTTTGTTGTCCATTGTACAAGAGAAAATTGCAAAGGAAGCCAAAAATGGTGCACTTGTCTCAATAGAGAGTACTATTCCCAGAGGAACGTCTAAGAATAGTACTCTCTATTGAGACA
>WHTU01000156.1:0-757 GCA_009377575.1 Nitrososphaeraceae archaeon | reverse complement strand
AACCATAGATTACATGTTGCACATATACCTCATAGATGGTATGCTTTAGAAGAAAAAGAGCATGGAGTTAACCAGTTACGTGTAGTTGGAGGAGTGTGTGATTGTTGTCTTAAAGCAGCTGTGCAGTTCTATGGCCAATTTAATGGCAACAACAATATCAATGGCGGTAATGGTAATGGTAATGGTAATCACAGCATCCTTATGAGAGATGGCGACATCGGCATCACCACTCCCTCAACTATAGATAATTCAGCTGCTGCTGCCATGGATGATGTTATTACTACTACTTCATTTGCTACTACTAACGCTTCTCCTTTTTCTTCTCCTTCTCCTACTACTGGCAAAAATAATACCATCGTCAATTACACTCCTAATCTAGGAATACCTTTACATCCTGTTTCTGATGTAGAAATTGCTGAAATAACAAAGATAGCTGAAAATGCGCATAGATATCTTCAAATAGCATTTGCAGAGGATATCTACCTTTACTGTCAAGCAAATAGTATAAACTTCCCAGAATTGCGTGAAGCCCTAAACACTAAATGGAATGTGGAGATACTTGAGCCCAGAGACGGTATAGGAGGACATTGTCTGCCAAAAGACACCAAAATGTTTCTACAATCTTCAAAATCTGTGTCTACAAGGAGCAGGATATTAAAAGCAGCAATGGAAGTGGATGAAGAATATAAGAGATATAGATTATCACGAGCGTCACAAACTGCAAACATACAAACTAGTCGTAGAACGGGAAGAACAA
>WHTU01000155.1 GCA_009377575.1 Nitrososphaeraceae archaeon | reverse complement strand
TAATATCTCTAGAGCTTTAGAGACCTTTTTTGCCATTCCGAGAAGCTCGCATCAAAAACCTAAAGGGTGGGTGGTTAACTTTCTTGTACTTCAAATGCAGCAGCAATAAGCTTTGTATTCAGTATCCAGGTGATCAGATTGTACGAGAACTGAACAGATGGTCTGAAGCGATAACCTTTAAGTCATCAAAAACGTCATCATACGAGATCGCTTACTTATTCATAGTACCATCTCCTTTCTCTACAGCTGTACGTAGTGCAATAATCAACTTGCTATGCCTTGGACAGATTGCAACATATCCATTCCTATACTCAATTATTTCTTTGCAATGCGATAGCATCTCTTGTGATACTTCGAAAATGCACTGGATTGACGAACATATTCTGTTGTAAATATTCCATATCATACACAGGAGGATATTACTTCTTGTGGAACGCTATCGTCTGTTCGTAGTTGATATCTTCATCTAATCTTTTTTTCAATGCCCTGATAAATGAAGTTCTTTTTCTATCCTTTAGAATAGTCCTTCAGGAGCATTAGGAGTAGAAGCTATCATAATCCAAGGGTTTGATTTGACGATTTCACTTTATTTTCATCTTATATTCTAAGTATTAGGATATGCATTCCATGTGTTTAACCTTTTCTAACATATTCATCAACTAAGAATACCACCTCCTAATAATATAGACAGAAAAACTTTCCCTAATAATACTACTACCAAAGTAAAGTAGTAGACCAGGAATGAACAATTTTGAACAGCTTATCAAAGCAAAGTAGCCCTGGCCTATTACTGCTATTACAATAAGAACAGCATTTCTTAATAAGAAAGACAGAAGAACTTTCCCCATTAAGAATGCTGCCCTCTTATCGCCATAAATTTAGACAATGACAACACAAAAACAATGCCAACCAGCGACAATACGTTACCAAATATACTTCTGATCCCTTGTATACTTATATATGATTATTTAGTTGATCGTACTACTTGGATATAAATAATTGATGCTGCAAATACTGCTAAAGGCAATGAAGAGTAAGGGCTTAGTTATAGCAGGAATCGTATTAATTATAATATCATTAATATTCGGTGCTTATTTTTCTCCGATATACAATC
>WHTU01000154.1 GCA_009377575.1 Nitrososphaeraceae archaeon | reverse complement strand
TAGTAAAGGAGGACAAATGAAAGTGAGTACTCTTATATACTGGGATTTAGTCATGGGTAAATATGGAAGAATATTTTAGGAGTATAAAATTTCTAGTGTTGATTTGCCTTAGCTTAATACTTATTTTGAGTCTCGTATCGAGTAACTACCATGGTTTGGCGAGCTCTGACAACCAAGAACCATTAAAGAACATGACATCAACAAATGACACGAATATAGTCCTGGTTCATGGGACAGGGAGTGATGGGTCTGCATGGAGCAAAGTAATTCCTATTCTAATTGATTCTGGACATAGAGTTATCGCTGCACAGCTTCCTCTTTATTCTCTTGAAGATGATATCGATACAGTAAAGCGAGCAATTGAGAGGGTTGGAGGAGGACCAACTATTCTTGTAGGACACTCATACGGTGGAGAGGTAATCACAAATGCTGGTTACAATAATCCCAGCGTCATAGGCCTCGTTTATATTGCTGGGATTGCCCCTGATGAGAGTGAAACTGGTAATGATTTCTTTGAACAGCTTCCCCAAGAATATTTAAGAATGGTCAATGAAAGCATTGCGTTTGATAGCAAAGGCTTTTCGTACTTTATCCCAGAAAAATTACATGAATTGTATGCTCATGATATTGATCCTGCTGAAGCTGGTATCCTGGCGGCAGTACAGAAGCCATTTAATATATCAACTGGTATGGAAAAATCTGGTCCTCCTGCATGGAAGCAGCTTCCAACATGGTATCAAGTCTCCGAAAATGATCGCTTACTTCCTCCAGATATTCAACGCAACTACGCAGAACGCATGAATGCTACCATCCTCTCACTAAACTCTAGCCATGCATCTATTTTGTCGCATCCCGATGAGATTGCTCAATTAATACTAAATGCAACTAAGGATATAACTAGATAGACGATGCATCAAGCAATAAACAACAATTCGAGAAGTAATGAAAGTAATCATTTTTTGGATCAGCTACTGCCAACTCAATACCAATAATAATACCATATAATGTCCCGAAGGAGGACATTATCACGCTCAAAAAATCACGCTCAAAAAGTCCCTTTACCTTCTCATGATACTAGTCAGAATTACAGATTCTAGAAAGAACTTCTGGCCGTAAAATCCAAACTTCTACCGAATCAAAGCAATGGTAGATAATACCAGGACTC
>WHTU01000153.1 GCA_009377575.1 Nitrososphaeraceae archaeon | reverse complement strand
TGGGAAATATAGATCATCCGATGGCGAAGGGACTACTTGATATGCAGAAGAAGGGACAGTCAATTGTTGTAGAAATTAGTCCAAAGTACTACTCAACTTGGGATTACAGTAAACAGTAAGTCATAGACCTAACGCGTATTGATTTTTGCGCGCAGAAAATGAAGAGAAATAAATTGACTTAAATACATTAAATCATCTATTTCTCTATGTTAAAAATCCTAAACGCAAGTCCAGGTTTTGGCGCTCCCCTGAGTGAACATGAGTTAAAAGACTTCCTAACGACGAACGTTTTAAATTTATATTTTGGAACAGTAGACGAAGAAGGTCACACAAATATTCATCCCGTAGGATACTATTACGATCAGTCGGATAAACGATTCTATATCCTAACGGGTAAAGATTCAAAGAAAACGATTAATCTCCGAAATAGTAAGATGGTTTATTTCTGCATCGACGATCCAAATCCTCCATATAAAGGAGTAAGAGGAAAGGGAATTGCAAGAATAAAGGAAAGATGTGAATTTTAATAATGGTATTTGGGAAAAGATCATGGTTAGATATTTGGGGAATTTGGAAGATCCGAAGGCACTTGCAGTTCGAGATGAACTTAAGAAGGGTGAATCTATTGTTCTGGAGATAACTCCAAAGTATTACTCAACATGGGATTACAGTAAACAGTGAATATTTTTCAGATATCTCGTGCATTGATTTTTGCGCGCAGATTCTTTAATCTGTAATCACTATTCGATGGCAGATCTTAGTTTATTTTTATAGAGATTTAGTGCCTCCGTTATTTCATTGGTATCTTGATCTATCTTCTTTGTTAAATTCAGAATCTTAGTATTATTCAACTTAACATTGGATGTGAATTTAATCAACGCCGTAATGTCGTTAGATACTTCCTGGATCAATTTCGTATTTATTTTTACTTCACTGACATCCTTTTTCATTAGGCCAAGTTCTTTTTGTAATACTTCAAACATATCCCGCGCCATTTGCCACGTTCCAGATTGGAGATCGGTGACTGCAACCAGAACTCCGTTCTCCCTCAAAATAACAGTCTTTTCTGGCATCAAACATAGACCTTTTTTGTAATTTGTTATGCAAGCGGCCATTGCAATACGCAAATACCGTGCATTTCAGGCTGCCATCTTTAGGTTACACTCGGCTTATCTT
>WHTU01000152.1 GCA_009377575.1 Nitrososphaeraceae archaeon | reverse complement strand
ATGAGGCGGTAGAAAGTTTCTCTTCTGTCATACAATCATTGCATGTCCATGAACCTCTATCTCTAATGCCAAAATTGCAGAGATAATCACCTAGTACTAATTAGTAGGTATTATGATAAAGAACTGAGTTAGCAGCTGAAGTTGCTTCCTAGAGATTTTAAGCATGACTATTGGAGATCTGGGGACCACAGACATTGATGTTATTAATGATAAGGATAATCATATTGAGAAAGATAATGAGTACGATCGCTAAATAAGTATAGATGATAGTCCAGATGCTGAAAGATAGAAGAATAAAGACTCGCTCGATATCGGAGACGGGTCTAGCTTCAATGATCAATCTTCTCTTCGCATAGTCAACCGGTGTTTACCCCAGCTCCCCAATCACGTAGAAAATATAGCCCACTCTTAAGCTATTGGTAGCTCTTTATCAATTAATGATATTAAATCTGTGAAAATGTACTAAGTAAATCTATCCACTATTATCTTCTAATCAAACATTGATCAGTGTATACATTTCATAATAGTTAAATATCTTTTTGAGGAGTATTTGCGATGAGCGATGATAGTACCGAGAGTAATGAAGTGCACAATACCAACGATCCATTTAAGTGGAATTATTATACATTTTATCGAATTCCAGTGATTATAAATAATATCATCAGAAACGATGGGAAGAGTCCTATTCAAGGCAGAGAAATCGGAAAAGTATTCGCAGAATACAAAGACAATCTGGTTGTAATAGACGGTGAAAACAAGAAAGAACACGAATATTTGATACCCAAGAGAAAAATAGATCGCTACGATGAGAAACAGATTTTTCTTAATATTTCAGATGATTCACTAAAAGAATTTGAGTTCTAAACATGCCAGACTAATCAGAATGCATATTAAGAAGATGTAAATATTCTCTGTTTCCAATACATCACATGTCAAGAGTCAGAGATGATCGATTTAACCAATTCATTGACGATAGCAGATGGCTCCACAAAAATTACAATGAACTAATAAAAGAATTTGATTTAGAATATGTTGCAATAAAAAATCATATAGTAGTAGCACATAGCAAAGAGATGAATGATTTTGAACGCGAATTAAAACAACTCAATATAGACCGTTTGGATGTCGTCGTTGAATTTATAAGAGATAAAAGAAATGAAGTATAGTCTTGTACATTGAATGTTAT
>WHTU01000151.1 GCA_009377575.1 Nitrososphaeraceae archaeon | reverse complement strand
TGTAAATAATATGAAGATAGGTAAAGACGTTATTACATTTAGAAACAGCAATAGTGACAATTCACCTTATGTGGAAATACTTCAGAAAAGAATCTCTGCATTTAAACCAAGATTTGAAAAAGGTTCGCCTGCCAGTGATGTGGCAGATATGGTTCTAGAAGCAGTTACATCTGACAATCCTAAAACAAGGTATCTTGTAGGTGAAGATGCTTTGAAGATGATGGAAAAGAGAAAAAATACAACTGATGAGGAATTTGCCAAATTAGTAATTAATAGTGTTTTAGGTAGAGATTCTTCTCGCTGACTTTGTCATTCTTATTGTACGTTTTTGCTCAACTCATGGGGAGAAAGCATGCCTTAAGGCAGAAGCCGTGCCTTCACCTCAGCTTATGTCGACTATCTCAAAATTCTATTGCTAGCTAAATCATGCGACGCTTAGATGTGACGAATAAACACAGACAAATTTCATTTCGACGTACGATAAGCAATAAAAGGTCAGCTTGTTATAGTATTGCATATGACAAGAATCTCTGTCATCGCCGTTTCTCCATTGGACAATAGTAGTTGGAGGTATAACGTAGAAATATTTGAGAATGACGGAAGTGGTTCTAAAACTATTCACCAAATTACACTGGATAAGGATTATTACATGGATTTGACAGATAAAGGACGCATAGTTCCTGAAGAATTTGTCAAGAAGTCATTTGAATTTCTTCTTGATAGAGAATCTAGAGATTCAATACTACGGCAGTTTGACATCGCTCAGATAACTGATTTCTTTCCGGAATATGAGAAAGAAATCAAGAAGGCACTAGGTCTCAGTTAGTATGTAAGAATACCGATTATATTATAACCCCATCCCTACAGCACTAAAGAACTCTGCATCCGGAGTACGGGCATACCAACCTCCACTGTCTATAATATCAGTGACTTTAGTCCAACTCCCATTGTTGGTCAGGTCTATATAAGATTCCAGTTTCACAGCTGTGGTATTATTACCAAGTACAATATCGTACATAACAACTTTCCATCCTATCCATTTTCCAATAAGGGGATCAGTAATCTTATGACCAAATCGCTCCTCAGTATATCCTCCCGTCCACCAGATCGATTTCTTCCACCGGACAGTACCTTCGGGATGTATACCTCCAAAATATGCCGTACCTTCACATGGCACTTCACTATTACGTT
>WHTU01000150.1 GCA_009377575.1 Nitrososphaeraceae archaeon | reverse complement strand
CATGCGTCTTCCTTTCTCTTCACCTGGACCGCGTCCACCGGCGCCTGCGGAGCGGCCAGACGCCGGTGGAGCGGCGAGTGATCACCAGCTGATGGCGATGTCGGCTGCGGATCCGATCTCCGTCCACTCGGCGGACGTCATCGCGGAGTCGACCAGGAGCCTGGCCTCGCCGGCACCCAGCACCAGGTCGTAGTCGGAGTGCAGCGGGAACACCACCTGGTCACGCTGACGGGTCCCTGGCTGCCACTCGGACCGACCGACGTCACCTGACAGCCACAGGTCTGCTTCCACCTGCTCCTGTCCGATCACGATCTCACCCTGGTTCGGGTACCAGTCGAGCACCTGGTCGGTGCCGTTGACCGCTTCGACGACGAACGTCACGAACGAGGACACTCGATCGTCGTCGAGCAGGTCGTCGAGCTCCATGAACTCATCGGCCATCCGGTCGGCCGCGTGCTCGCGGCTGGTGATAGCCACAGCGTGGATCTGAAGCTCGAGACCTGTGCCGTCGGTCCAGATGACCGGCTCGTCAAATTCGACAACGTGCTCGTCACCGGCTTCGGGCTCTGGCTCAGGCTCAGGCTCAGGCTCAGGCTCAGGCGCGACCTCTTCCTCTTCAGGCTCGTTGGCGAAGTCAGCGCGCTCCGGCTCAACGCCGGTGACGTCGCTGCCGCTCGCGCAGCCAGCGACGAACAGCGCCGCGATGATAAGTAGGCGGGTAAGCATGACGGGTACTTCCTCTCAGTCGTTGCTGATGGGGTGTTGCTCTTCGAGCTTCCACTTCCCCTGCTTGAGCCACTGGGCGAAGTAGGTGATGATGTGGACCTGGCCGTCGTCCTCGCTGCGGACCCAGACGGCGTAGTCGTCCCCGCCCTCGCGGCGGACGACCTCGCAGCGGGTGCCGCTTGGTGAGACGACGTACTCGCCCACTTTAGGCTTTCCTGCCGGTGTTGGCACGTTTCCTCTCCTTCGTCATAGCGTCGCTGCCAGTTCGGCGACGAACGCCGCGATGGCGCGAACGATCAGCTCGGCGCCTCTGAGCCCTGCCATCACGAGATTCGCGGCGGCGGCCGGCTCTGACACAGCATACGCGACCGCGCCGACGAGAAGCGTCCAGACGACAAGCCGTCTCACGCGATCCTCCTCGTGGTCGTGATCGTGCAGACCGGGCAGGGCTTGCGCGGACCGATCTGAGCGGCGGGTCCGGTCATCAC
>WHTU01000014.1 GCA_009377575.1 Nitrososphaeraceae archaeon | reverse complement strand
TGGAGGTGGACTTGGAGGTGCTGATGGAGGTGGACTTGGAGGTGCTGATGGAGGTGGACTTGGAGGTGCTGATGGAGGTTCTGACCCACTTCTAGCTCCAAATAAGGCGATCTCTGTTATACTGGCCCAGCTATTCTCAGAATTACCATTCACGGTAATTCGTACAAACTTTCCTTCAGGACCTGAAGGTAAATTGTACTTCTCAAAACCTGTGGCACTACCATTGCTTCTTCCTTCAAATACGTTCTCAAAGGTAGAACCATCATCAGAGACTGATACTGTGAAATCATTTTGCCTCATGTCCCCTCTATACCATGCAATATCAACGCTACAAATCTTTGTTTTTGATCCTAGATCAAACTGAATCCAAGACCCGATACCGTCCTTAGACCACCTCGTGTTGAGATTTTTGTCTATTACATTAGAGGGAACATTTGCATCACTTCCTATTGCTGTTACCACCGTCGGGTTAAGTATACTACATTCGAGGACTTCCTTAATATTAATAGTAACTATTGCCTTATTGCTGGTTAGGCCTTTATTGTCTTTGACAGTGTATGTGAAGCTATCCGAGCCTGAATATTCCTTATCGGGGGTATACTTCACAGTGTCACCTGACACGGACGATAATTGACCATGTTTAGGAAGATCGACTATGTTGAAGGTCAATGGAGAGCCTTCTGGGTCTGATCCAGATAATTTGATTGGAATGGGAACATTCATGTCAGTTGAAACACTTTTTGAGTCGGCAATTGGAGGCTTATTAGGGGGGGATGGTGGAGTGAATCCTTTTATAGACAATTCAGTAATACCGGCCCAATTATTCTTATCGTTACCGAATACGGTAATTCTTACATATCTGGCATCCACTTCTGAAAAGGCATAATTTTGTGGTCGAATGGATTTGCCGCTGCTTATTCCTTCATAAACCTGGCCAAAGTTCATTCCATCTTTAGAGACTGAAATTTCAAAAACATACTGTCTGCTCTCTCCATTATACCAGGCTATACTGGCACCACAGACCGATTTCAGTGCGCCAAGATCAGTTTGTATAAACGAACCTACGCCCAAACTAGACCAAGTTGTCGTAAAATCTCCATCCGCGGCATTCTCTGGATGATCTCGCGATTGGCTAGGACTGGCCACAAAATTAATTATCGGAAGCTCTTCACAAATTTTGTACTCTTGCCCTATTTTCCTTACGTCTCTTCCATTTACACTTATTTCTTTAACACCGGCAGATTCATCTTCACTGTTCCCATAGACTGTGAGTCGGATCTGTTTAGCTATGGTATCTGGAATAGCGTATGATTCTGGAAGTCCAGAATTTCCACTGCTTACAGCTCTAACCCTATCTGTAAATTCAGTACCGTTTTCGGAAACAGAAATCACAAAATTATATGATCTCTCATTTCCTTCGTCCCAAAGGATCTTTAACTCACAAATTGATCTGATTGTCCCAATGTCGAACTCTAGGTATGCACCTACTCTCTCTTCAGACCATTCTGTATCCTCATCGTTATCAAATGCCGACTGTGCAGCCATAACATTGGTTTTATCATTATCGACGTTGCTGCTCGATACATTTTTGATATCGATCGGATCGTTACATTCTGTCTTCGGATTACTTGTTTTGTCTTGAACTTTTGAAGTATCTCCTGATACACTCAAGTTGCCTTGGTGGGACATCGATTGAGCACCGGCCAGACCGGACATCGAAATCATTGATAGTAATATCAGGAATACTGTAAAGGAAACACTTGCTTTTCTAATATTGTTACTATCCTTCATATTTGATTGTTTGATCATTAACAGCGATAACAATCCGTTAATAGATTTCATTCACAAACCCCTGGAGAATTAAGTATTTATAATGAACTAAAACATATACCAAATCTTAAGTTAGTGTAAATCGAAGATAAGCATACAATCATTTTATCGAATATAACTGTCGGGAATAATAAATAAGTATTCTTCTAGTAATTTCTTATTAAATATTATGGTATACTTTGAATGGATAGATATTTAGTCTGTTGTATGATACTATAGAGGAGGGTAATTTCCCGAATTATACCCAATTTCTAATGCCGATATTAGTGCTTGATCAAGGTTTTATACCAGCGCTTTTCATTTTACAATAGTATGGGTAAGGTGGATAAAGGAATTGCATGTAGTGTACAAGGATGTGACCAGATCGCCCTTAGATCCATGAGTGGAAGTAAAGCCGCAATGGCCATTGATCTAATGATCGATTCTTCGAACAAAAGGATTTACCTTTGTAGACAACACTATAAAGATTGGAAGAAAGCTACCAAAGATGATCGAGAAAATGAGCGAGCGAGATGGGACTAGCCTACGTTTAGGCTGAAAAAGGCCACAAAGATGGTCTTAAACAACTCATTTCTTGACCATCCAGGTTCAGGAGTATCTCATCCATCCTTCAAAAGCCTTTAATCATCCAAGTATTCCTACTATCTTCCATAGAATGCGAGTACTTCAACTTCATGCTGAATTCTTCGAGTACGAGCCTGTTACTAGAGAGATAGAAGAAGAATACGCCGATCAGGATGTATCGCTCGATAAGGTGAGACTTCAAGACTTGGTTGTTACACTTGTAGCAATCGAGGAAGGCGATGATATTTCCATAGTCAAATTTGCTGCGCAGGATATCAAGCGGTATATGCAAGGGATTAAGAACAATAAGCTCCTAATTTACCCTTATTCGCACTTGAGCTCGAATCTTGCCTCACCACAACAAGCTTTGGAGATCATGAACAGGATGAAAGAAGAAACCATGAAAGAAGATATAGAAGTCAGGAGGGCACCGTTCGGATGGACAAAATCATTTTCAGTAAAAGTCAAAGCACATCCTTTAGCGGAGAATTTTAGAACATATGATAAGAGTTCTATTACTAAATATTCAGATAAAGAGAGTGGTTCGCTATCAAAGACAGCACTGAATAGTTCTGGTACAGGCATATCCAGTGCGCTTAGCGCAGAGGATTCATTACGATCACAATGGTTTGTATTGAAACCAGATGGGAACATGATCCCTTTAAAGGAGTACAAATATTCGAGCAATCAAAGCAATCTAAAGAGCCTAATAAGTTACGAGATCGAGAAGAGGAGAGCTGTTGATGAAATTCCACCTCATGTTAAATTGATGCGGAAACTAGCTATAGCTGATTATGAACCAGCATCTGATTCCGGGAATATGCGATTCTACCCCAAGGGTCGCTTGATCAAGTCATTGATAGAACAGTACGTTACCAAAATGGTGAGCGCCTACGGCGGAATAGAGATAGAAACTCCCATAATGTATGATTCGAAACATCCATCACTGGAGAGTTACTTTAACCGATTTCCCGCAAGACAGTACAATATCGTTACTGACCATGGGAAACATTATTTCCTTAGATTTGCAGCATGTTTTGGCCAGTTTCTAATGGCAAAAGATTTATTGATATCTTACAAGAATCTACCCCTTCGACTTTATGAACTTACCAGATATAGTTTCCGTAGAGAGAAGACCGGAGAGATTGTAGGGTTGAAAAGGTTGAGAGCATTCAGTATGCCTGATTGTCATGCATTTTGCAGAGATATGGAGGAGGCCAAGTCGGAGCTTCTAAAAAGATTTGATTTATCGACCACTGTTTTAAATGATTTGGGAATTTCAACCTGTGGCGACATTGAGATGGCAATACGGTTTACCGAGGCTTGCTTCCAGGAGAATAAAGATATGATAATTGAATTAGCTCGGAAATTTGATCGTCCTGTGCTGGTGGAATTGTGGAAAGAGCGGTTCTTCTATTTTATCCTAAAATGGGAGTTTAACTTCATAGATAATCAAGGAAAAGCTTCTGCACTTTCTACGGACCAGATCGATATTGAAAATAGTAAACGATACAACATAACGTTTGTCGATGAAGATGGATCGAGAAAGTATCCTGTAATCCTGCACAATTCACCAAGTGGAGCAGTTGAACGTGTAATTTATGCATTACTAGAAAAGGCTGCAAAAAGTTCAAAAACTGGCGATAAGCCTACGCTGCCACTATGGCTTTCGCCCACTCAAATGCGTTTGATTCCTGTGACCTCAAACCATACCGCTTATTGTAAGGAGATTGCTGATGCACTTTCAAAAAAATACATTAGAGTAGATCTAGATGATCGGGATGAATCAGTAGGAAAAAAGATCCGAGATGCAGAAATGGAATGGATTAATTATATCGTTGTTATAGGGGATACTGAAGTAGAAGAGGCAAAATTTCAAATCCGAGATCGTTCAAATCCAAGTGAAAGGAGAACCATGACAATAGATGGATTGGCCGATGAAATAACAAATAAAACTGCAGATAAGCCATATCTGCCCTTGAACCTTCCTATGTTACTTTCTAAGAGACCCCAATTCACCGGCTAACACAACCACTAAACAATCTCCCATTTGTAGCGGATTCCAGCGACTATAAATAAGCCTTTTGCAGATTAACCAACATCCTGTAAAGGGTTTGGACAGCCAGCGTACCTTCTCTATAATCATTACTTCTAGCCGCAACTTCCACCATATCCATACCTATGAGCAAAGCCGAGGAGCTTATGCTTTTTATTATTTTAGTCACCTGGAATGGGTCCAAACCGTACGGTTCAGGACATCCGGTGCACGGAACATATGATAGATCGTAAACGTCTATGTCAAATGAAATATAGATAACTCTATTGCAAGTAACTTCGTTAATGTATAACAATAATTTATCAATGTTATCATGAATTGTCCAAGCATCGAACGTAACGACACCTTTATTTAATGCAAATTGATTCTCCTGTCGATCACATTGTCTTATTCCAATTTGAACTAGATCGTGACTACGAATATGTCCGTCGTTGATTAGATGGTAAAAAGGAGTTGTATGACACATGACCATCCCACCATATTCAGGCTTCAAATCTCTATGAGCATCGAAATGGAGAATCAGAGGCTTTGTGTCGGCCAGCGCCTTAAGCTGGTAGTATGAGATGGTGTGTTCTCCCCCTAACAAAATTGGAATTTTGCTGCTCGCTTTTATATGATCTGCAGTCATAGTAATGTTTGACCCAATTGATGAAATAATGGAGCTCAGATTGCAGTTAGAATCAAGTTGAGGCATCTTAAGATCGCCGAAATCATAGAGTTTGACCTTGTCAGCCAAATCAGTATTTTCTTCAAATAAGTAGGTTTCTATCTGTTTTGCAGAAGTCAATCTGATTGAATTGGGCCCTTCCCTGGTCCCTTTTCCAAAGGAGGTTGTGAGGTCCAATGGAACTCCATAGACTATCACATTTGAGTCGGTAAGCGAAACTTTCATAGGAAAATCAGCAAAAGGTACTCCAACATCTCCTAATTCTGGTGAGACGAAGAGTGGCTGGACCTCCTCCAAAATGGACAACGGATAAGATCGAACCGAATTATAGTATAAATGTTAAGGCATTGCTAACTATTCCCTTTAAATTTGACCGTGCTTGTACGATACGAAGGTCAACTCTTTCAAACACAATGCATTATAAATGGGAGTCTGCCTACAGCCTCCAAATGAATATAAGTTTGAGTGTCATAGCGCTTACCGTTTCTGTCGCTGCTATCCTGGTCTTGTCAGGCGCTGGTACCCATAGCTCAGTTGAGACAGTTTATGCTCAGGTAAATGTTTTACCAGGGACCGAAGAGCCCGCAAATACTACTTCAAGTGAGGGAGGGGTTGGTTCGAGTACAGCTCCTACTGCTGGTCCACGATTGAATGCTGGCGACATTGCACAGACGAATTCCATGAAGTTAGATTCTGACGTACATAATCTCGTCGTTTTGTTCCCTGATAAAAGATTAGTTAATCAGGGATTCCTTCCTCTTGATGCGACAATCGTAGAAGGGACGAAAGTTATCTGGTCTAATGCTGACAATAGCACAATGAGTCCTCAGGGTAATCCTCACGGTATTTCACTTGTCCAAGACAGCGATAATCAGGTTCTTCTTTCTAATGGGACCATACCATTTAAAAATGGAGTTGAGTACACGTTTGACACCCAAGGAACATATACATTTTCAGATCCCACTAACACAGATCCAGCAGCTCCTAAGGGGAAAATAAATGTCATTGCTCCTGGAAACGCACCAGATAATTTGTCGACAAATTCAACTCAGGCTACGGCAGGCTTGTTTGTAGTACAAGCAGAAGACAAGGACTATTTTGACTTGCACTTCAACACATTGGGATATCATATCGAAGATTCTTACATGATACCTGGACCTGACGGAAACGATATCCAGGTCTATGTGTATACTCAGAAATCTGGGAAGTATCCTACAATAGTCGATAGGACAGGTCTAAAGGCGGGATTCGTGAATGCACAGTTAGAGGAGGATTAGGAGTAACTTCAGATAGAAATAGGTCCATTTCCTATTTTTTCCCGAATTTTGCCGAAAGCATTACTCAAGATTATTCATGGTGAAACTTTTTTGATAATTTTTACGACAGAAGATTTGTACATGTTTAATTAAACTTACCGATTTTCCTCATCTATTTTCAAGAACCTAGACTGATCCTCCCCAAAAAAGCTCATCCAAATTGGATTGACGTGGTTGTCCCACCAATGATTTAAAATTAAAGTTTAGAGATGCGAGTATCTGATCGAATGTAACCTCCATAGTTTCAAGGTATTTGTCAGTATCTATCTCTTCTGGCTTTGCGAGCTCGACTGGCTTCACACCTTCCGCTGTACTAGTTTTCACATAGGAGATAATACCGCCAGCCTTTATTTCTCGCCCTTTTTCAACAAGAAATCTTGCTGCCTTGATATGCTGTGGCAGGCCTTTATGAGAATCCTTTCCGATGACATCAGTGCCATCGATTGAGCCGGATTTTACAGTCGAGGGGGCAATTTTCTTTCCATATTTATCAGGTGACTTGTTTATCATAACATTAAAGCTCAAATCCTGTACCGGGATCCGGCGGCTTACTAAATTCTTTGCATTCTCCTGGAGAATACTTTTTATCTTTTCTCTTGCAGATTCAAAATCATTCTCGGAATTTACTTTACTCAAGATATCTAGCATATGGGAAAAAGCATTTCTAATAAAAGGGGGAGTATGAGACTTTTTTCCAGTTAGGCCCTTGACATCTACCGTCCCGTCAGAGAGGACACCAAGATAATTTTTTTTCAATTCGCTGAATACAACATAACGATAGGTCTTATCAATCTCTAAATCGACTCCATGTTTAGCTCTAGCCCATCTCGTAATTTCATCTACTTTAGTTGGAGACGGACCTTTCAGGAATAAGGAATCGGTATCCCCGTAAATGACATCGATACCAATTTCTTTACATTTTTCGATGGCAGAAAAGGTAGTCATTCTCCCGAGCGCAGCAGTCGCGTCAGCGACAGGTAAGCAATAAAGCGGAAATATTTCGGCCCCCATCACTCCATAGCTTGCATTGAGGATCACCTTAATTGCCTGGCTTACCACGCCGTAAAGCAGACGTTCTTCCAAACCAATTGATATTTCCTTAGATAATTGCTTATAATACCTAACACGCAGATCTCTAAGAGATCCGATAAGTTGTGACGTAAGTCCTTTATTTTTCTTACAAATCCAATGTGTTGTGCCAGCTATCCGCTGACCTGCGTCATTTTCACAATCATGATGTGGACAGTTGACTGTCTCATAGGATAGGTTATATACTTTAATGATACTAGGATAAAGACTAGCAAAGTCAACCACTATCACATTAAAATGAATTCCTAACTTAGGTTCTACCACAAGTCCTCCACGATACTTCTTTTCTTTTATGATAGCAATGGTCGACGAAGACCCTTTCGCACCGAGTTCCTCTCGTCTTGGGATAAGAAAATTATTTTTTCTGTGTTCATAGTATAGCATTCCTCTGATCCATTGGTTGACACCAAATCTAGAAACATCGTCAAGGGATGATCGTGCAATTCGGGCTATCACTATCAAAAGTTTCATAAGGAGATTGTTGCCGAAGCTAGTCAGTCTAAATGTTAGATCGGCGTCTTTAAGACAGTATTCTGCTAGCTTCTGTGCTGGTAACTCACTAATGTCCAAATCTAGATCGAGCTTACCTTCACCTAGTAGTGCCTGAGAGATCGCATTAAGCGTATACTCAGAATATTTATTACCAAATGCATAGATCTGGATTGATCTGTTCTGAAATGTCCTAAACAAATCAAGATGGATTGCGTTCCTTAAGTGAACTGGTTCTGCTAATGTTCCTCGTTTTACAAAGCTATCTCTTTTTACTAGAATTGGTACTTGTTCTTTTGGGATAGCAGAATGGGAAATTGGATCGATCCTAGAATCCTGAGATCGGGCGTACAGATAGGGAAGATCAAAATCATCACCATTGTAGGTGAGAACTATCGGATAGGAGCTTATTACCTCGAACGTCTTTTCTATCAATTCCTTTTCGGTAAGACACAGTTCAGCTTCGGCCATATTCACCTTCTCAACTGTATCTGAATTTCTCTTGCCCAAAACAAGAATCTTCTTGAAACCATCAGTGCCAACTAGTCCCACGGCGATTATTCTTCTTTCATGTTCTCGAGGCGTAGGCATTTGCCCTTCTTCCGATTCTACTTCAATATCAAGAGCAACTCTTTTGAGTTCCGGCACAGGTTGGTTCAGTAAATTGGCCCAACTGATAACATGATCTTGATAGCCATTACTTGAAATATGTCCGTATCTATTACCATTTTCACTACTGTTATTACTACTATTATTATTCAAAGTAAGATGCTTTAATGCCTCCTTAACTGTTCCAGAAATTCCGTAATCCTCATTGACAATGGATTCACCATTTCGTCGATAGTATGAGCCTGGGATTAGGCCAGAATCATAAAGATAATTTTCATGATATTTAATGTCGGCTTCCCATGATCGAACTCTTTCTCTTACGCTATTATCCGTTCCACCAATTGAAAGCGGATCTGGAGCTACGATTTTTACGACTTCAATAATCTGATCGTTAATTAAATCTCGCTTCGTTGTTAGTTGGAGTGATAACTTCTTATCCTCATTGCATATAGCCTCGGCTCTGCCCTTATACTCCATCTTCGTATAGCAGTAAGGCTTATGATTGGTTCTATCTCTCCAGGTTACAAGTCTATTCTCCTGCGGGTCATAAAATAAGAGATAAACTGTCTGTTCATCACCTACGTAGACAGATGAAAGGAGGAGCCCAACCCGACCCTCCTGAAGTTCGGGTAAATTATAGAACCTTTTCCTTTTTTCAAATGATGGTATGAGCGGCGGCGTGTTTTCCAATATATCTCAATCATTAACGATGGATATAAAATATTCAGTATTTGAGATCATGAAATTAGCCAGCTATGGAAAATCAATAAATCTGTTATCAATTTTTGTCCATCATATCGGCAATTAATTGAGACTTGTTTTGATATATATTCTAGAATCTATGTATATATACACATAAAATCATGACCTTGAACGATTTTCTCTTGCCTGTCGAGAATGTAAAGTTTTATGGCAAATGTCCTGTCGAATACTCTGGAAAGAAGTATAAATTATTATTAACCGACCGAAGGATCATTTTATTTGCTAAACGAGGCCATATCCATAAGTCAAATGATATAGTCAGCGAGAGGCTAGACACACTGCATGGGTTGGAATACTCAGAAAAAGGATTTTTACTTAGAAAGGCCAAAATCTGCATACAGGGAACAGAGAAGCTAGAAATTCACGGACCAGTGTCTGAACTAAAAATATTGTTTAGTAGTGCTCAAAAGTTAGTGAACCTGCATTAAAAAAATGGTGTGCAAGTAACCTAGTGATATGAACAAATAGTCTGATTTGTGCTTACGGAAGAATAATGATGCTCTGATTCAGTAATCTAACTGTGGAAGGTCTATTGGGTTAAGGAGACCTCAATATACACGTCGTCAGGTATTTTTAAACGCATCAACTGCCGAATTGCTCTGTCGTCTGCTCCCAAATCGATCACACGTCTATGGATTCTCAATTCGTACTTATCATACGTATTCGTACCTTGTCCACAAGGTGATTTTCTTGTTACCACCTTCATCTTCTTTGTAGGTAACGGATGGGGTCCCTTAAGCCTGATTCCGTTTTTCTCTCCGAGGCCCTTAATTTCAGAGCACACAGTTTCTAAGGTAGAGAGATTGCTACTGGTTAGTTTTATTCTTGCTTCTTGAGGCAACTAAATCACTCATTTCTTACTAGGATCATACTTTTCTATAATCCCTTTAACCACACCTGCTGCAATTGTAGTTCCCATATCCCTGAGTGCAAATCTTCCGATTTCCGGGAACTCCTTGAAGGTCTCAATCGCAAGTGGTCTGGTAGGTTTTATTCTAACAATCGCAGCATCGCCAGTTTTTAAGAATTTTGGCTTCTCTTCTACTATTCCCCCTGTCTTCGCGTCTATTTTTGCTACAAACTCAGAAAGAGTAGCTGCTACTTGTGCGGTATGAGCATGTAGAACCGGTGTGTATCCTGGAGCCATCGCGGTAGGGTGATGAATCACAATTATTTGTGCCTCAAATTCTTTAGCTACAGAAGGTGGTTTATCAGTTGATCCTAGTATATCTCCGCGCTTTATTGATTTCCTATCGACTCCCCGTAGGTTGAAACCAATGTTATCGCCTGCTTCAGCTGAATCCATTTGAGTATGATGAGTCTCTATCGACTTTACTTCACCAGTCACTCCAGACGGCATCACTATTACCTTGTCGTTAGCCCGAACAACTCCTGTTTCAACTCGGCCCACAGGTACTGTTCCAACGCCAGTAATAGTATACACGTCTTGGATTGGAATTCTAAGAGGCTTCCCGATTGGTTTGTCTGGAGCCTCAAACATGTCGAGAGATTCTGCAAGTGTGGGTCCTTTGTACCACGGCGTATTTTCAGAAAGTTTAGCCAAATTATCACCTTTCCAAGCAGAAACTGGAATAAATTGAACTTTACTCGTGTTATATCCGACTAGCTTCAGCATTTTTTCTACCAGGTCTTTCACTTCCTTAAATCTCTGTTCAGAATAAGCGACATCATCCATCTTGTTTAAAGCTACGACTATTTGGCTCACGCCTAAGGTACGGGACAAAAATGCATGTTCTCGTGCTTGGCCTCCGGGGTCGGTGGCAGCCTCGGTCTCGCCTGGTTTCACAGAGACTACAAGAACAGCAGCATCGGCTTCAGATGCCCCAGTAATCATGTTCTTGATAAAATCTCTATGGCCTGGTGCATCAATAAGCGTGTAAAAGAACTTTTGAGTCTCGAATTTCTGGAAGGCAAGGTCTATGGTTACTCCTCTATCCCTCTCTTCCTTAATGCTATCCAAGACCCAAGCATATTTGAAGGTGTCACCCTTTCCCGTCGCTTCTGATTCCTTTGCGTATGCGTCAATAGTCCGCTGATCAATAACTTTCAAGTCCACCATTAAATGACCAACAGTAGTCGATTTACCATTATCGACATGACCTACAACAACTAGGTTCATGTGGGGTTTCTTGCTTGCGCTCATAACGGTAGAACGCTATTAGGGCTTTATTTGTATTTCGTTGATCGTAGCTGGGTCATGATGATCGTGGGTTGCTTGAATTTATTCTGTTAAAGTCGTCCTCAATCCGCACGATATCGTCTTCATCAAAGTGACCGTAGGAAATCTCCAGAACAATGCAGCCATTTGCCAATGCTTTGATTCGGTGATGACTTTTTGATCCAATAGAGATATCATCTCCCTCTTTTACACTAAAGGTCTTTCCATCCACCTCAACTTCTGCAGTTCCATTTATTATCCTCCAGAATTCATTTCGGTGTGTATGGTATTGGAGACTAAGCCGGTGGTTCGGAGTGATATAGATCAATTTGACCGTGCTTATCTTATTTTCGTGAAATTTTTCGAACCTGCCCCATGGTCTATCCTCCGTATATATCTTCATAATAATGCAAAGGGAGATCATGTTTAAAAGTGGTTAACTCGTATGAACATAATACTTTATTTAACGGAAGTTTCACTCAAAAAAAATATCGTTAGGGGATCTAAACCAACCTACCACATTAGGTTTTATATGTGTCCGTGTCAAGCCCATAACTATCAAATGACGACACGTATCATATCGGTATTGAATACCACAATAGGCATGATTGGAAATGAGTTTTTGCAATAGTCTCTAATTTAGACAAAAATGCGATTCAAATCTTCCAGAGATTTAGGATCTTTCTAATAGTAATCAATCTCCATTTTCCGAAAATTGATTTATTAGCCTGACATTATTGAGAAAGTTCTTCAATATTTTCAAGGCATTGCATCACGAGTTCACGGCTACGATGCATAACCCATGGCGCAAATTTGTCTGGGGTGAAAATGTATTGCTGTTGAAAACTTGGGGAAATAAATCCACCGTATGTTATTACCTGTACGATGATGAAATCCTTACAGACCGTGGCGATTTCTTCCTCAGCTGATTGCTCAGATTCTTCGATAGTTTTTCTGTACAATAGAATCGGATGGCGTAGTCTTGCTGAAAGTAGCGATGTCTTTGCAAGTTTATCTCGAAGTCTCTCTATGAGCCATTGATCTAAAGTAACTTGTCCGGTATCAAGAGCAATCTGCTTATTATTAATCAATGGCATCCATTTTCCAGCTTTTTGTATTTAATTTACCACGGTTACAATTCTTGACGGAAAGCTAAAATTGTTCCTAATAGTCCTGCTTAGCCTAGCTTGGTTGCTATATGGAGATCAGTATTTGCTGGCCATCTAGATCAACAGCTTTATAGTCGATACCAGCTAAGGGCTCCTTTGAGAATACAATCTCGTTCACTCTTACCAGGAATTTCAGTTCATCTTTTAGTTCAGAAAGGTCCTCCATTTCTGATTCGTTAAGGTTTGCTACATGAGCAATGGGTAAAATGTCAGTAGGGTTGCGCCCATGTTCCTTTCTCAGTTGCTGCAAATTCCTAGCCAAATCTCTAAGAAAACCCATCCTTATCAGTTGATTCGATCGGGAGGTCGAAATGAAGACAACTAGACCATCAAGTTCAACACTAGAATAGCCCTCTGAAGGGAAATACTCCATTACAAGGTCATTGTTCACTAGCTCGATTTTCTCGTCTAGGACATTAACGGTTATCTTGCCTTCTGTTTCCAAGGATTGAAGAGCCTTGATTTTATCGATCTCCTTAAAATCTCGCATTAGAGGGGTTATCTTGCTCTTAACTCTTGGAGCAACGCTTCTTGTGGAAATATGCATCTCCACATTGATAGGAGCACCCTTCGCTATTAATGAATTCACTTTCGAGGTTTCAGACTTGAAGGATGGAATTTCAACTAGTCTACAGTTCTGGGCATTTACTTGGTTTTTTAAGATCTCCATCAGATCAGGGTTATCAAGAAAATGAATGTCGGTTGAGAATATTAGAACTTCATTAATGGGCCATCTTCGTTTTAGTTTGGCCTTCATTCTAGCTGCGTTCGAAAGGGAAATAATGTTCTTTAGTAAATCAAATCCTGATTCCACATCACTAACCACATATTCATTGTGAGGGATTGGCCAATTCTCGAACATTACACTTTCATTCTCCTTAAAGCACATCTGGTATAGGTACTCTGTTACAAAAGGAGAAATTGGATGAAGCATGATGTCAAGGTTCTTTAGCACATAATGGAGTACAGAGTATACAGATAGTCGTCTTTCCCATGATTCTTGATTGTCGTCCCATAAATCATTTCGGACAATAGGGATGTAGGTCTGACTAAGAAGGTTGATTATGAATTCCTCAAGCAACTTTGCTGCTTCATGAAATCTACATTCCTTAAAAGCTGCTGCAAAACCTGAGATTAGAGCTTGAAACTTGGACAGTATCCATCTTTCAGAGATTGATAGAAGATTTCTACTTATTATCCAATCAAGACTATGACTTTGTGGATCGTATTTGTCATACTTACTGTTCTGGCTAAAATATATGTGTAGATAGTAGAGTGTGCTAATGATTTGATGGGGCCTGCTCAACATTTCTTTAACGTCGAAATTCAGTGACTCGACAGGCGAAGACTTCCACAAGAAGTAGTATCTAATTATATCCACTGGATTATTGCTTAGGAACTCTATAGAGTCGATTACGTTCCCTAAACTCTTGCTCATCTTATTACCCTTTTCGTCTAACACATGACCTTGAAAAAGGAATGATTGATAAGGGGATATGGGTGATCCTGACAGAATAATATTCTCTAGCAGCATCGTGTAACCCCATCCCCTGGTCTGATCAATTCCTTCAGTAAGGAACGGGGATGGAACAAGTTCATGATATTCAGAATCGGTCAATGAAGCATATGGAGCAGCTCCACTATTGTGCCAGGTATCCAGAACAAATTGCTCTCTCCGCATTATCGACCCACATGAGTCACATTTAAGATTTATTCTGTCCAACTGGGGCCTATGCAATGGAAATTGTTCCCCGTCTGGCAAACTAATTGCCCTTTCTATGACCTGCTTCCGTGAGTACAACAGATCCTTCCTTTTACAGTTAACACAGGACCATATGGGAAGAGGGGTTCCCCACAATCGTTCTCTTGTAATGCACCATGGTACCTTTTCCTTAATAATCTCAATAAACCTATTCCTGGGAGCGTTGAAAAAATATTTAACACTCTGAGCTGCGTCAAGGGGTTTCGAGCCCAACATTTCCGTCATATAGAAATACTCTCGTCTGGACAACCATACCAATTTATGATGAGAACGCCAACAAGTTGGGTATTGATGCTTAATTCGTCCTGCTTTGATGTAATGACAGATGGCTTTTAATTTCTGAATCACAAGAGCATCAGCATCTCTAACAAATAGCTGACTGAATACACCTGCGTCCTCTGTAAATATAACCCTATCGTCAATGGGAACAAATATGGGAATGCTCCGCTTGGTAGCAATTTGAAAGTCCATTTCTCCATTGGCTGGAGACAAATGGACTATACCGCTCCCAGTGTTAATATCAACAAAGCTTTCAGCGACAACTAGATGGATCTTTCCTGTTTTTGCTAACGTTTCTAATCCTGGTATCATCGTAAGGAAAGGATGTATGTATCTTTGCCCTTCAAGTTCTTTTCCCGATACAATTTTCATTATTTCAAATTCCCGAATACCCAGATAGTCAAATAGCTCCTCTAGTCTTTCTCGCGCCAAGACCCAAATCTCCTGACCTGTATTGACGTACGCATATTTTGCTTCAGGATTCACGGCAACTAATTCATCGGTAACAAGCGTAAAAGGCATTGTTGTCCATACTACTAAAAATACATTTTCGTCTCTCAACCTGACCTTGTAATATAGAGATGGATCTTCCACATTTTGATAACCCTGGTTAACTTCCGCATTGCTAAGGGAAGTTTGACACGATGGACAGTATGGTACAACGCGAAAACCTTCCTTCAATATGCCTTGCTCCCACGCCCTTTGGAGATATCTCCACTCTCTTTCAATGTATTCATCTTTGTAGGTCCAGTAGGCTTGCGAATAGTCGAAAGACATCCCAAGTAATTCGTCCGATTGGATCCACTTGGCATTATATTTGTGAATAAGATCTATACATGCCTGCACTAACCTCTCTGCCCCCACTTTACGTATGTTCTCAATCTTGCTACCGGTAAGACCTAGTTCTTTTTCTGCCTGTAGCTCCACTGGCAATCCTTGAGTATCCCATCCGGCCCGGAATACCACTCTGTTCTTCTGAAGTGTCTTAATCCTGAACCATGCATCCTTTATAATACGTCCCCGTAAATGGCCTAGATGAGGATCCCCATTCATAGTGGGTGGCCCTTCAATAAAACCTAAAAGTGGATTTTTGCAGGCTTCTAATTCTTTTTGGATAAGTTGTTGAAGATTTACTTTTTCCCAATGTTCTCTTACCAATTTTTCTATAGCTTTAGCGTCGAAAGTAGGAAGCAAATCCAATTCTATGGAAGCAATCTTTCTTTAACCCTCTTTATATTTTTGGCATGTCCGTCAATAGAAACATAATAATGTCTCACTATAATATTTTACCAAAGTTGTCTATTCTAAATAAAATACCGCCAATGAGCGAACCTCTAGGAGATATCAACGTAGTTGTTGAAATTCCTAAGGATAGCAGGATCAAGTACGAGATAGATCACGACACAGGAATTTTGTTTGTAGATAGAAAACTGTACACCTCCATGGTATATCCATTTAATTATGGATTTTTGCCGGGATCCTTGGAGGAAGATGGAGACCCTGCAGATGTGTTGTTGATCGGTGACGAAAGTCTCTTTCCTTTGTCGGTTGTCCGTGCTACCCCTCTAGGAGTCTTGTTAACTGAAGACGAGAAAGGAAAGGATTCCAAGATTATTGCTGTGCCTAGCCCGAAAGTAGACCCAGTCTATTCAAACGTAAAACAATTATCGGATATTCCAACTAGTGTATTGGATAAGATTAGACACTTTTTTGAACACTACAAAGAATTAGAACCAGGAAAGTTTGTAAGAGTAGTGGGTTATGCTAATGATCAAGTTGCCAGACAAAAAATAAAGGAGGCGACGGACAGATATTCGGCCGGGAATCATTAGAGTGCTTTGAATTGGTCACTCCATTTAACGTAGGCCTTGAGCATTTCTGCGCTTACGCTAGGTTTTCGAACCTTGAAGATTTCCTTGAAATCGGTTGCACTTATAGACCTAGGGTTTGATTTGGTATCCATAGCCATACCACTTTCAAATAATTCATTAACAACCCTAAGCTGGGCAGACTGACAAATGTCCTTTATGTCGCTAGCACTATAACCCTCACATAGCTTAGCCAAATCATCTGGTTTTAAGGATCTTTCGCGATTTAGAGGACGAGTATATTGACGAAATAGGTCTACTCGAGACGGAAGGGAAGGAAGTGACACATTGATGCGCTTCTGGAACCTTCGAAGAAATCCTGACTCCAACGTCCAAGGCTTGTTTGTTGCACCAATCACGTACAACTGAGAATCTTTCGTCTTGACATTTATTCCATCCATTTCTGTAAGGAATTGGTTCTTTACCCGTACTTCTCCACCAATCTCACTAGATCTAGTTCCAAGTAATGAATCAATCTCATCAATAAACAAAAGAACTGGAACACCTTCATTCTCATGGAGCCGCCTTGCCAGCATAAATAATTTAGATACGTTTTTCTCAGCTTCTCCCAACCATTTGCTCATCATGCTTGCTGCATCCACATTCAAGAAATATCCGTCAATTTCAGCAGCAGCTGCAGCCGCTAGCAAGGTTTTACCGCAGCCTGGTGGGCCAAATAGGAGTATTCCACGAGGCCATCCTAGTGGAAACAAATCACACCGTTTGGTAGGATAGACAATCGACTCACGTATTGCTCGTTTTGCATCGTCTAGACCGATTACCTCTTCCCACTTTACATGTGGCTTTTCTTTCAGCACAAGCTCGTCGAAATTCGGCTCTGAAGATGTGGATGAATCTGAACCGCCGCCTTGACGGGTGAAGTTCATGGATGACATCTTCGATTTTCTCTCATTTCGCAATTCGTTAGAATCTTGACCCAGAGAATCCTTTGTTATAAGGGTAATAGTTCTATTTGGGGTCTTCGAAGTCAGTTCTGTCGAAAGCTGAAGTGTGCGTATTCGATTTTGGTAAGCAGTTGCTCGCTCTCTATATACTCTATTTAACCTATACTCTGGATAAATTTGGACCAATTTCACCAACGCGTCTATGGCTCTTTGATAGGATTGAATAGCCATCCCTCTCGAACCCTGCGAGTCAAAGCTAATAGCTTCAGCTGCGAATTTGCTCGCAGTATTTTCCAGTTCCTGTGGAGCAAGACTCATAATAACTATAATCGTTTGGAATTAGTGTGCCACTTTGAATTATTTAGGTGTAAATTGATATTGTGTAATAAACTAAATTATTTGAACCTGCTTCCAATTTTTAAGGTACCTTCCTGACGCCTAATGGGTACTGACTTTTGCTTTCATTTGTACTGTCGCCCTTGATGCCTAAGATCGAAAATAACTTTGCCTCATGCTCATAGGAAGATGCATCTTGTCCTCATACCCCAAAGATATCAGGTCGGAAAGCAGTATAATGAAGCTGTGGAGCTTACGGATTTGTGAATTGGTTGCAAAATTTCGTTAAGATTAAAGGAGAACAGCTCATGGATATTGCCAGCCGCCAAATCTAGTTGTCCATTTGACACCTTCAAATAACAAGAGGGGACGACCTGTCAAATTGTAAACTGGTCAGAAGATGAAATATTAACAAAATTATCGTCGGTGCAAATTAAGTCACCTTTGTAACAGAACTAATTCTAATTTCTGATCACGTCATAGCAGATTCTATTGGTTATAATCTGCCACTTGCAATTCTTCGCCTTATTAATATCCAATGGAATATTTTTTCCAGATTGATACTAGACTATCCATAACACTTTATAGCAAGATCGTATTGTAGTATTTACTGATTGCTGATCAAGAATCTCTCTCTACTTCATCTTCCATCTCAGAACGTATAAATGAATAAACATGTGGTGCATTATGAATTTCCTTTCTTCTTGACACATCATCTTAATTATGCATATAAGATCATCCACAGATTCCAAAGTTCAAAAAAAAATTGGGCATTTGTGAAAGGCTCTCTTATAGTTCTGCTATTTTATCACCGAGTCTAGAATATTGATTATCATGTGATCGTCCATGTCTGATCTAAATTGTCCTCTTCTAATTCGTAAATAATGGTAGTTCTAGAGATAAATGAGAAGTATGGGCCGAAAGGGAGTTGAACCCTCGACCTTTCGATTATCAGTCGAACGCTCCACCAAGCTGAGCTATCGGCCCATTATTGTGCTATTGATGTTCAATTCCTGCGTTATTTATTCGTGTGGGTTCCGTCAGAAAACAAATTAGACAGTTTTTTTTCAACAACCGATGTAAATGCATTTAAGTGTATGCTCAGTGATATTTTCTATTAGCTCATGTCTGAGGACATCCACAGAGTGGCCATTGCAACAAAGTTGAATAGCAAGGAAGCGCAGGAGACCGCTCAAGTTATCGTCAAGATCTTAGGTTCGCGCAACATCAGCTCATATTCAATCCTACCATTAACTCTTCAAGGATCAATTCCAGTATCATATTCAGACTTAGAAAAAGCTAATATAGATATCGCGATTGCAATCGGCGGTGACGGGACTACTCTAAGATCATGCAGAGGAATGCCACCCAATACTCCGATACTACCCATGAATATTGGAGGAAACAGAGGCATTCTGTCTGAGATAGGTGCAGACATGATAGAAAAATCTATACACGACACGCTCAGCGGCGATTACCTCTTGGAACGAAGACTCAGAATTTTTGCAACCGCTAATGGAATACAAACCTTTCCTGCATTGAACGAGATCTTATGTACAAGATCAAATGTTATGAGAACCCCGTACTTCTCCATAAATACTCTGGGCGATGAAATTAATCAA
The DNA here is from genome assembly GCA_009377575.1 of Nitrososphaeraceae archaeon. Taxonomy (GTDB): domain Archaea; phylum Thermoproteota; class Nitrososphaeria; order Nitrososphaerales; family Nitrososphaeraceae; genus TH5896. The sequence goes on along the minus strand of WHTU01000014.1, from coordinate 45,739 downwards.
AGGATGGATGGTGTTGCGGTGTCAACTCCGACCGGTTCTACCGGTCATTGTTATTCTCTTGGGGGTCCATTATTACAGGAGAATCTGGAATCTCTAATAATTGTTCCAGTAGGATCAATTAATCGAATGCCTAGTATTGTTGTTCCTGTTGAAAATATCGTTGTCGAAAGCAACTATGACACCAACTTAATTGTAGATGGACAAGAAATTTATCCGATTCATTCACACCAGAATATTTTGATATCGCGATTTCCAATAGACGTAACCTTTGTACGATTCAAAAATAGAGGTTTAAAACAATTAGTAAAGTTAGGATTTTGAATTACAACGATAGCATATTATTGCTCCAATAGTTTCACACAGTATTAACTTCGATGCTGATAATACTTCGTAATGGATCGAGTGCCGAATCACTCTAATTTTGTATGGTCCTTCGTGTCAGTCCAGTCACAAATATTTCCTGGTAGTGATAGCTCTAGGCAACCTGATAAACTAGGCCAATAAGATATTCAGATACATGCACGATTGATGTGCGTGTGAGAAGACGATTTAAAGTTTGAGGAGTGGACAGGCAGAACAGGTAGTACTATTTTTGAAGTAAGTCTCTTAGCCACATTAGTAGATCAAGGGGACTAGCTGCAATGTGATCTGCGTGTTCAAAATCATATGCTTCCTTTAGTTCACTATTGGTCATCAAGCATAAGATGAGGCGAGCGGCAAGTTTGTTCCGAAGCACATGAGCTGCTGAATACAGAAAACGAAGTGAACTCTCTACAGATGAGCAAATACACAAAATGATAACCCCGGTTTTATTTCCCCATATTTTAGTTACGTAGCGCTGAAAATCGATGTCGAAGAATGGATCAAGTGCCCCTTCGACATTGCCAATATATCGTGTATCACAGTTCTCAAAGCGAAGTGACAAATCGATAATCTTTGAATGAATAGTTGTATCTTCAGATCCACAGACAATTAGCGCAGAAACTTCAGGTCTCTTTTCTCCATTGTAAATACTGTATTTGATGAAATCCAATATCGATATTACGACGCTTTGAAAGCTTATTCGTTCTACCCTGTTCAGTCTCCCTCTACTATAAAGCTCGCCAATAGTATTAACTGTCGGCAGGAAGACATCTGTGAGGAGCTTCAGTCTATCTGCTCCTGAGTTTAATGCATTCATGATCAATTTCGATGACAACTCATCATTACCTATTAAAATTGCATTCATAAATCTCTGCTGCAGATCGTTATAGTTGATAAATGATCCAGGATAATTCAACCCGGATTCAAGAAACCATACATTGACTGTCCCGATTTTCTTCTTTCTAATCAATCCGATTGAATACAATAGATTCAAATACTTGGTAATCGTCATTCGATTGATACCAGTTTTATTTGCCAATTCGACTCCGGACATACCTGTCATTTGATACTCAAGAAGACCGAAGATTTTCCTCTTAACCTCCTCAAACGTATATCTTCTATACACGATAAGTTAGCAACAACCGGATGATAAATCTGTTCTGAGCTGGGACTGGTACACAAAATGGTTGCATTTGATCTCTCGAAGTTTATTCTAGATCCGTTGGTAGACAACAGTTCGCAAATCAAGATGCAAGGTGATATTATGGAACCTGTAGATCTAATTGTCCGGCATCAAACTTTTGCTTTGAAGTAGAGAATGATGCGACATATACCGCCAACTAGTTTCAGATAATCTATTCAATACTAATGATCAGTACTTGATCGATGCAAGATACATTTTAGTTCCTATACTTTATTTTCCAGGACGAAAAAATAGTGAAATAACAATCAGTGGCGAAAATACCACATGGTTTCCTGAAAGTCTGTTAGATAGCTTCGGCTAGTTAGTTGATAAAATAATTTAAGACCAAAAAACATAAATCTAGAGTCATAAATCGCATGCATTGGTAATGGTCAAGAAAAAAGTTGTTCTAGCATATTCAGGTGGTCTAGATACATCGGTATGCATAAGATATTTGCAGAAGATACATGATGCTATAGTGACGACTGTAACAGTAGATTGTGGACAGGATGAAGACTTTAATGAAATCGAAAATAGGGCTCTTGCGGTTGGAGCAGCTAGGCATATTCACATTGACTCAAGGGAAGAATTCGCAAACGAGTATGTTAGCAGATCCATCAAGGCGAATGCGCTCTACCAGGGAAAGTATCCACTGGCAACTGCTTTAGCTCGTCCACTAATAGCATCGAAATTGGTCGAAGTGGCAGCCACCGAAGCTACAAACTTCGTCGCACATGGATGTACTGGTAAAGGGAACGATCAGGTTAGATTTGACATAACTATAAAATCACTTAATCCAGACCTCAATATACTTGCTCCTATCAGAGACATGAATTTGACTCGTGATGAAGAGCTCAGATTTGCCATGGAAGAAAACATACCTATCCCGTTGGAGGCGAAAAATTATAGTATTGATGTTAACTTATGGGGGAGGGCCATAGAAGGTGGAGAATTGGAGGATGCAAGCGTAGAGCCCCCTGAGAGTATATTCCACTTTGTCAAGAACCGTTCCAATGAAGCAAGATACATAGAGATCGAGTTTCGATCAGGCATACCAATAGCTTTGGATGGTCATAGTTTGAATCTTCTGGATTTGATTGAAGAAATGAACAAGATAGCTGGCTCTCATGGGGTAGGCATAGTGGACTTGGTTGAGAATCGGATTGTAGGTATCAAGTCTCGCGAGGTGTACGAAGCACCTGCCGCTATTTCACTCATTGAATGTCACAAGGATCTGGAAAATTTAGTACTTACTGATCATGAGATCAATTTCAAATGGATAATAGAAGAAAAATGGAGCTGGCTGGTTTACTCAGGCCTCTGGCTTGAACCTTTGAGAAGGGATTTGGATGAGTTCATAAATAGGGTCCAAAGAAGGGTAAATGGAAAGGTGAGGCTGAGACTTCAAAATGGTTCTTGCCGAGTCGTGGGAAGGAGTTCAAAAAATGCTATTTACGACCCAGATACAGCTACCTATTCAAGGAGATCAGTCTTCGATCAAAGGCTTGCGAAGGGATTCATAGAATTATGGGGAAAGCAATCAGTCGTTTCTAACAAAATAATATCAAAATTTGAACCCTTAGGAGAAGATTGAAGCGATGATCATTGTCACTCAGATGTGGTGAATGATATGGTTCTGTCGAATTTGAGCACAAATTCTTGCCATGCCGATCATTAGACTCTGTAACTGGATTTAAAATTCTAAAAAAATGTTACAACAAACAGGAGTGAACATGTTGCTAATGATTAACTCTGATGATTCCAACATAAAGAGTCTAGCAACGGAAAAGATCTATGCACATGATGGTGATGACGAGAATGGAGACAGTTATAGCTCGGATAATCAGGCATGTCCCCGTTGATGTCTACAATGTAGCAGATTGTTGATCCGACAAGAAGACCAGACAAGGCATCGCTCTGTGATTGGTATAAGAATCAATGAGCTATGGGGTGTCAGTTGAACAAGCATATGACAAGATCAAGACATAAAAATTCATAAAACGATTAAAAAGATCATACTGATGAAAATAGTATATGAAGGTAGGTGTTATCGGAGCATCAGGTTATGTAGGAGGTGAGCTTTTGCGGCTGTTATCTACTCACCCAAAAGTTGAAGTAAATATGATAACCTCCAGACAAAGAGCTGGCGAGCTTGTTCATCGTGTTCATCCAAGTCTAAAGGGGTTCATAGATCTGACTTTCTCGAACCTAGATACAGAAAAGCTATCAGATAAATGCGATCTCGTCTTTACCTCACTTCCTCATGGCAAATCAAGTAGTATCGTAAAGGATCTCTATGATCGTGGAATGAGAATTATTGACCTTTCAGCTGATTTTCGGCTAAAGGATCCTAAGGATTACGTCAAATGGTACGGTTGGGAACATCCTTTCCCCGAAATGCTATCGGTGTCAGCGTACGGAGTTCCAGAATTCAATAGGGAAAAGATAAAGGTATCACGGCTAGTTTCTTGCCCAGGATGCATGGCAGTTACGTCACTGATCTCGATAAGACCCCTAATTGAAAAAGATCTAATTGACACTGACCACATCATTGTCGATAGTAAGATCGGCTCATCGGGAGCAGGCGCAAGTGAAAACGCAGGTACACATCATGCTATGCGTTATGGAGTAATTAGGCCATATAAACCAGCCAAACACAGACATACAGCAGAGATAGAGCAGGAATTACAAACAGTCTCAAAGTGCCCCATCAAGGTCAGTATGACTCCTCACGCTGTTAACATTGTACGAGGTATCCTAACCACTAACCACGTTTTTATGAAAAAAGATGTCACAGAATTAGAGCTCTGGAAAATTTATCGCGCATCCTATGGCGCTGAGTACTTCATACGTCTAATACGAGACAAAAAAGGACTGTACAAATTCCCGGATCCCAAGTTTCTTATTGGCTCAAACTTCTGCGATATCGGTTTTGACATTGATGAGGACAATAAGAGAATAGTTGCCTTGTCAGCATCCGATAATTTGATGAAGGGCGCTGCTGGGTCAGCAATTCAAAATATGAATGTGATGTTCGGGTTCAATGAAGTAGATGGACTAAAATTTACGCCAATTACTCCGGTATGATAGTAGTCAAAATTGGTGGTAGTATAGTATCCGATAGTTTGCATGCTTCTATTTTTGATGACATGGTAGCATTGTTGTTGCGCAACGAAAAGATAGTTATTGTACACGGGGGAGGAAAACAGGTTACTAGTGTTGCTACTAAGTTAGGTGTGAAGCAACGATTTATAGTCTCCCCAGGAGGCATCAAAAGTAGATACACAGATCGGGACACCGCGGAAGCATACACGATGGTCATGTCAGGGCAAGTGAACAAATCAATCGTGACAAAGTTGCTAAAACAGGGGATAAATGCAGTTGGCATTGCAGGGGTAGATGGTGGCCTTCTAAGGGCCGAACGTAAGAAGAAATTGTTGATCATCAACGACAAGGGAAGAAAAATGTCTATTGATGGAGGTTATACAGGAAAAATTAACCACGTAAACAGTTTGCTTATTGAGGTCCTACTTGACAAAAACTTTGTACCCGTAATTTCACCGATTGCATTAGGAGAAGAATTTGAATATCTTAATGTTGACGGGGACAGAGCAGCCGCACATCTAGCGGGGAATATGCGAGCAGACAAAGTTATATTCCTCACTGATGTAACAGGCCTATTAATTAACGGGAGACTGATTGAAAATCTGACTCTAGGTGAGGCGAAAAGGATGCTCCCCAAGATCGGTTTTGGAATGGAAAAGAAAATTTTAGCGTGCACTGAAGCTTTGGAGCTTGGCGTTAGAGAGGCCATAGTTGGCAGTGGTTCCAGAGAAAATCCCATATCCAAATTATTAGCTCATGACAATTGTACGGTGATCACAGCACATGAATAGTGAGGATGACTTCCTGGGCCACCTGTACCAACGTTTTCCTATTGTAATCGACCGCGGAAAGGGTGCCAAAGTGTGGGATGATGCAGGAAAAGAGTATATTGATTGTATGGCTGGCTATGGGGTAGCATTGGTGGGACATTGTAACGACAGAGTCGTCGAAGCTATCAAAGACCAGATAGAAAAACTGATGGTCTGCCACATGTCGACTTATAATACTGCCAGATCAAGTATGCTCAAGAAACTATCTAAAGTAGTCCCAGCTGGCTTAGACAAAGTGTTTTTCTCAAATTCGGGCTCAGAAGCGGTTGAAACAGCACTCAAGTTTTCACGAAAGTTTAATGGCAAACCGGGCGTAATTTCGATGAATGGAGGCTATCATGGAAAAACTTTTGGTGCTCTATCCGTAACCTCCAGCGAAAAATATAGAAGGCCATTTGAGCCATTGTTGGACCACATTAAGTTTGTTCCTTATGGAAATACTCGTAAACTGATAGACTCTATAGATGATAAGACTGGAACTGTAATTTTGGAACCTGTGCAAGGCGAAAGCGGAATAATAGTGCCTCCACCGGGATTTATTCAAGAGGTCAGGGAAATTTGTTCGAGACATTCTCTCGTCTTGATTTTCGATGAAATACAATCCGGTTTTGGTAGAACGGGCAAGATGTGGGCAGCTGAGAATTGGAATACTATTCCTGACGTTGTCTGCGTCGCGAAAGGTATAGCAGGAGGATTTCCTATGGGATTAACCATAACAAGACCCGAAATAATAGAGAGTATGAAAATTGGTGAACATTCTTCGACGTTTGCTGGCAATCCACTAGCTTGTGCTGCTGCGAATGCATCAATTGACGCCCTGGTTCTCGACGGATTGATCCAGAACTCGGCAGATACTGGACACTATTTCAAGAATTTGTTGGTTCAGCTAAAAGAAAAACACAAAATAGTCAGAGAAGTAAGGGGATTAGGATTGATGCTTGCATTAGAATTGAGATTTGATGTGAGAAATATACTTATGGACGGGATTTCAAATGGTATTCTGATGTTGTATTCAGGCAGAAATATCATCAGGCTACTACCGCCATTGCTAATTGATAGGGAACTGGTGTCGAAATTCGTTGCGACCTTAGACAAGCTGTTATCATTGGAGGAAGAAAAAAGATCTGTTTGAGTCCATGGATCCTATCGATCTCAAGATAATCAAGATCCTTCAGTCAGATTCTAGAAGAGCCTTTGTAGAAATAGCAAATGAAATAGGCCTATCAGAGTCGGCGGTCAGGAGACGGGTAAAGAATCTGACTAGGCGGGAAATCATCAAGAAATTTACGGTTGAAATAAATAGTGGCGATAAAACAAGCGCCATCACTCTGATTTCTGTCAATTCAACATCGGATTCCTCACTGGTTTCCGGAAGACTAATGGGGCTTGCTGGTGTAGAAGTTATCTATGAGATCACAGGACAGTACGACATAGCCGCTGTTATTTCTGCACCTTCTATATCTCAGATTAACAAGTGTATCGACGAAGTTCGAAAAACTGAAGGGGTATCAGACACAAATACGGTTATTATTTTAAAAACTATTAGATGAACCTGAAATCGACATTAAGTAATATTTCCTTCGCGATTATAGTCAACATTCTGTAATAGGCCATCGAGAATTGGTGTTGCCGCCAACGTAATTAGTCGATTCAGTTGCGAAAAGGTTTATAACATGTGCGAAAGTTGAACTTATTGTTATTAGTTGTCGCTAAAATCAGATGATCCAAATCATTTCGCGAATCTTTACAATGAATCAAAGGAGCTCAGATCGCGAAGAATTCGAATTCTAGACTCAACTCTGAGAGAGGGAGAACAGCATCCCGGTATATCTTTCACTATCAAACAGAGAATACAGATTGCATGGATGCTTGATTCTTTTGGCGTTGATCAGATAGAGATAAGCCCAGTCGTTTCCAATGATCACTATGAAGCTACTAGGACTATCATTAGGCAGGGACTAAAGGCAGATATAGTAGCTCATGTCCGAGCGATTAAGACTGATGTAGAGCGGGCAATAGACTGTGGCGCAACATGGGTGGCCACTTATTTAGGTATATCCGACATTCATTTAGCTTCAAAACTAAAAATTTCAAGAGAGGAAGCTAAGATTCGAGCCCTAGAAGTTGCAGATTATATTAAATCGCACGGACTGAAATCGAGGTTCACAATGGAGGATGCAAGTAGAACTGACCCTGATTTTTTGGTAGAAATGTGTGTCGAAATGAGTAAGAGAGGAATTGAAAGGATAAGCCTTCCTGACACTGTGGGCATCATGAGACCCGTAGGGATGCACAATATGGTAACATTGATTCTTGGTCACATAGATGCGGCCAAGACCTCTCTTGACGTTCACTGTCACAATGACGTAGGACTAGCATTAGCTAATGCATTGTCTGGATGTGACGCAGGGGCTGATCAAATCCATACTACAATCGACGGATTCGGGGAGAGAACGGGCATTCCATCGTTGGCAGAAACTGCGGTAGCATTAACTTTCATATACGAATGCAGAACTGACTTGAGACTTCACATGTTAAAAGACCTTTCCAGAACGATATCCCAGTACACACATCTAGAAACGCCTGAATCGAAACCTATCGTCGGTGACAGTGCGTACAAACACAAGGCTGGAACACATCTTGCTGCGATCCTAAGAAATCCTTCTGCTTATGAGATAATTGAGCCTAAATTGGTTGGAAATAGACGTAAGATAGTTTTCGGGGAATTGGCAGGCAAGAATGGGGCCGGCTACTTACTGTCGCTCTTAGGATTGAATACAGGTAAGAAAGAAGCTGAGACACTAGCTCGAGGCCTAAAGGAACTTAGAATGGGAGACGTACTCGAGTTGTACTTAGATGACAGGCTGGAGAGAAAGATACTTAATGATGCTGTTGCAAAAGTTAAGACTGAGGAAAGATAAGAAAATTGGTAAAATGTCCGGAATGTGATGCTGAAGTAAAGATTCCAGAAGATTCGATGGAAGGAGAGATAGTGACTTGTGCAGATTGTGGTGCAAGTTATGAACTGTTAAAACGTGAGGAAGGGTTTGACATCAAACCGGCCCAAGTTGTCGGTGAGGATTGGGGTCAGTGAACAAAGAGAAAATTAATACTACGCCTAAAACTTCTCTCACAATTCTTTACGATAATATCAGATGGGAAGAAAAGGCTCTATTCGAAGCAGCGAAGAAAAAAGGAACAAACGTCACTATGTTAGATTGTAAAGCATTATCTCTGAAACTAGAAGACAAAATAGATAATATATTATCTAATAGTACTGTTATCCAACGCTGTGTTAGCTATTTCAGGAGTATCCATTCAACATCAATGTTAGAAGGCTTGGGGTATAGAGTGGTAAATTCGTTTGAAACATCGAACATCTGTGGCAATAAACTATTCGCACACGTGACCTTGAGGAAGAACGGTATCAAGACACCAAAGGCCATAACGGCCTTCTCGGAGGAGTCTGCTTTGTCAGCAATAGAGAAAATCGGATATCCTGTGGTCATAAAGCCTACTGTAGGAAGTTGGGGAAGATTGATAGGATTACTACGTGACAAAGACGCTGCAGAAGCTGTTATTGAAAGCAGAGAGTACATGTTTCCACTTTATCGAATTTATTTCTTTGAAGAGTTTGTAAAACGACCACCTAGAGATATCCGAGCGATCGTAATTGGGAACAGAGTAGCAGCAGCCATCTATCGATATTCTGGACACGAAGAATGGAAAACTAACATGGCTCTTGGAGGCAAGGCTGAACCATGCACAGTTACTAATGAATTGGAAGACCTATGCCTAAAAGCATCAGATGCAGTTCGAGGAGAAATCGTTGGAGTGGACCTGATGGAGAGCGACGAGGTAGGATTAATGGTACATGAAGTTAATAGCACCACAGAGTTCAAAAATACAGTACGGGTAACTGGGGTAGATATACCCGCGCTTGCTGTTGAATACTCAACAGGAACAAGAAATCGATAGAATTGGTGTCTTACGGCTATGCAGTAGAATTTCTAAAAGGTTCTCTTGAAAAGTATACACCATCCAGGTCCGAGTCATCACTTGCTATTTCGCTTAAGGAAAAATGCATTGATGAGTTAGGATTTGAAGAGGCATACATAGACAGTGTCGGAAACATGATTGCTACCAAGGGTAATGGAGAACCAAGGATCCTTCTTTGCGGTCACATGGACACTGTTCCTGGAAGTATCCCAGTTAGAATACAAGATGGATATATCTATGGTCGAGGAGCATCTGATGCGAAAGCACCACTAATCTCGATGTTACTTGCAGCGTCGGAGTTTCCTAAACAGCGTGGAACGATAATCTTTGCTGCGGTGGTCGATGAAGAAGGAAATGCAACGGGGATAAAGCACCTAGTTTCTAGAAAACTGGACGTGAATTATGCAATTTTCGGTGAACCCAGCGGTATTGACAAGATTACCATTGCATATAAAGGGAGGTTAGCGGTAAGACTTGTATACGATGTAAAGAACAGCGCTCATGCTAGTGCACCTTGGCTGGCAAGGAATTCTATTGAGGAGATGTCCGCTCTGTGGAATGAGTTAAGGGCTGAGTTATGCGGAAGGGAATCTCTAACGGGTGGATCTGATTCCGTGACCTGCGCGATCACAGAAATAGAGGGTGGATCTAGTCACAATGTCACTCCGCAGCGATGCAAAGCTACAATAGACATCAGAATACCTGTGAGAACCACTTGTGATGAAATTCTGGCGAGAATAGATTCTGTGGTAAGAAGGGTTTCCAAATCTAATGGGAGCGTTATAAAATACAGGACCGAAGATCGGACGGAGCCATTTGAAGCTGAATTTAGATCGGTGCTGGTGCGGGCACTTTCCTTATCGATCATGGACATATGCAAGGTAAGACCTTCACTAATACGCAAGACCGGTACTGGGGATATGAACATTCTAGGAAATGCCCTCAATATGCCCGCGGTGACATACGGACCGGGCGATCCTCACTCATCCCATACTGCGAATGAAAGAATAAAGATCCAGGAATACATATCGAGCATCGAAATTTATACCAGGGCGTTATTCCACATCTCTAGGATACATCATCTGAAGAAAGATTTGCATTAGGGAACATGATAATACGCGGTGAAGTATAAAATACAATGTTATGGTTAATCGGATTAGGGATAGAAGGCCTTGGTGGGATGAGTATGAAAGGTCGAGCAATCCTAGAAACCTGCAACCTCATCTATATAGAGAGATTCACAGGATATTTGTCTGAAAGTGAATTGAGGGAATTGAGACTCCACTGCAAGTATGATGATAATGTTGTGAACGTTGTAGGAAGATTATTTGTAGAAGATGGTCGTGATATACTTGAGCAAGCCAGCAATAATGAAGTAGCTATTATAGTGTATGGAGACCCTCTAATTGCTACTACTTACATTGAATTATTCTTACGAGCTACAAAGAGAAGCATTAAGGTTGAGGTGATTCATTCTGCATCCGGGATCACATCTCTGATCGGGGAGAGCGGGCTACAGATTTACAAGTTTGGCAGGACTTCAACTATAATGTCTGAACCTCAGTCAGCTCTCAGTGTTTACAACACGTTGTTTGATAATTTATTATTGGGAAATCATACCCTAATATTGACCGAATATAACGAAACAAAGGATAACATTTCCCCTTTCTTTCTTGATCCTAATGATGCGTTGAAGATGTTATTGGACGTCGAAAAGGATCAAAGGAGTCGGGCATTCACGGAAGAAACCTACGTAATTGTTGCGTCAAGAATTGGAACAGCAGATAAAAAGATCATTTCAGGTCAGACGCGATCCCTTCTAGAAATAAATTACGGAACTGGCCCTCACTCCTTAATAGTGCCTGGACGACTACATTTCGTAGAAAAGGAGGCGATTTCAAATATAACTTCTATATTGAATGAGCCAACTGAAAACTCTTCGCGTGTTACGAGAATTTCTACAAGAATGGTTGAAAAGTACGTTCCCTCCGTTAAGAAGACAATAAATGAGCTCAGAAAGCGACTGCCTACAGATTCAACACAATACAAAGGAATTAACGCCGTACTCGACAATGCGGAATACTATGTTCAAGATGCCGAGAAATTTCTAAATCAGGGAAAAAATGAACTAGCAGTGTTGAGTGTAGGTTATGCCGAAGGTCTAATTGATGCGATTTCATTCCAAAGAGGATTGGATCCTTGGTAGCCGAATGTGACCCTAAAGCTATTCTTATTGGAAGAAGAAAAATTAGACTGTGTACCCCTTGTACACATCATGGGACCATAGCAGCTGAAATGGTTTTTGTAGTAGCATGACTTACTTATTCCCTAATATCCGATGAATGAACCTCTTAGGCATAGTTTTGTCCCCAGATCAAACCGAATCCCCGATGAATTAGAGCGCTTTGTTAGACGCGATACCTATGCTCTTCTTATCAAGGGAAAGGCTGGTACTGGCAAAACAACTCTCTCATTGACTATTCTCAAAACCTTAGGTCAGGCAAGCAATTTTTTCTATATTTCTACAAGAGTATCTCCTAGACAGCTCTTTACGTACTATCCATGGTTGGAACATTTTGTTCAAGCAATAAAACCCCAACCCACCTCTAACCATGAAGAGCAGGTGTACAAAATGTCCATGTTCGAAGACGCACGCCTTGATGAACCTGAATCGTTATTTGAGCGTATAACCAACGAGCTGATGGATGTCAAGGCTCCCATAATAATTATCGATAGCTGGGATGCTATCGCTTCATTTATGGATAAGGAGGCTAGGCTAAATAATGAACGAGTCCTGCAAACATGGCGTGAAAGGGCAGGTGCTAAACTGATCTTCATAAGCGAGGATACCTCGTACAGTACACTTGACTTTTTAGTTGATGGTATCGTGGAATTAGACCAATCTACACACGATTCATGCAGATTGCGACAAATAAGAATGATCAAGTTAAGAGGAGTGAAAATATTAAACCAGATTTATAATTTTTCGCTCAATAATAGCATCTTTACCAGCTTTCAAACTTACAAGCCTTCTGAATATGTTCTTAACAAGCTAGTTTTACAAGACGACATACCTCGGCGAAAAGATTATCAGCTGAAGTCTTACTCTTTTGGAGGGCTTGGACGGATTCGATCAGGATATCCCGAATTGGATACAGTAATAGAAGGAGGGTTTCCCAGAAAGGGAATTGTGGTATTCAGATTTGATCCCAGTATCCACATGACTGCGATAACAACCTTTCTTGCAAGAACAATATCCAATTTCATAAAAAGAAATAATCCAGTCCTTATCCAACCAATTAGCCATGCTATTCCGGAGACGATTATGGCGATTCTTAGATCCTATTTAGGATATTTCCCGGACAATAACATTTTCAGAACATTATGGTCTGACATCACAGACTCAGAGCAGCATATTGATCCTACCCAATATTCTCTTGTAAAGAACTCTCAGTATAGCTTGATTGATAGGAGTATAGAAATGGCCCGAAAAAGATATCCAGAATCCTTGATGTTAAGTATCTTCAATTATGAATATTTGAAATCACTTGATGATGAGCTCAGGCAACATCAGACAAACGTGCTGTCGTTTCTTAAGGAGAAGACAGATCTTTCTATTCTTGTGGGTACAACTAGAGAAGCGATCTATCCTCCTATAGAAGCTCAGGCAGATTTGAAATTTGATGTCAATCTAATTAACGGCAGCTTATTCTTACGACCTGTTTCACCGGTGGGACCTATCTTCGGACTGAGTACGAACAAAGTAAATGGAATTCCACGTATAAATCTTCAAGTTTTGGTATAGAAGTCATCTAGAACAGCTTCATTTTCTGTATATATACAAGGGGCCGACAACTCTCCGGTTGTCATGCCAATTAACTAGTTTATCGTGCTCATAAATCTGTCCATATACTCTGCTTTTCGATGCGAAAACTCGGTATCTTAGAGTCAAAATGATTGCAACGAAATTATGTGGGAAATGTGATCTAGCGTTTAGGCCTGTGCCTTTTAGTTATGAATGAGGGTCGTTCTCTACAAACTTTACTCCTTTATTGTGTCAATTCTGTTAATTCTGTCAACGCAAACAATAATGGAATTCTCCGGTTAAACCTTCAAATTGGACGCAGGTCTCTACTCTTGATTGTAACAAATTTGAACCAATCAAAGACTACTGCCAACTAGATACCCATTGAAATATCAGCAATATTTTTATTGGTCAGCTGGCAAGACGCTTCAATACGCTAATTGGTAAGGGGTTTAGGAGAAATTAGTGAGGATCTCCCTCTAATAGATTTCTGTAACACAATAGATACCAGCACTAAAATTCTGAAGAATCAAAATGCAGCTGGACAAATCTCAGGAGGCAAAGTAATTGGGTCGTTGATCAAGTTAGACATACCTGAGAGGTTAGTAGTGGTCGGAGACATCCATGGTGATTATGGTGTTCTAAACACTATTTTGTCCAGGATAGGCTATGAACGGTATTTATCAGACGATCATAACAAGCTTATCTTCTTGGGTGACTATATTGATAGGGGTCGAAGGTCTCCAGAAGTTTTGTATGCAGTATGTTTTCTTAAAGCCAGATTTCCCCAATCGGTAATCCTAATGCGTGGAAATCATGAGGCCCCTGCAGAATTCCCATTTCCTTCGCATGATTTCCCCTATAGAATTATGGATTTGTTCGGCCACGATCAATCGATGTCTCTGTATCATCAAAAGATTTTGCCGCTCTTTCATGCTCTATGTCTATCTGTGGTGATTGAGAATTGTTTTATTATCGTGCATGGTGGCGTACCGGCTCAGGTTCCCCAAGACAGGCCGAAGGCTATAGAAACTTTGGCTAACGCTCAGGCTAACCATATGACGACCGAAACGATGGAAGAAATCCTCTGGAACGATCCACGAGATTCTATCTTCGACAACGGGGATTTTGAACGGTCCAGAAGAGGCATTGGTAAACATTTTGGTCGGGCAGTAAGCAGTAGTTGGTTGAGAAGAATTAATGCCAAGGTGATCTTGAGGGGCCATGAGCCGTGTGAAGGATACAAAATAGATCATCAAGGATTGGTCTTTACAATTTTTTCCTGTAAAGAGTCATATCCAATGTCAAAGGCAGCCTATTTGGATATTGTTTCTGACGAAATGATTCGCTTAAAGAGCGGGGATGATCTCCGGCAGCATATGCATTATTTATGAGTAGAATCGTTAAATACCGAGCGTGACCTTAATTTCTTTGCAGCGCTTCCTCAGAGATACTGTTGATATATCGGCGACTTGGCATATTTCAACCTGACGCAGAAATTCATTGCAATTCTGAGAAGCAAGATAAATAACTGCCCCTGCAAGGGCTCTTGGGTTCTTGCCGATAGATATCCGATTCTCTTGAACGTCTGAGTAGATACGCAAGGCTTCTCTCTTTGTTCTTTCAGAAAGACTTAGTCTATTTGCAATAAGAGTAACGTAGTCTGGTCCATGTAGAACTGGCACTTGTAGCGATAATTCCTTCAATATGAGTTTGTAATGAGTCATAACATCTTTCGTTGGAAGATTGCAAACTGTTGCGATGTCGGATATAGTCTTGGGCGTCGCTGTTTCTCGGCACGCTGCATAGAGCGCTGCTCCTACAAGCCCAAGGGTAGATCTCCCCTTTGCGAGCTTCTTCACGGCAGCTTTCCTATATATGTATGCCGCACTTTCGATTACAGCTTGGCTTAAATAAAGTTTATCACCAAAATTATTCAAGAATTTCAGTGCTTTTTCAAGGTTTCTAGAAATGGAATCATTTAATTGAGATCTATTGTTCCAAGTCCTTAGCCTCTGCATTTTCACCTTTTGTGATGGCTCTAGTGCTTTGCCCCGCGCATCTGTATCACCTATTCCAATTAATGTGGATAAGCCTTTGTGATGCACCGCTAGAGATTCCGGCATTCCTGTCCTTGCCTTGTCGCTATAACCTGTTTGAGATGGAAAACTTCCGGAATGCTCGGAACTTAAGAGTTCGTCTGCAACGACACAACCACATGAGCTACAAACAAACTCGTTTGATACCATATCAAAGATGACTGTGTAGCTTTGGCACTGATTGCAAAAAGCGGCATCCACATTGTCATTTAACTTACTTTCAGACG
Organism: Nitrososphaeraceae archaeon; assembly: GCA_009377575.1. Classification (GTDB taxonomy): domain Archaea; phylum Thermoproteota; class Nitrososphaeria; order Nitrososphaerales; family Nitrososphaeraceae; genus TH5896. The sequence goes on along the minus strand of WHTU01000014.1, from coordinate 30,128 downwards.
GCACCAAAGTATCACAGGGCTCCATTCGGAAAAAAGCTTCTAACGGTTTTTATCCATACTTTTTCTAGAAATCAGAAATACCTAATAAATAGTACATAATATTATGACTTTCTTATCGTGTCTAGACAGAACCTAGATATCCAAACTTGTTATTGTACGAGATGCTCTTGTTGAAATTAATGTAAGACAATTCTAGAAAAGATGTACTCTTATTGCTTATAGATTATATGAGATGCAGACTTGCAAGAGACTGTTTTAGCTGGATTGTTAACCTTTCTATGGTTAGTCAATATACCAATTGCCGTCCTTGCCGTCTTGAGGTTTATAACTAACAACAGAGTGTTCATAACATCTGACCTTAGGAGAATCAGAAATGATCCAAAGATCATATTTCAGATAACTACAAGGTCTGCAACAAAAACCCCAGTAGTCAAGAGAGGAATACAATCCATACTCGAATCCTGCAGGAAGGTAGAATATGACAGATTTAAGATATCAGTCATAACTGATGACCCTACCGATAATTCAGAACTTGATGGATACGGTTGCGAGGTAGTATTTGTACCTAAATCGTTCAAAACTTCTGCAATCAAGAAAGGAAGAGCACTTCAATACGCGCTGCTTCATAGAAAATCCCGGGATGAAAACAAGAAGCAGATATGGATCTATCACATGGATGATGAAAGCTTTGTTACAACTCAAACAATTTTGTCCCTCTTAAAGTTCATCCGGGATGGAAAAGGAGTGGCGTCTGAGGGGCCTATCTTCTATCCGCTTAAATTTGAAAGTGCCAATGTTCTAACTGCATTAGCTGAGTCGATTCGACCGTTCACATGCTACGATTGTGTCTCGCAAATGACCAACAAAGTAGTTATCAAGACTCCACCGTTACATATGCATGGTAGTAACCTCCTTGTACGATCTGATGTGGAGGATAACATTGGCTGGAATTTTGGTCCCACACTAGCTGAGGATCAATTATTCGGCTACCTGGTATATGAAAAATATGGTCCAAATTCTATGGGTTGGCATGGTGGAATATTGCTTGAACAACCTCCTCTTAACATAAAGGACCATTTTATGCAGAGAAGAAGATGGGTTCTAGGAAGTCTTCAAAATGTTGACAAATTTTCAACTATTCACAGAATCAAGCTTTCATATAAGCTTATGACATATTTCTTGGGGTTTGCTGCTGGTGTCCTATCAACAATTGTCTCCATTTATGTAAACCTGCCAATAGTACTATCGTTTCTGTCTTTTGGTGGTGTTGGCACTGGCAACGGCATTGCAAGTGATACTATCGTGAGCTCTTTTATGGATAATCTCAACGTGGCATTCCAGCAATTTTATTTCAATTCTCCATTACATAATTGGACTACTGCAGGACCAATTGAGTTCGCTACAGGAATACTCCTTCTGTTTTCATCACTTATTTGGTTGTTCTCGTACCAGCTCGGCTTGTTTCAAAATCTTCGATTCAGCCAGATATCATTATCGAAAAAAATTCTCTTTCACTTTCAAACCCTATTCTTATGCCCGATCATAGGCCTCATAGAAACATTTCCAGCTTTTTATTCGATTATAGAGTATACATTTAGAAACAACCGAAACGAGGGAACACCAATCTACGACTTCTACGTCATAGACAAGTGAGGGCCCTTCCCCTTTCTGAAAGGAAAATAGACGAGCATAAATACCGACAGATGAAGATCATTGTATATTATAGAATCTGGAGGATCTTGTTTTCATTCCTTTCTATACGATAAACCTAGTCATTTACTTTAGCTCAGACCGCTCCCACCTAGTATTCAGGGTTGTGTCAAGAAAGAATCAGTGAGGTTGAAAATGAATTACAACCACTTGAAGGATTGGAGGGGGTGGGATTCGAACCCACGAACCCCTTAGGGACGGGATCACCCATCTAAATCGTGTAATCTTGAGTCCTGCGCGGTTGACCAGGCTTCGCTACCCCTCCTCCAGACGTGATTTGAAGCATCGGGTTTTGTTTCCATTATACTGGGAAGGTACCTTGATAAAAATTTAATCTAATTGATGCTTCGCACAGATGACAATGATCCCAGACGTAATATTTATTTTGGATGAGGAACAGCTAATTAAAGAAATGAAGATAACTGAACTAACGCCTGGCATAAGGGGTGTGAGTGTAGAAGGAAAAATAGAAAGCATAGCAGAACCGAGGACCGTAAACCTAAGGGCCGGAGGCACTGCACGAGTAGCAGATGCGGTTATAACAGATGATAGCGGAAGTATAAAGTTGTCACTTTGGGACGATCAAATAGATATGGTTCAAGAGGGTGATACGGTCATTATTGAGAATGGTTACACCCAAGCTTTTAGGGGAGATAATAGCCTGAACATAGGGCGTTATGGTAAGCTTAGAAAGGCATAGCAATTCACCCATATGCCGATGCCATAAGAGAGCATTCAATATTGGAGGCCGATGTTACTCGCAACAAATCGCCTTCAACTGATATACCCTGTGTTACGAGGATCGCTTTGTGTGGTTTGCTCTGGCCCTTCAAGCCTTCCACCGGAAGTCTGTCCCATCTGCTGTTCAATAGTTTTTATCAACATTTCTGTGTCTTTCGCTCTCGCATCCAGAGCATCCATGCTAATCTCTATACCAAGTCTCGTAGTCAAGACTTCCAATATTGACCTTGATGCTTTTGCATCAACAACATACCCTGAGGTTTCGCCTAACAGACACGTACCTCTCATTCCTTTCAATTTGGCCAATCCTATTATTAGTCCATTCATCCCCGTTATTGCTCCACCATCCATAACAGCAATATCTGGTGTATTGATACTTCTAAGACTTTCCATATCAGAAGCCGTACAAAATACTCGTGGTTTTTGGACAAAGACTCCAGTGATATAAGCTGCCAAAGCGTATACGTGTAGAACAGAGAATTTAGATGCAATTTCGAGAATTGTTTCAGCTAACAGGTACTCTGCATCAGGATTAGAAGGTTGTGAGTCTCCAGTCAAGAACATCATGTTCAAAGAAGGTGAGGTGGGGGATTCGTGATAGAACATTGCGTTTTTGATAAGATCTACTGTTCCATCTGGCTTAATCATAACTTGCGGAGGGAACGTGTTTGAGTAAATATCTACTAGATGTGATGCATTCAATTCATGTATTAAATGATCTATTGCAAGTTTACCAACATATCCACTTCCAGGGAAGCCACAGATAAGGGTGGGGAACTTAGAGCCATGCAATGACGAGTTAGAGTAAATTAAGTCAAACCGTGCTTCAGTCATGAGACGACACGTCTGCTGCTCAAGCGATCAACTTAAAAATGTTTATTTCCACGACGAGTACATTCTGTGTGAGTTAGATACTCTTCTCTAACCCGATCGAATGGACCATATACTACAATTTTACTTATTTGAACTATTCATCATCAGACGAGAGAGATCTGCAAATTAGGTGTATTAGACACCAGTTAACCTTGTTGAACTGTTCCCCTAATTTCGCCGTCAGGATTAGCAGCTGTATGAATGTTGACATAGGCTTCGCCCCTGTCGAAAAGATCGAGTAGCTCAGAAATTTGCTTGCCTACTAGTGGACCTTCGAGATTTTCTGCACTTAACGTCCCGTTCACCAATTCTCCGTTTATTTTCCCGGTTGGTGTTTGAGGCTTGAATAACGAAGCGATTATTGGACCGTTTTCATCGCTCCTTCCCATATGGATATAAGCAGAAGAAATCTCTTCGATATTTTGGACGTCTATTTTATATGAAATGTCACTGCCTGATGCTGTGGCAGCTGAATCTCCCAATACAGCTGCTTGTGCGTTCGATTCCAATAGAGCTTCCCCGGTTGCATCTGTATTTACTTTAGGAATCTCTGCGTCGCCAGCAAGCGAGGCGGAGTATATTCCAGCTATCTCGAGGTTGCTTGCGAAGCCAGGCGAATAATTTGAGGAGATCACTGCCAAGCCCCCAGCAGCTAATATGGTAAGCATAGCTACCATTAGCTTAAATGCGGAGTTCATGGATAAAGTTTCCACTTACCTCTATATGAAATATGAGTAGCTATTTACTATAATGTCTTTTCAGTCACAATAATCGTGAAATCTGACTTTTTGAGAGATGGCTATCGTCATGAAGACAAGTATTGGATTTAGAAACCAAAAATAATCTCGTCTTCCAATAAAACATACAATGTGAGTATTGATGGCATGAAAAGGATTAGGTTAAGGTAAAGGAGATAATCTTATAGCTTGATATGTAAATCGCCAGATAAGAATCCCTGGATTATTTATGACTATAGAAACAATATTAAGTGGTCATAGAAATGAGGCCCATTATATCAAGCGATGAAACGTATGCATAGTTCCATCTAACATAGGTAAAAGCCAACTACTTGAAATAGTCAGATGGTCAGATTCTAGTACAGGAAAGGAAGCAAGGATCAAAATCATGGATAGGAAATACATATGTATTTTAAATAGTAAAGAAATAGTCATTGAATAATTTTAGGTCCATAAGATCCAAATAATGTTGATTATAATAAAACAGAACATATCCACCATTTAGATATGTATTCAAGGTTTTCTCCGTATAATAGTCGAAATTCTGATTCGGTCCGGCAGCCGTAAGGAGAGCAATTAAGATCAGAAAACAAGAAAATGGAGAATGTTCGGGAAAGAAATACAATGACGCAATATAACACATTGACTACTAGTGTGGCAATTAAGAAACGTTGTTAATGTCGAATTTAGAAGAAGGAAAATACATGGTAAAATTCATTGTAAATACCGGTGGTACTCTGGTATAATTAACTAACCAACTAATAGATTGCTCCCCCCCCTTATTGCAAAATCCATCAAAAATGTAAATTTCCAGATTACCTCCAAATTATATTTTCCACAAGTGTCAAGGCTTATAAGTTATTCTTTCTTCTTGTACTGTAGTTAAATGATTAAAGAATTTATCGTATCAAGAATAGAAGCATCTCACGATGGAACGCCCTACGTTCATGTGAGCTTTATGGACCAGACGTCGGGGGAAAGACAACAACCAATGAGCCCATTCGGAGTTAAGGCAATGACCTTTTCCTCTCCAGAAGATTTAATGAAAAACTTACCCAAAGCTATGTCAAACGTTCTTGGGAGTGGAATGGGAGTAGCCGATGCACCAACTTTCAAGTTGAGTATGAGGGAGTATGAAGATTTGGGCCTTAAGGTAGGTGATAAAGTCGTGATTGAACTGAAGAAACCTGAGATAACAGGTATATGAGTTGGGGCTCTCCTAAAATTCTTACTGGTTTTGGTACCTAGATCACGTTAATAGAGTTTAAAGATAATCAAGCATACTTGATTGGCCTTCCTCCAAGCCCGATCCTCTCTTTAGTATCAGATTTGATATCCTTATGCCTATCTTCCTAACTGGAACGTTAATGAAAAGATCAGTACTACAATTTGAAGGCTTGTCCTCCATTATGTCAGTAACAACTTGCATTTCTTGTTTTTCTGGAGTTGTGGAATAGAACTTTTGCAGAAGGCCGGGTATAGCATTGCTAATGCTTTGTCTGGTCTCTTGATGGCGTAAATATGATCTCTCTCTTGTTTCAACTACAAAATCTGTGTGTACCAGTTTAATACCTACTGTTCGGAATCGGTACCCTTTTCTTTGTATCCTTCTAAATAGTTCATCCGTTAAGGCGTTGAAATGAGCAAGTAGTGTTTCTTGATCATTTGTAATAGCAGGTAATGTGTATTCGGTACTCAAAGAAATATGTTCACCTCTAGGTTGTACCGGATCCTCGTCTAGGCCTTTTGCGATCTTCCACATACGTATCCCATATTTATTACCGAATCGCTGTACCAGGATTTGGACGTCTGTTGTTGCGAGTTGTCCGATCGTTTCAATACCCATCAGTTTTAATGATCTTCTAGTTATTGTTCCAATACCTGAAATTCTCTCTACTTCGAGGTTTTGAAGGAAATTAGGAATTTCTGTTGGAAGAACGATCGTTAATCCATCTGGCTTTCTGAAGTCTGAAGCAATTTTTGCAATCGATTTAGTAGATGCTACCCCAACAGATGTTAAAAGACCACACTCTTTCTTTATCTTATTTTTGATCGATATTGCAAAATCCTCGATTAGATGTGAATAACTCAAATTGTTAATTGCATTACTTTCTATCTTTGAGGGTCGAGTTGTTAGAGACGAATCATCAGCATCTGTCGCTTGATCCTTGTGTATGGTTAGAGCATGGATCTTGTTCGAACAGTCTAGGTAGGCTTCATCAATACTAGTCTGTTCCAAAATATCAGAGTAATCCTGCAAAATGTTCATTACTTTCTCGGAGATCGATAAGTAGTACGGGATATCAACTCGGTTAAGGATAAGGTCGGGACAAGCTTTTAATGCAGAGGTTAAGGGCATGGCAGATTTTACTCCCAGTTTCTTAGCTTCGTAGGAACATGAAGCTACCACACCTTTTGTGATTCGGCCTTGCTCTTCATGCGTCATAATTACCGCATGTGGCTTACCCATTAACAACGGCAAACGTAACTCTTCGCATGATGGATAAAATGAATTTAGATCAACGTGAATTACGATCCTCTTGTTATTCCATGAATCTGACTGGCCGCTGCTACTGTTCGTGCACTCATTGATTTGAGTAAAGTCTGGGGCAGCACTATTATTATTCATATAACAAGCACACATAATCTCATCTTCTTGTCTTGTCGTTTTTGTTCCTGTCCATTGATAAATTCAAAATACAAGTTAAATGAAATAATCAGAGAACAACGTAAAGACCGTATTATATCACTAATAACAAGAACAGGCACTACAGCAACAATAGTAACCATATTGAGAATAATGCAATATTGATGGGGATTACTACTGCCCTTCCAATTCAAAGTAGTATTTTTTACATTTGTAAGGTGACCGATCATGTGAAGCTTCAGGCCTTCTTATTCAAATACGCTTAATTTCATTTACTGAGGCTAGATAAAAAAACTTATTGCTTCACTCCTAACATCTAACCTGTCTGTTACAACGTTCTAGGGTAAATGAAAGTCGCTCTGAAAAAAATCACTTTGATCGAAATTTATATCTAACGCCTGCAATTTACTACTTTAGTAACCGCATGGATAAGAAAAATATACCAAATTCTCAAACCCTTTATAAGAAGGATAACTGGTTTCGGGATTCTTTCGGAAGATATGTCATGTTCAGAGGCGTGAACTTTGGCTCGAGAAGCAAGCTTCCTCCTTACCTTCCCATCTCCCCTCTTAATGCTAAGACGCTATCTGCAAATGAGCTTACGAGTGAAATCGAGTCTGTAACCAGGGAACTTGACCTCTTAAAAGAGTCTGGGTTTAATGCGGTTAGATTCATTCTCTCTTGGAAAGCCATAGAGCCTACGCCTAATTCAGACCTTGATCGGATTCTACCAGAGGGAGAAGAGTACCTGAGACTCGTACAACAGATCATTGATGAACTTTACTCGCGCAATCTCCTGGTCCTACTTGATTTCCATCAGGATATCGCTCATGAGGTATGTGGTGGAGATGGATTTCCTGACTGGGCTCTCGCCCTTAATAACGAAGTCAAGAGACCAGATAAGCCGGTGAAAAATAATAGGCTATGGGCCATGTCATACCAACTAAATAAACTCGTCAAGAACACGCTATTTTCATTTTATCATAACGATTTGACTAATGATGAGATGAGGCTCTCTCATTATCCGGTAAGGACTCATCTTGAAAAAACCATAGGACAGACAATTAGATTCTTCAAGAACGCAAACGGAGGAGAAGGTCACCCTGCCATCTTTGGTGTCGATCTATTCAATGAGCCGCACCCTGCAGGGATTGACAAACTTGAATTCGAATCAAAGCTATTGAAGGAGTATTATCTAAATGTTTTCCATGAAATAAGGAAGCATGATGACAAGATCTTTGTGTTCGTTGAGCCACGCGTTGATTGGACTGCATTTTCTTCAGAAGAGATGAACAAGAAAATGACCGGCTGGGATAAGGCTAAGAAATTCGATCTAAGAAGATTTCTGCGCATCGGGGATACGGAAATGATACGCTCGCCTTTAGATGAAGGAACATATACAAAGAAAGGACTCATGGATCCTCCCAAGGAGATAAATACATATCTTCCTGGGAAATCTGATTGGCCGTCTGAATTTTTGGAAAGAGGAGTATTTTCATTTCATTATTATGATCCTCGCGCTATAATGTCATCCTTTGGCATGATCCCCGACAATATATCAAAATACAAGCAGGATTGGCCTGATGTATTTGAAAGGATCGTATCTGCAGGATATGAAAGAGATCTGATTCCATTTCTAACAGAATTCGGTGGAACTCAAGAGTCGGAACAGATTGGGCCATACATTAATCTGCAATACATTCAAGTTGAATCTCAGTTGTTAAATTCTACCTACTGGAATTATGATCTCTATAACACCAAGGATGGGAAGGATAATTGGAATCTCGAGAATTTTTCACTACTAGGCCCACAAAGAAAACCAAGACATCTAGACCTTGCGACCAGACCATATCCTTTGCTGAGTTCTGCCAAACCAACATTTCTTTCATTTGATACCAAAAACAAATACTTTTCACTGATGCTTGAAGGTAATGTAATAGAAGCAGACGAGCCAACCGTGATATATGTGCCTAGAAATACTCACTATCCAAAGGGGTTCTGTGTGTGGTCAACGTCAACTACAAAAGAGTCTGTAGAATGGGATGTGGATGACCAACTGTTATACTGGAAACCATCCAAGATGCCTGACAGTAACACTCTAGTTATTGCAGAAAGAAATGATGTACAAGCCAATAAGCTTCCTAAAGAAGTTAGTGGAATCTTCTCATCATTGACTCCTCTGGGACGATTTGAATGAAAGGATTCAGCAATGGTAGCGGTAAATTATAAGCGGTGCTTGTGTATGTGTTAGATTCAATTTTTTTGTCAAATGCATATAACGCGCCTGTCTACTAGCCATTCTATCACAACCTCTGCCCTGTGAGATGAGCACTCATCGAGTACTCTCCCTAGTATTCTAGTTAATTCAGTGAATTAATCTCTCCAGGTGCTTTTTTTTCACAATTAGGAAGCTTATGTTACTTGTATTATGCATGCGTGCAATAAAGAATAATTATATTAGTAGGTGATCGTGGTTAAGACAAGATAATTCGCCAACCGGAATATAGTTGAGAATCACTGCCCTAACAGGAAGGATGGTATCTGAATTTTACAAAATCTTCTTCTCAAAACGACCTCCGCCTTTAACTCCTCTCACTATCATGCTAAACCCGACTATTATAAGCGTAATAGAGAGCATGAAGACAAGAAGCATCAAGCCGAAAGTAGTTGGATTTACAATTATTAGAATGGATACCACAATACAAAGAATTCCGACACCTACACTAAGGTATTTCCTTGTGGCCCGATGGCCATCATCTTCCCTAAATATATGTATTATACGCGAAATTCCGATAACTAAAAGAGCTATGGCAGCTAGAACGATCATTAAAGCTACACTGAATACTGGAAACTCCATAAGCACGATTGATAGGGCAATAATTAATAGGCCTAGTGCAATATTGGCGATTCTCGAAAATTTGTACTTTGATCGACTTATTGCAGTTGTCGTAGTTGTGCCTGTCGTTACAGTTGTTCTAACCACTCCGAAGCAGATTCTTTCAATTCCTATGATTAGCAAAATGAGCGATAAGAGGAGCACAGTCGTTGAAATAGACGAGCCTGGAACAAACAAGATAATTGCAGCTAACAAAACAGAAATTGAACCCAGTACGATCTGGAGCATTCGCAGCCAAGGAGGAATCCTCACAATTTGCATTATTTTTGTCCTACTCGTACCACAGCATCAACAGGTCCTATATAAGTATCTCCTATGCCAGGAGCCTTGACATAAGGTTAATATATTATACATCCCTAACCGGCGATATATCAACAGCACATGATAGCAGTACTGCCATCAAATCTGATGAGATTTCTTTTGCGGCGTGGAAGTCAGCGATAATACTAACTGGGACTACATTGCTGATCCTGTTTTTACATACTTCTCTATCACCTGCTATTCCAGTTATAGCTGACGATTTTGGTGTGGATCAGGCCCTTGCATCATGGGTCATGTCTGTTTACATGATCTCAGGAGCTGTCATGACTATACTCATCGGTAGATTCAGTGACATTTTTGGAGCAAAAAAAAATGTTGTTACTCATGATGATGATCTATACTGCTGCTACTGTTTTTGCAGGATTCTCTCAAGATATTTACACTTTACTGATTATAAGGGCGATTCAGGGTATCGCTATTGCTAACACACCAATAGCCCTAAAAATAATCAGAGATCAGTTTCCAAAAGGAAAGTTTTCAATTGGTCAGAGTATCGTAACTTCTGCATATTCAGGAGGAATGGCGATAGGTGTGGTATTAGGACCAATTATAGTAGCCTCTATTGGTTGGCAATCAATATTCTTTATGTGTGCCCCCATTGCAGCCATTCTACTTTTTCTGTGCTGGCGAGCTCTGCCAGTTGATGAATCTGCCAAGATATCTGAACATGTTCCACCTAATGCTGACTATACTGATGCTGGTAGAAAGGAGGGTGTCGACAAGAACGGAGTAGGTAAAAAGAAGGGTAAGATAGCTTTGGATATTAAAGGAATAGTCACGATGACTGTCTCGCTAGTATCTTTTCTAGTGGCGATAACTAATAGTGGCTCTCTCTCAGAAAATCCATTAGGATTTGCAATTCCTCTAGTAATCGGTGCTATCTCACTTGTAATATTCGTTCTAGTAGAGAAAAGAGCTAAATCTCCCCTAGTGCCTCTGAAGCTGCTACTTCAGCCACCAATATTTGCAGGAAATATAGCAATGTTAATGTTTGGTATCATACAGTATATCATTATAACGGCGGTACCACAATTAGGTGCTGCGCCGCAGGGGTCTGGTCTGGGACTGGATGCTGACATGGTGGGGCTATTACAGTTACCTTTATCATTGGCAGTATTGATATTTGGCCCAGTTTTCGGGTTGTTGTTAGCAAAGAATCGCAAACTCAATACGAAGCTGCTCATTCCGAGCATGGTAATCATGTCAGTATCCTTTTTACTTGTTACGATATTCCATGATACTTCGTCAGATATCACTGCGTCACTCTTCCTCTTTGGAATAGGTGCGGCGCTTTTACCTGTCACCCTGATCAATATTATCATAGCTCTAACTCCAAGAGAGCTAACAGGTATATCCTCGGCTGCAACTAGTGATATGAGAATAATTGGTGGAGCTATAGGCCCTGTGATAGCGACAGTAATCTTAACTTCTATTCTGATACCAATTGAGGTAGACGGAACTATTAGCCAGTACCCAAGTCCTACTGCTTTTAATATTGTTTTCATTGTGGGTCTTGCCTTGGCAGTTGTAGCTACGATACTTGTAATGCTTATGCGAGGGCCTGCAGTAAAAGCATTGAATACTACTGAACTGAAACAGACGTAAGTATAACAAATAGGTAAAAAAATGCAACACTCAAGTTTGTAAAATCACTTGTCTTGGGAAGTAATTGTTAACATGCTTCAATGTCTACCTCAAGGTGTCAATTAGCAAGTATATGATAGAACACCTTTATGAGAATCAAAGATATATGGCGAGGGGATTGAGATTCGTCTCATCGCAAAAATGAATTCCAGCGCTGGGCTTGATAAACAGTTCGAGGCATGGTTCGTTGATACAAGATAAAGGGGCTTTAGGATCAAACGTAGTTGAATGGCATTTAACAGTGCTGCCTTATTGGATTTTCAAGAGAATATGAACAATCCGTATACAAACTACAGCAACCTTCTGGAATGCGCTCTACACGTTTATTTTGCCGCGCTGAATTAATATCACAAGAAGATTCGATTTCAAATATCTTTACTGTTAAAAGGGAGGTGCTTGTCGTTGCACTCAGGTAATAGCGTTGCGAAGTTCTGAATAGATGTAGTGATCTAGAAGGAGGGGGTTACTTCCATAAACTGGACATATCTCGCTACGTAACAGTATCCTTATAAACGTCCCAGAGGAATTTTCTTCAAATGTTTGAAGTTCAACTTGGTAAATATGCATTTAATTTTGGATTGTTAGTGGTCGATATGCAGAACGGATTTGTTAGCAAAGGAGGATCTTATGATCTGCTCGGGATGAATACCGAAGGATACAGGAATATTATACCCAAAACCAAGGAGCTGATTGACTTTTGTAGAACGAATCTAATTCCTGTTTTTTTTACTGAGGCTATTAGAGAACCCAGTGGAATAGATCTCTTAACTCGAGTGCACAGGCTGCTTCCAGTAACACGAGAGGAACGACTGAAAGTACCCATATGCGTAAGGGGAACGTGGGATGCGAAAACTATCGATGAAATCACACCCGCCGATTCTGATCACGTCGTTATTAAGAGAAGAGACTCTGCTTTTCAAGATACTGAATTAAGGGTCTGGTTACAAAGCGAGGGAGTAAATACCCTAATAATATGCGGGGTCGATACGTCAATATGCGTCGAAACATCGTTGCGAGACGCCTTTAATATCGGATATGATGTGATCCTTATCTCAGATGCAACCGCGTCAGGTATAAATAAACATTATGAAACTACACTAGAGAGAGTTCGTGATTACTATGGGTTGGTCATGACAGTAGAACGATTTTTTCGAATAGTAAACAGCTTGAAAAAAGTTAAGGCGGGTGAGGTTAGAGTTGAAGATGTTTCGAAGGATGTCATGACTGATTTCTTGAAAGAGTTCAACTTATTGGACATTAGAGAGAAAACTGAATGAATAGTACGTGTGTTGATCATCTAAATGTAATTCCATCTCGAGTCCGTCCTAGCAAATGTGCTTGTTAATGAATCTAGATAGATGAATACACACCAGGATAAATCGTAAACTAGGTAGAGACGCGCTACCAGACTATGTAATGGGTAAGAAACAGTACTCTACAATATGCTAAAATCTGGATGATTCAGTAAGCAGCCTAACAACAATAAAAAAGTGATTTTGTCTTCACGACATTCAACCTATTAGGATTGTCAATGACTTCTAATCATGACCGTCCTGAGGTTGGTAACATTCTCATCCGTCTTCCGGTTATCCCAGCTACAACCATTTGTATCCCTACTATCAGCACAGCTATTGCAATTATGAAGCCTACGAAAGAGGCTCCAAACCCAGGTGATACCATTATCAAGATGCCTAGGACAACTTCCAATGCCCCCACACCAATACGGAATCCTCTTGACCAGCCGCGGCGTTCTTTATCTCCAAATCCATGCACAAGTCTTGATATACCGTCTATAAATAGCACTATTCCAATAAGTATTAACAGAAATATGCCTACTCCCGTCGGAAATGCAATGACTATTAGAGATAGTATGATAACTAATATTCCTAAACCAATACTGGCCATACGAGATCTGCTCTTTACAAAAATCCCACTGATAACACTTTCAATACCTACTATTAGCAAAAGGATACCTACGATCAATATAATTGAAACCAGTACTGCTCCGGGAAAAGCAAGAATTGTTATTGACAAGATTATCGCAAGCGCTCCCAATCCTATTTGAGCTGCACGAGCCCATCCTGGGGCTTTTAAATCACTCATTACATTCATGATATCGTAGATGTATAAATTGTTTTTGATAAATTGGGCATAGTTTTAATTAGCTATTTGTCATCTGGTAGATAGCGAACGCCTTATTGTTTCACTCTCAAAAATCACTTTCACACAAGAGAATTTTCCCTCTCATTAACAGGATCATCTAGATAACACGCGGGTCCTAGGCTTTGTTCCCATTCTAATTCGTGATTTATTATAGAGAATTGTCAATACTTGATTTGCCATGAAATTACTAGCTTTCCATATCGCTTCACTAACTATCGTAAAGACTCCTGCTCATGAAAAGATAAGACAAATGAGGCGAAATTCAAAAGGATAGAGATGATGATGACAATAGGGATTGATGCATGGTGTATTAGTCATTTGAAGGCCCCTTTCTCATACCAGATGTAAAAAACCGTTGTGGAAGTCTGCATCTTGATGTTTACCTCAGTGTTCTGCGGCATAATTAAGCCAATGGCTTAAGCTCCAATATTTAGAAATGGTATCATTTAGGGAAATATATCTAGACAATTCTATCAGATTGTTTTGTCTATTTATTTAAATAAGTCCGGATTGCATAAGCAATGTAAACTAAAAGATGAGTTCAGTAAAGGAACCGGGTTGGAAAAGAGCGGCACAAATTGGTTTAGGTATTTTAGCAATAATCGTCTCAGGAGCAGCATTATTTTTCCCAGGTTTAACCGTAATTTCACTTGTTATTCTACTTGCCGTGGTGCTAATTTTTGTCGGAATTGAAAAAATCATAAGTGGCATTTTTATCCAGCACAAGTCTAGATGGGCAACAGTTGGACTAGGAGTGTTAGTAATAATTCTTGCTTCAATCGCCCTAGCCTTCCCAGTTGGCGCAACTATATTCCTAATATTCCTTATGGCTTTCGCGTTGATGTTTGATGGCTTCGCGCGGATTATTCAGGGATTCACAGACAAACAACTTAGAGGATGGTCTAGGGGCTTTAGTATTGGTGTAGGTATTCTCGCGGTAGTCATATCAGTGATGATATTAGTGTCTCCATTCTTCGGATTGGTATTGGCTGGCTTCTTCATAGGAATAGCGCTGATAATAATTGGTATCCAAATGATCGTTGCAGGATTCTCTGGCAGGGAAACAAGCCTCGTTCCCACCACTGGATTCAAGAAATGAATTGGGAACGAAGAGCCCTTAATGGAATCAATACAATTGACTGTTGGTGAGATGAAGGCGAAGTATAAATTGGCTAACCAATAGCAATACACAATAGTGATAGTCGAGATGCATGAATTGAATTCGCTATGCCTTTATTTTGGACCTAAGATTTTCCGCAATAATTTTTCAATTCCACATTCAAATAGCTAGGGGACCCCTTCATTCAAAATAGTTTGATACTACTTAGTTTAACTGCTCATTGTTGATAGCAGTAGCAGTAGTCAGAAGTTGGTTCGGTTCGAGTACCCAATTGAGGATGGGAATACAATTATTAATGGCCCTGTAACGCCTTTATAAAATCGATGAAAGAAGTATCAGCCCAGTCCCGCTGGCTTAGAATTCTTCAGATCGCAATAGGATCAGCAGCCATTATTCTGTCAATAGCAGTTATAGTAGTACCCAAGCTTGCTCCTGTGACAGCAATTATTATTTTTGCAATAGTTCTGTTCACTGTCGGAGTAGAGAGAATCGCAAGCGGCGTTGGAACGGAATATCTTTCTAGAAGGTCAAGGATGATAAATATTGGGATTGGTGCGGTTGTACTCTTCTTCGCAGTTATCACTATTGCCTTCCCTCAAAATAGTATAGAATTCCTTATTCTAATTGTGGGATTAGCATTGCTTTTCAATGGTGTCATACGCGTAATAGACGGTATCAGAAAGTCTTTTCCGCGCAACTCCCAGCGAATGTTTCGAATAGCAACAGGAGCAATATGCATTGTGTTGGCTGGGTTCGTACTCACTAACCAACAATTCGGGATATTTGTAGTGGTGGTAGTTATGGTCGTGGCGTTGGTCATACAAGGAGCAGAGATAATCTACGCTGGAATTAAAGGAGAAAGAACTCAACTAATAGGCAAGAGATAAACAGATGATACAACTTATGTCTATTGCTTAGATTCAGGCGAGAATTATATCTCATCTCTTTTATGTATAATTTTCTGAACGGTTCACTCGACAACTCCGACTAGAATTCATCTATTTCCTTGCTTGCTTCTTTTTTCACCATCTCGAAAGTGTCGATCGAGTGAATGTACTGGTAGCATTCTCTACACATATCCTTTTGATCGGTGTGTTCTAAAAAATAAGTAACATTGCATTTGATACTGCACCTAGCACCGTAATTCGGAATCCTTTGCCAATTTTCGTGCAAGTAACAATCTGGTGTTCTCACTGATTTTTACTAAAATCAAAAATCAATATAAATACTTATAAATTAACCTTGTAGTAATACAAATTATTTTAAGAAAATGCAATGAGCTTTCTGAAACTTCTTAAAATTGCTTATTTAAGCCTTCTTTCTTAGCCCGTTTATTAAAACATCAGCAACGGGCCTTCCGGGGGTTACAATAAAAATACCCAGATGGGACTAGTTGAATATGGCAGATACACTATGGAGCATCGCACTCTTTGTCATAGGATTGGTTATTTCGACAGTCATAATTTACATTGTAACTAGACTCTTTGGAGAAAAAGAAGGAATAAAGCATGCCTTCGCCGCCGCGCTATTAGGCTCGGCAGTTTATAGCGTAGTCTACTTCATTTTTGGCCACGGCTTCTTGTCTGCCGTAGCTGGGGGCATTGTATGGCTACTCGCGTTAAGAGCTCTGTATAGTTTCGGTTGGATAAAGGCATTCATAATAGCTTTGATTATTTGGATTATTTCTGGATTGACTGGACTCATCATACCCACTGGACCGGGGCCGTTATGAGTCTTGCCTCTCAAGTAGTATAATACGATTTTGAAATTAATTAAATTGAATTCAGCGGAAGTACCTAGACATATAAATCATCAACAAATGAACTAAAGGAAGTAATAGTGTATATTGTACAACTGAAACTGTCATGTTGTAAGGGGTTATGCAATAATGTGGGCGCATCAGTTCCGTTTTCCAGTAAGGATTTCAATTACGGTCACCCCATGCCGTCGCCGACCGAATTGTTGCTGCTGGTCAGAGCGCATCTGCCAATGTTAACCTGTCTTTCTATAGATAGAGGTTTGCAGAAATGTGACAGGCTGGTCCTATTAGCCATATACAATCCGTATTTTTTGCAAATTGGCGATGAAGACTGGATTGCTAAAATTACTCCCAATCTCACTGGAATCATCAATCAGTACAATCTCCAGTTACTTGTGCAAGGCGATCTCATGTTTCAGCCTTGTCGTGAGATTCTCAATCTCGATTGGCTTATGGATCAGACAGGTATCAAGATCATGTTTATTATTTGGGAATAGGTCCCTTAAGATCTCGTAGTACTCGTCGAAGGCGGTAATGAAACAAATTGGTGGAGGGGTTACATTTGCATTCGCCGCTAGTTTTTTGATTTCTTTTGTCAATTCCACGCCGTTGAGTTCGGGCATTTTTACATCGATCAGTAAGAGATCGTATGGCATGTGAATAGGAGTTTCAGTCCTGTTACCGTAAATAGTCTTAAAAACTGAAAGAACTGTAAAGGGATCAGAGTACGCATCTATCGAAAATCCACTTCCCTCCAACCCCAGCTTTAGCGTTCGTAGAAGGTCCTTATTGTCATCTACTACCATTATACGATATTTAGAAATCGAATCACCTGTTACATTGTCCTTATTTGAACTTTCTTGGTTCTCCCGGTCTGTCAAGTTCATGACCGCCCTCAGAAGTCTTGCAGACTTACTCCATGATATGAGCTGTAACGTGACGTATTATATTGCGTTTCAATAAATGAAGAAGAAGTACAAACTAATGCACGATATGGAAGTTTAATCATCATTGCAACCAATTCATCACTTAACACATAATCAAATTTAAGCATAGTGAAGTGTAGTGTGAGGCTGACGATGGAATGACGCTAATCGATTCAGCAGCCGCCTTATGACACAGGTAAGATTAAAAGTCTGCCGCATGAGCCTACTTAATCTTAGAAAGATTTAGCTGCATCTGCGGATATCCCAATTGATAATTCCAATTAATTACTATTTCACCTGTTGCATGTTACTTAATTCCCGCTTCGGAGAGTCGAGTATGAAATGCTATTATTGTGATTAGAGATGAAATACAGAATCATAGCTCATTGTAAACAAACCGCTGATTGCAATTCCCGTTTCCGCCCTACATCCATTCTTTAACTAATCCTGAAAGAATCAGCAAATCTCCTTTGACGTATTTGTCTTGATCTCTTTAGATCGATATCTACAATTATTATTTGCTCTTTGACAGATGCTGCAGTCTTAACTTTGGGGATCGCAATATCTGTGCTCTTGTCATACTTGAGATCCACTATCATGCTCCTTCCACCAAATAATCCTCCGCACACGTTCGAAGCTACCACTGGAATTCTATTTTCTAGAGCTCGTACCTGCAAATACAAATGCCAAGGATTAATACCTTTTTTTGGTATCTTCGACGGAAAGAAAAGTAAATCTGCACCCTCTCGTACGGCAGATCTTGCTATCTCCGGAAACACTAAATCATAGCAAATAGCCACACTAAATTTAAGTTTGCCAATATCAAAGAGCTCCATTTTTGAACCTGGTTTAAATGTCCTTCTTTGAAGGCCAAATAAATGGATTTTGAATTGCCTTCTTAGTACGCTTCCATTTGGGGTAACAACTGGACAGGATACGTAAGTGTCGTTGGAAATCTTTTCCTTGAATGCCCCAGGTATCACCGTGAAATCATATTCCCTAGCTACATCGAGGATGACTTTGAACTCCCTTTCAAAATCTCTTACTATTTTAGTGTACCATAGCTCAGGCAGGCAGACTAGATCTATTTTGGAACCATATTTGTGAGATGCTTTATGAAAGAGCCTTTTGAAATGCTCTAATATCAGATCATCTCTCGAAGTGGAACTAAGTCTATCGTATTCCCGCAATTGGATAAGGCCAATATTGACCACAGCTAGAAATATGTTTACTCAGTAATTATTCATTTGCAATGTGTGGCGGTATGATTCACTATGGAGTCGAACCCATGAAAGAATTCTATCCGAATTTAAGTACGTCATCATCTAAAGCAACCTGGGTAAGAGTGACTAGTGGACATGACGCACTCGAGAAAGAAGGATTAAACTCCCAGTTCTGAATAGGCAGCCTTATCTGTTAGAATGATTTTGATAATTTCAGGTGGAGATTGGATTGTATATCATTACAATGGTGAGGCAGTTGATATATTCCCAGGATAGACGACAACCAAAAATTTAATATTAATACACCATCAGGTCTGGAATTAGTAGGTCTAAACTAAGCCTACAAAACTTTATTCTCTAATTCTATAGTGGGTTAGGTTGACCAATTCGGTCCAATCTTTTCGGTCTTCCTACTACAATCGAGATTATTGATTTCTCAATACCCGATACGAAATCTCAGTATTTGGGGTGTATTCAATCTATTATTGATTCTCGACTGGTGTTGAAGCACATAGTAAGATAAAATCGCAAACCGTAGGTAGGAATGCCCCAAGTACTCCAACCTTTTGAGCGCTGTACCATTTTGTTACTAGTTAAAGTATTTAAGTCCTAGGAGTGAAACTAAATAAATATCACTAGAGATACATTTCAATATGTGAATAATGTCAACCAAACCACTTCATTCATAGATCTTCTTGAATAATAAGTTAATATATTGAATGCAGATGATTAACACATGTCCAACTTGTTATTTTTGAATCAGCAATCTTTACAAAAATTGTTCGTTGGAATACTACTTTCGCTCTTGACATCTATGGCAATTGGACTACCTATTGTGATGACAGTTATTGCACAACAAACTCAAGGAGAGACAATTGCAGAAACAGTATCAGATGAAAATACGAGTGAATTAGAATCACAATCCCAAGCCCCTCACAACAGCGGCCAAACGAACTGTGATGATCCTGAAGATATCAGTCGAACGAACCGTAGCATGATGCTTAACGTGCTGCCCCCCGAAATTACAATGATCTATAAAGGTAGTGAGTATGAAGGCGAATTATCTGAGTCAAATTACAGAGAAGGGGAGACAATCAGTGAGCTTCAACCCTCTCCTACAAATAATACAGCAAATCTACCCTCAAATATTGTAAATCTGAACAAAGATTCATGCGTTCAATTCGTGATAACAGGAACACCTAGAACGTTACCACCTAACAGTCTAGATGTGTCCGCTTACACTCTAGACAATACACCAGTAGCAGTTTTGGATGCTGCAGAAAATTATACTAGCACATTTCAGATAATGCTAGATGACGGAATATACGTGCTTTTATCCGCTGCTACTTGGGATCCGACTAGCGCGGACGAGGATGTAGGCGGATATGTAATCTATAATTTCTTGGTCAACGTAACGAGTAAACCAAGTACATAATCGATGATTTGCAGAGATCAGTGTGAGATTTCGATTTCGGGTGACAAAATGAGATCGTTTCTATGTAACACGAGGGATGTCTATAGTATAGCAAGGGCCAATTCCAGGTAAAGGGGCAAGGAAGGCTTTACGCCTTTTTGCCATTGTAATGCAGATCAAGCTTCAACATGTTTTTCCAGATCTCTACAAGTCTTGGATTCCCGGATATTGTTGAATGCTTCAAATTCCAATGTTCAACAAAATAGTAAATCGTTGGTTGAAGATGATCTGGAGCAGCGAAGGGGCCTGATTCTTTAGCAATCTTCCCCATTTCTCTTCCCAATTTCACACATTCCCAGCATCCTACAAATGGAATTAAAATAGCTATATAGTATCCTGCCTGTCTACCTGTATATCCCCATGCTTCACCGACAATACAGTATTTTGAATCATGAACGAGAGTCTTCACATCTTGTTCATCAAATCCAGACCGAAGTTTGAAAGACCAAACAGGACAGATTTCTTTAAGGCTCAATTTTTGCTGAAATGATAAAGGTATTTCTTGCTTCTTAACTGTCTCATCCCTCTTCATCATAGTATTAAGGCTGCAGAATCATTTATCCCTTATCTTTGTTAGGAATTTGTTACCTCTCAAGAGTGGGCCAGAAACTTGGGGCTAGCTCAAAAATGAGAAAGACACAGTGGCAAATCGTGAAATTAAAGAGCGTGAAGAAAGCGCATTGAGCTCAGGGGGGCTTTGAAGACGTTAAACTTGTTTACTTGGTAAATAAGTTTCATTTAGATATTGTACTATTCAGTTTTCTTTTTTATTGGTCATTGGGTATACACCACTCTACCCAAAACTTCATCATATCAACATCGAGACCTCGTAACATATGGTTGTCTCAGATGTTAACTATGAAATACTAAAAGCGAGGACGGAAATTAGTGGGAGATACTTAAATTCCTATGCAGCAGGATTAACGGAAGCAACTAGTGTAGTATCTTTGTAGATATGACAAGTTCAAGCAAGCCTTAAATCGTCATCTATTTCAGCGAATAACTGCATCTACCAACTTAGTTAGCAACTGATTTCAGTCCATTCAAACGTCGGATTATAGTCATTTGCTTTAGCGAATAGCGTCATTTGGACATCGTCAAGAGTCAAGAAAGGCTGAAGAAAGAAAAATCAATGGTGACTATGTTTTTAGTCTATTTGTCTACATCGGTGGCAAGCCAAAGAAGGCTCTCAAACAAGCCATTACTTGGTCAATCGTGGGTTCATCGACGGCTGAATCTATTAGATTGTTTTCTACTAGGCTAGTTAAAGCGAATTCTATTACTGCGGCTCCACTCACATTCATACATAACTGTTCGAGCGAGGTTAATTGACCTAATGTATTAGCAGACAGCTCATTCAGGAAAAGATCTAGCTCTGTATTACTAAGGAATGCAGTAAAACACTCTTCGCATGTGTCTGGTGGGTTTGGTGGACTTGGGTTTGGGAATCTTTGTTCAGCCGACAAAGCAACCGCATTCTTATCTCCTTGGACTTGGGAATGTATATTCTGACAGCCTTTATACAGAGACAAGAATTCATTTCCACAAGCATTCGCTTGTGACGTTGCTTGATTCTTGCCGTATTTCTCTGCGAATACATTTTGTGTTGTTGACATTATTATTGTGGCAGTAGTTGAAAGCAACATTAGTGCTGTTATTACTGCTAGTGCGGGAATTGCAAACTTGTGTTTCTTCCTTGTCTCTTTGATATGCATGACTAGACTACCGCAAAGATAGGCATTTCAGTTTATTTCGGTTGCACGAAATCTGGCTCCTAATTAAATCTTAGATATTTTCTGTGAGATTTTCATTTATTATTCCTTAATGCCAGAACTGCAGCGATAACCTGAAGAGCTCAGTTACTTAGCCAATATTGCAAATACATTCTGAAAGCATCAAAGACGTCATCGTGTGACGTGGCTTCTTTGTCTAGAGTTCCTTCCCCATACTCTATCGCAGTTTGAACTCGAAGAGAAGACTAATAATCTAGGCTTTTGAGATGATTAGAAAGATAATGGATAATCAAGAAATACGTGCTGCCCTGGATCGTTACTGGGAGGCCGCTGTGGCTCGTGATATAGACAGATCACATGACATTTATCATGACGACGTCATAGTTGAATTTCCACAGTCTGGTGAACGAATCTCTGGTAAACACAACATATACGAACTCAGGGCACATTACCCTGCTAAACTTAGTTTTAAGATTCTGCGGGTACGGGGAGAAGGAAATCTCGGGGTACCTGAAATAGTTATTACCTATGATGGGCGTCCAGTCAATGCAGTAACAATCATGGAGTTCAGGGATGGTAAGGTTGCACGTGAAACGTATTACTTTGGTGATCCTTTCGAACCCCCTGAGTGGCGATCTCAATGGGTCGAGAGAATTAAATGACCAGATTTCTTCCCTTCGACTCATGAGTCACAGATTTAAAGTCTTCCTGATTAATGCCAGAACTGAAGCGTTAATCTGAAGGCATCCATCAGGTCGTCATGCGAAGTAGCCTCTTTATCCAGTTTCAAATGCTTATATACTATTTTTCTACTTAGCTGAAATAGTGTAATGTCTTCAACCACAGCTCAGATTCCCAAGTGGAATATGAAATCAGATGATGTTGAAACTTGTAACTGTGACTATGGATGTCCATGCAACTTTAATGGCTTTCCCACTTATGGTTCATGCCAAGCTATAATATTATATCATATTAGGTCTGGAAGCTTTGGCGATACTAGGCTTGATGGTCTTGATTTTATCACTGCAGTTTATTGGCCAAAGGCGATCCATGAAGGAAACGGCACTGCCCAGTTATTCATTACCAATGAAGCTAATGAAGAGCAGAGACAGGCGATCATAAATATTGTTTCGGGCCAGGCAAAGGGAGATGGTCCTTTTGCACTATTTGCTGGGACATTCAAATACTTCCTTGAACCACAATACGTCGATATCAAAGTCAATATAAATGGAAAAAAGAGTAGTTTTTCAGTACCAGGTGTTATGGATGTACAGACCGAAAGTTTCACAAATCCTGTAACTGGGGAAGAGCAAGACACAAAGATACAAATACCAAAAGGGTTCATTTGGAAACTTGCAGAGGCGGCTAAGTCAAAGATAATGCGGATCACAACTCAAAGCATAAATTTTGACCACTCAGGACAAAACGCATTTTATGCGGTAGTAGATTTCAAAGGTCCGTAACAGGTCTTAAATAGTCTTCTATTTCTGCAAATAAGTCCAGGAAACGAAGATCTTTTCAGTGATTTCGTAATGTCAATATGGTCCATTGTCATGAGAATACTCAGTAATCCTCGATCGATTAGCGTAAAGAACTGACGATGCCTACCATTTACCACATAGGGTAAGGCAATAAAGTTAGTGACCCCTAATAGTTTTCATTTGGTTGCATTTAGGATTAATTCGGCTATCTCATCTGGTTGTGACAGTTGAGAGAAATGACTTGCATTAAGAGAGAGTATAGTAGCATTCATCCTTTCTGCGAAGAAGCGCTGAAGATCAGGAGGGACAACACGATCGTTCTCAGAGACCTGATACCATGTCGGAAGCTGCTTCCACGCAGGAGGACCAGATTTTTCTTCAGCAGTGGATAGATTTACAGGTTTCTGAACAGCTTCCATTATATCTATTTCAGTTGGGTTAACATCTTGAGCGAACCATTCGCGGATCAAATCTGGATTCATTAACATAAATCCTTCGTTATCGATTGTAAAGAGGTTTGCCGGAAGGTCAGCAGTGTTGTTACCGAGATCGAGGAGAGATTCGCCTTGGTCAGGAGCATAAGCAGCCAGATAAACAAGCCCGGTGACATTTGAGTTATTATAACCAGCGTTGGTGATTACAACTCCACCGTATGAATGTCCTACAAGAATCGTGGGTCCTCCTATGCGTTCAATCGCGCGCGTCACAGTAGCGACGTCATCTGTCAGAGATTGAAGAGGAAGTTGAACTGCGGTTACATTATGTCCTGCATTCTGTAGAATGGGAATTTCTTTGCTCCATACAGACCCATCACCAAATGAACCGTGGACTAGAACGATATTCGTGGCATTTGTACTCGTTGCTGTAGTCTCGCGATTCATTTCTGCAGGTTTCAATAATGTTCTGTTTTCTGTGCTGGCGAAAACTGAGTTTGGGATCAATATAATACCCGCGGCGATGATTGCAATGCCTAGAGACATCAAAAGTAAAACTCTTGCTGTTTGATAACTCTCTTCCATCCTATGTATTCATCAGTAGACCAAATATTATATAGGTTTGTTAACTACTATTGAGGCCCTGCCGTTTAACTTCTGGCCGGTGTTTGTTACGTAGATGCATGAACAATCGACCAGCATCAGCATACGTCTAGGAGACAATGTGGACGCTCTTTCGATGATTTGCTCTGAATACATTCTTGAGGACTGCAGCCGCAGTCAATGCATCTTATTTCCACACGAGTTAGATATAGTGGGACCCTATTCTTAAATGATATTTGCTCGTCCCAGAACTGTAGAAATAGTCTGAACTTGTGGTGTGACGGACATCTCGGTGGGGGTCATTAATGGGCAGTAAACGATACCTCCGCCTCTTCTTCAAGGGCACAGATAGCTCTGCATATATAGCACATTAGCAGCTTCTGTTCCAATATGAAAAAGGAAAGCATGATCTGTCTACGGTTAGTGTATATACTGTTGATTTTTGGAACCATTGTTGCATTACTTGTTTCGACGTCTTCTCAGATGGTTTCGGCTTCTGTTGATGGAGGCTCTCCCGGACCCAGTTCTTCTAACTCCAATCAAGAAGCTGCCGAAGGCTGCTCTCCAATTGATCCTAGATGCAATACAGAAAATCCTGACTCCAGCAGTAGTAGCGGTGCTTCTTCCAACTCCAATCAACAAGCAATATATCATATCAACCAAGCACAATCCGCGCTGCAGAATGGCGATACAGAAGGGGCACAAATACATATGGACTCAGCCAAGAAAGCATTAATCTGCAATCCGGGTGATCCTACTCACTGCTAGATGTGCAAACAGCATAGAGCGTTGAGTCAGAGTCATTACAACGTAGTATAGATCGTTGATAAAACTATAGTGACGTCCTAGACCGAAAGCGGACTGATTTACTATTGATTAATGCCAGAACTGCAAAGACATATGAAATGCATCAAACATGTTATCATGACTAGACATTTCTTTATCCAATGTACCATCACTTTTCTCAACTGCAGTCACTAACTGCAGTTATTAACTTTGTAAACTTAGGGTTACTAGTTCAGAGACCTAATTTAGTTGTCAAAGAAAACATTATGAATCCTGTCCTAACTAGTAACACTAGGTTAGCAGGTTTTCTTGCTAATCTAACATATCCAAAGATTTGGATAAGTCTTCTAATACCAGAACTGCAATGAAAGTCTGAAGCCATTGAAGACAGGATCAGTCAGGGATTCGGTTCACACAAACCTCATGGATTGCAACTTTTTTGAATAGGCGACGAGACATCACAGTGTTAGGAAGTATCTTGGCCATGTTTGGATGGAACTCGGGATTATTAAAGATCCGACAAGAAATAATCTATACATAGTCATCCTATAGACACTCTCATTTATAGAGATCAACCAACGCTAACTTTATACGAGTAATCCTTTTTCTAGTCAAAGACGCTGCTATTTGGTTTTCTCCATCGCCTTCTGCTTCAATCTCTTCTTCTGCTTTGTCTAGCAAACCCATGAGATATTGAAGATCGTCTTTTGACAAGCGCTCTGATTTAGATGCCGCTGCTTCTTTGACTGAAGATTTCTCAGTCACGTCCTAAATCTGAATTTATTGTCCAATAAATTATTTAACAGATATTTCTCACAAAACCTTCTTTTACCGTTCGAGATTCAGCTATTCATAAGTTAACCACTTTCCATGGTTTAAGTTCTACTACTCTTTTTTTTGCCCTATTAATCTCTACTAGTTTGTCAAACTTCTTGACAGCGTTGGGGACTTATCTCCATATCGTCTCAGTCGAATGTTTAGGATCTTCCATGACTTCCTCATAAATCGATTCGTCGAAATGACGGTCGACACTATCCTCAAGCAAGGTTATGAAATCGTCTGACATAAGTGCATTTAACGCATCGAGCTCTATCTGAAATACCCTACCATCATTATCTTCTCTGAAGGATGTTGCAATACTGTCCCTCTGCATGGATAAATTACAGTTCTCATTTCTGAACTCCATCGAATGAAAAATAGTTATGTCAGGATCATCTATTAGTTTCATGATATTTGACCTGCCGTACAAGATCTTCCCCTTTAGGAAATAGTTCTCGTCTTAAAATATCGTACTCTATAGAAATTTTTCCTGGACCAGTAAGCAAGAGACTTATTGATATGGCCATTAGAAGTAAATCCAGCTCATAACCACCTACGAACCCTTCAGAGATCTTAGTCAGAAGGGGAGCCCCTATCATTTCTATTATAAACAGAATTGATGCTATTCTTGTTAATATTCCAAGTAGTATGGCAAAGCCTCCTACGACTTTGAGGACACCAATAGGAACCGCCATCTCAGGGGGTAAACCTATGTTTCCAAAAAAGCCTTGGGTCATTGCTGGATCAACAAGTTTCGGGAGACCATGTGCTATGAATGCTATTCCTGCAAGTATCCTTATAGGTAACGGACCATACAAAGAGAGTTTTTGAGTATTCATATAATAATAACTGTACTAATCATTGGATAAATATATTGTATACTTAGCATAAATATACGATAATTTTATGGGAGTGATCTTTACTTAACAGATTGCAAAGAACTGAGGAATGGAAGTTAAATGTGATAGTGGGAAACCACTAGCAGCAGTAGTTGAGGTCTAGAATGTCCCTTATATTTTCTGGGCTTCTGATAATACGTCACTGAGAGTTAAGAAGCTATAGCTTCCACTGCTTAACCGGTTAGTACCAAAACTGCAGATTCATCCTGGTCTATTTATCTATCTTACTGCGTGGCGTTACGTGTCCATTACTACAAATATACTATGGCAGTTTAATCTCCGCATTAAATTCAACGAAATCCCCCTCCTCATTCCAATATCCATCAGTGAACTTCATCTTGGGTATAGTTTGGCCTAGATATGTGATGACCTTACTTCTCTTTCCGTCGGTCTGACACCTCGGACAAAACACTTTCACTTTATAATTATGCGTGTGTAACCTTTATACCGTTTACTCTTTCAGATAGGCTATGAACCTTGCAAAGGCGAATACGATTAAGGTCACTGGTGAAAATCATAAGCGGCTCAAGAAGGTAGGACAGATGCATGGGACGATGAATGATGTTATAGGTAGGTTTTTAGATTCTTGGGAGGACAAGAAGAGAAAATGAAGATTGCAAAACCGTTTGCTGGTTTAGGCGTGATAGCAGTAGTAGTAGTAGTAGTATTTACATTTTTGTTCATGATTCCAACTTTTGTCTATGCGACCCCGATCTCAGATGCAAATCAACCCGATCAAGGCACTACAATATGCCCAGATGGAAGTGTAATACTAGCAGTTATGAAATGTCCTAACCCGACAACAGAGGCGGATTGTCCCCCAAATCAATTTGTAATCATCTCCCCCCAGACAGGGGATTGTATTGCCGTACCTACGCCTTTTGAATGCCCTAATGGAGTTTTAGCACCGACAGAAGAGCAGTGCAATATCTCTCTTACTTCTGCTCCTGCTTCTCCTTCCCCTCCTACATCTCTAACCCTGGTGCCGCCAGTCTCAGGCCCCCAGTCAGCAAATCTACCTCAAGTTCCTACACCATTTGAAAACGAAGGAGCACAACAGCCAGATCAAGTAGGAGGAGGGCAGGATGATGACGACAGTGATACCCAGTCGGAAGACTCGTCTGATGATGATGATGATAGTGATAGCGATGATGGGGGGAGCAATGAAGATGAAAGTAACAACTCTGGTGATGATGAAGGTGATGATGGGGGTGGCGAATTGGATTAGTCCAATTCATTTTGGTGGTGAGTGCCAGAACTGCAGAAACATACGTAATGCTTCAATTATAAGGATTCATTCTACACAGATTCCAGGTACTGCAACCTTCTTGAATAGGTGAGGGGATGCCACCGTGCTGGCAGGATAAGCAGACATCCTGTCCTGTGGGTTCATAACGGTATTAACTGCCCTCTTGAAGAGTGCGGCAGATTCCCAAACTGCGTAGTTGACGAAGGTGCCGCTCCCACCAATACCCCTGTGTAGTTGTGTCGAGATAAACCCTGGCTGCTGTTTAAATTTCTCGGCTTCGGTGGCCCATGCTTTCAGAAACTCATCGAAGTCTTCTGGGCCTACGCTGAACTTATTTATCAATATAATTGGACCGACATTTTCAGCCATTTGCGCGAAGATTCCAACTCGTTCATCCATCTCAACTAGCTTTGCCATGTCAAACTACGACTTGCAAAATATTTCAAGCTTTCGGGTTCATTAACGCCAGAACTACAGAGAACTTTATTTTGTTATTTCTTTACTGTTTGGTAGTAAAGGATAACATTGCCGCAATTAAACGTCTTTGTATTCAGAAGTTTCAGGCTAAGTCTATCTTTTACGTCTTTGAAAAATGGTTTGCCATTACTTAAGACAACAGGATTGATTATGATTCTATATTCATCAATTAAACCGAGTTGCAGGAGTGTAGATGCAATGTCGGCACCAGCAAATAGTACCAGATCTTTGCCAGGCTCCTGTTTAAGTCTCAACATTTCTTCCTCGATATTTTCTTTAATCAGTCTTGAGTTTTTCCATTCAACCTTTTCCAAAGTCTTTGAAAAAACTATTTTGGGTAAGTTATTCAACTTGGGAGCTAGGTTCTCAGTTGAGGATGGCCAGTAAGCTGCCAAAAGTTGATAGGCAACACGTCCCAATAAAATTGCGTCCACAGTATTCAGAAAATTGTCCATATACTTTTCCATTTCGTCATCCCATACATGCCAGTCCAACTCTTTATTTGGTCCTTCAAAGGAGCCATCTACGGACAACATAATGCTAACAATTACTTTTCTCATTTACTTTTTCACCTCCGTTGCAAGTAAATGGATAAAAGATGCTCCATTATGGTCATAAGTGATTTACTCATAAATGGCAGTACCCAAAATATACGTTATAAGTATGCAAGGGATCAAAAGTATAGTTAATGCAATAGGAGCGTGAGCGCGGTTCATCTGCCAGAATAGTAAAGACAACTCTAAACTATCAAACAGATCGGTAAAATACATAAAATCGTCCGTTCCAGAAATCTTAAAATCATTGAGGAGCAAATACCTGTATTCGGCTATTGCCGCGATCTACCACATATACATTCCCTGATGAATCTATCGCAATACCTGTTGGCTCATCGAACTGTCCATCACCTGTCCCTTCGGTTCCCCATTTCGTAATAAATTTCCCGTTGCTGTCAAACTTTTGGATACGGTTGTTACCCTCGTCAACTACGAAAATATTTCCAGAAACGTCTAGCGCTAGATTTGCAGGCCTGTTAAATTGTCCATCTTCGCTACCCGATGTTCCCCATTTAGTTATATAATTACCATTGCTGTCAAACTTTTGGATACGGTTGTTACCCCAGTCTGCTACATAGATATTGTCCGATGAGTCAGTAGCGATGCCTAGCCCTGGGTTTATGAACTGTCCATCGCCAGAACCCGTAGTTCCCCACTTACCTAAGAAATTTCCATTGCTGTCAAACTTTTGTATGCGATTATTTTCACCAAATCGCCAACGTATACATTATCAGAAGAGTCCATATTTACTCCCCCTGGAGCTATAAACTGGCCATCACCCAAGCCGGTGGAACCCCATGATGTGATAAATGTGCCGTTAGGAGTAAACTTCTGGACGGCTGTTCCAGGACTGCCACCA
>WHTU01000149.1:530-1279 GCA_009377575.1 Nitrososphaeraceae archaeon | reverse complement strand
AAGATAATATCTCCTAGTAAGGCTATTAATGGCGAAATAATACGTCTGACTTATTTTCGTACCACTATAACACCGGTGATCTTTATGATTTCATTAGGTATTTCGATTTATTCTCTTGATCTTGCCTTGGGGATCCCGGTCCTAATCATCCCAGCTTCATTGGTAATGAGATTCATATACAGAAGAAAAAATGATCTGTATCTCACCGACTGAGTAGTAAAGATATTGCATATTGCATAGAGTGGAATAAATATTAGATACAAACGTTGGTTGTAGTGAGGATTGTATTGAAAAGAGCAGGATCCGTCTTCAAAAGCAGCTCGAGCTTTTTTACTGACATATCATGAATTGCAGTAAGAGGTAGAACGGCTAGCAATACCAATACATTGCTGCAATTATAACATTAATTGTAGAGTAAAATAAACACAAAAAATAGAGTTTAGAATATTTCTCACCCAAATTAATTGTAACTATTTCCATCCGCGATCATGTTTCATCATTGGTCCGCCGCTGCCCTCTCCCATCATCATCATTCCACCGCTACCATCGGCATGCATTATATGTTGCATTTGCTGCATTTTCATCCATTCCTCATGAGATAGCTCTTGTAAAGCTACGACTTGTCCTGTCCCAGGATCAACTATAACCTTGTGAAATTCCATTCCCGGAGTACCGAGGATAATACTATATACTAGGTAGTCACCATGTGGTCCACCAAATGCCACCATCGCAAATGAATTGTTACCAAC
>WHTU01000149.1:0-520 GCA_009377575.1 Nitrososphaeraceae archaeon | reverse complement strand
CGAAAATAGTTTGTTCAAGATTAATCGTTCCATTGATCATCATCTTCTCTCGCATAGTTGCTCCTAATAATAGATCGCCAGGGTCTCTTGCTAGCTCTTCTTCTACTGTGCCTTGACCAGTGAGGAATAAGTCACCAGGATCTCTAGCTAATTCAGCTGCAGCTAGTTCAGTAGAGTTGTCTCCTGTTGACTCCTGCGCCCCAACATTGTAGTATGTCGAAAAGGCACCACCAAATACCGCCATCAATGATATTGCTATCAGAAACGCGACTAATGTATATGAAATCATTGGTGTTACATGTAATACAGAGTATTTATAACTTATGTGATTAGATCATATAAATCTCATAAAAATCATGGGATGCCAATAATAATGTGAATAGGTCTGGTTAACGCCCAACAAAGCCAATAGAGTCGCTAGTAATCATGGTCTAAGCCATTCGCTGTAAAATATTACGAATTCAAATCGAAAGACATGATATTCGAACAGATATTACAGATAATTATATAGTTCAAAGAC
>WHTU01000148.1 GCA_009377575.1 Nitrososphaeraceae archaeon | reverse complement strand
GGATATCTAAAGGTAAACCTCTTGATCAAAAGATGCTCTGATCCTGATTCAATAGTCTTGATAAATCCACTAGCTGTACTACTTAAATCGTGATTATATTGACAGGTACATCCTAATGTATTTAAATGGTAATTTGTTAAGAACATTGTCCAGCTGTTCATAATGAATAGTGTAATGTATTCTATTTTGCTTATTTGTTTGTATGTGAGCTATATGATTGCAGGAATTCTGCACACCCATTAAGGGTCAGTAAAAAAGTGTATATTATTTTATTCAGTAATATCTATTTTTCGCAATAATTCTAAACTATTACTATGCAATTAAATATATATTATTCACATCAAAGTTAGGATCTTCTAATGCCTTTCCGAGATATGGGAATGACATTTTTGCCTTGGTAATATCTCTTTAAACTATTATATTCTTCTATGGGTGGTGATTCGCGAACAAGCTCTCCTCCTCTAACTTTCTCTATCCTGATGGGGAGTATCTTGTCTTAATCTATTAGTAAAAGTGAAAGCAATCCAATCAGCAAGTAATTTCTCAATTTGTTCAGAAGGTCGAATTATTGATATTCTTAACAATGCCAGGAACTCAAGCAGTCTCTCTTCATTCTTATGTGCTTCCAAAATGAATTGTACTCTTGCTAGACATACTAGGACTAAGCAGCAAGGTGTAACCCATGTAGGTAATCAGAAATGTAACCTATCTATATAAGTGCACCACCTAATCATTATATTAGTTTTGATTCTGGAATCTAAGATCCTACTACGAGAGTCAATGATATTTTTTATGTTTATATTAGCTATCTTTTTCAGCAGAAAGAGTTATTCTATACCATTTATCATTTTTCTTAAATACAGATGAAGAGGATTCCTTTTTACTCATTGATCCATAATGCCCTACCATTTCGCTTAGCCTAGATTGAAGTTTATCAACTTGAAATTCTGCAACTATCAGATTTCCTACTATATTCTCCAATTCTATGTCACGTTTTCCTGTCATCCTTTTCGACACTTAACTTACAACCAGTACATATAAGACTTAACATAATTTATGACTTTAAACTATAACAGGATTCAGTGAGCTTAGGGACCTATTTTCTATATACGCTGTCAGCGCAATTATCACATCTAACTAAATTAAAGCCATGTAATTCTCTTGAATAAGTTGGTCTTACCTAACTTTCGCTTATCTGAATTCAAAGGAATTAAATCTAGGCTAAAGTACTTAGATTTAATAGGTAGGAAGATTCGATTTGTGTTCGCACCACATGATATCGGCAATACATGTAGAAG
>WHTU01000147.1 GCA_009377575.1 Nitrososphaeraceae archaeon | reverse complement strand
TGGATTGATAATTGAGAAGAATTATTTCTGGGATTTTGAGATATTAACTTTCGTTGATACCGTGAATCGAAATTGATGTTTCTCAAACCTATTCATCATCTTATTTAAGGGCACAGTACGTATATAACCATAGACTAACTATGTTATCTTGACACTAATTGTATACATGACGTGGTAGTTGAAATTGTTTCTCGAACTCGAACCCATTATCGCTTGCAGCTACTAGCCCACATTCTATATAAGAAATTAGATTCATTTCATTACGATCCTTGTAAATCTAATTTTTCATCTGAAAAAAAATAAGACATAATTGCCGAAAGAGATTAGAGAACTCTAGCTTCCTCCGAGATGAAATAAATATTAGAGATCCTATTCCAGATCTGATGTACCTTCTGTTTTGAGTTCTCCTAGGCCAAGACTTGCCTCAATCGGATCTGATAGAGGATTTATTTTTTGACCATCGGTAAGCAAAGCCCTTGCTGTTATGTTTTGAAGTGTAGGATCATCGAATGTAGTAGCAAGTTGAATACTTCCTTCTGAATCATCAAGTACTATTGGTTCTGGAAGAGATGAAGTTCTCAATAATGTTTGGTTTTCCGCATACACCTCCATTACAGCGCTTACTGTATCCTCTGCAAGTACAGACGAATTTTCTATAGTATAGTCTAGCAGCATCTTTACCTGATTTCCAGGACTATCGCTTAATGGACTTAAGGGGATGTAGTGAGCTCGATCTAAACTTAGAGTTAACCCGTTTGGATTAGCAGCAGCGGCTGATTGATCACTTTGATTTTGGTTCAGTCCTCCCTGTAACTCCTCTGCTATTGACGCTCTTAGTTCTTCTCTTAGTTCTTCCGCATCTTCTAATTGTGCATTCACTGTAGTATACAGAATGTGATTTGATTCACCTATTATAGTAGCAACTCCTAACGCAATCAGAGAACTACATGCCACGAAAATTGCTGTTGTTGCTTTTGTATTGGCGATTCTTGATAAGGCATGACTATTTAATTGTGTCATATGAAATCTTCTGTAATCGTGTTTATAGAGATGATCGAGGTATTATCTATAAGTAACGGATTACAGAAATTTATAGAAGGAGGCTTAATTATGTGAATGTCATTGATCCTGCTTATCAAACAAATTCATACTGCCCAGTTTTCAAATTAAAAAATGAGAAACAAATTGAAACGTACTTATTCTATGTATTTGCTAAGTTTAGGAAGAAACAGTTGAATTAGACACCGCTAAGCGATAATCGATAAGATCCCTACTGTCATTCTTCTAGTAAAATGATTACTTCTAAGATCACATAGTTATACTGGATGGG
>WHTU01000146.1 GCA_009377575.1 Nitrososphaeraceae archaeon | reverse complement strand
CATTCCTCTCTGGTTCCATAGCCAAATATCGTTTGCATTGTTATCAGTGGGATTACCACCAGCTTGTCCAGAAGACCAAGTTTTAGACGAGGAGACTGGTCTCTGTGTACTAGAGGAGCAGCAGGACGAGCCAGAAGTTCAAGAGTCAGAAGAGGAACCTGAACAAACTGAACCCCAAGAAAATGGCTCAGAAGAAAATGGCAACGACGACAACTGACTCATTATCAACCTTTTTTGCTAGGAATATTAGGCTAGGAAAATCCTAAGGTCTAGTCTAGTCTTCTGCTAATCTTTGCCAGCCATGATATTCTGCATCTTTGTTATCTGAATCTGCAATGAACATTGTAAAGTTTGTACAATCCATTATGCTGTTACAGTAAATGCAAATCCATTTCATAGTAGGTAAAACAACTATTACAGAGTTTGTTTATATAAGATTTTTCTGTATAGTTCTCTGAGATTGTTTCACTTCACTTAAGATTATCCCTGCAGTTCTGCACTAGTTCATAAACTGAAGTGAATAAATAGGACTGAGAGAGGCATGGAATAGTTAGCATTGGTCGAGATTTTTGAAGTTATTCTAGGATTTGTAACAGCAGTGGGCGCTGGGATACTCATAAAATTGTGGATAGAGCATTATTTTCGACCTATCCTAGTGATAGAGGGTAATGAAGCCATAGTTGTGCGAACCATTTACCTTTACACTAATATAATTCAGGGCAACGTCCCGATTGAATATTATGCAAACAGAATCAGGGTCAGAAATAAAGGTAAGTCGGCTGCCAAAGACTGTAAAGTGTACGTTGATTATCCTCATGAAAATACAGAACATGAGATAGATACAGAACGTGCGGCTTGGTTGGTCCCTTATGCCAATAGCGGGTACACACTTACACTGAATGTTAATGATAAAGAGTTTGTAGACTTATGCGCAATTAGCGATGATGTAAATCAACCGCGTGTTATTCCTCTTGAATATGGTTACACTCAGGGCAGAATTGATTCATGTACCCTTTTACCACCTGTTGATATGGACATCACTGTACGAATAACTTCATCAAATGCTAAGCCGACTGAAAGAAGTGTCAGACTTCACACCGCGGTCGACCATTTTGTTAATCAACATGGAAGAATAGTCGAGTTTATCGAATGAATGACCGTTACTAGTTAGTGCGTATCATTTTTTCACGAATGATATCGCTTGTGATATTGCGCTGCTAGTAGCACAAACCATTTTTCACCTAGGATAACATATGAGAAAATGCCTTATTTCCTAATGCTGCTGCCCCTTCGACAATTGTAACTTCAGCTGTATTCGTTGTCAAATTCTGTGCTTGTGAGTTTACGCTATTCGAACCAGTTTCATTATCTGAATAGTATTGTGCC
>WHTU01000145.1 GCA_009377575.1 Nitrososphaeraceae archaeon | reverse complement strand
CCAATCAAAGATTATTAGTACTATATGCTATCGCTGTGCTTCTGATTCCTTCAATTATTGCTATCCCATTATATGCACAAGAGTTACGTACGGAAGACTACATTATAAGTGACTTCGGGTTAAGGAATGGAAATACTCCCTTCATAAGTGTACAAGGAAAAGCTGGAGGATCATATGATGCATCTCTGGGCGATGAGGGTTACGAGGCGTATGTTTTTAAAACAGACAAAGGAAATTTTATGATTACTGTTACTGAAGGGTCTGGCACAAATCCGTATTATTCGACAAATCATCTTCTAACAAATGATGTCAAATTAAATGAGTGTTTGGACACAGAATCAGGACGAGGAAAGCCTAGTTTTCATGAGCATACTGCAGAATATCAAGGCCGCAACTTGAATCTCACCGCCATCACTCATGTATATGCTATTCAGGTAACATCAGATGATCCTGATGAAGAATGTGAAACTGGAGAACACGTGTCAAAGATATTCTCGCAGATGACTAAGTGATATGTCCCGTGAACGTGAAGAATACATGGAAGGCTATAGGTTAGTACTGGCCATCATGGAATAGATGACGATCGTGCAATGGTATTATGGAAAATTTGAGACGCCTGTCTTATGATGCAAGGCCAGAAATATTGTAGTAATGAGTATGATATTGGGGATCATTCTTATACTAAAAGTAGACGAATTTAGATTCCTTTGTGATAAATGTTAAACGTAATGTGCTGTATACGTTGATTTGGGAAGCGTCATCTATTCTTTAGACCAATTATGGATACAGAGGATAGAACTATTGCACTAATGAAATAATAACCTCTTCGAATTTGGGTATATTCTTAGGCAGGCATCACCGGATCAGTCAATTTCTTGGTAAGGGGTTCGATTCCCTTCCTGAGCCTTTAAATACGGATATTGTGAATAAAGATTAGAGTAGATTTGGTAATGGAGTAGAAACACGAGCTCGTATTTCTCCTCAGTGTTCGATTCCTGACTACTCACTTCCTTAACACTAATACTCTTTATTCTCTGGCTTGATGAGCTCGAATGATCTTGCTTCTTCAGCTCGTCCCAAGCATTGATAACATTTGTAGATTGCTATGATTGGGTAAGTGTTTTAACTCTTTATTACTGGTATTAACCCCATTGTGCTCAGTAACGTTTTGTTACTTCTAATAAGTAACAAATAAGGGAGGTATATTTACAAGTCTGTGTTTCCCTACTGAGTTGGTGCTGCAATATTTTCGTTGTGGAACTGCTTGAAAGAGTCTGAAAAGATGGATTATGCAGATACAGCCTCCATCAAACTGATTCCAGTCTAAGTTAATAAGATTTCTAAATAGCCCATCTAAATAGCCCATCACATCTTTCAAAAACTGAATTTGAGTCT
>WHTU01000144.1 GCA_009377575.1 Nitrososphaeraceae archaeon | reverse complement strand
AATTTATTCCTATCTGACTGCTAATTCGATGAGGATAATAGTGAAAACCTACATCCAAAAGGACCAATATTCCCCGCTTATTCCTTTCGGATGCATTCTCATTCATAAGTTTCAAATAAAATAGGAAATCTTTTGCAGACCCGAAATAGTTTTTGGCGTAGTCAATTATGAGCAGAGACCTTTCTTTTTTCTCATAATTATATACATCTATATCCAGTTCTCTCAGGTATGTTAAAACGTCACCTCTAGTTTCATAATGTAAAAGCATAATGACTGCTTCATTATTTTCCAATGCCATTTTACAAGCTCGAGAGTATACTTCTCGAAGAACATATCGATCCGGATAGATCAATATACTATGTTCTCCGAAGTTTGATTGCTTCTTGTACTTATCTAATATCTCCAAAATGGAGCCTTCCTCTATATTTAATATTCCATTTTCATTTTCCCTGGCACTCAAATGAGAACGGCAGCTTTTAGGCAATATTGCATTTAAGATTTATACATTCTATTTCTGCTTTCATTCAGCCTTTGAAAGCTATCTTATAGGGATATTTGCAACAATTACTGGTATCATTCTTTTGCTGATGCGCTTATCCTTATCTGTTGTTCTTCATTACAAGGCTTTAGCTATCCAATTTTCAAATAGAAAACCATATAGACTTTGGGCTTCATAATGAGAGAGATTCGGATGAATGAGGATTTTGTTAAAGTTGCTGATACAAAGGATATTCAACCCTCGCATATGAAAGAGGTTCAAGTCGACGGTGAAAATATCTGTGTAGCTAACGTGGATGGAAAGTACTATGCCATAGGCAGTATTTGCACTCATGAAGGTGGTCCTCTAGCCGATGGCACTCTTGAGGGCTACGAAGTTGAATGTCCTTGGCATGGTTCCAAATTTGATATAAGGACAGGACAGGTAACGAGCCCTCCTGCAGGTGAATCAGAACCAACATACGAAGTAAAAGTAGATGGCGACAGCATACTAATTAAGAAACAAGGAAGGAGTAAACCTTCTCAGATTGAGTTAACCCTGATAGATAATGATAAAGTTGAAGGTACTGATGTAATGTCCTTTAAGTTTAGTAAAGAGAAAGAGGACAAAACATTATTGGATTATACTGCAGGTCAATTTGCTTTTTTTGATATAGGGGAAGTCTATTATGATCCCAAAGGTCCGATTAGACATTTTACTATTTCATCTTCTCCTACTGAGAATTTTATAATGTTCAGCACCAGAATCAGAGATTCACCCTATAAAAAAAGACTTTCAACTCTAGAGGAGGGGAGAAAAGTCAAGGTAAGAGGTCCTGAGGGACAATTCGTATTACATCAGGATTACTCAATGCCTGCTGTATTTCTTTCTGGTGGAATTGGTGTTACGCCGTTTAGAACTATGATAAAGTATGCTACTGACAAGCAACTACCA
>WHTU01000143.1 GCA_009377575.1 Nitrososphaeraceae archaeon | reverse complement strand
AAGATAATGAGGGAGAGAACGAGGAGGGCGAAGGTAATAACTAGGGAACGTCCATTTTAATCATCTGAAGAGACATCCTATCTTTTTTTAGTAAACCATAGCAAAAAAATTATTTTTAACTAATCCGTTTGCTATTCGAACTATTCTAATGTACCAACAGTCTCATTAGTTGTTTGTTCAAGTTAATGCAATCATAGCTGCGACAACGAACAATATAATGAGCTTGTTCTTTTTGATAAATTATCACGCTCTGTCTAGGTAATCTGTTCCAGAATCATTAAGTCGAATGATCGAGTCTTTGCTCACTCCTACATGTCTTAACGCAATTAACCTTCCAGCAGCATGAGAATCGTCTTTACCATTCCAACCATAATATGACATAATGACACCGACAGCGCATCTCCCATTATGTCCATCTGAGTATCGCTTACGGACTTGTCTAAACTTTTTTCCATATATTCGTAAGATTTGAGAAACAGTCAGTTCCTGTTTTAATAGTTGCTGCTGCTGACTCATCATACCAATGGTATGATCAACAACCTATTTAGATACTGCATCCATTTTTGGATACAAGCTTCTACGGAAATGGAGCCCAATAATCGGTGTCAGAATCTGGAGTTGTTGTTGCCATTGCAACATCATTTTCGTCACCTTGATTTTGAGAGTTTAGGTTAGAGCATATTATATTTACTGGGAACCAATAGTTGCCACATTCATTGGTTTGGGATATGACTTGACTCTTCTCATAACCCTCCGCAAATACTGAGTGTGAAGCCATGAGTGATACAGCAACTAGTAAGATCATGGTCACTCCAAATGTAGCTATCGCTCTATAATTCATACTCTAACATAACTTGAAGAGTTAATGTTAGTTAGGAAATAACAATAGAATACAAAAGTCACATAATTGTTATAGCATATCTTACG
This sequence comes from Nitrososphaeraceae archaeon, assembly GCA_009377575.1. Taxonomy (GTDB): domain Archaea; phylum Thermoproteota; class Nitrososphaeria; order Nitrososphaerales; family Nitrososphaeraceae; genus TH5896. The sequence goes on along the minus strand of WHTU01000143.1, from coordinate 517 downwards.
GATAATGGATTTACTACACTAGTATATCATTATCATCTATCGATAAAAAAAAGAGTGAAGTTATTGTACTGGTATTAGTTCTGGTTCCTCTTCAGGAACTACGCCTTGAGAGCCAGTTGCTGATACTGCGTTCTCTTCGCCCTGAACTTGTGAGTCAATGTTTTGACAGAATACGTTCAATGGTAATTCACCATTACCACATGCATTGGCTTGCGAGACTGCCTGGTTTTTGTCATAGTGTTTCTTTCCGTCTGCAAATGCGCTGTCTGTTGCGAGTGCTGTTGCTCCGACGAGCATGACTGCCATTGCTGCTACGACAAACATGTATTTTATATTCATACTAATGGCAGACCGAAAGTCGAGTTTATCTACATTATGCAGTATAAATCTGATATTTTTTCTGTTAGAACGACAAACATACGTATGAACCGAATTCGCTTGAACTGCAGTGCATGGTTGAATAACCCAGCTGTCATATATTACGTAAACAGTAACAACAGATGGAATTCAACTTCCG
>WHTU01000142.1 GCA_009377575.1 Nitrososphaeraceae archaeon | reverse complement strand
TTTAGATGGCGAGCTTGTGAAAGATTTGGAAGAGAACAAATACATAGCAAAATACGTAGAAAAGCCGATTCACCTAACTAACTTAATCGAGCTAGTAGCTGACCTAATAATTTGATTGAAACGGTCTTACTGGCTAACATCTATTGTAACTACGATCAATCGGATATAGGTTCTAAATAGCTTGTTGCACTAGTAATCCGTTGAATCAGCAGCAGCAAATACTAAATCAAGATATGCCAGAGATCCATCACGAAGAACCAGAACCACCACAACCATAATAATTTAGCGACTCCGTTTATTTTTTTGGTTTGGTATCTTATATTATTCAGAAGGTGTACTATAACTGCTTAGTTAGTGTCGTATCACATTTCCTAGTCGTCATGCACTAAACATTTCTTGTTAGTTTAATAGAAAAAAAATCAGATATATGAGAGTGTCTGAACTTGCTTAACGCAGATAAACACTGCTTTCACTAAAACTATGAGAAATGAATAGCGGATACATGGTAATAGTAGCAGCAATGACAGTCATGCTCGTTGGAGCCACAGCACTCGCAACATCAAAAAGTGCATTTGCAGGCGGAAAGAAACATTATGACAAGAACCAGGCGACCAGTCAAGCTAATGCCTGTGGAAATGGCCTCCTGCCATTGAACGTTGGATGTCAGAACGTTGGGTCACAGATTCAGGGTGATGAAAACGTAGTAGCATTAGCAGCAGATCAATCTTTCCCTGAAGTAGAAGAAGAACCATAACACTACAATTTAGTTCAAACCAACACTTTTTTTATTTTCTTATCTGTCCCAACACACAGTATTATCTAGTAAAATAGTTCTTAGATATGCTATAATAAATATATGATTTCTGTATTCTATTGTTTTTCCTAACCGACATAATCCCAAACCACATCTTATTTATTTATAGACTATGGATTAGGGAGCGAGCTACCAGCTAGCAGTTTTTGGAATAATTGTGATCCTAATGGTCACTGTATCGTTTATATCTTCACATCCAGTATTTGCGAGTGGTTATGATAAAAGTCAGATCATATCGCAAACTAATGAATGCGGCAACTATTGGTTTCCAGTGAATATGATATGTTCTATCTTAAACTCTCAAGCCCAGGGTGAAGAGAATGATGTTGCAATGGCAACAACAACTCCAGATTCTGACACAAATTATGGGGCTCCATTTCCGTAGAAGCTTGTATACAACAGTGGATGCAGTATCTAAATAGGTTGTTGGTAATAATATTGGTACTATGAGCCAGCAGCAAGTATTAAAGCAAGAACTGACTGTTTCTCAGATTCTACGCGTATACGGAAGACGGTTCACGCAGACTCGGAAGCGATATTCTGATGGACGTAATGGCAGATGTGTCATAGGGGTGGTCATGTCGTATCATGGCTGGAACGGTAAAGACGATCCTGATGCAGCAAAAAGATTATTGGCTACATTAGTTGCACTAAGACTGGCTGGTATTAATAAAGAATCACTGATAGAGATGAATGATTGCGGTATGACATTCGAGGAGATAGCAGATT
>WHTU01000141.1 GCA_009377575.1 Nitrososphaeraceae archaeon | reverse complement strand
AGATACAAGCCATACGCGAGGACATGGAGTCTAAATTCCAACAGATTGTTACTAGTATAGATATCGCGAAGATAAAGTAGATTTAGGTTAATCGTTGCGGCCCTCTCACTACCTTTTCATTCGGGCTAAGATCTCAATGCGTTAGATTGGTAGTTGTACTGTTAACCGATGCCATATTACTTCTATCTTTGAAGTGAAACGTTAGATTTCTCTATTCTTCCCACTCGCCTACTCAACATCTTAAAGGAATCCAACGCATCTATTTCAATTACTCCTGGTAGGTGTTGGATACTTTGAATGTAGTTATTCAATACATAAAGATCCTTTAATCTTACTTCTATCTTAATGTCCTCCTCCTTCAAATCATCTGATGACGATCTGTTTATGACATGTGCAAGGCCTGCCATTCGCTTTTCATCGTCCTGACTCAGAGGATATTTTCCGGAGTGAATCGAATCTTCAACCATTTTACATAATTCCGAAATTTTCATTCATACTTAGTAATCGATTAACATATTTATTGTATTTCAGAACACGGGTGATCAAATAAGGTGGGTTATCATCAGTGTCCACATCATCATCCTATTCATCGTTCACATCATAGGCCATCTTACTTCTTCAACATCTAACATTTGTCTAAAAATATTGGCCGTGGCAGCCCATTCTCTAATCACTCCACATTAGTTTAACTTTGCTTGGACACTTGTCACAAAATTCATCCTCCGGGGTGAACTGTGTTTTGCATTGAGGACATATTTTAGGTCTCTTGTCTGCCTTCTCCGCATCCCCTGACCAATCTATATCATCGCCACATTTTTTACATCTGGGTGGTCGGGGAGTTAAATACGGAAAGATTATTGGATGATTACAATTGCCGCATGTGTATACGTGTGTATTACTGAATAAACCAGATAATTTTTGCAAATCTGTAGGAATACTATCAATGGTGAATTCGAAAGATTTTGGCCTATGTTTTGCCATACTCAACTGTAGACTAATTGAAATTTAAGTATATCAATAAACAAGTACCAAAATTGACAGAATACGACTTATATCAGTCGTAATTGAATTGGATGTACATCACATCAATCTGAATTAACATTACCTTGAGTCCTATTCTTCGGTATTAATAATGAGTTTGCGCGCGCAGGTCTAGAACAACTTAAAGGATTTAATGTAGAAATTAGAAATTAGTGGAAATATTTGGAAGAATATTGAGAACCTATTAAACTATACCTTCCAATAAATCCCTTCATCCTGAAGGGTCCCAATATCCTATGGTATTCACTTGAAAAAGTCGGAGAGACTTGTCTGTTTGGTCCTGATTATCCGCCTATCCAATCGTGCGTCATCGTCTTTTCCCAGATCATCCTTGTAGACATACTCATCTCCCCATTTCACTTCCTCTAGGCCTATTAATTGCCTGAATACGTTGACTGTGCCCGGACCAAATCCGGCGTAATGATTATTCGCGGCGACGATTGAAAATTTTATACCAGACATATTTCCTCGGTCGGTGTCATCATTGAAGTTGCGCGCAACTTTCTTCATTTCCTTAATTCGATCAATCTGAATCCGTCCAAAATCCTTTTCATGAATACTCCTATCGCCGATTAATCTGACGTAAACGAAATCAGAAGTGACTATCGGGGGGGTTCGGATGTCTGCGGTTGACTCCAAACAAGACACATGTTATTCCTGGCAAAGAAATTGTATGCAAGATCCTGAAACCAGGATCTGTGTCTTACTTCTAC
>WHTU01000140.1 GCA_009377575.1 Nitrososphaeraceae archaeon | reverse complement strand
CGAGCACCCTGTCGGATAAATGTGCATGATGGATAGTAAATTAAAATGTGACGGGTGCATATGAATAATTTCGGGCATTTTAGAATATTTTCTCAATTTGAACAATAATATTTTCTACTATTGATACTAATAATAATACTAAGAGCTAAAAGGATTAGTGGATGATGTAGATTTGTCCAGATCCATAATTTTATCATATGCTATTACAACCTTACTAATGCCAATGGTATGCCTTTCAGTCTTCAATGATACATCTAATGTCGACGCTCAACCAGTAGTTGTAGATGAACCTCCGACTAATGCTACAGAAGAATTAGATGTCAAGATAGATGCCACCGAGCCCCTTCCTCTGAATGGTACTATAATGGTAAATATTGCCGAAGCAGATGATATAGATGTCGATGCTATTCCCCCTGAAGGAATTTCAGTAATCATAACAAATACTACAGTGACAGTTACGAATAGCCCGGTCAATATAGAAGAGACAGAATCTGATACGGCCTCTATCGCAACGGGAACTACTGCTGGAGAGGATGAAGAAGAGTGAGAAGGGAGTACAAGCAATGATAAAGTGGTGACGATGATGATATTGCTGTAACTGAAGTTAATGTGAAAGATGATGAGGAATTGCCCATACATATGTTATTCCATAATGAGAAAGATTACATTCGATCCTTTTTCTGCATTATGAAAGTCGGAAATTGTATTCATGCTTGTATTGAATGGTAATTCATAGGTAAAAATAACTGTCACTCATAATCTCTCCATCCAGTCATTTAATTGGTTCGGCAGAAGGTTAATGCCAAAAAACCTTCTGTATCAAATAATAGTAATGAACGCATTTTTCTTGAATCTGTCTAGGTCGCACATAATATATATCAGATTTAATGAATCTCAATATTCATCCTAATTCACATAAATTATAGCAACGTTAGAATAGTCGATGAATAACAGCAAATCGTTATCAATTGTTGCAGTGGCAGCAATAGCGGCAATGCTTGTTGCGACTTCATTTGTAGGGACGAATGATGTGTTTGCAGGCAAAAAGAAGTACGAAAAAAACCAAGCCACATCACAAGCTAATGCCTGTGGCAACGGCGAATTACCATTGGATGTCTACTGTCAGAACATAAACTCACAAATACAGGGCGAGGAGAATTCAGCAGCACTGAGCGGATTCCAAGGACAGTAATACCAGACCAAATAGTAGGACCATCAACATTCTAGATCCTCCTTTATTTTTTATCTGAAGCTAAAAGTATTTCGTAATAGTCAAAATAAGGGGGGAGAGATGACCTTTGATCCAAAGGATGGCTACAAGGAACCTAGTCTAGAATAATTCCTATATCTTTTTAGCCAATTAAACTAGGTAAGGTTTTTTGGTAAAAATACTAGCATTGACTACGTATTCTTAACCCTCAGAAATTCCCTACGAGTACTTCATGTCTGATTAATCCTTTTTAGTAAATAATAAAAAATATTAGAGCATGTGTATCAAGAGATTTGTGTAAGAGGCAACAATTGAATGATCTATCAATCTCCTCCATTTTCATTACTTATGGTCTTAGTTACTTTACTCTTCTTACAGCATTTATTAGGAAGTTCAGTTTATGCTTCTTCCTCCTCGTCTCAAACAACAGAATCATCACTAGCAAGCTGCATAAGTTATAATCCAGAGGATAATGTGATAACTATTGCTTGCCGAACTGCAAATCTATCGGATATTCATACAATCGTAGAAGATCAAAATGTGCTATTGAAAGAAGATGATCATGTTGGTGTAGATTTTATCTCT
>WHTU01000013.1 GCA_009377575.1 Nitrososphaeraceae archaeon | reverse complement strand
CTACCACTGCAGCAAATACAGCAGCAGCGACTCTAAGACCTACAAACGCGTAGTAGTAATAGTAGTAGCGTAGCCTATACCCGCGGATTAGGGTTTTATTCCTACTTTTTTTATCAGGTCCAGTTCCTCGTCTCACATAAAGAAGAGGATAAATCTCGTCTTCTGCACGTCAGATGCATAGTCAAATAATAAAATGTATCTAACTTTTTCATACCTGAGGTAGGGAAAAATAGATAAAAACCGATAGGTGTATCACAACCAATTACGTACTGAATATCAGAATTTAAGTGATCTGGGTTTGTTAATATTTCATCTTCGGTGTACCTAAAAACCTGTGTTCAAATTCTTCTATAAAATCTATCCAATTCGTCTGCTGCGTGTAACCAACGTTCTCCCTCGGACCACATCCATCATCAAAATCAATTGCCTCTCAAACAGTTGAATGTCCACCGATATCATAGTTATGCCTTAGTAGAGGAATAGAATTGGATGGTCTTTTCAATCTTGAAGTGTATTTCTATCATCTGTTCACTACTGATAGTAGTTACAAACAATCCTAGGGCATGATTGCCTTGTGACGACCAAACACAGCATACTCAACATATTCTCACTTTTTTGGTTGGAATTTTATTTTGGACTAATCTAACAACGGGCCCGTCGGGATGCAAGACAGATCTGACATGCTTTACAGTCCCACTTTGAATGAATCCATGGAGTGTACTTTGGGGTTGCTGGTGTTTCTATTTCTATTTTTGTGGTTGTGTTTTATCTTGCATCCCAGGATCTATAATGGGTCCGCCACGTAGTACGAGGTTGCTCTCCTTGGTCACCGGTGTTGGTGGAATCGGAGTCAAGGTCACCACGGCCCGGATCTCGTCTTCTTCGATCAGATTTGGATCTTCGTCCAGAACGCTGCTGGGATAAAGTTTCTCAGGGCTTCTAACAAACTGAACTTGTGATGTCGTAACACCTACAACACCGTCCCAAATCGCATCTATTGGAAGCAGGTCTACCGTACCGCCCTCACCCCTATCGTCTCCGACAAGCCGAACTTCCTCGCGATAGGCCTGCTCGTGTGGGGCATCGCGAAGAGTATTAGTGATCGTATAGCTGGCCCGAACAAGCGTCATACCGACGGGCGCAGTAGGGGGGGCCCTCAAAAATTTTCAAGAGCACATTACTTATGGACCCAACATGAAGGTGAACTGTGATTATTTATACCCGTCGACTAGAAGGGTGCAGAAGATTAGCTTCAGACCTGAACTTAGGCATGCCTTATAGATGGTTTCCAGAATAACAAAGTTGGGAATTGATGATTTTGCATTGAACGAGATTGAACGTTCAAAATGTTCAGAATGATTTGCCTTATGAGCGTTCAACCATCGTTCAATGAGTCGTTCAATATCATTCATTCAAAATGAAAAGGCCTTGACTTTAACATCTAGATCGGAGCTCATAGCAACGATTCCGTTTAGCAAACTTATATGAACTTCTGTGAAGTGCCATAGGATGTATGACAATAGCGTTGTTCGAAAGTTAGTCGACCAATTCCTTGTCGGTGTTTCCATCATCTAGAATCATGGATGCAACCATTAATTGTTATGAGACCTCTGCGATTGAAAGCCCATACTTCAGACATAGATTAATAGCACCACAATTTAACGGGTGATATTAACTACTATAATATTTCTAAGATAGTTGGGTAGTTGAACTTCCATCTAATTCCGTAGCTATTGATAGGACCGAGCCCAATAAAAACGTCATTTTTGCAGCGGGCCCGTCGGGATTCGAACCCGAGACAGCCGGATTTCTTTCATGTGTTAAAAGTCCGGTACTCTACCTGGCTGAGCTACGGGCCCACCCTACAGTTAGGCTTTGCATGGCTATAATTTAATTATATACTAACGATAGGATGGGACACGAGTCATTGTACCATCATCTACATCTAGATCAGAATTCAATTTTTCTCATTCTAAAAATTAAGAAGCAAAACATTTTTAATTAGTGTTTAAGATTCACTGCTTGAGTTTGCGCGCCCGGGTAGTATAGAAGAGCTCCGTTCATAAGCTCTGTAAAGTCCGGTCTAGTATGGGGGACTGTCACTCCTTCGACCCGGGTTCGAATCCCGGCCCGGGCGCTTTACAACTGCTCTATTTTGCTTGTAAAAGTTCCAAAAATTCTCTGTTCTTTGCGGCAATAAAAGATATCCTGTTATGGAGTGACAAATCCGAGTCCAGATATTCACCTTGAGGGTTAAATAAAATCCCTCCAGCCTCCTTTGCGATTAAATACCCAGCTGCTAAGTCTGTGACTCTAATCTTACCGCGAAGATCAATGTACAAATCAATTAGGCCTCGGGCAAAAAAACACAACTCAAGTGCATTTGCACCCAAGTGTCTAATATGCAAACATTTCGATATGATCCTGGACAGTCTTTCAATATCATCACTACTTATTCCTGAAATGTTAACTCCGACAACAAGTTCGCTCTGATCTTTGACTCCTCTACGAATATTATTATCATCAATCTTCAATCTTAAGCCGTTCATCGAAGCTCCCATGTTTACAGAAGATTCGTATACATCTCCGCTGTTCAAATCAACTATGACGGCATCGCTCACAGAGCTTAACCTACAATGAGTTGCATATGCAAGTGAGCAGCACGAAAAGGGAATCCCTCGCGTGGCATTTGTCGTTCCGTCTACGGCGTCCATAACTAGGTAACCATCGCCGCCTTTGATTGTGCCACACTCTTCCCCAATTACAGTCGGCCTGAACCCAAACTTTTCGATTGTATTGAGTACAGCATTTTCAGCTACCAAATCTATTTTAGAGGACAGGTCACCTCCGGCACCCCTTCCAAATGTAACAGCACTTTCTGGCCTACCAATGAGATTTCTTGTTTCTTTGAAAACCTCAGAAGTAGCAGCCTTCAGTATATCTATTATTTGCAATTTGTTAAGACTAAAAGCTACCCCTACATACTACGGTTCAGTTCGTATGTTATTTGATTTAGGCGGAGATTTCGTTTTCTCGTTTATTTTTTCTACTTCTAATTAGTTTGTAAATGTAAACTTTAGCGGCTAGGTATAGGCTATAGAGATGAGATTTTGATTGCATATATCTTAAATCCCTGGCATCAGTTATAAAGTTATTGAGCTGAGCATCTATCTGAATTGTGATAGTTCGAATTCAGGAGATTATTGAAAATCTGAGATTCTCTCCGCAGTAACCATCTATGCACTAAAGCCATTAATGGTATGATAGGATTTTCGCTTAAAATGAAAATTAGGGTTAGAGACTCGTCAGTTTAGGTTCGTTTTATTCGTTTTAGAAATTCGCCAATGCAGATCAAACTCTACTGTGGCGGTGTTCGCTCCGTGCCCCCGACCAATATTCTATGGCAATTTTGACTGACTATGGGTATCTTCGTTATCTGGATTGTCTAAGGCCCATGGGAACCACTTTCCGATTACTCTCGCCCAATCGACTCGAATCGAAAGGTATACAATGATAACCAATATAGCTATACTCGCAATAATCCCTAGCGTCACGAACAAAGGATCTATATCTGTGGAGATAAATGATTCAAAAAATGGCCTTCCTAGAATTACGGAGCTCCATACTATTATTTCGTTGAGTATGAACTTACCAGAGAAAGTAGCTATGGCAAATTTCCATGGGCTGTACCTTGCTAGTCCAAGAGGAATGTATACTAGATCATCTGGTATTGGTGTTAATGCGACAATAAATGCCCCCAAACCTCCATATCTGCGGAGCACTTTTTGAAGAGGGAACATTCTTTGTTTGGTCTTGTCACTCAGAACACTCCTGCCATAATAGCTTGCGTAAAATATGATCATTTTTGCCAACAAAACCCCAAGCGCGCTAACTAGAGAAATCAGATTTGGGTCTAATTGCTCACTCAGCGCGGCAGCTACCAAAACAGGAAAATAGGGAACAGGCACGAATACTATTATACTTCCTACAAAGCTCGCCGTAAAAACACCTAGATATCCAAAGCTATCAAAGAGGGTAAATAGCCAATCTAGTGTTGTCAATCGCAATAAAGCTGCTAACGACCTATATATCTAGTAGTTGGCCTCTGAAATAGGTTGCAATACCATATTTTAAAGGCATACAGAAAGGGCTTACATGGATAAGTATCGCATTTAGTAAGCCCTAGCGAACACTGGAATGCTTTCTGTGTTTTTACCGCAATAAACACATCTAGTTGTCGAATCCGATTTATTATTTCTTTCAAAAGGTATTAGCCTTATGTCTGCTCCCGTTTCTTCCTTAATTGAAATCTCGCAGTCTTCGTCACCACACCATCCTGCAGAAACAAAACCCACTTGATCTTGAATCATTTCCTTAAGTTGATCATAATTACTTGCATGTGTGATCCTCCTTCGAAGGGCCTGATCAGCCTTGTTGAGAAGATTATTATGAACAAGATCCAATAATTCTGTCACTCTTTCCACCAAACTGTTTTGCAGAATTGTTTCCTTCTGCAATGTATCCCGTCTAACGACCTCGAGCTCTCCCTTTAATATCTCCTTGGGACCAATATTAATTCTCAAAGGAACACCTTTTTTCTCCCAATCGTTATATTTCCATCCAGCTGTGAACTCATCCCTAATATCTAAATGCACTCTTATCCCTGCCCTCCGCAGTTCCGACGCGAATTCCACCGAACTAGGTATGACATTCTGGTCTGTCTGGCCCCTCTTATAGATGGGAACCAAGACTACTTGGATCGGAGCGATCTTTGGAGGCAAGACCAGCCCGCGGTCATCCCCATGTATCATAATTGAAGCCCCAATCAATCGCCAAGATACTCCCCATGACGTTTGCCAGGCGAAATGTTCGCGATTGTCACTGCCAAGAAACTTTATTTCGAACGGAACCGAAAAATTCTGTCCAAGATTATGAGAAGTAGCCAATTGTATTGCCTTTCCATCTGGCATGATGCCTTCAAGCGTGGTAGTCGCGACCGCCCCAACAAATTTTTCCTTCCTCGACTTGAATCCCTTTAAAACGGGGATACCCAAATAATCTGCCAAAATCATCTCATATAGATCGAGGATGAACCTCACCTCCGCTTCAGCCTCCTCGTTGTTCGTATGTACCGTATGACCCTCCTGCCAAAGAAATTCAGAATTCCGAATAAACGGCTTTGTGGACTTTATTTCAGCCCTCATTGCCGAGTTCCAAAAATTAAGCTTCAGAGGGAGGTCCTTATAGCTGCCAACCCAGTTAGAAAATAAAGAATAAGCGATGGCTTCAGAAGTTGGACGCAAGGCAAGTTTTTCTTGTAGTGAGTTGTCTCCGGCTTTGGTTATCCAAAATACCTCTGAATTGAACCCGGAGAAATGTTCTTCTTCTTTTCTTAATAATGCTTCTGGGATAACAGTTGGAAGATATGCATTTTGATGTCCAGAATCCTTAAGACGAGTGTCAATAATTTGTTTGATCGCTTCCCAAATTGAATATCCATAGGGCTTTAACACTATAAATCCCTTTGAAGGACCGTAGTCGATAAGATCTGTTTTTAATAAAACCTGGCTATACCAATCACTTAGATTTTCGTCTTTCTTTGCCGTAATTCCGTATTCTTTTTGGATTTTCAACTATGAAAGGCAGATCAGAATCGATTTATGAAGTTTTGGTGACCTATAATGGGTCTCCTCTACAATATACTTGTCCGGATACTCTGCTGTGAAAGTTCCTGCACACATAACATTGGATAAATCCAATCTCAGATTGAAGGACAGGACAGTCTACTGCTTCAAGCTTCATACGCCTCAACATACGTGGACTAACACCTTTCAATTTCAACTTTCCCTTATCATCCATCATTCCAATGCTCTTGAGTTCATCCTTTGCCTCATTTGATAGCTTGACCGAATTTTCAACTTGTTTCACGGGTACCAGGAATTTAGTCTCAGTCGTTGCATCTCCATTCATTCATACAAGCATCGGCAATTTCATGATATAATGCTTTTCCTTTAATGGCAGATAACAGTGATTTGTTCGAATGTTTATTTCATTTTTATCAAATCTCCAACCAGGGTAACATTCTGCTTGTTTTTTTCTAAACAAAGTTAATATATAGTAAAATCAGAGGTCTGAATAATATCCCTAAGATGCTTGTCGTCTTTGACGTTGAAGGAGTTCTTTTGAATGCTGAGTATCTCCCTGTTCTAGCTCAGGTTATGGGCCCAGAGAAGGAGAAAGAGATATGGGACATTACCAAGCAAGGAATCCGCGGTGAAATCAACTGGGAAGAAGGTCTCGTAAAACGAGTTCATGCCTTGAAGGGTATACGATATGGTGAAGCCAAGAAGATTGGCGAAAATCTGCAGATTATGCCAGGTGCCTTAGAATTATGTCAAGCCTTAAAGCGGTCAGGTTGGAAATTAATCGCTGTATCTGGTGGCTTCACAATAATAACCGATAGACTAAAAGACATGCTTGGTCTGGATAGAATATTCTCTAATGAGTTGATTTTCTCCAATGGAATTCTGGAAGATGTTATGGTGAAAGTTACCTCTGATAAGGCAGCTGCTGTAAAGGATGTGCTACTGGAATGGAGAGTCAAAAAAGAAGATACAGTCGTGGTGGTTGACGGTGCAAACGATCTGAAACTTTTTGACCTCGCCGGATTTACGGTTGGATTTTGCCCAGTGGATAAAATAAGAGAAAGAGCGCACGCAGTGATTGAAATTCATGATTTATCACTTCTATTGAATTTGCTTGAAAAAAGATTCGGTAAAGCAGTACTAGCTAATATTTAGATTATATAGATTCAACACAATTGTCGAGCCAGCCCTTGCATATCATACCGCTACCGGTAAACGAAGATGTAACAACAGGTGATGATATTGGTAAATTAATAATGCAGGCAGCCAGCGCTAACGGAGTATCTATGCAGAATCATGACGTGGTGGTGATTACACAAAAAATTATTTCAAAATCTGAGGGTCGCATGATAAATTTATCGACGGTAAAACCTTCAAACCACGCATTCGAATTGGCTAGCAAAACAAAGAAGGACCCCAGATTCATTGAATTAGTTCTCATAGAGTCAAAGAGTATAGTAAGGTATTCGGAAAATGTCATAATCACCGAAACAAACCATGGATTTGTTTGTGCTAACGCAGGTATAGATCAAAGTAATGTAAGTGGCCCTGGAAACGACTTTGTATTACTGTTGCCCGTTGATCCAGACCTCTCCGCCAGACGGATAAAACAGGCGATTGCAGAGACGATTGGTATGAACATTGCTGTTGTGATATCAGATACATTTGGAAGGCCATTTAGACTAGGACAGACAAATGTTGCAATAGGGGTATCCGGTATTAACTCGATAAAGAGCTATATAGGAAAGGCCGATATGTACGGTAATATTCTGAGGATAACCGAAATTGCAGTTGTGGATGAACTTGCTTCAGCAGCTGAGCTCGTGATGGGCAAAACTGAGAGGGTGCCCATAGCCATTATTAGAGGCTACGAATTTTCTTCCACGGTGAGCAATACCGCGAAAACACTAGTGAGAGACAGCGTTCAGGACCTTTTCAGATAGAACCTTTGTAGGCTGTCAGAATCTTTCTAAACATTTAATATCTTGAGAACTCCATTTAATCTGTTCCTTGAACGCCAAAAGTGACATTGTTCCTACAAAGACAATTGATGTGAGGGGATTGTATTGCCCTGAACCGGTATTCCGAACCAAAATAGAAATGGAACGACTTGCCATAGGGGAGATAATCAAGGTAATTGCTGATGATCCTGCTTCTGAAGAAGATATTTCAAGTTGGGTCAGTAGAAATGGGCATGAGCTGCTTTCAGTTAACATGATTAAACCAGATCTAGAATTTACAATAAAAAAGGGGAAGTAAAGATATGGCTACTTTAGCTCAGGCGAAAGCTGCTGAAAGTATTGGGAATACCCCACTAGTAGAACTCTCTACGTTTTCAACCAAATACATTAAGTTTTATGCTAAACTCGAATGGTATAATCCATTTGGGTCGGTGAAAGATAGACCCGCGTATTGGATGATCAAGGATGGCGAAAGGAAAGGATCACTTAGAAAGGGTTCCAGCATCATTATCGAACCTAGTTCAGGTAATACTGGAATCGCCCTGGCTGGCATTGCCACGGCTTTAGGCTATAAAGTTGAAATAGTCATTCCTGAGAAAGTAAGTCAAGAGACCAAGTCACTGTTGAGAAAATTGGGAGCTAGTTTACATGAAACAACAGACGATCTTTGTCCAAGAGTGGGAGCCGGTACCGATCAGAGTATAGCTCTTGCAAAGGCCATATCGAAACCCAGGCCTGATATATACTACATGCCAAATCAATATGAAAATGATGCAAACTTCTTGTCTCATTATGAAGCAACGGGACCTGAAATATGGGAACAAACTGAAGGTAGCGTAACGCACTTTGTCACAGGATGCGGAACTGGGGGAACAATCACCGGTACGGGGACGTTCTTAAAGGAAAAAAATCCAAAGATCAAAGTCATAGCAGTACAGGCACAACGAAACCATTTATTGCAAGGCTTGAGGAATTTTGAAGAATCCGCTATGCCGGACCTCTTCTCGAGAAGAAAACATATCGCTGATGGATGGATCACGGCTACCAACGATGAATCATTCTTGATGGTAAAAGAATTGGCCGAAAAAGAGAGGCTATTTGTCGGTCCCTCGACTGGCGCCGTGATGTCAGCTATGATGAAGATCTCACAAGAAATGAAAAGCAGAGGCTCTATTGTAGGCATTTTTGCAGACGACGGTAGGAAGTTTAAGACACTCTATAAACAATTGAATTTGTTCGACGAGAGCCAGATTGCCAGCATAATAGCCGAGTCAAAGCATCTCCCATCTCTAGCCTTTGATGCCAATTAGCATCAAAGCATATGCCATTGGAAGTCATTAAATGTTATAGACCAGCTCCTCGAATCTCCACTAGCCACTTTTCGACGTCTAACGCTGCCATACATCCAAATCCTCCAGCTGTGATCGCCTGACGATATCTATAATCGTGTACATCGCCAGCTGCGAATACTCCCTCAACGCTTGTTCTAGTGTTCTTTGTCAGAACTATGTAACCTCTATCATCGAGCTCCAGTTGGTCCTTAAAGATAGACGTGTTGGGTTCATGTCCTATCGCGACAAAGAGGCCGCCGACGGATATTTTCCTTTCCTCACCTGTCCTAAGATTCCTAACTGAAATACTGCTGATCTTCCTATTGCCGCTAATATCGGATACTACATGATCCCAGACGAAATCAATCTTCGGATTTTCAAAGGCTTTTTCTTGGAGGATCTTGCTGGCTCTCAAGAAGTCCTTTCTATGGATTATCTTCACAGATTTTCCAAATTTTGTTAAAAATGTTGCTTCCTCAATTGCGGTATCACCTCCGCCTACGACCGCAATATCCTCCCCTTTGAAAAACGGGCCATCACATGTTGCACAGTATGAGATGCCCTTACCTGCGAACTCTTGCTCAGCTCTCAGGCCTAGCTTTCGTGGAGATGCCCCAGTACAAATGATAACTGACTCAGAGCGGAACTCCTGACCATGTGATTTAATTCCGAAAGGCCTCCTCTTGAAATCGACTTCCACTACCTCATCATCTAATAGCTTCGCCCCAAACCTCTCTGCCTGTTGACGCATATTCATCATCAATTCAGGGCCAAAAATTCCGTTTGGAAATCCTGGATAATTCTCCACCTCACTTGTCGTCATCAGCTGGCCTCCGGGCAGAGATCCCGAGATTAGAAGCGTATTCAATTTAGCTCTAGATGTATATATCCCAGCGGTATAACCTGCCGGTCCAGACCCTATAATTACCACTTCATATGTGTCGGGTCTTTGGGAAGAATTGCTTTCGCTTCTCCGAGGATCGTTGGACATGGATTTTTAGGATCTAAGGAGTAACGACCTGTTAATAATTCGTTCGGAAATGCTATTGGATTCATTGTTTGCAGCCCACAATGGATGGTCTACTCACAGAGCAGTGACGATAACAGATCACCTACTAGATCACATTGAAACGATTTGCGCTACATCTCATTAAAAGGCGTGAATTGGGCACCAATGATGCGAGATACCGGTTAACTCTAGTAACTGTACCGAGTTTTCTCAAACAATATTGCCAATATTTGAGCCAGCTATATCATTTAGTATTATCCCGAAAAAACAAAAATCATCGAGTTGTGAAGTTCGAAGGTAACTCATTGGGAAACAAAAGGGCCATGCCATCAGTTATGCTAGCACATGAAGCCATTTGTCGAATCAATCAGCGCTCTCCTAGATTTCAACTAATGTTCTGCACTCATTTTTTTGCATTCTTTACCTTAACCTTCGGAAATTCAGATAATCCCTTTAGCTTATCGGTTACTATGTCTGCAACTTTCTTTCCTGATAGAAGCATAGAACCAAACGTTGGGCCCATTCTTGGAAGACCAAATGTTTCAGTAACAGACATGCCAGTCGCCACTAATCCTGGAAATATCTCTCCAGTCTTTTCTACTACAGCGTCTTCTCCCTCGTCTACCCACATAGGATCCATCCCCTTCCAATCTACGAGGCCTCTTTGCATTAATCTCTTGACTGCAACGGAATCATGACCGGAGGCATCAACTACAATGCGGCTTTCCAGTGCAATTGGGTCCACGCATGTGATATTTCTTGGAAGTGCTGAAACCGGCATCCAATTTACAACAACACCACCTACCCGCTTGTTCTTGAGGACCAAATCATCAAACTTCGTAAGTTGTAAGAAACGAACTCCTGCATCACATGTAGCGGCAATGAGCTTAGAACATGCCTCGGGACCCCAAGTTGCATACAAACTATCGCTTATCTTCTTGTACCTAACTCCCAATTCTTCCCATACCATCTGAGCGGGTGCTCTTACCGTTACAGGATTCATCATGTAGCCTCCTACCCAGTAACCACCGCCAAGGTAATTATTTTGTTCAACCACTAGAGTCCTTAACCCATTATTCGCTAACCCCCTGGCCGCAGTCAAGCCAGCGGGGCCTCCGCCTATCACGATTACATCGGACTGAGAATATTCCTGCAATGTATCATTAAACATCGAAGTGATTGTTCTTGTGATTTCACTTTCGCTTACTTCTGAAAATATCCTTGCCATTGTGGTAAACGTACTTTGTACATATAAATATATTATTTACTCTCATAAATCTGCAGACAAATCTTCCGTGCTCTCGTACTCAGGCCAAAATCACGAAATAATGGAGGTATCTACTGACCTTTAGGTTGCGAACTCGAAACTGGACCGGCGCGAATCTTGGCATCTATATTTTCAACCAGATTCAGCAACTCCACTTTATGTGAGTTGAGATATTCAAGGCCCCTATCCCTCAACCGTATATTATATAACCTGAGATCACGATGTTCGTCGAAAAATTGTTCAATCATAGCTGCCCCGTGTTTGGTCGGATTTATTAATAATTCAAGGTTATTAGTCGTGGCATCCAAGTCTCCTTTTTCTATTGCTAACCTGGCCTCACCAAGTATTTCACTTATATCTCGAAGCTGCTGGACAGGCGCTGAAATGGTTTTGGTTCTATGCAAAAGCCCTGTCCGTTTAGTACTTCCTACTCTTTCTGCAATAACTTTCGCTAATTCGTAGTATTCTTCCTTTCTGCCAAACGGATAGTAACCATATCTTTGTTCCTTCCGTACAACTAAGCCCTTCATAGCCAACCTAGTGAGTGCGTACTCAACTTCCTCTTTGTCCATAGAAGTGATCCAGACTATTTTTCCAGGATAGTTGTAACCTTGTCTGATAGCTTCAAGAACTACGACTTCAACAATGCGCCTGAATCCTTCTTCGGCTCTTGCGTATTCAAAATCTCTATCTCGAACCGCTTTTCTAGCGAAAGCTATATCAATTTCGATAGAACGCTTGAGCGCCTCCAATCCATCTCCTACATTTTTGCTCAGAACCAAATAGCAAGCCAAATTATACCAGGCCATCCCGTCATTTGGATCAAAATCTATCGCATTTTCACAGGCTTGTATTGCTTTTTCATAATTTTTCAATTTATAAAAGGCTAATCCCTTTAGGTTCCAAGCTTCTGCGTTATTAATATCGATTTCAAGAGCCTTATCGTAGCATGAAAGGGCTACTGTAAACTCGTCCAAATGAAAATGGGCGTAACCTTTTTTGATCCACGCATCAACATAACTGGGGTCTAGGCGTAGAGCCAAATCAAAATCTCGAATCGCATCTTCCATTTTGTCGTCAGACATATGAGAAATTCCTTTCTTGTATTGGTCAGTCTTTTGGATATCTTTAATATCCAGTTGTTCCTCTTCTCTGGATCGAACAGAAATATCATCATTCCGATCCTTATTAGGCGTCCTCCTCCAAAGGAAATTGCCCATTTAATTAAACTACTCCGATCGTAGTTAAATACATTTGGAACTGCTTTACCACAGAAAATTCAAGTCTGGTGGTTTTTGTTGCTAAGATAGGAAACGTTTTATCGTTCAATACCCTATTGGCGGGCTCGACATGGGGACACTACCCAAATAGGAATAAATATAAAGTGACATTTCAGAGCTGGGGATGGCTGTGAGATATATCATGAGAGTAGGAACTGCACCGCATACAATGATCGTCAATATGATTAGCCAAACGGCAGTCATTTTTTCTACCATATTTTCAAGTTTTGTTGATTACATATATAAATTTTAAAACCGACGAAGGCCGATCAAGATAGTTATGATAGAAATCTGGGGAGTTTGTAGTTCTTTTACATTATTTAGTGTCTTTAATAACAAAATTGAATAGAATTATAAATAAGCTAACTAATTTTTCTCCAAGAGATGAGGCTACTAGAATATCAAGGGAAAGAGCTTTTTAAAGAATTTGGGATTCCAACGCCCAAGTCCCGCATGGCATTCTCAGTCGAGGAAGCCCGTTCGCTTCTTAAAAATGAACTAACGTTTCCAATAATATTAAAATCGCAAGTCCCCGTTGGAGGTCGAGGAAAGGCGGGGGCCATTAAAAAGTGTCGAAGCATAACTGATGTTGAAAGTAATTTTATTGAGCTCATGAACAAGAAAATTGAGGGCGAATCTCCTAGAGGCCTTTTACTTGAAGAAGTCATAGATATTTCAAAAGAATTGTATGTGTCTCTATTTCTGAATCGCAGTGCGAGATGCTTTTCTTTGATCGTCTCAGCTGCTGGAGGGATGGACATTGAATCGGCCAAGAATAGATTTATTTTGGACGTTACTTCCACAGATGAAATTGGAGATATTGCCGCTAGAATTGCTGGAATGGCGGGACTAGATGGTGAAGATCGAAAAAAATTTGTAGAATTCGTGCAGAACCTTTATAGATTGCTTTGTGAAAAGGAGGCTGAACTAGTAGAAGTAAATCCAGCTGCTCTTTTAGTTAATGGTTCAATTGTAGCATTGGACTCTAAGGTTATCTTGGATGACAATTCATTGTTTCGGCATCCCGAGTTGATCAAGTATGAGGAAGCCACTGAGCTAGAATCTCTTGCAAAGAAGAATGGGTTCTCATTTGTACAGCTCCAGGGAAATATTGCAATTATTGGTAACGGCGCGGGCTTGGTTATGTCGACACTCGACATGGTATCTGACGCGGGAGGAGATGCTGGTGCTTTCCTTGATTTTGGTGGGAGCGCGACATCTGAAACGATTTATCAAGCACTTACGGTTATTAGTAGAGTGAAGACAATTCAAACAATTGTTGTGAATTTATTTGGAGGAATTGTAAGAACCGATCTGGTTGCCCAAGGTATTCTAAGGGCATATGTAAACAACCTAATAACAGTACCTTTGTTCGCTAGAATTTCAGGAGCCGAATCACTTAAGGCAAAGGAAATACTCAAGGATTCTAAAGCTCATTTGTTTGATAGGATCGAAGATGCAATCCAGTCAGCGGTGCAAGGAATAAAGTCCCAAGAAGGAAAGGCCATACTATGACCAACCAAATATATGATTATGACTTGATGAAGATCCTTGTTGGAAATATCGGAGACCCAGATTATACAAGGCAACCTGTGATAGTGCAAGGCATGACAGGCAGTTTTGGGTCTGTTCATACTAAGCTAATGAGAGAATATGGTACCAATATTGTTGCGGGAGTAACCCCTGGGAAAGGGGGCCAATTCTTCGAAGAGATTCCTATATTCAACAATGTAAGTGATGCTATCTCAAATACTAATGCAAAAATATCCATAGTTTTTGTTCCAGCCGCCCACTTCTTGGATGCTGCGATGGAATCTTTGGAAAATGGAATAAAGCTAATTGTGGCAATTCCTGAGCATGTGCCCATTAGAGATTCTATGAAAGTGATTGAATGTGCTAAAGAAAGAGGGGCAAGAATCATCGGTCCAAATACCCCCGGGATTATCGTCCCGGGCACTATTAAGTTAGGGATAATGCCCGCAGTTCCCTTTACTCCTGGTAAAACAATTGTTTTCTCAAGAAGTGGTACCCTTATGTATGAAGTTGCGTTCAATTTGTCCAGGAATGGTTACGGACAGAAGATCTGCCTTGGAATAGGTGGCGATCCTATCAACGGCACTAACTTAACTGAAGCAATCGAAATGGTGAGGACTTCTGAGAACAATGATCCGATAGTGATTGTAGGAGAAATTGGTGGTGATGCGGAAGAAAAGTTTGTAAGCTATTTGGAAGCCAATGGTATTTCAAATCGAATGGTAGCGTATATCGCTGGTAGATCAGCGCCAAAAGAGAAGAAGATGGGTCACGCAGGGGCAATAGTATATGGGAAGTACGGTTCAGCAGAATCCAAGTTCGAGAGCTTTGCTCGTTTAGGCATTCCTGTGGCAAAAACCCCGGCTGAACTTCCCCTACTTCTCAGAGTTAAGACAAATCAGCGATAGGTTTGAATTCTTTTTCACAGGACTCGGCTTGAATCCGTCTGACTAAATATACATTCATATTTTTGTTATGAGATCCACAAATTATTCTGTCTGATAATGGAAACAGAAAAGAGATTCTGTGATCGCTGCATGACCAAGTCTGAACATGTTTTGATCGAAGATGAAGAAATAATTGTTACCTATAGAAAGAAAAGGATTTATATATGCACCAATTGTGGACACAAGTCATATCGTAGATCTTTTCGTCCAAGCGCTGAGTCGGTGTATTGACTATCTTTTGCATCCACAGGATCTAGCCAATTTCATTGTGGGACTTAAAAGGGAGTATACTGGGAGCTGTGATTTCAATGGTCCTACTTATGAGATTTTGCCCTTGGATTGTTCGATGGTAGAGGAAAGCGACAAGATCCCCATTTCGAAGCTCAACGAATTTGCCTGCCATAACCCAATTTTCAGAAGTCAGACAGAAGTTAACATTGGAAATTGCCAATGCAAGGTCTTTTCTTGCGAAATAATAGAATATTGGTTAAGTAGTAAGAAGCATGATGCTTGCTATCAACCCTTTTATCCCACCTGGTTGATTTCCTCATTCGTCATTTGCCACAGTGCCAAACTAATGGGTTTTAGCGAAATAGTAGACATAGGATCAGGAGACGCACGCATTCCTTATTGTGGAGCGATCGCTGGAATGCGTGGGATAAGCGTTGAATTGGATGATAATCTAATAGATTTGCAGCGGGAAATAATTAGGTCGACTGGCGTCGAATTCGAGATACTAGACGGCGATGCCTGCAAGACTAATTTCGAAAAGATGAATTTATCGAGCCCGATGTTTCTAATTTCAGGTCTCCCAGAACACGGAGAGGTTCTTGCCGATGCAGTAATATCAAATCTGATTCAGCAGGAATTTTTGTCGTCCCACATAGGTTTTGCTCTTATGGGCAGTCACGCCATGAAAAAGTATGCAAGGGATAGTTCCCTATTTAGGTGGGGTCGCTTCATTGCCCAGTACAATCTACATGTTTTGGATTGCCTTACCTTACCGACGATGTAGACCAACGAGCAATCCATCGATACACCGTTTATCTTTTCGCTGCTCGAGCTAAAACATTAGGATTCTTGAAACAAAGATACTGAATTCACATGTTAAGCATTCTTCATGATTTTATAGTAGATCTACAATTTTTAAGTGTATCTTGGAAAGATATCTCCTATATCTCAAAAACAAATCATTCCGGCCCTCTAATGCACCGTCCCTATTGATAGAGGCAAGGAGAAGTATCCCAAATGGTGGTAATATTGTCATAAGGGATGTTAGAATAGCAAGGCACTTCATTGAATTTGACCTGAGTGTCCTTGAACAAGGAGTATTAGATCGGATCGTCATTAAGGCACTTTCGACAATTGCTGACTTCGATAGATATGAAATGATAACGGAGGAGCATTTGTCCAAAAAAGAGGCATTGGATAGATCACGAGAGCTCTTTAACAATGAGAGATATTGGAGGTGCCATGAGGTGCTTGAGAACATATGGAAGCAATCAGAAGGTGAGGAGAAAAGGTTACTGAATGGAATCATTTTGGTTGCGGCAGCCTTCGTCCATTTTCAGAAAGGCGAAAACCAAACGTGTCTAAGTATCTTGAGAAGGGCTCATGGCAAGTTCGAGTCCTGCACAGGCGAGTATTACAGAATTAAAATCGATTTACTAAAGGAAAGTGTAAGAAAAATTATAGATACCGGTACAATTATTTCGCCAACGTTATGACCTGAATTATTAATAGCTCGATTGACATTGCAATCATTAACGCTGGGTCTTCAATTCTGTAGTGAAGTCTGTTACCGTGGTTAGCGTATCGACGATTCTACGCAATAGATAAAGGGGAGAACCACTACATGATACAAGAAATGACAGTGGAACTTAAGGTGCATCCATCTTTCTTCAAAGAATTTGCAACTAAGACTTGGGTCTCTCCAAATGATATTGTCAAAGAAATGATCGAAAACGCATTTGACGAGGATGCAACCAAAGTACTGATAACTATGGTCAATGACGGTGCCATCGTGATCGAGGATGATGCCGGCATGGATGAAGATGGGATGGAAAAATTTCTTGTTCTAGGTTCACCTCACAAAAAAAATGATTTTATCTCTCCCAGATTGAAGAGAACGAGGACGGGCAGGTATGGCACTGGTCGTTTATCTTTTTTGACGTCGTTTGATAGCATGAAAATGCGAACAAAGCGGGATGGATTTAGAAAATCAATTCTGATTGATTCTTCATCTCTTGACGATCTGTACAAGGGAAACTCGAGATTGAAAGAGCTTGACGAACCTCTGTTAGTGCGCAACGGCACAGAATTAACTTTAGGCAATTCCAAGGTGAAAATTGATCCAATCAAACTCATCAAGGAAATTAGAAAGTTGGCTATTCTTCGCTACCCCCTGTTTGAGGTATATTGGAAGAGCTCCAGTAGTTTTAAAGAATGGGATCTAGATGGATCACAAGTCATCACCCCCCCAGATATTCAAGGGCACAGAATTCCGGTCAACGTTGATTCTCCCCGTATTGTAGGTGAAATTGTCATTGCTAAAAGGCCTCTATCAGAGGAGGAAAGGGGTATTGGGATCATGATACGAAACCACATAGTTACGCGTACTTCGTTTGAGCTTGATTCAAGATTGAGCAGAATAACTGGACTTGTTAGGTGTGATACCCTCACATCCCGTTTTGCAGACAAGTCTGCGTTGATCGAAGATGATGAATATCATGCTTTCCACAGTACTATGAAGCAGTTTATCAAGGACACAGTAATTCCTAGCTTGTCCGAATACGAGGATGTCTTAATTACTAGAGAAGAATCGAAAATATACAAGGAGATTGATAAAGCATTAGGTCAGGCGCTATTTGAGAATCTAGAAGGTGAAGAGGAAATTGAAGGATTTCAGTTAGTCGATGTCAAAGAGGAGGTCAGAGCTGCCGATAATTTGGAAGTTGAAGCTGGCGGGAGAATTTCTGCAGGTAGTGAATTTCCGTCATCAAGCCAAAATTTGTATTCGACTGTTCAGCGTCAGTATCCTAATGAAAATCGACAAGACATGGAATTGGAGGGCCAGGACGACGGCTCTGAATTGGTATCAGATCGAAACGAGAAGACTATGTCTGTTGAAGTTGGTAGCAAGGGAATAAATGATGTAAAAACAGAGACAGATATGCCTTCTAAGTTTGGCGTAAACTATGATTCGTTACTCGAGGCATCGGCTGAAATTGAGGATAAATTTCAACATCCACCTGGAATATCAATGATGAAGAGGATCAGAAAACCGATTATCAGGAAAACTTTCGCTCTAAAGAAGGTTGGATATAAGGTCATTCCATACGAGGATGAAACTGATTCGAGATACAGCTTTAGAAGCGAGAACGTCGTCTTTGTGAACAAGGCTAACTCAGCGTACCGGTCAGAAGCCAGAAGAGGAGATGAATTTCTATTACGACATATAATAAGGATTGTCGCTGAGGCACTCGCTGAAGCCAAGCATCCAGAAGCAAAAGAGGCATTAGAATTACAAAACAGGCTAATTGCCGAAGCGATCAGAATACACGACCACTCGGTTCCTAAGAAGTTATGAAACTTAGATACCGGGAAAAGACCCCCCGATAGAAAGGACTAAATCTAACTACACTCGGATATAATGACGAAATAAATGGCTTTTCAATTTATGCCAGGGGCGACGGCAGTTGGGATAACGTTCTCTGACGGTGTCATTCTAGCTGCTGAAAAACGTGTCTCGTATGGGAATTTCGTTATTAATAAGCATACAAGAAAAATATTTTCTGTCACTGAGAGTGTTGGCGCTGCATGCGCGGGTATGATAGCGGATATGCAAGTATTGGTCAGGCAAGTTGAGGCATTGGCAAAAATTCGAAAGCTTGAAACAAGACGAAATGTTGCACCTAATTCGATAGCCAAGCTGATGTCCGTCATAATGTTTGAACGCAGATTTTTCCCGCTTCTTACACAAGTTATTGTTGGGGGAGTAAACACAAAATCACAAATCTATACATTAGATCCTATAGGTTCTGTTCTTCCAGATGATTACGCTGCTGTGGGGACTGGAGCAGAAATGGCATTAGGAGTTCTTGACTCGGACTATAAATCAAGCCTTACGGCTGAACAATCAAAGGAGCTTGCGTTAAAGGCCATCAGGTCTTCAATTCAGAGAGATTCTGCAAGTGGCGACGGGATAGATCTCTTGGTAATAACCAAGGGTGCTCAAGCACAAGAGTCCCTTAGTTTCGATAAGTAGGTCGGTATAATACCTAGTGCGCGAATTTTTCTAGAACTTGTTGGTCTATCCAAGAAATATTCTACGTCCTCCTGTTACATTACGCATTATTCAAAAAGTCGACTACTACAAAGAAGAAGAAAACCCCCATTAATCAGTCACATAACAAGTAATTCAGACTAGATTAAAGAGCTCAAACTAAGAGGGCAAAAAGTGTTGGGAATATGACCGTATGGACTTTAGGACATATCAGATAACGTAAACCTGTCTCTACCGCTGCTTGTAATCGCTGAGAATGTTCTTATAAACGGGATTTTTCTTCCCGATGTATCTGACATACTCACCATAGGTCAGGTCCAAATGACATTGATCACATCGTACAAAACTGAAATTATCAGACAGCTCTGCTTTCCCATCACAGTCAGGGCACTTCACTTTCATACTTACATAGTGCTTAAGCCTCACTAAAAATGTATGGATAACCTCAAACATGAGAAATAACGGGGTAAGTTAGCTAAACTGCTTTTAATTGCTTAACAATAGGCTGTCTAGCCTTTCTAAAGACCCTGAATCCACAAATACATTTAATCTCAGGTAACCTAGATAGCTCTTCAACCGTTACCTGTGTGCCGCAACGCATACATTCATAGACTACGCCTCCAAGAGTTCCTGAATCAGACAATCCTAATCTTGCTAGCAGAACTATTCAAATAAAAGCTTATCTTCATAAATTCAAGGTATTATCATAATAATACAAGAATAGGTCATCTTTTCTTCCTGCCTGAAGACACGATTGATAGTACATCACGATCCTTCAAATGATAATTGACTGGGAGTCTTAATCCATCCCTTGCGTCTACGGCATAGAGGAGACCCCGAGACAGGTCGCTATGAACTGTATGTGCGAGATCTTCCACAGTTGATCCAGTCTCCATGAGATAAACGTCTGGTAAGACTTGTCCGTTCCTATCTGAAAACTTTGAAGGATTTGCCACAGGATAAACAGTGTTCATCCGTAGTAGTTTCATGACAGCAACATTTATCGCGAATTGTACACCCGTTCTCATATATTCCCCGAGAATATCTCTCCTGATGAAGTTAAGGGCCCACTTTTGTTTTTCATTCAATCCTTTCTGCTCTAAGATTTCAAACCGTTCGTCACCCGGAAGGTACTTAATCAACCCTCTGTGTTCAGCCCTCCTCAGTGTCAATTCAGCATCCGCACTCGCAGGCACAATGATAAGATCCTTGTACTCCTCTCTCAATCTTCTGAAGTTATCTGAAGAGGACGGTAAATCAACTTTATTTGCTACTATCAAGGTCGGTTTTGAGAGCTCTCGTAGAGACCAAACAAAATCCTTTGTAATTTCAGAATTATAATCATCAATCTTTGTATCGCCTAAATTGTTCGATATGATTGCAGCCTTTACGTGATGTTCCTTTACTCCAATTCCCCTAAATATTTCTGTAATGGAATTTATCGTATCCACTCCGGAGTGGATCGAGCGGGCAATTTTGTCCCGATTTCCTTCAAACAACTTTAGATACCACATAACCATTTCCTCCTCTATGTCCGCTATATCCGCGACAGGGTCGCCAGTACCTGGTTCGGCTACTTTACCTGATGCGTCGATGCTCCCGGAGACGTCAACTATATGAAGTAGGGCATCAGACTGGGCTGCAACCGAGAGAAACTGATTGCCCAATCCTTTTCCTTCCCAAGCACCCTTTATCAATCCTGGGAGATCGACTATCTCTATCGGAATGAATCTCCATCCGTCTACACAGCGTGAATTACGTGGATTGTCATTAACGCCGAGCTCCTTGTGTACGCATAATGTAATTGCGTTTGCATTCGCGACCGAAGGGACCTTTGTAGTAAATGGATAGTTTGAGATATCTGCCGATGAAAGAGAAGCCGAGTTAAAGAAGGTAGTCTTACCAGTATTGGTCTTGCCTATTAGCCCAATTTTTATCATACATAACCGACCTCATCATTCATATTTATACATCTTCTTTGAATCATAAAGATCGAAGAAGATTCATCGTGGGTTCTCTCTTGCAGGAAGAGTAATCGCTCCGTCAGAAGCAGACTGTACCAGTGACGCATATTTTGCCAAAACTCCGGAAAAATATCGATTAGCGATTGGTTTCCAATTCTTAAGTCTCTCTTCAATTGTGGTACTGTCTAACATTAGGTCAACTGTTCTCCTTTCAATATCTATCTCGATTTGATCGTCATTTTTTACGATCGCAATAGGCCCACCCTTCATAGCTTCTGGAGAAACATGGCCGATCATAAGGCCTCTAGTAGCTCCTGAGAATCTCCCATCTGTTACCATGGCAACCTTTTGGCCGAGTCCCCGCCCAACAAGTGCAGCTGTCACTGCTAACATTTCTCTCATGCCTGGGCCTCCTTTAGGGCCTTCGTATCTGATGACCACTACATCTCCCTCAGTCACTTTTCCTTTGGAAATTGCCTCAAATGCTTCTTCTTCTGCATTGAACACCTTTGCCTTTCCACGAAAACGAGCTGTGTTGAGCCCGGCGATTTTCACTACCGCCCCCTCAGGTGCCAAAGTGCCGCTCAAAACCATAAGCGTTCCTTGTACATGGAGAGGTGTACTTACAGGGGTAACCAGCTGGGTATGTTTAGATAAATCAACCTCAATGTGATCCAGGTTTTCTTTCATAGTCTTCCCTGTTACTGTGATTACGTCACCATTGAAAAGACCGCGTTCGTAGAGCATCTTCATAATCACGGGGATGCCTCCTATCATTTCGAGGTCAATCATTACATAAGCCCCTCCTGGTCTCATATTTGCAATATGTGGGGTTCGCTTCCTGATTCTCTCAAAATCTGATAATGTCAAGTTAATACCGACCTCTCTTGCTAAGGCTAACAGATGCAACACGGCGTTAGAAGATCCACCGATCGCATTGGCCATGGCAATTCCGTTTTCAAAGGCTTCAAATGTCAATATATCCCTTGGTCGAATATTATTTTCGATAAGCAAACTAATTGCTTTTCCTGTTGCATAGCAGGTGGTGTCCCTTTTCTCGCTTTCTGCTGGGGCTGTAGAACTGCCCGGTAACGACATGCCCACTGCCTCCCCCACTGACGCCATAGTATTTGCAGTATACATACCGGCACATGAGCCTGCAGAAGGGCATGCAACGTTTTCTAAACTTACAAGCTCTGTCATACTCATCTTGCCTGCCTCATAAGTACCGACTGCTTCAAAAACATCTTGGATGGTGACCTGCTTACCGTTCCAGATCCCAGGTAATATCGACCCTCCATATACAAATATAGCGGGAAGGTTCACACGGGCCATGCCCATCATTGTTCCGGGTAGACTCTTATCACAACCCGATATCCCAACAATCGCATCGTATTGGTGAGCGATCATCATCACTTCAATGGAATCCGCAATGATTTCCCTGCTAACCAATGACGCCTTCATTCCTTCGTGACCCATCGCGATTCCATCAGAAACGGAAATAGCTGTAAACTCCCTAGGCGTGCAACCAACGTCTTTTACTCCTTTCTTTGCATACTGCGCCAACCTTCCAAGATGGATATTGCATGGAGTAGCTTCGTTGCACGTAGAAGATACCCCTACCATTGGTCTTGAAAGATCGTCATCTGTCAAGCCCATAGACTTATAATATGACCTTTGAGGCGCTCTTGCACCACCTTCGATAACTTTGCGACTTGGTAAGTTCACAAAGGTAAGGATTTGTGATAGTTATTTTAATTTTAGTGATCCGGGAGCTCTGATATACTACTCAATTCTCGCAGTTATCTTAATTCCATCGATGCCCTCCACTTTGAATACAGTTTCGCACATACCACACTCTGCATTTCCATTAAGGAGATCGTGTGCTGAAATCTCCTCATTTAAGTAATCACATTTCGGACAATGATATGAGAAAGTCAAATTAAAAGTTTCAAGCTCTACTGTTTCTACCATGATCTTATGAAGACAATCTCATGATATTTATGAGATATGCTGCAAGTCCATAACGCTAAATGGCGATATCCCCCTTACTAAAAAGGGATAATTCAAACCCTAAACAATAAATAAACGTATCTGTCGACCTTTAAGAAGTCAAATAGATGTCTGGTACTAACACATTTTGCGTCTTCTGTGCGATAATCAGAGGCCAATCGCCTGTAGCGAAAGTATACGAGGACGGCACTTTTTTGGCTTTTATGGACAAGTATCCCATTACCTCCGGGCATACGCTTGTACTCCCCAAGTACCACTACGCGGACCTCTTTCAGATGACCGAGGCGGAAGTTGGAAATTTGTACAGAGTGGTCCATAATATAGCATCAGCTGTTTATAGCGCTACTGGTGCGCAGGGACTCAATACCGGACAAAACAACGGCAAAGCCGCAAATCAGATCGTACCTCACGTTCATGTGCACATAATTCCGAGGTATGATAAGGATAGTCGAGATGGTAAGTGGCCTTCTAGGAAGGTATCCGACTACGGAGAACTTGAGGAGATAGCAAACAGAATAAAGAAAAATTTATGTAACTAGTAGATAGTCCAGTTGGATTTTTCAGTCGATGTAACAAATCAGCTCATTGAATTAAATGCCGCTTAACGCTAGTGATCATTCCCATTTTGCTAACCTTCTCAAAAAAGTGTTGCATTACCAAACACAATTCCTAAACGATATCCAGTAGGCAAAATTGCACGAAGAGGATTTGCAATACTTCAGATTAGAATTTTTTACAATTAATTCTCCAGAACTAGATCACAATCTAAAAGATCTCTTCATCTTTCCGAACACCCCCTAGCCCTGTTCTTATTTCTTTTGAACATTCTAAGCATAAACTTTCTGAGAATGGGAAATTCTTCATGCAGTTCTTACAAACCGGGCGATTGCATACTGGGCAAAATTTACTTCCAGCCTTCGAGTTGCAAATGTAACAGAGATTCATAATCCTCGGAGAATATACCACATCTATAATCTAAAAGGTTATCGAGCTAATTGGACTTTGCAAAACAGTATACATATACACATCTCTACGTAGTGGATCAAATGGCGCTTGATGAATGTTGGTTCAATAATTTGAACCACTTGATTGATCGCCAGACGGTCTAAATCTGAGGATTGCACCCACCTTTCCAAGGCTAGAGATTTGGGCCCCTTCTTCAGATTTTCCTGATATTATTTCCAACTCAGCTCCTGTTGAACTCGCAAGATCTTCCAAGTATTCTACAATGTCGCTCTCTTTGATTTCTTGATCAACGTTTCCGCAATTCCTACATGAACTAGAGACCAACTCTTGTCTAGCCGCCATTAAATGCGGCCTTTCTACAAAATCAATGTCACGATTCGAGCATTTCCTGCATTTCTTCTCTACCATTACAACTGAAATATCATCCGTGACTATAACAAGTTCTACGATTCCATTTCGTAGGGAATTGATGACGTCATTGATGCCATATATCCCCAATCCATTGTCGGAATAAACTTCCTTCATAAATCTTTTTACGATCTTCTTCTCATCCATCAACCGATATCCATCCATGACTCCTTCTTCGTTGACCTTGTCTACCAGCTCCCTCACACCTTCTTCACCAGAATACGAAGTATCAAGGACAGCTACAACGTTGCCTTGGAGTCGGTAGTCCAAATACTCTTCCCTAAGAAAGGTGTCTTTGGTAGGCCCTGGTCCTCCTACAATCAAGCCTTTGACCTTATGTTGATCGATTAAAATCCGATGAGCCCTTTCCGCTATTCTTTTGTAGTACTCATTTAGCTCGTTGTCTCTTAAGCGTTCGAATCTTCGCGCTGATTGACCACCTTGTCTATGTTTGCCAGATACACCTGAAGTTAAGGTATCCTCTACTTGCCACCTATCACCGGACAATACTCCTAACCCTGCCTCTTGAGTGTCAATTGTTAGAAGCCCCATGGCTTTGTCGTCCTTCATCATGTCCTTCAAGTGATCAGTCCAAAAATGGTCGTCACACCTGTAAAGCTGGATTTGAACAGGCTTAGGCGGCATAACCGGAAATATTTCAATTTTCTCAGTTCCTATGCCTTTTCCTGTTGGTAACGCGCCGCAAAATATTATCAGCCCCTTTTCTGGTGTCTCTTTAAATAGTTTAAGATATTCCACTGTTCTGCTCAACGCGTCTTGAACATGAGTTCTAGTCAAATCCGACTTTATGTTAGTGGCCGTTCCCGCTTCGGTTCTGAGTTGGGCAATTACATCATAAATAGGTCTTCTAGGAGGGATATAAACAGTAACAAGTTCAGTACCGTGTCCAGAAACACCTGAAAGCTCATTTATCATTCTTGTGAGTTTATATCTTCTTACCGAATCCCATTTATTTTCTGACGTAAGGCTCTTGGACATTTAATCAAAACATATCACATCAACATGAATGGAATATAAGGTTATCAAACTTGAAGCAGACGGGATTAATTAATAGACATAGATTATAAGAGAACGCTACAAAATAATTGCAAATAACCTATGCTTCCAAGCCTACAGTATATAAAACAATTGCGGATAAGACTGGGACTTACTCAAAGGAACCTGGCTGCACACACAGGAATCAGCACTTCAATGATTAACCAGATCGAATCTGGAAGATGTAGACCCAGCTATGAGACAGCCAGAAAGATATTTGAAGTGCTAAATTCACTTGAAGGACAGTCGTCGATAAAAGCTGGGGACATTTGCAGCCGGTCATTGATGTTTGTTCAGAAAAATGATACACTCCATGATGCCATTGAATTGATGAGAAGACATTCGATTAGCCAACTCCCAGTTTTTCATGACTCTAGATTGGTAGGAGTCGTAAGTGAAGATCTATTGGCACGAATCATGATCGAAAAGGATCAACGAGACATAAGACGCATGACGGTATCGGCGATAATGGACCCGCCGCCTCCAATAGTTGATATTTCAATACCTGCAAAGGCACTTATTCCTCTTGTAAGGTTTTCAAAATGCGTTTTGGTCAGTGAAAAAGGAGAAGTGATTGGCGTCATAACAGTGACTGATACCCTTAAAACAGTGGAATAGCCATTTATTCCGATTCAGAAACCCTTTCCAGGCCGATGCAGCAGTCCGCAAGTTTCAAGCAATCGTCGCACAATGCGACCACCTTCGCAAGGTCCAAGTTTTTGGAGCACAAAGCGCATGACTTTGAACTTTGAGTGTTTTTTCCGTCCTGGCCTTGAGAGTCCAATAACGACTAAAAGCGCCTTCATCCTTATATAGATTCACAACCCCTAGTAAGATGGCAAAATGTTCGTTAAGGAAATCTTTAGCGTGTTATCTCCCACTAGTTAGATTCATATGTTTTTATACATCGTAAGACACATCTAGGAAAAATTTTGGTAATGACTCTCGTAAAAGTTGGAGAAGCAGGGGATATCAAGGAGAACACGGGTAAAGAAGTGAAGGTTGGAGAAACTCGCATAGCCCTATTTTATGCAAATGGAAAGTACTATGCGATTGAAGCTATATGTCGTCACCAGGATGGTTCACTTGCTCCCGGAAAATTGGAAGGTGAAGTAGTTGAATGTCCGTTGCATTTTTGGCATTATAATATCAAAACGGGGCAACTATTAGATTATTTGGATGGTGTTCGATTGAGTACTTACGAAGTTAGAGTCATTGGGGGTCAAATATACCTTGAAGTAGAGAATGGCTAGACGTTAGCAAACATCACGGTTATGAGACTCTACAATACACTTACAAGAAATATTGAAAAAATACCTCATCAGAATGATGCAATTAGAATGTACCTGTGCGGCGTTACGGTTTATGACAAGTCCCACATCGGGCACGCTAGGACCATAGTCATAATTGATTTACTTAACAGACTTCTAAGAAGTATGGGCTTCAAAGTGACTTTTGTGCAGAATTTTACGGATGTTGATGATAAGATAATTAAAAAGGCAGAGGAGGAAGCATCGAGTCCGGAAGAAATTGCTCACAAATTCATACTTCAGTATCAACAGGACTTCGATAGGTTGAATGTACTTCAGGCTGCTAAATACCCGAAAGCGACTGATAACATCGCTGAAATGACAAATATAATAGACAAATTACTGGAGAACGGTCATGCGTACCTGACAACGAATGGCATTTATTTCAGGGTAAGCTCGTTTCCAGAATACGGAAAACTTTCAAGAAAAACACTCAAAGATTTAGTAGCAGGCGCACGGATCGAAGTAGATTATTCCAAAGAGCATCCTTTGGACTTTGCTCTATGGAAATTCACTTCCTCCAGACCATTTTATGCTAGTCCATGGGGAACAGGTAGGCCCGGATGGCACATAGAATGCTCTGCTATGGTAGAGAAATATCTTGGAAGCACTATCGAGATCCATTCAGGTGGAAACGATCTTATATTTCCGCATCACGAAAATGAGATCGCGCAATCTGAGTCCTATTCAAATCAGCCTTTTGCAAAGCTCTGGCTTCATTGTGGGATGGTAACATTTAACAATGAAAAAATGTCCAAGTCTATAGGTAATATTATCACCGTTGAGAACGCACTTGCCAACTGGGGAGGAAACATAATTAGGCTTTTTTGCTATTCGGTCCACTATTCAAAGCCTCTCGATTATAGGGTAGATGTATTAGATGAACTGAAGCATACTTGGAATACTATTGAGAATTGCGGCTGGGAGTTGAGATCAGCAAGAGGAACTCATACCGCTGAAGAACTTGACACAATAAGGGAGCTATCAAGAAAATCACTAGAGGAATTTGAAATGGCGCTGGATAACGATTTAAACTCCTCTTTGGCATTAAAGGCTTTCTTGGAGTTTGTAACACGTATCAATAAAATGGCACTCTCCAATGGAATAAGCAAAGAAGTTGCGACAGTAGCAGGCAGTACGTACCATAAAATAATGGACTTGCTTGGTTTGAAATTAATTGAAATTTCTGATGAAGAAGTTCAAGAAGTGACTGATATGATTTCTAAAAGAGATCAACTCAGAGCGGAGCGAAAGTACAGAGAGTCCGATGAAATAAGGACTACACTTTTCGAAGAGTATTCTATTGAATTGATGGACCGCGCAGGAGGATCATTCTGGAAGAAAATCGAAAAGTGTAGTTTTTGAATATGGCACGATATATAAAAGTGGCAGCTAAATGCAATTCCTATTTTTTTGGATATGGGTAGAGATCCCAGAGGATGGCCTCAAGAAGCCCACAAAAATGGAACATTTATTTTTGATATGATAGGTATCCTATTTTATGAAAAGATGTGTCGAAGAAGAGAGCTAAGACCTTTACTGTAATTGGGATAATAGTGGCCCTGGCATCTGCTGGAATATACCTAGCTTCGATCTCCAGTTCGCAAATTCAGGAGGAGAAGCAGTTCCTGGAAAACTACTATTCATTGGTTAACGCTACAAATGGTGTTACTGAAACCTATCACAAAGAAATCGAGAAGTGGGAAAGAGATCAATACGATGATCGGGAGCTCGTCACGATTACCGATTCTTTTTTACCTCAGTATGATCTTTTGGTGGACAGAGCCTCTGGCTTTAAACCGCCCCAGAAATATCATGAGGCACTCGATCTTTACATAAGAAGTTTGAGATCTGAACGTGAGAGCTATGCTATGTTTCGTGACTTTCTAGAAACAGGTGATCCAAAGCTCAACGAGATCTCGATAGATTTACTGTCAAACTCTACCAAATACGAACTTGAATCCTTTAATTTAATAAATGCGTTGAGATGATTTATTAATCAATTTATCTCCCAAAGTTACCATAAGTTGACAGGTAGCTCTTCTAGACCTAGATTGGCATTGCAGGGTGAAAAATCTTATGAATGGGCAAAGTCGAGGATGAAGATTATCGATCGTATTGTTAAGGACTTTTCTAGACCTAAAGCATTACCGCTGGAGGGAATA
Organism: Nitrososphaeraceae archaeon; assembly: GCA_009377575.1. Lineage (GTDB taxonomy): Archaea > Thermoproteota > Nitrososphaeria > Nitrososphaerales > Nitrososphaeraceae > TH5896. Next base: position 37,215 of record WHTU01000013.1, on the reverse strand, counting down.
AGACTTGGTATCTGCCTCCATATAACAAAAGAGACCTCTGTGCTGGTCATGGCCCTGAAAGCACTTGGCGCAGAACTGGCACTATGTTCTGCTAACCCGTTGTCAATTCAGAACGACATCGTTTGTTTTCTGAAAAACCAAGAGGTTCAACTTTTTGCAACTAGAGGTGAATCCTATAAACAGTACAACGAGTGCATGTTGAAAGTGATTAGGTTTAGGCCTGACATTGTTACTGATGATGGAGCAGAACTTCACTTTATGGTACACCGGTTCTGGGATAACAAGATTGGAGCAGGGACAGAAGAAACCACAAGTGGTGTGACAAGACTCAAGGAATTGGAATCTAAGGGTCATCTTAAATATCCTGTTATAGCAGTAAACAATGCACAAACCAAATACTTGTTCGATAACCGCCATGGTACAGGACAGAGCACGGTCGATGGACTAATGCGAACTACGTCAGTCTTCCTTCCTGGCAAACACATAGTTGTATGCGGCTATGGCTGGGTAGGAAAAGGAGTTGCTTCAAGGCTCCGAGGGATGGGAGCAATTATTACGGTGACAGAAATCGATCCTATCAGAGCACTGGAAGCGCATATGGAAGGCTACGAAGTATGTACGATGATATCTGCATGCTCTTACGCAGACATCTTCATTACGTGCACCGGGGCTAACAAAATCATTGGAAAGGAACACATAGATATAATGAAGGATGGAGTAATCCTGTGTAACGCCGGACACTTCGATTTTGAAATTGATCTGGACTATTTGAAATCACAAGATCAAGCGCCGAAGGAGATTAGACCTAACATACAGCTGTTCTCGATAAACGGCAAACGCGTTTATTTGCTCGCCTCCGGTCGCGTGATCAATCTAGTAGGTGCTGAAGGACACCCCCCTGAAGTCATGGCATTGTCGTTTGCAAACCAGCTAATGTCTATCATCTATTTGGCAAAGAAACTAGACTCACTAGAGTCTCGGGTGTATGACGTTCCAGCGCATATTGATCGTAGGGTATCAGAGTACGCGCTGAACGCTTTTGGTATCAACTTAGAATACAGCACTGATAGGTCGTTTTCAATATAGAAGTAGGTATGCTTATGACAAAGATAAGTTTAAAATCAAGACCCAAATCACGTCTTGAGTACTGGTTGCAGGATAACTCATGAAAAGTCTTATAATCACAAGTGCATTGCCGTATGCAAATGGAGAAATACATCTGGGCCATATAGCGTCGACCTATTTACCCGCGGATATTTTTACTCGGTATTGGAGACATATTGGAAGAGAGGTATATCATCTCTGTGCGACAGATGACTTTGGCACCCCTATCCTGATAAATGCAGAGAAAGAGTCGATTACACCACAACAATACGTAAAAACCTGGAGAGATTGCGATCTGAAAGATTTTCGATCTTTGGATATCTCCTTTGACTATTTTTCCCAAACCAGTTCTGAGAAAAATATTCAATTAACACAAGAGATTTTCAACAAACTCTGCAGTAATGGGCATATTTATGAGAAAGACGTTATCCAGTTTTTCTGTGAGTTTGACAACAAGTTTCTGCCGGACAGATATGTAATGGGAAGATGCCCTTTCTGCTTCTCCGAGAATCAGTATTCCGATCTGTGCGAAAATTGCGGGAGGGTTCCAGACAAGATTTTGGAGCCAAGATGTAGAATTTGTGGAAGGGTCCCGGTAAAAAAAACAAGCAAGCACTATTTTTTCAGACTTTCAACTTTTTCAAGACAGTTGAAGGATTGGTTGACTACGAATCATAATCTCCAGTCCGACGTCAGAAGCTATGTGTTGAAATGGATCGATGATGGATTAGTTGACTGGGATATAACCAGAGACTTGTCGTGGGGGGTGCCAATTCCAAGGAAGGAAGCCACGGGGCAAGTTTTCTATGGATGGTTTGATAACCATATCTGCTATATCTCTAGTTTCCTCTCCTTTTTAGAAGAATCAGGAAATAACAACGGGAAGGAAATCTGGAATAGCTCGGAGATTTTTCACTTCATTGGAAAGGATATTGTATACCATCATTATCTGTTCCTCCCAGCTATCCGAATGGGAATTGGATATGAATACAAACTTCCAGATTATATTCCTACTAGAGGACATTTAATGCTGAGCAACCGAAAAATATCCAAAAGCAGAGGCTGGTATATAGGGTTAAGGGATTTCTTGCAGTTGTTTCCCTCTGACTATGTGAGATTTTACCTTGCCCGGGTAACCCCTTACTCTCAAACAGATATAAACTTCGATTGGGATGTGTTCATTGAACGAATAAATAATGAACTCATAGCAAACATTGGGAATTTTATCCATCGAACACTGTCCTTTATCAAGACGGCCTTTGAGGGAATTGTTCCAGAAGCTTCCGCGTACGATGATATTGATATTGCGATAGTGAACAGAATTTCAGGTATTTCTAACATAGTTGGCACTGCAATCTCAAATAACGAGATCGAAAAAGCTATGAGAGAGATACTCGAGTTCAGTACTGCCCTAAACAGATATTTTCAGAAAAAGGAACCTTGGCAGGATCGACAAACGTCTCCAAACACTCTCTATATTTCTGCAAATGCCGTGCAATCACTGAGTATATTACTGGAACCGTTTATCCCAATTTCTGCGGAAAGGATTTGGGATCAACTCAACCTGACTGACAATGTACACAACCAGGAATGGAGCCGTGCATCAAGATTAGATATGAGTGCGCATCACAAGATTGGAGAAATTCAACCATTGTTTGAAAAAATTGAAAAGAGAAAACTTAATCTAGACAAATGGAAGGTGGATTAGAATTCGTCAGGGAGATTAAGCGTGGGCTAATGATTGGAAGATACCAGCCTTTCCACTTGGGTCACCTCAATCTAGCTGAAGAAATACTTTCTGAGTGTGAAGAGCTAGTTGTGGCAATTGGAAGCCCGGAAGCTAATTTTTCCTTTAACGACCCCTTTACCACCGGAGAGAGAATTACAATGGTGCATGAGAGCCTAAAAAAACGTGGGTTGAAGATGTCTGATTGCTATGTACTTCCGGTACCTAATAGTAATAACAACTACACTTGGTTTGAGGGTATTAGATCTATGATTCCAAGAGTCACGGCAGTTTATTCAGGCAATCAATTCGTTCAACTTCTTTTGCCAGAGAATGTAAAAGTCAGATCACCTACCTTCGTAAAGAACAAGATTTTCAATGGAACTCGAATTAGAAATTTAATTGTTCGAAACGGTAATTGGCAAGACCTTGTTCCATCGCCTGTGGCTTTCTTTATAAAAGAAATTGATGGGATATCACGCTTAAAAAAACTGAAAAGGACTCAAATAGAACAGGAACGTGTCCTAGCTACCTCTGATTCAAAGAAAGATGCTTAGGTAAACATTGATGGCCAATCCAACACACCAATGAACATATGAATGGTGCACGACAATGCCCGATCTGTAACAAATGCGGATCAAGGAAATTCAAAATTCTTCGCAGGCAGGAAGAGTTAATTGTTCTAGAATGTAGATCTTGCGCTTCTATTAATATCCTGAGTTAGAATTTCACGTTATTATTCAAGTATGAGTAAGGGCAATCTCACCATATGTTTTTTCAGCTATCCGGAGGAGCCTGACATATTTCCATAAGTACCCCATTGACTGACTTGGGGTGAATGAAGGTTATTTTTCTGCCGTAAGAGCCGCTGCGAATCCCTCCTAAAATTTTCGCACCATTAGCGGTTGCACGTTCAACATCCTTTTCAATATCATTTGCAGTTATAGCAAGATGGTGAATTCCTTCACCTTTTTCTGTCAGGAATTTAGAAATGGGACTGCTATCGTCAAGTGGCTGCAGCAGCTCGATCTTAGTATCTTCGAGCTTTAAGATGGCAACCTTAACCTTTTCACTCGGAACATCTTCCAAATCTACATGATCTATATTAAGCGTATTCTTAAAATTCTTTAAAGCTCGTTCAAGATCTTTTACCGCAATAGCAATGTGATCAATTCGCAACGATATCCACCTTCAAATGATTTTGTCTCTTATTAATTTGTATATCCAAGAAAAATTGGTTCTAGTTGATCATGGTCAAAACCTGTATGGAAACGGATTCCTATCCATCAGTGTTTGAACTGGTTGAAAAATATTGTTCATCTCGTAAATCCAACGATCAAATGGAGCGAGAATAGCACCGACAAACCAGTACTAAGGTGGACCCTTCCAGAAACGCATTAAGCCTAATGGTAAAAAAGAGAAGCCGAGGCTGATTTGACTAACCTGAACCCCCATCTTTAAAATGATATCTTCGGAAGATAGGCGCCAAATACTTGCTTAAAGACTGCGCTAATCTCGCCCAATGTGGAATGGCATTTCACCGATTCAATGATGTAAGGCATCAAGTTTTCATTGTCACTTTCTGCAGCCTTGAGTAATTCTGAAAGTGTTGAGTCTACCTTTGATTGGTCCCTCGACATCTTAAATTCCTTTAACCTTGACAACTGTTTTTTCTCTGCTTCAGGATTGATCAAGTTGAGTTGAGGTTCTCTGTCGTTTGAATCCTGGAACTTATTCACACCAACAATGATTCTCTCATTTTGGTCTATCTCTTTCTTCAATCTGTAAGAGTTTTTTCTAATCTCATCTTGAAAGTATCCTTTCTCTACTGCAGCAAGGGCTCCTCCCATGGATTCTATCCTGCGCAAATACTCTTGAACTTCATCCTCGATCGTGGCGGTAAGCTCCTCAACGTAGTACGAGCCACCAAGAGGGTCAACAGTTTTTGTAATTCCAGTTTCATTGGCAATTATTTGTTGAGTCCTTAATGCAATCTTCACAGATTCCTCTGTGGGCAGGGCCAGTGCTTCGTCACGAGAATTGGTATGCAGTGATTGACATCCTCCCAATACAGCTGCCAGAGCCTGAAGAGAGACCCTGACTATGTTATTATCTACTTGTTGAGCAGTAAGCGACTCACCACTTGTTTGTACATGGAATCTCAGATGGCATGACTTTGGGTCCTTTGCCCCAAATTTTTCCTTCATAAGTTTTGAATAAATTCTGCGAGCGGCCCTGAATTTTGCGATCTCTTCAAAAAATTCCATTGTGCAGCAGAAGAAAAATGAAAGCCTAGGTGCGAAAGAGTCAATGTCCAACCCCCGCTGCCGACAGGTATCTATGTATTCTATGGCATTTGCAAATGTAAAGGCAAGTTCTTGTATGGCGTTCGACCCAGCCTCTCTCATATGATAGCCAGAAATGCTGATTGGATACCATTGCGGGACTTTCTTTGAAGTATACTGAATCATATCACCGATCAACCTAAGCGACGGTCTAGGTGGATAAATGTAAGTGTTACGTGATATGTATTCTTTCAGAATATCGTTTTGAGTAGTACCCCTGAGTTTGTCTGGTGAAACACCCTGTCGCTCTGCTACTACAATGTAAAAGGATAGTAGAGTAGCGGCGGTTGAATTTATGGTCATTGATGTGCTCACTCTGTCGAGGGGTATGGATTCGAAACAAGTCATCATATCATTCAAGGAGCTGATTGCGACACCTGTCCTTCCCACTTCTCCCTCTGACTGAGGATTATCAGAATCGCGGCCTGTTTGGGTGGGTAAATCGAAGGCAAGGGAGAGACCAGTCTGTCCATGCTCAAGCAAAAATTTGAATCTGTTATTTGTCTCCTTCGCGCTCCCAAAGCCACTGTACATTCGCATGGTCCAATGCCTCCCACGGTACATTTCAGGGTAAATTCCACGGGTGTATGGAAACTCTCCAGGGGATCCAAGGTTACTTGCAGTATTTGCTGGAAGATCAGAAGAGGTGTAAATTTTTCTTACCTCTATGCCAGAATCTGTCTTAAATGGTTTGGATTCGGCCATGCTTCCTATAATCCCTGCCCGATGATTGCCGCCGAGATACGTTCAGCAGCCAGGTATGGGTCGATCTTCTTTTCGGTCACCAGGGTCACATAATTCTCATATTCCAGGTTGTTTTTGAGAAACGATTTTGCCCTCTGTTCTACTGCTCGGAATATCATTTCTTGCAGTTCGTTTTTCAACATACTTATCCTCTTCTCTGTTATGCTTGCTTTGTTACTTATTAATTTCTCATCAATTTGAGAAGCTAGGTCTTTGATCCCTTCTCCTGTTCGTGCAGACACCTTCAATACCGACGGTTTTTTGTCAGTTCCACCTACAAATTCCAAAATTGAATTAAATAAATTCCCAGAGCCTTCTAGGTCTCCCTTGTTAATTGCATAGATTTCCCCTATCTCATTAAGTCCAGCCTTAATGGATTGGATGTTGTCTCCAGTCTGAGGGGTCAGCACGACGATTGTGATGTCTACTATTCTAGATATTTCAACCTCTAACTGGCCAGCTCCAACGCTTTCAACTAGGATTAAGTCAAATCCCGCAACATCTAAAATCCGCATTACGTTCCTAAGTGAATTGGAGACACCCCCCACTGCGCCTCTCGAAGCCAAACTTCTCATAAATACATCATGATCGTCCATAGTTACTTGCATCCTCACGCGGTCTCCGAGGATCGCCCCTCCCGTTATAGGGCTAGTAGGATCGACGGCCAAGATAGCTATTCGATAACCCATGGTTTGAAAATTGCGAACTAATGCCCCTATCAGAGAGCTCTTCCCCGCACCTGCAGGCCCAGTAAAACCAATTGTTCTGGATTTGCCCGTCAAGGAAAAGATCTCACGAATGATGCCTTGCGAATCAGGATCATTATTGTCAACCATAGAAATCGCCCGAGCCATAGACCTACGATCTCCTTCGAGTAGTCTTTTGACTATCTGTAGCATGAATCTGGTATTGCCAATTCGGTATAAATTCATTGGTAACGAACTGCATTCAAATCAAGATTTCAATTCTAATCTTTGCAACTTTGACCTAAATGAAATAGGGGTATACGCCGGTAAGGACAAGAACAACAGACGCAAATTAGATATACTGCTCGACAGCTCTATGAGGTAAGCAGATTGGTATGCTAGAGGAGACTGAACAACACAAGGGACCGATAAGAATCCTTGTTTCTAAGTTGGGACTAGATGGACACGATAGGGGCGCCCTTGTAATCTGCAGGGCGCTAAGAGACGCAGGAATGGAAGTTATTTATTCTGGCCTATTCTGTACGCCCGAACAAGTCACAAAGATAGCAATTGAAGAGGACGTCGATGTGATCGCGATGAGTTTGCTAAATGGTGCTCACTCGGTATTATTTCCTAAGGTGGCGAGATTAGTGAGAGAAAAAGGCGGAAATAATATCTTGTTGATAGGAGGAGGCATAATACCTGAGGCAGACAAAAAGATCCTTGAAGTTGAGGGCATAATGGGAAACTTCGGACCTGGAACTCCATTGCCAACCATTATTGATTATATAGCCACCAATGCCAAAACGCGAAAATGATCTCGGGTTCAAAAGCTATGCCGAATTCTGGTCCTCATATTTTCTGATTTGGTTTTTATATGGCCTCTTTTTTTATGTTCAATTCCTCTCTTCATCATCTGGCCACATCATTTTTCTCATTTCGACACCGACACGTTCTATATCGTGACCTTGAATTTTTTTCATAAAAGTCTCAAACGAGTTCTTACCATCCTTTTCATAAACGCTCACCCATTCCTTTGCAAACGTACCTGATTGAATCTCATCGAGGACCCTTTTCATCTTCTTCTTGCTTTCTTCGTCGATAACTATTGGTCCTCTTGTAAGACCTCCATATCGAGCCGTTTCGCTCACTCTATTGTACATGCCTGTTATACCGTATTTATGAACTAGATCGACTATCAACTTAAGCTCGTGCAAGCATTCAAAATAGGCCACCTCTGGCTGATATCCTGCTTCCACCAAGGTTTCAAACGCATTCAGAATGAGACTATGAGTGCCACCGCACAAGTCCACCTGTTCGCCAAACCAATCAGTCTCGACCTCTTCCTTAAATGTTGTTTTTATTAGGCCTGCCCTCGAACTCCCGATTCCCTTCGCAAGACCAAGAACCCTAACCCAAGCTCGGGTAGAATAATCCCGTTCGACTGCGACCAACGACGGGGTTCCGAATCCTTGCAAAAATAATTCTCTTACCATCTGGCCTGGTCCTTTTGGAGCCACCATTATCACATCGATATTCCCAGGAGGTTCAACCCACTTCCAATGTACCGCCGCTCCGTGTGAAAAACTTAATGCAGCTCCTTCAGAAAGATTTGGCCCAATCTCTGTTTTGTATAGGGTGCTCTGTTCCATATCCGGAACCAACACATGAACTATGTTAGCTGCTTTAGTGGCTTCGGCAGCGGTCATCACTTTATGGCCTTCTTTAGCTGCGATATCCCAACTCTTTCCATCTCGTCGTAGCCCCACAAGGACGTCCAATCCGCTATCCTTCATGTTATTGGCTTGAGCACGACCCTGAATACCGTAACCAATTACTGCTATTCTGTCCTTCTTGACCTCATCCAAATTAATATCGTCGTCATTCCATCGTTGAGCTTTCATGTAATGCCTATCTGGTTTCTGGAATATATATACCTCAAGTGATTCCGCATACTCTAATACTACATTAGTGAAGATAGACTAGAGCGTGAAGCTATCTCTTGGCTTTGGAAGCCTTACGTGCTCTAAGGTAATCTACATAATAGAAAAGATAAGTCCGTTCGTTAATCTTCAGAGTCCAAGGAATATATGCCTCAGCTGTAACATACTTACTTTCTATCCTAAAGCCTGATTTCTGTAATAATTGTCTGAATGTTTGAGGACTTACTCTGCTTCCTATCTGTGTTCTATTGTAATCATAAGGTGAAGTGAAGGCAACTTCTCCATCTTCCTTTAACAACCTGTGAATTCTATCCACCAACTGTTCAATATCCATTAGTTCAATGATGTTCAATGCCATCACCAGATCAAACTTGCTAGGTAGAAATGGAGGCCGTAAGCAATCTGCGACAATGAAATCTAAATTACCTTGTCTCGAAGAAGCCATTCGCCTTCTTGCTTCACTAATGAATGAAAATGAGAGATCTATTCCTATAACAAACGCGAATTTCTTGGCTAGTTGAAAAGTGGCATATCCTGATGAGCATCCTAGATCGAGCGCCGCGCCGTCTAGGTTTGTCATCGTGCTATGAACTACCTTATTATAGAGATCGTTAGGATTCATCTTCCATTTCAGCAATGAGAGGAACCTGTCATCGTTTGTATAGTCAAACTGGGCCCAATTATAAGACCCATATAACGACCCGTCGACTTCATAAAGATTATTTCCTTGAGATTTGTCTGGTTTAGTAAGGACTGAACTCATATCTTTAAGATATTCTTTCATTGTCGAAGTCTTACTCGATAGTATCCATTTTCCAAGTAGAGAAGGTCTGGTGGACACATACTCGGCAACATCTTCCAGAAGCAATGGAATGCCGTCAATCAGAGGATATAATTGTCTACATTCTTCACATTTGAGAAAACCTTCAGTACATTCGTTTCCGTCGCTAGATTCGAGCATATCAAGAGATAAATTTCTTTTACGTTCAGTGTGTTTTACACATGCCAAATGTCGAGTTAGTTGTATCCTCATTGTTTCATTTACCCAAAAATGTCAGCTGATTTATGATCGCACGCTCAATAATAGCATTTTCAGCCAGGTACTATTTTGGAAACAGTCATGTACTTCGGTGTATACGCAAGGGGAGCTGTCTGAGTTTGAACGATACAGAGGCCTATTGAGACTATATCAATCTCGTCTTCGAATCTATTTTTTATTGTCAAATGTCTTAAGATATTCTATAGCCCTATAAAAATCCAAATAAGATTTGTTGGTGTCTGTTAATTTGTTCATGCGAGATTTGATACTCTCGACGATTCTCTTTGTAGCATTTTCATCCGTACCTGAGACTAGCTTCTGTATGTTCTCCGCTTCAGCAAGGAACTTACTGATATACGTCTTGTTGAATGGGTTTTCTCGTAATAGCGAAGTGACAAGCTCCGGAGAATCGTTTAGGATGCTTTCAGTGATCATTGTTTGCATCCCAAAGCTCGTCCCCGCTACCTTCTTCATGGTTCTTAAATCGAGTTTGGAGAGCACTGAACCTAAAACTAGGTTAAGATAATATGTAAGGCCAATAACCACGGCCATATATTCATCATGGAGATCAGGGTCACTAATCACTTCGATTTTCGATCGTGGAAAAATGGAACGGAGGTAGCGCATTTCTTTGGCCCGATTTCTGACTGGGATAAGCAAATTTTTGATAATCCTTGATCTTTTAGTAGCTGGACCAAACATTGGATGGATGCACAAGCATGTAATATCCTTTCTAGCAGATCGCAATACATTGAAGACTTGTTTCTTAATGGATGAGATCTCTGATAATGCGGCACCCTCTTTCATGTACATTAGGCATTCCTTAACAACTGAGACGATGCTTTCAATAGGCACACAGATTATCACAAAATCTGCCTCTTCCACACAATCTCTTATAGTGTTACAACGATCAACACACTCTGGGATTCTGAATTTAAACTTGCTCTTGTCATAAACAGACACTCTCAAAGCTTTTGATTGAGCAAAATAGTGTGTAAACCACCTGCCCATCCTGCCGGCTGCACCTATGACTGCGACTTTCTTCACCGGAAAGGAGCTAATTATCTGTTCATTGATAGACAATTGTCCAAAACATCCATTGCTTTTGCGATTTGTTCTGTAGGTTGAGTTGCGGAAATTCTAATGAACTTGCCATAAGAGCTGCCAAATGCACTCCCTGGTGCGACAGCAACCCCTCTTTCTAGCAATAGATTGACTATGGTAATATCGTCTAGTGGTATAGTATTAATTCTCGGATACAAGTACATACCCCCATCAGGAACGGCGAAACTCACATCCATTCGTTTCAACCTTTCAACTAAGGTACGAAGTCTGATTCTAGTCTCTTCAATATTGGTCGCGTAATCGGTTTCGAGTGCGTTTAGTGCACAATACTGAAGAGGTTCTGCTACGCTCGTCATAGCAAATGCCTGCAATTTAGCAATCTTTTTGACAATTACCTCGCTAGATAGAACGTAGCCGAGTCGAAATCCAGTCATTGCATAGGTTTTGGAGAACGATTCGATAACAATGGATCTGTCATAATGGTATTCAGAAATACTTTGGAATTTTTTATTGCAATATTTAGAATACACCTCATCACTCAAAATGTAAAGGCCATAGTCTTTTGCTAATGAGAGGATCTTCTCGATCGTACTAGTACTCAATATCTTCCCAGTAGGATTGTTCGGATAATTTAGAACGATCATCTTTGTAGAATCGTTTGTGGCATCAGTTATTTCGTCAATGTCGGGAGACCATTGATTTTCGAGGGATGTTTTGATAGTTTTGATCTTAACTGAATTTAAAGCTGCACAGTCTGCATATGCTGGCCAAGATGGTTCTATAACCAAAATTTCCTCGCCTGGTTTTAGCAATGAAGCAATCGATGCATAAACGCCGAACCTTCCACCTGGTGTCACTATTACCGTTTCCTTTGTAAAGCCATGAATTAGGGCTAGCTTCTCCCTTAACCTTTCAATTCCTCTAACATCAGTATAATGATAACAGCCAGAGTTTATCGCATTTACAAAGGCGTCTTTAATGCTGGGCGGAGGTCCGAAATCTGGCTCGCCAATTTCTAAATGTATCATCTGCCTTCCAGTTGCTTCAATTTGTCTGGCTCTCATGAGAATATCTAAATGCGAACTCGGCTGCTCAATTGTTTTTTGTTTTCTCTGAAGACCAACTGACTCAATAAGCAAAAGATTGAGCAACCTAGAAGAGTAAGAAGGGTCCAAACCAATTTGATGAGCTAGACCCAATACCGATTTCCTGATTCCGCTTTCAACCCGGTCGTCGGTTACATCCATTCCAAGCTTAGTCTTGATTTCCCCAATCTTTTGCGCCAGTTCCATACGATACTTTATCTTTTGAAATATCTCTCCAGTTACAGCTTGAATTTCAGAACGGAGAATTTTTAGCTCTGCATTTTCCGTTTCCCCTTCACTATCAGTTATCGCGTTTCACCCCTAGATGTGAAGATGAAATTAGCCCATGTCGTATTGCGTGATCCGCAAGAACTAAGGAAACGACAGCCTCCACGACTGGAGGTGCTCTGGGCACTACGCATGGATCATGTCTGCCTGGGACTTTTAGTTTAGACTGTGCCCCGCTAGAGAGATCTAAAGTTTCCTGTGTTCGTGCTATTGATGATGGGGGCTTAAATCCAATTCTTATAATCAAGGGCATTCCTGTTGAGAGTCCGCCTAGGATGCCCCCAGAATTATTAGTTCTAGTCACTACTGTTCCTTTCTCCAAAACATATGTATCGTTGTTCTCAGACCCTGAAATTGAGCACCCATAGAACCCCGAGCCAAATTCAACTGCTTTTACAGAAGGGATCCCAAATAGAGCCCTACTAATATCTGATTCCAGCGAACTGAAGAGAGGTTCTCCCAATCCAACGGGAAGTCTGTTGGTAACACATTCGATGACACCACCAATCGAATCACCCCTTTTCTTAGCGGCCAATATGGCCTCCTTCATTTTTTCTGCTGCTCCGGAATCCGGACATCTGACTTCGTTCTCATACCGATTCTTGATTGCAGAAGTGAAATCGATATTTCCACACCTTACCTTGCCAATAGCAATAGCGTAGGCAACAATATCAACTCCAAGTGCAACCTTTAATAATCTCTCCGCGACTGCTCCAGCCATCACGAAAGTGGCGGTAAGGCGTCCGGAGAAGCGGCCTCCACCACGATAATCTGCATATCCGCCATATTTTACTGAAGCAGGATAATCTGAGTGGCCTGGCCTGGGAATTGTCCTGATCTGTTCATATGGCCTCGAGTCTTGATCCTTGTTCCATATTAGCATACAGATTGGTCCACCATTAGTACGGCCTTTAAAAACCCCGGATAGGATCTCCACCTTGTCATCTTCTTTTCGTTGTGTAGTTACTACTGACTGTCCAGGTTTTCGCAAATCCAGTTTTTTTTGAATGAAAGATTCTTCCAGCGGAAGCCCTGCAGGGCAGCCATCCACTACGGTCCCAACACAACGGCCATGACTTTCTCCAAAGTTCAAAGCCATGAATCGCTCTCCTATTATATTGCCAAGCATGACTAGATTAGCTCCATTCAATACTCACATGTATTTAATGTATGTTGGGACTGCTGTCTTATTGAAAAAAGACCTAACAAGACTAAAATGAAAGATCCTCTATTCTCTTCGCATTAGCATATCGAAATATTTGCGCCCATATTGGTCAAGTCATCAATAAAACTTGGATATGATACATCTACAGACTGAGCGCCATTCAACGTAGAATTATTGGTCAGAAGTGATGCAATAGCTAACGCCATGAATAAACGGTGGTCATCGAATGATTCTAATGAAGCGTTCTTTAGAACCGCGGGAGGCTGAATTGCAATTGAATCATAAGTCTCAGTTACTGTCGCCCCCAGCTTTCGTAGTTCAGTTGTGATATTCCTGACTCTATCCGTTTCCTTGAATCGGGCGTGAGAGATTCCATTTATTATAACAGTACTTCTTGCCTTTAGCGCGAGGATCGAGACTACGGGTAAAAGATCAGGACTGTCTTTCAAATCAAACTCCCCTCCATCTAGCTTTTCCGATTCTTCAACCAACAACTCGCCGTTGACGCGATCTACAATGACCTTACCGTTCATTTGTTCTACAATACTAAAAATCCTAGAATCTCCTTGAGGTAAGTCAAAGTTCAACCCCGACAGTTGAATCTTATCTTTACCAACCAAGACTCCAGCTGCCACTAGCATTGAGGCTGACGAAAGATCAGATGGCACTTGGAATATATCAGGAGAGTAAGAGCCACTCTTTACCCTAAAATGTCTCAGATCACTATCCCGTTCAACACTGATGCCAAATTTTTCCATTGTGGCTATAGTTGACAAGATATAGGGCCGCGAAACTTGATCTCCCACAACTTCTATTGTCACATCGGTGCTGGCTCGAACTGCTGTAATAAGTAAAGATGACACAAATTGACTCGAAATAGAACCATTTATAGTTACATTCCCACCTTTCAACCCGCCTCCCTTTACGACGATAGGCGCAGTACCATCCGATTTTGTAGAGAAGCAATAAACACCCAATCCCCCAAGCGAGCTAAGGAGGGGACCCATAGGACGTGTTCTTAGGCTACTATCTCCGGTCAACACACTATAACCTGATTCAATCAGAGAACAGACCGATGTAGCTATTCTAATTGTTGTTCCTGAATTTCCTGCATCAATGACGGTATCTGGAGCGATCAAAGGTGTTCCTATAATTCGTAACAAAGATCCCTCATGAATGATTTGTGGTCCCAACGCTCTACAGGCATTTATAGACGAAAGAGTGTCTCTTGAAATTAAGGGATGATGAATCTCAGACTCTCCATCTGAAAGTGCTGCGATAAATACTGCCCTATGTGTATAGCTCTTACTTGATGGGCATCTTACTATTCCACTCAGTTGTGATCTATGGATAGATATTTTAACCATCGAAGTCTTCTACTGTTGCTTTTTGATTGTTAACCTTTGATATTAATACCTGGCCCTCGAAACTTGACAGCGATGAGACCAGACTCTTAAGATGATTGGAGTCAGCAATTGCCACCACTGATGGTCCGTTACCTGAGATGCCCGCAGAGAGGGCATGCTCCTTGATCGCCGATATGACAGGAGTATAATCGCTACCTAATAGGGCTCCTACCGCCATTCCGTTCAGCTTCATTGCGGTCCAATAGTCTCGGTTAGATGCCATCTTGAATGCTAGATCAAATATTTCAGGGGCAAGGTAAAGATTGAACAAATTCCCTCTTGATACACGAGCAGGAAGCAATATGATTGCAGAAAGGTTCTCTGAAGCAGGATCTCTTCTTATGAGCTTTCTTGAAAAATTGTCTGTAACCACAAACCCCCCAAAATAACAGGCAGTTGAATCATCGAAAGCTCCTGTCAACGAAATGCCAGCGTCAATTGAAGCATCAGCAGATTGGTTTAGCACTTTCACGTCATCGATCTCTTCACCAAGGAATTTCTGAATTGCCAATGCAACTGCGCTTGACACCGCGCTAGAGCTCTTCAATCCAAATCCAACTGGAATCTCGGATTTGATCTCAACGCGGATCGCATTGTCTAGGAGTACTGTCTTGGGTAACGCTCTTTTGATGAGAATATTGAGTAACTTTTCGCCTTGCTTTGACTGCAAATGAATTCCTCTTCCTGCAGAGATCGACAAATCTGCAACTACCTTAAGAGATATGCCCAATGCAGAACCATGACCATTTGCTACTGCATTTACTACTGATACAGCACCGTGCATCGTTACACGAATTAATCTATTCATTTTGGCTCTTGGAAGACCCCAAAAAGAGCCTTTTTCATTGCGGGGATCGGTGCTTTTAATCCAGTCCAAATCTCAAATGCCTGAGCTCCTTGCTCAAGTAACATTTCGTATCCATATATGGCCGTCGCTCCCTTTTCTCGAGCGTTTTCAAGAAGCTTGGTCATAACTGGGCGGTAAACGAGATCATATACAATGCTGCTTCCATCAATATCGTCTCTTTCCAAGATTGAATCGTTCGATTGCAGTCCCACAGAGGTCGCGTTAATTACGAGATCGAAACTTTTTGCCATTGCTTTCGCCTCTTCAATCTTTGTAACTGAAGAGGTCAATCCGTTTGTTTCAGCCAGCTTAGACAGTTCCAGTGATTTGCGATAAGTTCTATTGGCGAGAACTAGTTTAGAAATGCCGTTGACATTAGACAACGATACAACAACAGCTCTAGCCGAGCCTCCCGCACCGAAGAGGAGCACAGACAGACCATTGAAATCTATCCCTCGGTTAAGAAGGGGCTGAACAAAGCCTTGAATATCAGTATTAAAGCCTTTGAATTTTCCGTTGATACTCATTACGGTGTTAACCGCCCCTGCCTTGCCTGAGGGGACATCAATCTCTTCCAGATATTGCAATACTGTTGTCTTGTGAGGTAATGTAACATTAAAGCCAGCTATCTTGACAGATCTCAAGGATTCGATAGAGGCTTCAAGTTCACTACCTGCAACTCTATATGCAATATAAACATAGTCCAGACCTAGTGATTTGAAAGCAGCATTATGCATTGCTGGGGAAAGTGAATGACTTACAGGATCACCTATTATGCAGTATGTCCTCATCTTGTCACACCCCGATGGAGTGGATTGTGCTTTTCAACAATACTATGCAATTTTTTCATTTGTTCGATTGTAAACTGACCAGGAGCAACAGGCTGGTCAAGGGCGGCGTATGTGAAGGGACAATTGGATTGTAAAGCACAGAGTAATCTTGAAACCAATCCAATCTCTCCCATACTGAAGGCTACAAGATTCAATGATTTGTCAACTGTGTCGTAAAGATTCAAGACTCTCAACGTGTCATCTAAAGAATTTGCCATGGTAACCAATTTATTGTTCTTGCTATAGGAGCTCATCAGAACCAACCATTCTGACAATTCTTCTGCCGAAGGAGTCGACCTAAAGTCATGCCATGACACAAGCATTGGTACATTCAGTGAATTGATAAAGGAGACAATTTCAGGATTTTCTTGTAAGGTCTCAAATTCCACATCAATCATCATCGGTGCTTGGCTTACTAGATCTTTTAAGTGATTAAGACGCTCTATTTCGGATCCAAAAAACTTCCCCCCTTGGCTGGTCCTTCTGAGCGTGTAGATACATTTTGCTCGGAATGGTCGAACTATTTCTATTGCTTCTGATAGCCTGTTGGCCTCAATGTAATCGAATCTGATCTCTAGAAAACTGGCACCTAGATCAAAGGCTCGAATAGCAGTTTTATGGAATTCCTTGGATTCGATCTCTGTTATAGATGCACAAATCTTCATCATATGACAATTAGTATCCCTTGAGCATATATTTATGAACCAGGTACTACGACTTAGAAATAATGTCAGACATCCTGATCGTCAGGAGCGTCCTTGACACAAGTGGAGAAGAAAATGAATTGTGTCGAGGGCCGGTTGGATCACCGTGATATACAGTGAGATGGAATCTTCATCCACTTAGCTATAAGTGCCTCAGGGCGAATATGCAATTCCTCCTCATTGAGCCTTGCTAATGCAAGTTTCACATAATCCTCTATTACCTCAATTCCAATGTAGTGGCGCCCAAAATGAGAAGCAACTTTTGTTGTTTGTCCGCTACCGTTGAACGGATCCAGAACCGTATCTCCCTTGTATGAATATAGTTTCATTAATCGGTATGGAATTTCTTCTGGAAATGGGCAGGGATGACGTATATACCCAGGAGGAATTGGAGCTATATGCCAAATGGAATTAGCAATTTCCTTCGTCCACTCTTCATGAGTAGCCGGTAAGGCCTCTTTCCTTCTTCTTCCCACCGATACGTCACCCTTTCTCAGTACAAGGATAAACTCGTGCATAATATTAGCCCTGAAATACTTTGGATAAGGATTAATCACAAATGACCCGTACCTGTTGGTACCGCCCGTTACCTTATGCCAAATTATCTCCTCATGTAGATGCCAGTTACCAAATGGCTGAACAAGTTTTGAGAGCAACATGTGTGGTAGAGGCAAGATAGTCCCGTTTACCACTTCGTTTCCAATTACAATACAGCAGTATCCGCCCTCCTTGGTTGCGCGGTAGACTTTATCATTAAAGATTTCTTGCATCTCAAGAAGGTACTGATCTGTATCTACCTGATGCTTGCCTCTGTAGTACCCGCCTGTTCCGGAGGCGTGCATACCATAATCGATTGCATTTCTGTATGGTGGAGAAGTAACCGTGACTTGAACTGAGCCTTCTGGGATGCATGACAAGATATTTTTACAATCGCCGACGATGATATCATCCAATGGATTCTTCTGGACTAGCATACTGCAGTCTACTTTAACCGTGTGGAGATATTCCAAATGCTTTAAAATAATGGACTCTCCAAGGTATTATTATTTACACAATCTATTTCTCTAGTACATATTCAGAAACTTCCATACCAAAATGCCTCCCCGAACTCGGTTGAACTACACCAAGCACCGAGTCTCCAACCTTTAATTCGGTAACTGGAATCAATGAACCATCCTTCCCTATCAGCTGAATTGTTTCTGCATTTTGAAGTATAACTGTGCCTCTCTGTCCATTTGATTCACCCACAATCATAGTGAGAGGTCTTGTTTCGATCTTTGAACGACCCACAGTAACAGTTCTGACTCTTCCACCTTTGCCAATTACTAGCACCTCAGATCCTGATTCTATCTCTGACAGGTACTTTGTCTTCTTGCCAGGGACTAATGTATAGCAGTAAACAGCACCCGCATTAACCCTAAATGGTCGGGGGGACGTAAAGGAAGATCCTTGTGATTCGTTATGTATTAGAAAAAGGAAATTGGATCTACTGCCTACCAAGACACCTTCTCCCATACCTAGAATTGAGGCGGTATCAATACATACTCGTTCTCCGATTCCTGCCTCTCTGATTTCTTGTATCTTGAGTATACTAATATTCAAATTAGAAGAAACCAGCAGCTTCGTGGCATCCTCTATGTCATTTGGATTCTGAGTTGTCAGTATCACGCCATCCACTCCTAGTTCCAATACAGAGAAAAGGGTCCGAATCTCTTTGGAACTCGAGGCGGGAGCATAGATCCTTGTGTTCGTCTTTTGCAAGGTTGCTATCACATTCTCCAGAGGTATTATTCTCCAATCCTGCGTGTCTACAATTATAAAGTTCGCACCCGCTTCTGCTGCCTTGAGGATTTCATCTAAATCAGTATTACTTTCTATCTTTTTGTAAAATCCTTTGACTTTCTCAGGATCATGAAACTTTTTGAGTTGCTCAAGCTCCCTAAAAACCACGTAATCGGCTTGGGTTGATTCATACATCGTCTTGGCATGTGACCCTTGTATTTGATCCGGATTTGCGTAAACAATATATTGGCTAGGAACAGATTTGAGAAATCGGCTTGGATCGATCTCGTTGAAATCCGGCTTGATAATTAAGACCTTATTTCTATTTGAATGCAGAGATCATTTTCGCCTCTTCAGGGGTCTTTCCAGATATGACAATCTCTGCTAGTAATCTTATTATCATGAAAGGGTCTTTATGCTGAAAAATGTTTCGACCAAATGTAATTCCCTTGGCTCCAGCTTCCATTGCGTCATAACACAGCTGCATAATCTCAGAGTCACTGGTTGCCTTAGGACCTCCAGCAATCACTATCGGGACCGGACAGGATTTTACTACTTGTCTAAACGAGTCAATATCTCCCGTATATACTGTCTTTACCATATCGGCACCGGCTTCTGCGCCTATCCTGGCTGCATGTGCAACGATCCCTGGATCATGTGGATCCTTAATATTTTCTCCTCGAGGGTACATCATGGCGATCAATGGGACACTCCATTCATCGCACTGATCAGAGACGATTCCTAATTTCTGCAGCATCTCAGGTTCTTCTTTGGAACCAATATTCAGATGTATGGATACAGCATCGGCGCCAAGTCTGATGACTTCGGCTACACTACCTATGAGCATCTTTCGGTTTGGAGAAGGTCCTAACACCGTGCTAGCTGAGAGGTGAGCAATTAATCCTATTTTAGGAGGCCTAGGCATCGATTTTATGATGCCTTTATTAATTAAAACACAAGTCAAACCCGCGTCTTGATAATCATAGATGACTCCGTGAACGTCCTCCAAGCCAGATATCGGGCCGTTGGTAATTCCATGATCCATAGGAATACACACCATCTTCCCATCCTTCAAGATCCTGTTGAGTCTGATGTCTCTACCAAAGACCATTGTAATAGTTCACTTCCATGACCTACTTAAAAGTGATATGTTCTCTGCGCCTCAGACGACGGTTCGTTACTAAATGAGCATATTCCCACAAGACATTTCAATACGTCGACTAAATTTAAGGCATTAATGGACCACCCACAGGTGATTTTGTAATGAACTCTGGCTAAATATTAGAGTTGGGTACCACTCTGTGTGCTGACGTGTCCTACTAAGGATTCTTGCTTTTCCAGATACTTCAAAAAATATGAGAATTAGAGATGAATAGTTACTTGGCATGAAAGGAATATTGGAAGAATTCATATGTCGATTACTTTAATATACAAAGTGATAAAAATCAAGAGTTGTTAGATGGATACTAGGAATATAGGTTTAAGGAATATTGAAGTCGCAGATACTAAAATCTGCTCTATTGATGGTGAAAATGGTAAACTCATCTACCGTGGCTATGACATCTTTGATCTGGTCAACCATTCTACTTTTGAAGAAACAGCTTACCTCTTGCTTTTCGGTGACTTGCCAGACAAGGATAATCTTCGAGAGTTTTCTGAGCAATTATCGAGTGCAAGGGATCTTCCACGATCTGTGATCGACAATATGAGGAATAGACCAAAATCAGCCAGACCTATGGATGTGATTCAGTCGACCATATCAGAGTTGCCAGACTACGATCCTGACATGAATAGCGATGTTAAAGAAGCAAACGTCAAGAGGTCAATAATTCTTATAGCGAAAATTGCAACACTTGTGGCAGCGTGGGGTAGAATCAGAAAAGGAAGCGATCCTGTCGAACCGCTTAGCGGCGAGGCAAATCATGCAGCCAACTTCCTTTACATGTTGACAGGCGAAATGCCATCTAGAGAAGAATCAAGAATATTTGACATCTCTTTAATTCTTCATGCCGAACATAGTTTTAACGCTTCTACATTTGCAGCTCGAGAAATAGCCTCGACTAGAGCACATATGTACGCCTGCATTGGGGGTGCAATTGGCGCGCTCTCTGGAGAATTGCATGGTGGCGCGAATATACAGGTAATGAGAATGCTTCTTGAGATAGGAGAATTGGATAAAGTCGATGAGTGGGTAAAGACAAGACTCGATCGCGGAGAGAGGATAATGGGAATGGGTCATGCTGTGTACAAGACAACTGATCCTAGAGCAGATATCCTAGCCAGACTTTCGAAAATCATCTCAAGAAAGAGAAACACACAATGGTACGATATAACTGCTCGAGTGGAAGATACTACTAGGAAGTATATGAGAGAACGTAAGAAGCAGCAAATATATCCAAATGTGGATCTCTATAGTGCTTCATTATATTACAGTATGGGAATACCTACCGACATCAATACGCCTATCTTCGCCCTTTCCAGAATAGCAGGGTGGACTACTCACGTTATTGAAGAAAAATTTGCAGAAGCGGCGCCTAGACCCGCACTGTACAGACCCAAAGCGCTGTATGTCGGTAAATATTGCGGACCCATGGGCTGCGAATACATACCTATCAATAACAGATCAGAGAAAAATTAAAGACTGCTGGAATTGTAATGAGTCTACAAGTCATGATCATATGAAGTCAACCTTTCTATCCAAGAGAGACACAGCATTGCTAGTCAAAAGGATCGAGGCTTCCTGGCCAATGAATGTTGTTCCTAAATTGAAGACCATTAAGGAATATCAGGTAGATGGAGACGAATCATTCTACAAGTCAGACGAATTTACTGCGGTTCAAGTCGGCAAGGAGAAGAATATTGTTCCTTTTCTTGGAGACGTCGCACTGCTAGCTCGCTTTCCTTCAGTGACAGTAGATATGGGAGCAGTTCGCTTTGTCTGTAATGGAGCAAAAGTAACAAGGCCTGGAATTACGGCATTTGATGCCTTTAAAAAGGGAGATTTAGTCGTGATCAAGGATGAAGTCCATAACAAACCCTTAGCCGTTGGCATAGCATTAATTGATAGCGATAAAGCTGCGGAAGAACAAAAAGGCCATGTTATCCAAACACTGCATTATATAAGCGACAAAGTTTGGGAAGCACACAAATCGATAAATGTATAGGCATACAATCGTTATTCATGCTGATACTTCTGAGGCAAGAAAATAGCAGGTTAGATTTAGTATCTGCTAATGCAGAATACGTTATCCATATTTGATTCGATTTCGTCTACAAAGCTCTGGAACTTGTTTATGTCCACAATGGGCACAAGATTGGAGTCACATGACAGAGCGTTTGGATAAATGGTAAGCAACACGGGAACTACTTTTGTAAACTCAAAGGAGGAGGTGCTAAGCAGCCGCTCTGTTCTTTGAATCTGTTTCCGGGTGTGCTCTACTAGTGCGAGACGTCCATTGTTAGCCCAATGCTTGCAATCAACGGAGAGGCCAAACTGAGATTTGGTTGCCACAATATCAATTTCTGCTCGAGGCTTGGTGAACCGAACGTTGTTCGTAGTTTGGAACCCACAGTTGACCAGAATCTCTGATGCAAATCTTTCGAAGTCTTTCCACGACAGGGATTGAGAGATTCTCAAGACATCTGCGCCCAAACTGACAGCTAATATTGATGTCCTCAATTTATCAGTCGACGAGAATGAAAGAAGTGCCTCACCAGGGCGCTTGCCTATTCCTCTTTCTAACAAGAACTTCAGGATCTCATTTGCGACAGTCGCACTTCTAATGCCTGTTATCGCCCTAAAGCAATCGAAAGTCATGGTCCCATCAGTAATGCCATGCAGACTCTTTTCTATGAGGTTTACATTTGGATGCATGGAATGTTGGCTCACTTTGACTCTCTAGACGTCTCTAGCTGATGTGGAGGCGCTGCCGTCCCTTGTATCTAGGTTCGTCCTTGCCTTTGTCTTTGGTTTTATTGAAGCCGGCGAGAAAGACGGGTGCAAATGATTTTTCTTCATCTGCCAGAGATATGAGATTGACTTCTTTGATGATGCGTTCTCGAGCAAGACAAGCTCCAGATCCTCAGGAGTGTCGAGATCGATCATTAGCCTATTGGATAGCAATACCTGGGTAATTGCACCTGCTTCTATCGAAGCCTCAAGATGCCCCCGAAAGCTGTCATTGTCGTATCTGGTGTCAGTAATAACGTCCGATGGGCTCCGTGCAAGAAGGTTGGTTCCATCAAATTTGTATGAAGGACATATGATAACTGAGTTTCCTTCTTTAGGTATAACTTGGCACAGGTCGTCTATATCCTTGGCAAGAAGCAGCGGTAAATCGCACGGTAGGGTAATGCTGACCCAACTTCCCTTGGCACTCAGAAATCTGTCAGCGCATCTGACTGCACTGTTGACGCCCTTGTCTTGAGACTGAAATAGGCATTCCAATCCTAGGTTCTGGGTTATTTCCTTTACCAAGGGATCACTGGACACGACAATAATCTTCGCCAGTTCACGGCAGAGTAGCAGAGTATTCAAAGTGTCTTGTAGTAAAAATTGAGATAATTCTGCGCGTTGCTCCTTGCGCAATAGAACCGAAAGCCTTGATTTGGCTTGATGAAAATTCTTTACAGGAACAATTGCACATATGTCCATGTCGGTATCCTAGATTCTCACTGAAACGCCGGCTACGAACGAAGCTAGCCTACGTTCCTCATGTAATGTATTCATTGCAATATCGGTAAGATATACATTCAACCCTAGTTTCTTAATTGCACTTTCAAATAAAAGGTCATTTTTTGAGATAACAAACGTACCTATTATATCTGAGTAATACTTGGCTACCCCCACAGGAGATATCTCCAGTTTTAGGGCTTTCATATATTTGGCTGCTGGGCCGCTGAATGCATGTTTGCCCACAATAGGAGAAATGGCAATCACCTTCTCTTTAATTTTTGATAATTCATTCTTAAGGCCCGGGACGGCAAGTGATGGCCCAATGCTACTTATAGGATTGGCGGGGGCGATAACTATTCTTTCTGAGCTCCGTATAAGTTTCAAGACTCTAGCCGCCAACTTTGAATTCTTTGCTCCCTTATATTTTACTCCGACTACCTTAGGCGCAGCTTTGTACTTGACCCAGAATTCCTGGATATTTAGTTCACCACGGTTTGTGATAATACGGGTCTCGATACTATCATCAGAGATGGGGATCAGCTCAGCATTCAATTTGTAAGTTGATCGAAGGTATTCAGTTACATTGGTTAATGTCATACCGTTTCGGATAAGCTCTGTTCGGAGCACATGTGTAGCCAGGTCTCGATCACCAATTCGAAACCAGTTCTCTTGTCCTAGTTTACCTGTCTGGTCCATGAAATTGAATGTGTCACCCTCCATTCCCCACCCTCTACGAGTGTCGAGGAGCCCTGACAACCCATATAATATGGTGTCAATGTCAGGACAAATGTATAGTCCATATTTCCAGACATTATCGCCAACGTTCAGGATAACTGCTACCGACCTTTCGATCTGACTGAACCCTCGTACTAGTTTCATGGAACCTGTGCCACCAGAAAGAATAGTTATCAACTGACTTGACTTTAACATAACATTTAGGAATGTAAAATTTTCGATGTTGTCGTTTTTGTGCCGTGTTTACTTGTGGTGCGATTCTTCTTCCAGATCAACTCACCTTCACGTTTTGCCCTAATCAAGCCAACAATTCCTAACTTCAAAAAAGAATATAAGCAAGAAAACGATGATTTCTGATGTGCAGGTTTTAATTCTTACTCTTTCCTTTGGTTTGATGTCTGTCCTGCTCGTTAGTCAGATTTTGAATGTGCACGCAGTTCAAATGACTTCGTCTTTGGTACCTACTACAGGACACGGGGAAGTCGATTGGAGTGCAATTAGATTTTTAACTCTAAAATATCCTCCAAATAGTCCTTTGGCGCAAGAGTTTAATGGTAAATCTGAAACTGTCAGATTCACTATGCAGGCCAACGAAGATGGCATGCCTCAGCTTATACAGGCATTTAATGATGCGATGGCATCCCAAAAAAGTAGTCCTGTGAGAATCACAAATGCAAGTTTGACCTACACCGGTCAGCTAAGAGGAACGGAAGACGAATTATCACTTTCATACAATGTGCAGTTAAAGCCTTCATTTATCTCCGGAGTTACGCTGTCCAGCGAGAATCAAACTGCGGATGTGGTTGACTTGGATTGGAGATCCATCAACGTTGCAGATTCCATAACCCTTTCTACCCCCTATGGAGATATTGATGTCAACCATCCAATTGGCCTTCTGCAGGCCAATCATTCAAGTGTTGCAGATCAATTAATGAATACTGAAGCATCATCAATTATGGCTGATCCCTTGTTTAATTTTCAGGATATTGGAAGACCAATGGACACATGGCATTTTCTCTTTGATCCGACCGGCAGCCAAGCAGGAGCAGCAGGCTCTGGATTTGAGGAGATAGGAGGTGCCAGAGTAGTATCAATATATTCTCTTGGAGAAAGCAGCTTTAGAGAAGGGACGTTCCAAGAAACAGAAAAGCAAGCCAGCGCTACGATGGATGGCACACCGATTACAGTCGAATCTACTTCGCCTCCACCGTCTGCACAAATGATCATAGCAGGCTTCTCCAAAATACAAAAGACCGGTGATACCGAGTTTGCTGTCGTAACTCAAGAGGCCCCAGCAGGGACTGCTACAGCTACAGGAGGATTTCCGGTACAAGTTCTCTTGGTTCTTGGCGGTATGATGGGCGCAGTTGCTGTTTTCGTCCTTGTAAAAACGCGAAAATAGATGGCTCTATTCTAAGGAATTCATACTAACTTGCATATATTCTAGTAGAAATTCGTACTGTGATAGAGCCTCTTCCCGCTTTTGTCTAGATCTTTTGGTTATCTCTCTCCATCCCCCTGTCTATCCATCGCTCATTCCTCAGGTAGTGTCCAGAATCTACTATCGTCTTTATAACGATCCTATTATCTACTATGTGGCTATTTTTGTCAATAGGCACCGTAGTTATTCCTAAGCCGATAGCCACACGATTTTCATTAAGTATGATAACAATAGTATTATTTTTACGCAGGTCTCTATAATCTACAACGGAAGCATACATTATGTCCCGACCGTACAATACCAAAGCCTCAGCAGTTTGGTTAACGGTAACATATGGAAAGTTAAAGCCAACTCTCGATATAAGATCCGCTCCTGCCATGGAAGGAACAAAACTCTTTCTCTTCAGGTGCCCAATCAACATCCCGATATAGGAGAGAGATGTATTCTCCGATAACAATTTCGAGTTATCTTTTGTGGTTAAATATACCTCCTTTATTTTAGTGCCATTGTATCTTTTTTCTCTTACCAGTATCTCTTTGTCGAGAACGAAATCAAATATTCCCCAATGGTCAAAGCTCCTACGGAGCAGAGTAAGTTCCTCGCGCGTCGGTTCTCTATATGGTATCAAGCTTGCTCATTAAAAAGCAATATAATTAATAGGAGTCAAAGATAGCTCATCAGCACACCTTTAGCTTTGCAATGAAAAACCCAACTGTATTATGTAAATGTGGATACAATCTAGCAGTACGACTAAGGCTTGGATGGAATCTTCGATCGCCGAAACGAGTTAGGCCAGGAAGACCACGATGAACGGGTTCAATGACGACTGCTTTGTCTGAGATCTCTAACAATTCGTTTATCACCAGTTCATTCTCCTCCGGTGCAAAGGAGCAGGTAGAGTAAATTATAAGGCCATCTTGTTTGACAACCCTAATGGCTTCCAAAAGCATTTCCAGCTGTCTTTGGCTTGACTCTTCAATATCAGATGGAAAATGGCTAGTTTTTCTTGTTTTGTCTTTAGAGATAATACCTTCGCAGGTACATGGGGCATCGAGGAGCACCCGATCGAATCTCCTATTTAAGTTGCTTGCGGACCTGGCATCAATATTGTATAATGAAGTATTCATCACTCCGCATCTAGACAAATTAAAAATCACGGAAGGGATCCGTCTTCGATTATATTCAATGGCACATATTGCTCCGGAGTTATACATTTTCTGGGCCATGAAAGTTGTCTTACCTCCAGGGGCACAAGCCATGTCCAAATTTTGCTGCCTAGATGAAACACCTAATTCCTCAACGGCAATACATGAGCTAAGGTCTTGAATGTAATATAGTCCAGCCAGATATTCGGGAGTAGCTCCAATTGGTAAGGCAGAACGAACTACTCTAAAAACATCAGGCAATTCTGTGGATTCGACTTCAATATCCCTGGCTTCAAGCATGCATATAAGGGAATTTGGGTCGATCTTTATGGCATTAGTACGGATATATGTACTTGTAGGGGCTTCCATTGAAGATATACATTTCTCCACATCAGGCATGTATTCAAGGAATCGACCAATCATCCATTCATTGTAGCCATAAGTGTCTGCCAGTTCTCTTGAAGCACTTGTCTGTGGAAAAATTGTTGTTCTCAACTAATCCGATTAATAGATACTTGGGGATTATCCTGTATTAATTAGTACCTAGGTAGACGGGAAAAAAATAGGCAAGCTCTTAATTAAATCGAGAAATGGTGTCCTGGCAGTAACCCTCCTTCTGTTTTAAGTGGGATTCCGCTTAGCGGCCTACCTTAGCTGCTGCAGGAACTTAAACGCTCAATTTGGCCTTGCTCCACTCGGGACGGCAGTTTCATTCCAGTTAAGGACACTCAGGCTATCCACCATCACAGCTTTATTAGTCCAGGCTGGATATCTTTTCTGTTCCGGAGCCGACCGTCTCCGACCGATCATCTCTGATCCGAGTGCCTGCATAGAGGGAGGAGTTTCCTCTCTTTCGAGTAGCCCACACACCAGCTCACCACTTCTCATCTCATCGTTACCTTACGCCATAATTTAAGCTCGTTGCTCAAAGTACTGACGTTGAATATCATACACTTCGTCCTCGTTTTCAGCTTTGGCATACTCTTGTAAGACATACGAATTGAGTTCGTAGAAGGTATGTCCCCACTTGAATTTGTCAAGGATCATAGATGCTTCGGTGTGATATCCCAGTATCAGGAGCGCTCCTGCCAATGCCTCGACACTTGAAAGTTTCCCTAATTTGGAGTAGTTGACTGGATTTCCGGCCAGTAACGCAGGTAATTTGCGTAAAAATGGATAGGAGTGCCATTTTCTACTTTGAAGGACAGTATCAGATCGTTCCCACGAACAATCAATAACGCATAGGTCTGGGGAGAGACCCCGATCATTTCTTGTTAAACAAACCCTAGAAAATGGGTTCAAGACTAAAGTGTCATGCCTTGGTCGAACGATCGTCTTCAGTAGCCGAAATTTAGCCAGTTTAGTAGCTGTGCATTTTGAAGGGTCATCTTGCTTCAATAGGATGGCAAAAAGGTTCATTAAGCAGTTTTCATATTTGAATGTAAATTTTGGTTCTTTAATTCTTACGGATTATCTAGTAACCAAAAAAGGGGGAAGAATTTAGCTGACCGCTAAATCGTGTGTTTGCAGGTAGCTATTTTTCTATTGTGCTAATCTGTTCTTTACTATCTCTTTAATCGTTTCTACATCCAAGATTCCTGCGTCAATAGGAAGCTCCGTTGGTGACATTTGTTGCTGGCCTCCCATACCTGGATATGGTTGTGGTTGTTGCTGTTGTTGCTGAATTGGTTGTTGTTGTCCTTCTTGTGGCTGAGTTTGACCTAGTGGTTGTACCTGTTGTTCATCTTGTGGCTGAGTTTGACCTAGTGGTTGTACCTGTTGTTGATCTCCTACTGCAGGATATGATTGTTGTTGCTGAATTGGTTGTTGTTGTCCGTCTTGTGGCTGAGTTTGACCTAGTGGCTGCATCTGTTGTTGATCTCCTGGTTGTTGAAGTGCAGAAGGCATATTTTCAAATCCTGGCATGTTTGTAGCAGGCGTGTTTGGACTAGTCTGCATCAATGGACCTAGCTCATGAGTCGGATTAGGACCAAAAACTTGCCCATAACAATCAACTACATCATCTTGGCTCAGTATGCTGTCATCTGAGGATAGATCCGTAACGCAGGTTGAATATTCGCCCAGATAGTCTTCAGGGACGCCGCCGCTGTTGGAGTCGGAACTATCGCCACTACTATCATCACTATTTTCATCATTTCCTCCGTCATCCTTACTACCACTATCACTATTGTCATTGCTGCTCTTATCACCACTATTATCATCTGCGTTCTCGTCACTACCGCCACCGCCACTATTACTAGTGTCATCATTTCCACTATCGTCACTTGGTTCTGCGGCTTCAATACTAGTGCTTGCTAAGACGTTTGATGGTACTGAAGTACCTAATACCATCATCAATGCTGCAGCTATGACTGCTATCGTTAGCAATTCTTTCTTGTCAGACATCGCAAGATTTCCCTTTACATATCTATTAAGCGGTAGGACGAAGACTAGTATAACTATACATTCAGAAATTGCTTGTTCAGAATCTTATTGCTTTAATGTAAAGAAGAATTTAGATGCCTTGAGATGAATAATTAAAGATATATTATGACTGTTCCCCAGTAGGACACACTTCGACAACGACGACTACTAGTCTTATATTAGAAAAAGTATCATGATTCAGAATTTCTCCATAATTCTAGTCGAAACTTCAGAAGCAATCTGTAGCTGATCGAAATAGGTTTCTACATCCATTTCTTGGATTTTTCCCTCATCGATGTCAATGATATAGATCATGTGCAACCTACCATTGAGAATGTCATCGACTTCTATAGGGGGATCCTTGTAATATTTGTCGCAGACGAGCTTTAATTTCTGAAGCTCATCGGCTCTCCTTGCAAGTACCGGAAAACGAAAAAGGTCGGGTATTGGCAATATGCTTACTGGGGTCGTGGCAAGAACAAACTTATTTGCGTACTTGCTATATCGAGAAATCTTGCTGGCAATTCTTGCAACATAGTACGCCGTAGGATCTAAAGCATGCTCGGGAGGTATGAAGCCAGTCTCTATTTCAACAATTGCTTCTCCATCACCTTTACTCGCAAAGACATCGCAGATCAGAATATCGGTTAGCCTCCTCTCAACATCGACACTATAACCAAACTCTATCAGGTGTTTCGCACAAATTAGCTCCATAACAGAGTGATTTATTTTCACCAAATTACGTTTGTAGAGATCAACCAAGCGGTTTCTGACAAAATCAAGTCTATCGACTACCTCTTCTGATGAATTCTTTGTCATACGCTCTGAAAGGGAAGACACATCGGCAGTAAATCTGAACAGATCCAAATACTGATACAGATGGAATTAAGGAATCATTCTCTTAAATTGCTTTCAATCCAAGGCAAGACTAAAAGCCCCCTTCGAATGATAGATTGTGATCGTAAAATGGACAAGATGGCAAATGTTACGGTACTAGGATCCGGGACTATGGGGCACGGAATAGCACAGATTGCCGCTATGGCCGGATTTAAGGTCCTCTTGAGGGATGTTGAGCAGAGGTTTCTAGATAGTGCCATGGATAAGATCAAATGGTCACTCAATAAGATGGTTGAAAAAAACAAGTTGACCAAAGAATCTTTTGAGCAGACTCTTTCTAGGTTAGAACCGGTAGTTGATATGAAGGAGGGTTTGAAGGGTGCAGACCTTGTTATTGAAGCGGTACCTGAAGACCTCTCGCTAAAAAGGATAGTCTACAAGGAAGTAAGCTCTTACGCTGATCCTAAAACTATCTTCGCATCAAACACAAGCACTCTGCCAATAAGCGAGATGGCTGACCTAACAGATCGTCCGGGCTCATTCATAGGATTACACTTCTTCAATCCTCCTCAGTTAATGAAGCTAGTAGAAGTGATTCGAGGCCACAAAACTGATCAAAGTACTGTAGAGAGCTTAATGACCTTTGTAGAAGCTTTGGGAAAGACTCCCGTACTTGTACAGAAGGATGTTGCTGGGTTCATCGTAAACAGGATTTTCATACCACTAGTTCATGAAGCGGTTTTTTGTAAAGAAAGGGATGGTGTCACTTATGAGGAGATAGACGCCGCGCTGAAATCCAAATTAGGCTTTCCGATGGGCATATTTGAACTCGCCGATTATACCGGTTTGGATGTTGTTAATAAGGCAAGTCATGAGATGCATCTCAGAGATGACAAGGTCATCAATCCTCATCCATTAATCGAAAAGTTGTTCCAAGAAAAGAAACTTGGACAAAAAACTGGGGAAGGTTTCTATTCATATTCGTCAAATAAATATGAGCGAAAAGATCTTGTTCAAGCGGACGCCGAAGCTTTTGACCCTACCGTGATGCTAGCGGTGGCTTCGAACAATGCAGGATGGCTCCTTTCCAATGAGGTCTGCGCTCAATCCGACTTAGAAAAGGCTCTTCGTCTTGGGATGGGGCTTAAAAAAGATCTGCTGGCGACTGCTGCGGAGGTTGGCATGAAAAGCATTGTTGAAAAGTTAAATGAAATGTCCGAAAAATATGGCAAGTTTTATGCTCCTGGCCCGTATCTCCTCAAATTTGCAGGTTAACGAAATCTCATAATCGACAGCAGTAGCTAGAATAAATACAACAACTGCAGCTTCAACAACTGGCGTCTGCTCTGAGAGGAGACAGACAGTATTCAGATTTCTTTCGGGGTGCTTTTCCTTTCATTTAGTATGGCTTGTACTGCTGTTTTAGCGTCTGGTGCCGAATCGATTAACACTCTCCTCCTTTCGTCCAGATACCTGCCCGCATAAACATCAGAGACTCCACCACTAGCTGAGATGACAACTATTTTCTTCTTGATCATGTAGCCCACAGACATCTCGATTAGTGTCCCGATTCCACCACCGACGGCAATTATTCCGTCACATGACGTGGCCACTATAAAATCTCGCGCAAATCCGATACCACTGCAAATTACAATATCACAAAATTCATTCGCAAAACTAAAGTTGTCTTGCGGAATAATACCCACCGTAACACCGTTCAGTTCCTTTGCACCTTGGCATGCGGCCTCCATTACTCCTCCAAGACCTCCACATACTAGGACTGAGCCGGAGAGCGCGATTTCTTTACCAACCTCATATGCCATTTTTTTGGCTACCTGTGTGCAGCGATCGTCGTTATAGCCAATTACGCCTATCTGAAACTTCCGCACACTTTACCTAAAATCGATCCGATCATCATATACCTTTTGCTTCAAACTGGAGGCAAGGGAGAATTGAGTGGTTTTTTAACTAATAGCTTTTGAACCACGCTAGCGCCAACTTGCCCCATTTCTAAGATTTCTTTGAACCATCACTGCTAATTTCTCTTTTCGCTGCTCATTACACTTTCCTTTTTTTCACTCCTTTTCAGTTTCTCAATTCCTTCCTGTCTCCCTTTTTATTTCCGCTCACTGTATTCATTGTTAGCAGGAAAATAGAATTAGATAATCCAATTTTAGAACCGTACGATGCACATGCCACCGGCTGCCTCTTCAAGTTAAAATAATATATGGCCCGTGTATCGGCATGCAATATGAGTTATCGTGTTCATGATGTCTCCCTAGCAGATGAAGGAAGGAGAAAAATTCAATGGGCATTGTCCCATATGCCTGTCTTGCAATCTTTGACTAGGCAATATGAAAAAAGCAAGCCGTTAGAAGGTGTACGCGTTGCTGGTTGTCTTCATGTCACTAAGGAGACAGCAGTATTGGTTGAATCTCTTAAGGCATTGGGGGCAGAGCTTTCCTGGTGCGGATGTAATCCTCTCAGTACTCAGGATGACGTGGCCGCATCCCTAGCCGAAGATGACAAGATATCAATTTATGCCAGCAGGGGGGTATCGACGCAAGAATACTATGACGACATCCACATGGCGATGAAGATTGATCCAAACATAACCATCGATGATGGAGCTGACCTTACCCTAGAAATGCACAGAGAGATTCAAAAGTTCAAGTCTGTGTACGGAGGAACAGAGGAAACAACAACAGGGGTTGTAAGGCTAAGATCTATGGAGAAAGGTGGGATTCTCAAATACCCTATCATTGCAGTAAACGATGCAGAGACAAAACATGACTTTGATAATTATTATGGAACTGGTCAATCTGCGTTAGATGGAATAATTCGCGCCACTAATATCCTGATATCAGGAAAAAACGTCGTCATCTGTGGATACGGGCATGTAGGCAAAGGGATTGCTCGCAAGGCGGCAGGTTTGGGCGCAAATGTGACCATTACTGAAGTGGATCCTATAGCAGCTCTGAAAGGAAAGTTAGACGGCTTTTCAGTTGGAAAGGTTTCTGAGGTTGCCCCCGCAGGAGATCTATTCATAACGACAACAGGCTGTAAAGATGTGATTGATTATGACATAATTCTCAGGTTGAAGAACGGAGCTTTATTGGCCAATGCAGGGCATTTTAATGTTGAAATCTCAGTCGACGCATTGGAGAAAAATGCAGTAGCGAAAAATAAGATAAATGATCATGTTTACCAGTATCAATTGTCAAATAATAAAGCCGTTTACCTCATAGCAGAGGGCAGACTGGTGAATCTAGCCGCTGCCGAGGGACATCCCTCCGAGGTTATGGACATGAGCTTTGCAAATCAACTTCTCTCCGTAATCCGCATCGCTCAGACTCATAATTCCCTTGAACCTAGGGTCTATGAAATTGAACGGCACCAGGACATGGTCATAGCCGAAGCAAAGCTCCATTCCATGGGAATATACATCGACCAGCTCACGCAACATCAACAAAAATACCTAAAAGGCTTTGATCAGGGCACGTAGTCTCAGCCCCCTCTCCCGTCTCGCCTTCAGCGAATGAATTAGTAGAAAAGAAGCGGAGGAGACGAAGACGAGTGAAATATATTGATATATTGAAATACACAGTGCACAGTATTTCAAGAGAATAGTGACGGGCTGGCTCTTTCGAGAAATTTGGATGGGTGGTCTAGCCTGGTTATGATACCTGTCTCACACACAGGTGGTCGAGAGTTCGAATCTCTCCCCATCCACCTAACTTGAAAAGACATAGTCGTACCCTTTTTTTGTATCACGCAAACCATACAATAAATGCGACGTAAATTAGTTTCATATCAAATCTTACCGATGAAACTCGTAATTATCCAGCTATACCTTATCACAATTTAGGTCATCAGTATCATACTAACAAACGTTACCGCGAGGGCACACAAGAATACTTTCGTGACCCTCATCGATCTATCTAATGCAGATGAATATTCGTCTAGTTGTTTTGACCCCATAACCTTTACACTTGATATAGCAGAGTACAGCTCCAGAGATGAAGACTCGGCCGATTCCTTGGCGCGAAGTGACAATGCTTGAAATGCATCTATGATCTCATCTTCCTTGCTAAGCTCTCCAAGTGCGAAGTATCCATTCCTGGTTCTTTTCCCTGAAGTACCATGTGTATCTGAGGTGCAGATCTCTACCATGTGATGGTCTTGACTCGTCAGTCTTTTCAAAAGTTCCTCACGCAGACCATTCTTCATGTTATTAGAATCAGCCCAGCCCAACAAGTTCCACTTGTTGTCGATACACAATGCAAGCATAGCCAACCCAGACTCGCCCAAATCGTCTTGGAAACTCGCTCCAAGAGGTATGTCTCTAATATTGGCATAGCCTGCGCGAAACGGATATTCGGCTGCTGTGACTAGCTTATCCAAGCAACGCTCAGCAGTCCTGAGCAGCTGCTCTGTCTGCTGACCATCCAATGAAACTCCCATTGCGTTATGACTATCTATTAAAAGCAAGGAATCAAACCCGATCTTTTTTGAGTAATGGGTAAGTTGAGAGAGCACTGAATAAGGTACATCCTCCATACCTTTTGGAGACATGGACAAAATTAGCATACAGACATTATCGAATCTTATACCCGTCACGCTGCAGTGACCATCCTCAATTCTGACTGGCCTCGAACAGCGGCTATGAGATGAGATCTTTTTAGCGGATTTGAGTCCTCTTATGTATTTGTCTAGCTCTTCCTTAGAAGGAATATTCAATGCGTGGTCAGAAACTCCGTGCAAGACCATTGCCCTTCCAGAAAAAGCGTTGTATAGAACGTAGGGGAGATTACTGCCCCCTACAGACAGGAAGGGACCAGGATGGACTTCAGGTACAACAAGGGAGTATCCATTGTTTTTGTCAAGGGAAAACTTCATCATGAATGTAGAGACGGGCTTTTCATCTGCTTTTTCTTCGGCTATTCGCTCAAACCTTGTTCCATCTTTCTCAGTCCAAGCAGCCAGAAATGCCTGCAAGACTTCAAATGTGCTCCTAATCTCCGGTCTTCCCGCACGATCTGCCATAATTACCCACAAAATCCCCATGCCGAGAAGAACTAGTCCGTATCCAAGAGCGACCGGATTTGTAAACAATTCCGGGAGAAATTGAAGGGGCATAAAGAAAAAGACAATGGTGAATGGGGCGACCAGTCCTACAAGGATCGCCCGAATAAATCTAGCCCCAAAAACAGACTTGAACATACAGACCCTAAAACCGGCCACGAATAGCAACCCTTCCAATAGGTAACTTGAGTTAGTGGCAGCAGCAGCAGCAGGACCATCATTGTTTATTAAATTAGGAGCGAGCATGCCGATGCCCAAGGTAAGCAACCAGATAAGATACGAGAATGCAGATACGTGAAAAACCTTTGAGAGCTTGCTTAAGGAGGTACCTTTCAATAGCATGTAGTCCAAATATGTCAGTGCGAATAAGGCGATGTTGCCTACGACGACATAGTAAAGGAGATACGGAAGGTTATCGAATCCAACCCCAGATACATATGCATTGATGAGGATAACTAGAGCAGTAAAGGCGCAACATGTGATTACAAAAGAGACTTTAGTAGTTGATGGATTTAGCTTTGTTAGAGCCCATCTTTTGTGTATATTTGAAACGCTATCTTCTGCCTGACTAAACATAAAAAGTGTCTTCACACAGGAAATATTACGCGAATGAGGATAGACACACCAATTATCCCACCTGCTATCCCGAGTATCAATTCAGGCCTTACCTTGACCCCTTTTGTCTCATCTTCAAAGAATCGAAGTAACCCTGCACTTGAAGCTGGTAGTGGCGCATTCTTTTTCTTGCTGCTGCTCATTGCTACATTTGAAGGACGGTAACTCGGTTAAATAGATTACGATTAAGGATGAGAATCGGTACGGTAGATGTAATCAGATCTCAGCAGATGACATGAAATATGAGAATATAAGAAATGAGCCTGACGAGCCTCTGTCATCAGGCAAGGCTTAAAAGTAAGAATTGGGGAAATAACTATCAATAGATGGCGGTTATATGCAAGAAATGTGGCCTTCCCGATGATCTTTGTGCCTGTGGCGAACTGGAGAAAGAGGATACAAGGATCATCGTTCGACTAGAAAAAAGGCGTTTCTCCAAGACAACAACTATGATTGAAGGTATAGATCCAAAACAAAGTGATGTTCAGAGTATAATTAAGGAATTGAAGAGCAGATTTGCGTGTGGTGGCACCGCGAAAGATGGGTTCATAATGTTGCAGGGTGACCATAGAGATGATGTTAAAGGCTATCTGCTTAGAATGGGTTTCAATGAGGCGGCTATTGAAGTTCAATGAACTAGCATACACTCATTGAATTCTTTTTGAAAGGTGCGGGTTATCCCATGTGAGAGTCCAGGCAGACTCGTTTCTGTCCCATAATGTGGTATATATTGGTTATTTCCTTCTCGATACCAGTATGGTAGGAAGATAGCTTGGTATTTTAACTCAACAGGCGGATGAGTATTACATAAAGGTGGATTTAGGAGTATATTTAAGCATATTTTTCAGCCTCTTTCACAACCTATGCTAAACAGACTCCTATTGCGCCCTTCCGCGTGAAGTTGACGCTCTGCCAGTTTTTTTACCTTCCTGCAGAAATCAAACGAGTTATAGCTTTAAATGCAGTTTCAATCCTTTGTACCTATTTCTAATTGTAACTTCCGTTACTCCGGCTGCTTCTGCGACATCTTTTTGTGTTTTATTCTCACCGTTCATTACGCACGCCACATACAACGCAGCCGCCGCCAATCCCATAGGATCTTTTCCCGCAGATATTTTCCCTTCCTCGGCTCTCTTGAGGATCTCAAGTGCCTTTCTCTTTGTCTTTTCTGAAAGCCCTGCCTTACTTGCGATTCTGGCCACACATTTAACGGGGTCGACTACCGGCATCTTTAAGTCAAGCTCCCTTATCAAAAGCCGATAACACCTTGCGACATCCTTCTTCTTGATATTACTTGCATTAGCAATGTCCTTCAATGTCCGAGGGGTTTCAGTATCTCTGCATGCAGCGTAAAGGGCAGCTGCAACCAGCGCGGATATGGATCTTCCTCTCACTAGACCCCGTTCCAGAGCCTTTCGATATACGTAGGCGGCCTTTTCTATAACAGCATCTCCTACTGCCAGCTTATCTTTAAGGCGATCAAGTTCACTGAATGCCTG
>WHTU01000139.1 GCA_009377575.1 Nitrososphaeraceae archaeon | reverse complement strand
TGCCTATCGTGTAATATATGTCCGTATATAGTGGATATCAATATATAAGTATATCCACTGCAGGTAAGTTTATACTATACTATATGTCTAATAAAGACATGGGGAGAATGCGCTATGGGAACGAGTGAAGACATTCAGAAAGAAGAAGATGAGGAGGAGGAGAAGCAGCCTGGCAGCATTAGTTGGTTGATTGACGGGAATTCAGCAGCAAGGTTTCTAGATTTCCTTGTGGAACAAAGGGAGTTTGACTATTCAGAAGCTGACATAGCAGAAGCAGTTGGGGTTTCTGCCAAGACAATATATAGAGAAATTCCAAGGCTTGAATCACTGGGTTTACTGTTACATACTAGAAAGGTTGGCCGAGCCAAGATGTATAGATTAAATATGAATTCAAAAATCGCGCCCCTTCTTGTTAAACTTGCATATGAAATCGGTTCAGTAAGAATAGAAAATATCCTTAAAGAACAAAAAGCAAAGCAGCCAGAGGGCCAAAAGTTTTCAGTCCTGGAGCGGCCGTTAAGACGCTGAATGAAGGCCCTCTTAAGGTTAACCGCCAATATCCTAAGAGGTCGAATTGCCATTATCATAATCGAAGAAATGAGTTTAACGTTGCGTTACTAGTTAGGATGTATCATTTTTTCACGAATGATATCGCTTTTGATATTGTATATCAAATGTCGATTAGAAGTTTATTATACGTCTAGGAGTCTAACAAATTTGTTTATAGTTCACAAAGAACAACCTTCCAGATCAGAGCACTGCCTACAATAGCTCAAAACTAGGTTTCTCTCACGAATAGCGCCGGCAAGTACACAATTTGTCCGGAATGTCTTAACGATTTGTAGACCAGTTAGCACAGTAATCAGGGACGAATACCTGACAAGGAGAGACAAACTGTTCTGGATAAGATTATATAAAAATCTTATATAACTAAAACCCGTAATATATCTTCACCTGAGCTAACGTGAGATGGATTTGTATTTACTGTAACACTATAATGGATACGACAAACTTTGCAGACTTCATAAAGGAAAGCGACAACGACAAAAACAGCAACCAGGAAGCAGTAGTAGAGTACCACGGTTGGCGTCTGCTGGCAGACTAATGCCAGAAAAGTAGGGAACACCTATTAATCAATCATCGATTCGAGATCTCTCAACGTTTTGTGGATCGTTTCTGCCATCACTCTGTGATATACCGTTTCTACGGGATCCTGTCGGCTAGCAAACGCCTCAGCGAGCAATATTTCTTGCTCGAAGTCCCGAATAAACCTATCCTTCAAAATTCTTCCCTCCTTTTTTAAATCTTCATTTAATTCGCGACCGAGTATCATGCGAAGACCATTTAGTCTCGTTTCTCTGTCACTTGGACTAGACATACAAGAACTTCACTAACCACGTCGATTATTAGAAGTTTGTTGACTCGCCTATGGCTGTGTTTTGGGGAATAACGCCGTAACTATTATTTACTGTTTTCGCCAGTGTTTTTCATCCTCTATCATTAATCTACGGTGCGGTGTACTATTGTAATAGGCTTTAGGTGAGGTTGAGATCAGTGTAATGTATTAGATTTCCAACTCCATTACCAGAACTAGTAGCGTCAGTGATTACCTGGGTCTTGTATTACAGGAGTGTCCTCCTGCCCATGAGAAATTGGAAGATTCTCTGAAGGTGTTTTAGGTTCAGGCTCGAATTCGTCTCCTGATAGTTCGTCATCTGCAAGTTCGTATTGCTGTTCCTCAACATCAAGTAGTCCTTTTGTAGATGACGAGTACGCCGGCAGTATCAAGGATACGTAAATCATACTTTC
>WHTU01000138.1 GCA_009377575.1 Nitrososphaeraceae archaeon | reverse complement strand
TCTACTAGAAAGATGGACTTATTTTGATTAGCAAATGGAGGTCAAGAAGATTAGTATTGTGATTTTCATATGATTTTTTTACCAAAGATTTCAAGTGGAAAAAATGACAATATACATATACCTTCTCTACAGTCTTCCCCTGATAGAGCATGTATTGCAGGTAGAAAGCTTAGGCCGGCTGGTTTGTTCTCAACTTTTGTTATTAATGGTCTTAATGTTTTCGGGAAACGTTACGACTCGAAGGGTATTGCAGTGCCCCTGCAACGACCTAGCCTTGTGCGAAAATAAGGAAAACTATTGTTGAGGATCCATACTGTAAGCTCATAATTCTAAATTTGTGATCTTATCTTTAATAAGGGAGCACTTGGAAGTCAAAATCTGGAGTGGCAAATCCAACCAAGAATTCAACTGGTATCATGCCCCCTCGGATAGAATCATAGTAATGTTGTTGAATAAAGTATGCTGTTACTGCCACTAGTAGAATCAAGACAGCAGCAAATGTTATCCTCTTCTCAAGTGTTATATTATCATTAGATAGGGTCACAGTTACCTCTTGCCAAGTATATCTAAACCAATTGATTTAGGCTTTACCATAAAAGTTTCGACATTATTTTTGGCTATTTCAATCAAGGTAAGCTCTGATATTCTCCATTATTCAATCAATCACTGTATAATCAACTTCATTTCTCAAATCCCAAACTAGAATGTTCGATTCATTGATATTTGGCCCATTC
This sequence comes from Nitrososphaeraceae archaeon, assembly GCA_009377575.1. Lineage (GTDB taxonomy): Archaea > Thermoproteota > Nitrososphaeria > Nitrososphaerales > Nitrososphaeraceae > TH5896. Next base: position 1,104 of record WHTU01000138.1, on the reverse strand, counting down.
ATATTAGTCTCCTCCTCCCCCGACTTATCACGGACTGAGTAAGTATCGGATTCAATGAAGATTTATTGAAAGACAACAATATCATTAGAACTTCGCGGTCTTAAAACTAGTAGGTGTCAGCTTCTTATTTATTATACTTAGTTTCAAAAATACTGTATTTAATTCATATTTTCTTGTTATCAATTGAACTTCCCAATCAACTCTAGGTTGCTGTCAATTAAAAGCCCATTTGATTTGTCTATAGGTATCTGCTTCTATATTAGAGGTAGTTTCAATACCTCATGGTTCGGGCTAGGGGCAAACACAAATTACCTATTACTCCAAATAAGAGGCTAGAACTGAAAATGACAGATGAAGAAAGAATTTATGATGGTTTACAAGAGGTTAAGAATAGTATAGGAAAACTTGATGACACATTAAGGACTAAGATATTTTACGAGCTCTCAGAAACAAATGATTTCTTAATCAGATATTAGATGAACTTCGAAAGAATAGGCCTAGGGCAGAGCAATATCATTGACTAGAAATATATATCCATCAAGAAAGAAACTTTGGGTTACATTTGATATATCCAAAGAACTTAGAAAATTAATCCATTCAGAGAAATTTACTAAAGATGAACCTAATTATATTTCTGTAGAAAGAGCATTAAATGAGATTGAAGCAATCCGGAACAGGAAGAAAAGGATTGAAGTATTAACAGAAATTCGCGACTACTACCAAAAAGAGTTAAAGCAGAAACAGCAAGAGCTCAGGGATAAGATTGACTATGACACAGCTCTGACAGACCGGCTAAAGAGTGATAAAAGTGGTGGTAAGTTAAGATATGGTAGATATGATGATCTGAAGTAGTAACTAGCCCCTAGTCATCTCGGCTAGTTTGTTTGCAAGTATTTGCTATCATTTTTATATGATTTTGCACTATTGCTAGTGCTGCTCTAAGAAACTGGTCTGACATCTAGGGCATATCCATAATTCCCATTCATATTCACACTCGAGTCTGCCATTATGCTTAAGCCCCTCTCTTCTGCGACATACTTGTAATTCACATACATGGCCAAGAAAACAAGGAGTACAATAATTATTACCACTAATGCAAAAATC
>WHTU01000137.1 GCA_009377575.1 Nitrososphaeraceae archaeon | reverse complement strand
GCAGCAGCAGCAGCAGCCGGTGGTGGTGCAGCTGCAGCAGCAGCAGCCGGTGGTGCAGCCGGAGCCGCCGCAGCAGCAGCAGCAGCCGGTGGTGGTGCAGCTGCAGCAGCAGCAGCCGGTGGTGGTGCAGCCGCAGCAGCAGCAGCAGCAGGTAGTGCAGCAGCCGCAGCCGCAGCAGCAGCAGGTGGCAGTGCAGCAGCCGCAGCCGCAGCAGCAGGTGGAGGCGCAGCGGGTGCAGCAGCAGCAGCAGCTGGCGCAGCCGCAGCAGCAGCAGCAGCAAGTTCAGGATTTAGTGGTGCAGCAGCTGCAGCAGCAGCAGGTGGTGCAGCCGCAGCCGCAGCAGCAGCAGCAGGTGGTGCAGCCGCAGCCGCAGCAGCAGCGGCCGGTGGTGGCGCGGCAGCAGCAGCCGCAGCAGCAGGAAGTGCCGCAGCCGCAGCAGCTTCTGGTAGCGGTGCAGCCGCAGCAGCAGCAGCAGGAAGTGCTGCCGGAGCAGCAGCCGCAGCAGCAGCAGCAGGTGGCGGTGGCGCAGCCGCAGCAGCAGCAGCAGCTGGACAGGCAGCAGCCGCAGCCGCAGCCGCGGCAGGTGGTTCAGCCGCAGCAGCAGCAGCAGCCGGCAGTGCAGCCTCAGCCGCAGCAGCTGGCAGTTCAGCCGCAGCCGCAGCAGCTGGTAGTGGCGCAGCAGCCGCAGCAGCAGCAGGTGGTGGCGGTGCAGCAGCCGCAGCAGCAGCAGCTGGTAGTGCAGCAGCAGCAGCCGCAGCAGCAGGTGGCGGTGGTGCAGCAGCCGCAGCCGCAGCAGCAGCAGCCTCTGGCGGAGGTGCAGCAGCAGGTGCAGCAGCCGGTGGTGCAGCAGCCGCCGCAGCAGCAGCCGGAGGTGGCGCAGCCGCAACAGCAGCAGCTGCATCAGCAGCCGCAGCAGCAGCTTCGTCAGCAGCAAGTGACGCAGCAGCCGCAGCAGCAGCAGCAGCAGCAGCCGGTGAAGATCCGGCAGCCGCAGCCGCAGCCGCAGCAGGGCAATCAGCCGCAGCAGCAGCAGCAGCTGGTAATGCAGCAGCCGCAGCAGCAGCAGCCGGTGAAGATCCAGCAGCAGCAGCCGCAGCAGCTGTTGCTGAAAATGGAGGCTCAGCAGCAGCAGCAGCAGCAGCAGGCGATGCAGCGGGCGCAGCCGCAGCAGCAGCAGCAGCAGCTGAACAGACAGATAACGTTGAGCAAGATCCAGCAGCCGCAGCAGCAGCCGCAGCAGCAGCTGCAGCAGCAGGAGCAGCGGCAGCCGGTGGTGCGAGTCCTGAAGAAGCACAACAAACCGGTGCTGGCGCAGCAGGAGCCGCTCAGACTCTCCAATCTCAGATAGAAGAGCCTACTGAAGATGGAGCACCACAACAATTAGTGGCACCTGAAGGTGGTGCACCTCCAGTAGATGATCAAGCAGGAGCACCTCCAACAGATGATCAAGCAGGAGCACCTCCAACAGATGATCAAGCAGGAGCACCTCCAGTAGATGATGGTGCAGCTCCAGATGGTGGCGCACAACAGCAGCAATTAGTAGCTCCACAGGCTCCAGTTTGTACCCCTCCTGAGGTACTAAATCCTGACACAAATCTATGCGAGACCCCTCAACCACCAGTTCAAGAATGTAACCCTCCTGAAGTACTAAACCCAGATACGAATCAATGCGAGACCCCTCAACCACCAGTTGACGACGGTGCAGCAGCTCCACCAGTTGACGACGGTGCAGCAGCTCCACCAGTTGACGAAGGGCAGGATGGAGATAACGGCGACACCAATGAAGATGGAGATAACAGCGACAGCGAAAACTGAGATAACAGCAATAACTAGAGACTGACGAAGAGGAATTTATCTTCCTTTTTTTATTTTATACCCAATGAAGATGTTTTCAGTAATAGCTTTATCATTTATCGTCTAGAAATCTGATTCGGATATACTCTAGGTCACATGCGGGTGCAATTGATAATATTACATCTTAGCCCCAAGTTAACGTCATAATTTCCCGCTCAACAATTGCGTGCCTACGCCTAAACTTCAATCTTTATAACACCTGATCAGCATTATCCCGTACGTTGATTAGAATTATACATTCTCCAATTGAACAAATAATAATTCATGAGATGGTCGAATACACACTCTCCGACTTCGTGAAGTATAT
>WHTU01000136.1 GCA_009377575.1 Nitrososphaeraceae archaeon | reverse complement strand
AGACTCAATGTCATTTGGCTACTACCGGTTAAGCCTTGGTCGCTTTTATCTATTTATGAGAGATAGACTGTCGAGTCCCGCGACGTCGAGCCCCGCGTATCTGCGTCTCCTAAACTGTTAGTATTAAATTCGTTTTGTCCCATAATAGTTATTGTCTATTAAAAGAAGAATTGCTGTTGCCGTTGCCTCAATTGCAGTAAATTATCTTATGAAGAGGTACATTCTAAAAAAAGACAAGAAGAAGAGCGTTAGTTCCAGACTATAATCTGTATAGGGGTTACAGAGGCCAGCATCCGCTACACTCCCCCAGTTCTCTTCGTGATCCATTAATTATATTGTAAATTGGCTCTTGCGTTACAATGAACAAACACAAACTAATTGAACTGCAAAAGATCATCGAAGAGAAAATTGGATCATTAATCGAAGAGGTGGAAATCGCAACAAATGCTAAACTGAATGCGTTATACATAGATGACCGGCGGGATGAAATACAATATCTCCAGTGGAGTACAAGAACCATCCAGTCAATACTAAACCGGGATATTGACGAGCGACAAAAACTTGGGATAACTAAAAAGCGATTAGAAATGATGGATGCGATAGAATTTGAAAACTCACTCCAAGAAAGAATTCAAGAACTTAAATTGAGTGTAAAAGATTGTAATAATCAGCGTGACTCTGACATCTTTATAAATGAAATTGATACGCTTGAGAGTATTTTGGGGCGCTTGTCTGATCTGAAATATGGCGCAGAGACGCGAGCAATAGATATCGCAAATGCTAATAATGACTTCAAGCAAGCAAATCGGTTACGAAAGCAGATAATCAAAATTCAAGAAATTGAAGATGAAATCAGCGCTCAATCTTCAAATACTAAATTAAGATGGACATCTTAGTTGGACAAAATCTTACGATAAGATCGTACGTTTTCTAAACGCATTCCAACGAGAAATGACAGCATTCACAAGAGTATACTAACTTATCGAAGCTTGAACGTAGCTCCATGATGTCATTACATTTGGGGCATTGAATTTCCATGTCTAGCTCAGACAACATCGGCTCTTCTCTTTGCTTTGGTACACTAGATTCTTCTAGTATCTGGAGAGCTTGATTTTCCGGCTCCGTTTTTGGGGGAACTAGTTTAGTACGGCTTTGTCTTGACATGTAGAATATTTATCAAAAATGACTATTATATGAGCTAGGACTTGAAGGTAGGGGAGAGTGGAGTGTGCGTATATACTCTAAGATTTTCAGTTTCATGCATGCAGTCATTTCTTCTGGCTTAATTGCATGATATTCTAACATGTGCAAGATTGTATTATAAATGACTCTTTCTTCGCTAATTCCGTAATTAATGCAATTACAGTCTAGTCCGACATCTTCGCAGCGAACACAAAATAGTTGTTGTAAACATTCTTCATAGTCCTGGGACATCTGAATAATGCAGTAAAATTTGTTATATTTACGGTGTGATATATTGTACTAGAGACTACGATCTAGGAAATTCTAGGTGCGATTGTACTAACTATGATAATTCTAACACCAGGATGGTGAATGCAAAGCTCGTTGGTTGCTACCCCCACTCCCTGTCTTAAAGTTACTACAGATTTTATTAACAATGAGTCAAAATTAGTTAACATACCTTAGCTGTGATTCACATGATTAGCCGTCTGAAAGAAGTTACAATGGAAGAGATTCCTAATATCACTAGCGATGCGGTTGATAAGTTGAGAAAGCTCAATATCAATTCAGTTTATCAACTAGCCGTACAAACTCCATCTGAACTTGCACTAGAGATTAGCGATGGATTATTTGATATCGAGGCTGCTTCTAACCTCGTTGGAAACGCCAGGAAAATCCTGACAGAACGACAGATTCTATCTAAAGAGTTTTCAACTGCGGATGATATGTTAGAAAAACGAAATAAAATATCAAGGTATACAACCGGTTCCGAAAAATTTGATACCTTTCTAAATGGTGGATTCGAAACTCAAGCTATAACAGAAATCTCCGGCGAATTTGGTTCAGGCAAATCACAAATCTGTCATGCACTCTGCGTAGCTGCAAATAATCTTGTAGAAGACAATAAACTTGATGATGACGATGAAAATAAACAGTCGGCTGCAGAGACCATAATTTTTATCGATACTGAGAATACATTTCGT
>WHTU01000135.1 GCA_009377575.1 Nitrososphaeraceae archaeon | reverse complement strand
TGTTGGGTTTAACTCTTGGAATTTTATTATTTCCGATATCATATCCTTGTTGTCGAAGATATTTCAATGGTAATTTATAAACCAATTCGTCATTGCCTGCCTTATCCAATACTCGCGTCCATGAAACCTCGCCATTTTCTAATAGTTCTTTTGATAGTACTCGAGTATTTTCTTTGGCTTCTTCCTTACATTGCTCCATAGTCTTTCCATTTTTATAAGCATGAACACGGCTATCACAACTACCAAAGTTATTGGCTTTCTCGATAGGTATACAACTAATATTGAAAGTAATGACTAATAATAATATACATTCAAGAAGAAGGTTTTTGGAGTTTCCCGTTTTCCACACGTATTAACATTATTTTACCCATTTCATCGGAAATCTAATTTGTAACTGCAGCCACTGCAGGAAGAACTGGTTGACTCTGTGCCGTAGTTACATTTTCTATCTTGCCAAAAGTATCTCCATTATCTATACTCATTCTGAAAAATATCGCAAATGTGTTCTCGACTTGGCCTTCTCCTTACTATATACACGTTATCCCCTACAACAGTGATGTCTGGATTTAATCCAACTCCCATACCTTGGATTTTAGCGCTTTATGGGATTATGGCGCTGAGCCCAATCAATAATTGAACCATCATATACTTTCACATTGTTATAACCAGCTAATCTAAATTGCAAATATTTATGTGACGCTCTGGCTCCAGAATGACAGTAGCATATAATCTGTTTGTCTTTGCTTATCTTCTTCTTCTCTTCAAAATCCCGTTCTAACTCTTCTTTGTTCTTCATTGTTTCATCATTGGGACCTAATCCTTCTTCCCAGTTATCTAATATCGAACAAGGGATCCTTGCTTGCATATGTTCCATAGGGGTTCTAGCATCAACAATCACAGTCCTAGAATAATTTTGTAGTAGCTTTGCCTTAATCATATCCGCGTCAGCTCTTATCGTGAAGTGAACATTTTTGTTTGATTTTTTTCGGTTTGAAATCTGTCTGGTACTTGGCAATTCATATTTCTGCCATTGATTTAGTCCAACATCTATGAGTTTTACATTTGTATGTCCATGATACATCAACGTCCAAGCAACCCTAGATGCTGATGGATTCATATGTTCACCATATACCACAACGATCTTATTATCATCAATCCCAAGACTACTGAAAACTTGTTCAGCTATCGATGCATCAATGACTAAATTAGCTCCATTAAAAGCCGCTGAAATAACACGCTCAACAGCAAGTGATAGTGCGTTCCTAATATGTCCAATACTACAAGGTAAGGATCCTCTTGCATCTATAAATAATCAGATTAGGATCATCAAGGTGGGGCAAAAGCCATTTACTGTCAACGGCTACTTTCATAAATAATCCACATAATATATCATAGAGGGGATAGTAATCTAAATGATATTAACAATCTTTAATTGTAGTTATTTTGACTAAAAGTTTCTTACAATATATCCAGGGACTAGGGTAAGAAGAATAATTTTAACGATTTTGTTCCTACTATTAAGGAGTATAGAAATAGATTTGAATATCGAGAATTATTAAGTACAACCCTAGTCCTTAGGTAATTCAAAACCATTTGACCTATATTTTTCTCCTCACTATGAAAATGAGATTATAGATTCGTTTAAGATAGTAAATCAGTATCTGATTTACTATAAATATAACAGAAATCAAATACAGATGATAAATATTCAATGAAGGACAGAAACGGACCTCGTGTAGATATACTAAAATTGCATTTCAAGGGTTCTATGAAGATTTATTGATTAATACTTACTTTATTGATTAATACTTACCATCATGATCGGGTTTAAAGGTGAAGAATACATAGTATAATGTACTTGATTACCCCATTATTGAAGGAGGAAGAAGAATACGAAGAACTAATATCGGGAGTTCCTGTCTGTGGATCTAACTTCAGCACCCCTGTAGTCGATCAGGCTTATCATACAGCTGAGATCCACTATAGAATCGGAGACCGAATGTACATAGAAAACGCTGACTAGGCTTAATTAATGAATATAATAAAGCAATCCTTTTTATTTCTTTTAGTCTATTTCAGATGTCGGGTATACCTTGTACTTGTAGAACATAGAAAATATGTTATTCTTTTGAATATGGTGATTCTATGAAAGTACGAATATATTTTCATATAAATTGAAAATCAGACTTCTTCTGTTGTCTTATCCTGACAGTAAGATAGCAATGATTGCATATTGACATGCCAGAACCCCTACTACGATCTCAAGTTAAGATTCAAAAATACAATCCAAAAAATGTGCATCTTTACTCTAAAGACGACAATGACAGACGAAGATTATC
>WHTU01000134.1 GCA_009377575.1 Nitrososphaeraceae archaeon | reverse complement strand
TTACAATTTCCTTTCTAACAATAACATGTGCCTGGTCTGGAGTCAGCTTGCAGATTTACATACTCCTCCTATAATCACATCAGACTTTGTTTATGTCAGGCTCATTGGAGATAGAAGCATTCAAGAGAAGGATTTTGGTCATATTCAGATTGATAGGATAAAAGAGATGAAAAAAATTGCACGCAATTTTAAAACTGGAATTGATCAAGGAAATTTAGCTCCAGTTAAATTTGCAATCGTAGCTGCAAATAATCATTATGCAGGTTTTGGACCTGGTACGGTTAATATCTTTAGACAACTATTAGGTCTTGAAGAAGTAAAATGGGGAGATGAATACGTTATGACTGATGATCTGGCAGGAAAGGAAGATGATAACCGTAATGCAAGTCTAATAAAAACAAAGCAGACAAATCTCTCTGATTTTCTCTAAAATAGATTGTGATATAAATGAAAGAAGTTTGCGTTATAGTCTTATGCGTTTTCCGATCATTTTCATATTGCTAGAACACTAATAGGAGCGAGAAGGTGTTTATTCTATTTCTATAGTTCCTTCTAGCTAGAGCTAGATTGATGTTGGCATGAATCCTAGATGGAGAATGATGAAGAGTACTGATGGAGCGATACGGAACAGTTTAATTCTGAATTACAACTAAATAATTATAGTCAAAATTAGAATCAAATTAAGATATTGACCAACCGCTTCGTAGTAATGTGTAGAGCTTAAACCAACCTATGGGATTCAAAGTTTTTAGTTAGGGATCTTTGAAATTTTCACATATACTGAAATAAAATATAGGAAGGAGATGGCAGGCTAGAAAAAAATGTTATAAAGACTAGAATAAATATTCTTCTGATGTTGACACAGTTGCCATGGGATTGGTCAAATCTCATATCATTATCCAGCAATGATCTAATTGAATTTAACGCAGAGAATTTGATTAGTAAGGTTGACAGGAATACAATCGAATTTGCAAATATCAAATTTAAAATAGGTTCAGTAGTATATCAAAATGCAAGCTCGGATGATATCATAAATGGTTTCAAGGAACTAAATACACTTTTTGACTTCATAAGGGTGATTGAGGTACTCCTAAAGACTACTGTAATTAGTTTAAAGAGTTCTCCAGATTTATGCAAGTTTGAACCACAAATAGCTGATTTTATAAAGATTTGTTACTGGTACAATAATTTAAAAAATATAAGCACCGTGGAACATAGAAGAAAAGAATTACGATCTAGACTATGTAAAGGATTGCTATACAATCTTGAGAAAGGCAAAGTAACGATTGATGTTTCAAATTTAACTGATGAAGAAATTAAGAGTAGGGTAAATAGTGCCCTAGAGATAATACGAAACACAAGACTCCAGGAGAAAAGCAGAAAAATTCTTAGAACACTAAACACTTACCTCGATTACATAAACGTTTGTATCTCAGAATTAATGTTTCCTGCTCTTGCTAATGAGTTAAACTTCGATGTAGATTTTACTCCCGCGAATAACCCCTATGATTTCGATATGATAATAGATGGCCACTCTACTCAGATAAAAACATTATTTTCATACCAACAATTCCCCATTGATGAGATAGAAAAGCGCAAACAGGAAATATATCTCAAGAGATCTGTCGAATTGAGAGATATGTATGAGAAAAAGATGATAACATGGGAATACGTTGCAGAGGAAGTTTTAGAGTATATCAAGACTAAATGCTTTACTAAGATCAACGATACACTAAGGCAGAAAGCAGAAATAATAATATTGGATGGAACAAGAACTATTCCAGGGTTATTACTGAACTATCACTATACTGACGATTCTGAATTTGTCAAGATTCATGATTCATTCGAAAAAGCAATGAACAATATTGCGGCTGGATTTACTAATATAATTTTTGCTTCTACTGCATATGATACAAATTTTAGGATTTCAACCCTAGTCATTAGGGTTCCAGTCGAGAAGGTAAATCAGATTAATGATTCTGCAAAGGACAAGATTACTATTATTTGATACCTCTTTAAGACCTACTCAATACTGATCTTCCCGAATAAACTTTTTGCCTTAACTTATAGACCTGATGGATAAGTGTTGGTGCCCTTCGTTCGAAGCCCTTTAATGAGTCTATAATCACGTTTCGCATTAACCTTCTTTTGGTTTTTGGTACCCTCGAGTAACTTTCATCTGTCGTCAACTATAAAGAAATAAGATTTATATAATGATAAGCTAACCAACCCATGACTTCATATTGAAAGGAAGTTCTACTTACTTCCTTACAAACAATGGAAGAAGGAAATCGTAATGTTGTGGCCATACAAAGAACTCTGATGGCTTTAACGTAAAAAGAAAAAAAGTTGTGAGCCGGGTTATTACTTGTTA
>WHTU01000133.1 GCA_009377575.1 Nitrososphaeraceae archaeon | reverse complement strand
TTAAAGCAATTGTTGAAGCAGCAAAAAAGTATGCTGACAACAACACAGGACAAGTTAGCTCCAAAAATGAAGCTATACTTATCGTTGGTAAAAAATGAATAGATATTCTTGTCAGTGAGTTAGACCAGTGATTGTAATAAGGCCTTAGGAAATAGTGATCCCGATGAAAAGAATGATAATGCCTATCTCTTATCACATACTATGCTTGGTCCCTTTTTTAACCAGCCAGATATTGGCAGGATAACTAGTAAAGAAGCCTATAGTCATGCCTATCTGCATCATGAACCAGAATACAGGTTCGGTTGGATTTGCATGCCATGTTGTACCAAATATAACTAAAGCTACTATAGCCATCCAACCGAACAAACCTATTTCAAATGCTGCAAGAGAAAAAGTATCAGCTTTGATCGAATCAACAAGGCCCTCTCTCAACGACACCTTGCGCATCTCTGATATCGCTAAATACTGAAAGATCACACCTAAAAGCCATGCAAATGTAAAGTCAAGAATAAATGCAGTTGCAAGAATAGATCCGAAGATAGTGATGCTGCCAATAAAGATGAGCCATGTACTTATGACATCTCAAATTGTACATCCAGCACCGCAATGGGTGGCAGAGACGAATATGCTCTCCCGGAATGGTCTACTAGTTTTATTACTGGTGTATTCGTGTGATTTTACTAGGTGCTGTTGGTCAGAACTAGATGTACGTGAATATGTATGACCCAAATGCCAATAAGCCCAAAGTCCTAGTGGAAAAAGATAGAATACGGTAACTGGCCACACAACATTCATGATTGGCATCTTTTGTAGGTGCCTTTTCTTGAGTATATCGGATGCGACGTAAACTGCTGCTATTATACCTCCAACAAAATATACATATGCTAATACTTGGAGCCAAAGCGGGATGGTAGCAAAATCTAGAAGAGGCATGCCACTGATATTTTTTCTTTGTTATTTAACGTTCGCTCTAGCATGCGATAATATAGATAGTAACAAAATAGAAATCATGTCTAACTTCAGAATAATTGTCAAACAACGGGGCTTCACTAATCCCTGTTCTAGACTTGATTTGGGGTTAAACCGATACCCCCAAGTCATTCATCAATTATCTGGTTGTATCTATTAGGTTCCTTTATTCGGTCAGGACTACTTGCTCTAATTATATCTTCGCTTATACTACAAACCTGGCAGCATGGAACAGTGTTATCTTTTGGATTATCTGAAATATACCAAAACTTTGGATCTACAATTATAATTGTAGATCCAAAGTTTTGGTATATTTCAGATAATCCAAAAGATAACACTGTTCCATGCTGCCAGGTTTGTAGTATAAGCGAAGATATAATTAGAGCAAGTAGTCCTGACCGAATAAAGGAACCTAATAGATACAACCAGATAATTGATGAATGACTTGGGGGTATCGGTTTAACCCCAAATCAAGTCTAGAACAGGGATTAGTGAAGCCCCGTTGTTTGACAATTATTCTGAAGTTAGACATGATTTCTATTTTGTTACTATCTATATTATCGCATGCTAGAGCGAACGTTAAATAACAAAGAAAAAATATCAGTGGCATGCCTCTTCTAGATTTTGCTACCATCCCGCTTTGGCTCCAAGTATTAGCATATGTATATTTTGTTGGAGGTATAATAGCAGCAGTTTACGTCGCATCCGATATACTCAAGAAAAGGCACCTACAAAAGATGCCAATCATGAATGTTGTGTGGCCAGTTACCGTATTCTATCTTTTTCCACTAGGACTTTGGGCTTATTGGCATTTGGGTCATACATATTCACGTACATCTAGTTCTGACCAACAGCACCTAGTAAAATCACACGAATACACCAGTAATAAAACTAGTAGACCATTCCGGGAGAGCATATTCGTCTCTGCCACCCATTGCGGTGCTGGATGTACAATTTGAGATGTCATAAGTACATGGCTCATCTTTATTGGCAGCATCACTATCTTCGGATCTATTCTTGCAACTGCATTTATTCTTGACTTTACATTTGCATGGCTTTTAGGTGTGATCTTTCAGTATTTAGCGATATCAGAGATGCGCAAGGTGTCGTTGAGAGAGGGCCTTGTTGATTCGATCAAAGCTGATACTTTTTCTCTTGCAGCATTTGAAATAGGTTTGTTCGGTTGGATGGCTATAGTAGCTTTAGTTATATTTGGTACAACATGGCATGCAAATCCAACCGAACCTGTATTCTGGTTCATGATGCAGATAGGCATGACTATAGGCTTCTTTACTAGTTATCCTGCCAATATCTGGCTGGTTAAAAAAGGGACCAAGCATAGTATGTGATAAGAGATAGGCATTATCATTCTTTTCATCGGGATCACTATTTCCTAAGGCCTTATTACAATCACTGGTCTAACTCACTGACAAGAATATCTATTCATTTTTTACCAACGATAAGTATAGCTTCATTTTTGGAGCTAACTTGTCCTGTGTTGTTGTCAGCATACTTTTTTGCTGCTTCAACAATTGCTTTAA
>WHTU01000132.1 GCA_009377575.1 Nitrososphaeraceae archaeon | reverse complement strand
TTCTTGTCGTCCACCGTAGAGATTCTATTTCATCTTTGCGATCTATTATGTACAGTGGGTTAAGTTTCACATTGGTTGCTATCTCGACTTCTTCTCTAAGAGACCCAATTCTTTCTTCAATAATTTTATTCAGCTCCAACAGTTTGTGCTTTTGCATGAACCAATGCTTTGTCGATTTGTGATATAATCAGTGAAATACTGCTGACACGGGGAGAGTGTATAGCGATCGCGTTCCTGCAGTAAACTAGATATGGCTCAGTGTTTGCATCCCGGGTGATGGGTTCAAGTCCCATTGATTAGATTTCCTCGTAATCATTTAATACACTTTAAAGTCTTGCCCTTGATATCAAGAACGATAGAAAAAGTCAGGAATAAGAATGGCAGAGAGAATCACGGAACTCCCATGACGAAAAAGGGAAGAAAGAAACGTTAAAGATAATCACACATTTCATTTCAAAGTTTCGATATCAAATGGTTCTTGTAACGAATATAACATATAAAGCATCTTTTTGGTATAATTTTTCTTTGACGGATATTTAATTAGATTCTCTTGATAAAACTCGATCAAATGGTCTATAAGACAGTTGACATCTTGTTCTTTTTTTTCTGGTGATAAATAGGTAAGTATCTTGGAATACCAGTACTCTATTAATGCATCTTCACCATACTTTTGTTCTAACTCTAATAGAAATGTGAAATTAGAATGGCATTTTCTACATAGTCCATTATGTACATCTGCATATATTTTTTCTTCCAAATGACCGCACCTTGCGTCTATCATCATAATTATTATCGTACTTAACAATAATTGGGATCAGAATAATATAAACTATGATCGATTGAGTTATCACAATTAGGAGTTATCCACATGACGTTCTGGTGAGAGTGCGCTCCATAAATAATACTGCTACTATACACTCACCAACAAAAAAATCATTCAAATAGGCTCAGTTATCCATGAGAATGATAGCTATTTCCCATGATTAACCATAATTTGAGTCTGCCTGTAATGTGGTTGTAATGAATTGAAGCAGACGTTATAACATCTGCAATTATGGATTTTACATGAAAGTGTCATCAATTAATGGCCCTGAAGACTTGGATGCAAATCTGTAACTTGAATTAAAATTCTAATATTAGTCCACATTTCAGAATATTCATCATTATGAATTATTATACATACTCAGCTGTAGGTCATACCGCTAAAATTAACGAAGCCTCTATCCAACAAGCAAGAGCTTATTAGTAATGAATCATATTATGATCTATAGAGGGATAGAATATATTTTGTCTGATGTAGACTATAACATAGAAACGGGCAAGGATTACTTAGGAGGCACAACCAAGTTTAAGCCTGTAAAGGTCGAACTAAATGTTTCAAATGTAAAGACAGACCAAGTCCATTATTGGATCAACGAAATTACAAATCAATATGCAGATTTTGTTGTCACGAATGTGAAGACTGATCCTGACAAAATATCTTTTGATATAGGCTCACCGAGTATGGAGGACTTGACAGCTCAAGATATTGAATTTAGAATGAAGGAGTATCTAGAGATGAATGTACCACCTTTTGATGTCAAGGAATTAAAAGTGCAGTAGCAATATCAAAGAAGTTAATACCTTCTTCTACTGCCAAGTTGATAGTTGGTAGACTTTCTTTGTCATCTCTAGTCTGTTTGCTGCCATACAGATCTGACATTCCCATATATCCCAGTCCGATCTGGGAAACTTGTGGCCCATTTTTTCCTAGCATTCTTGTCTTCAAACAGAGGTCTCCATGAATATTTTCATAATACGATCGCTATGATGTAACCGTTTTGGTAAGATTAGATGATGATGCAACCATAATTTCAGTATTAATTATGAGACCAGATAGTGTAAGCGTGGCCGATAATATGCATAAATGTTAAAACCAATAATCCTTGAGAGAAAATGTTTGTATGCCTTCTTTGACATCATTCCTTACCGATTCTTCAACTTTGGCATACGTCCAATCTTAGAGTCTGTCTGGTATCATTCGGGTTGTATCACAACAATGACCATTCTAGTAAATCATAGGTAAGAACATAACAAGAACTAGATCTCATCTTTAGACAAATTAAGCTCCTCCACCTCTGGTTAATAATTTGAAAGCAATATTTGGTCTCATATACCGGACTCAGAGACAAATGTACAAAAGGATAAATGTTGTTATTATACCACAACTGTGTCCACAAGAACGATTCAATGTAGTGGTGGGCGTATGATGTTCAAATGATGTTATTATGAATTAGATATCTCTGTTATGTCCCGATTTCCAACCTGGAAATAGTTAATAATGTACTACAACTATATCATATATTGCTTGACGAAGTTGATAAGATAGTACTTTCCCAACTCGGTAAGAATGCTCGTATGTCTTCACTGCAAATTGCTCATACCCTGAAGGATATGGGGTATGATATCACAGATAGAACAATAAGACATAGACTAGAAAGGCTAGAAAAAAGAAACGTAATACTCGGTTATTCAGCAATTCTTAATCCCAGTTTTGTATCAGAGAAGATAAATCGAACAATAATTCTTAAATTCAAATTTTCAAAAGATTCACAGGTCCTAATTGAGAGACTAAAGAACTATGTTGAAGAGGCACCCTTCTGTCTTTATTCCACTAAATTAGGTGGTGGACTAGGAGGTGGTGGAGACTTTGATTGGATATGTCATTTTGTGTTTGATTCTATAGATCAGTATGAATTGGAGAGTAATAACTTTCTGAATAGATTTGCAGAATTAATCGCAGACTATCGGTCATACGAATCAAGTACAATAAAAGTTTCTCCATATTCAGTATTTGATGAAAAAGGACTAAAGGAGCAGAAACAGCGAGTCTATCAAATTCTCAATTCGATTAAGAAACATGATAATCTGAAT
>WHTU01000131.1 GCA_009377575.1 Nitrososphaeraceae archaeon | reverse complement strand
GAAATAACAGGTATAATGTTACAAGATAAGAATCCCATGGCTTTGTTAACCGAAGTAATGCAGACAACATATATACTTACAACACTAACAATAATTCTTAACAAGAAAAGAGCGATCTTTAGATTGATTACGCGTCGGATACTATAAATCCGATCACCAGATATTACCAGTGCTGTAAAAAAGTTTATAGACAGCATTCCCAAATCAAATCTGGCTACAGACGTTGTACCATTGGAAACAGAGGAAATTCACGAAATGGTAAACGAAGTTATCTCTCAATTGCAGGACATAAGAGTTGGAGAGGATTTTAGGAAAGGGATATTATGTTTTACAGCTTGATTGTCTAAAATGTCGCAAATATTATAGAATATAAGTGAATGTCTCTGAGAACGTGGGTATACGTCCATCCTACATAGAATATCCAAAATCCGAAAAAATTGAATGTGATCAATTTGGCAGCATGATTGGTTTGAATGGTAGTAGCCAGCCAGCTCATAGTTAGTCAACGCAGTTCGAACTGACTATGATTACAGTAAATTAACTCTGTGGGCCCAAGGGAGTCCGAAGTAATATTGATACTAAAACAGGATTCTAACACAGAGGAACACTATTCTATCTTATAAACTTTTGAATAAAATAGTACAATCTGGATTGAGATTAGCTAGTTATTTAGGTTTCGATTTCTGTGTTCCCTTCTGCTTCTCAGATGTTCTACAAAAAATGTCATTAGCACACCCACCATCCCACTTACAACAATCGCTATGTGTGTCGCGTATGTGTCCCAAATGGCCATAAATGTCTCATTAACAGTAAGTGGTGGTATTACATCTATTGTTAAATTTGCCTGACTAGTTATATAGCCAATTGTTGGATATTTTTTAGATACCTGAAACTCTGGGTCTATAACTCCAGTTACTGTGTCAACAGTAGCAGTGGCAGCAGTAGTAGTAGGCGATGTCGAATATGTTGTTGCTATTAACATTGAAGCCACAAACGGTATAGTGTATGCTCCTACTGGTGTTTGTGGAGAAACCTCTACCTCAAATAATGGAGGGTGAATTCTTTGGATAGATACATTTAAGCCATCAGAACTGAAATCTGTGCCATTATCAAAAGTTATACTAGTAACATTATTAGAAAAGGGCGTATCTATCTCAGCCGGAATTACGTGCTTTTCTCCTTGTCTTATGACTATCTTCTCTGGATGTGTTAATATGTCTACAGTAGCAGGAGGAATAGCAATCCAGCTTGTAAAATCTCTAACTTCATTTGATTTGTAGGATTCTGCTGTATAAAATGATAAGCCATATGCCGTAGGATAATTTATAGAACTTAGATTTAATCGCAATTTAGCATATCCTGGCCCTATCGTACTACCAGCAAAAGGTTCTGTATAGTTTATCTTAGACTCTATAAGCGCAGAAGAACCTGTTGATGATAATTGGTAAAGATATTCACTCCATTTTCCATCAACTGCTTCAATATAAAAGTTGTAATTGGCTCCGTTATATCCTGAAGTTGGAGGCAAGGAAACAATGGCAATAAGCATACCATACCTAATCCTTTTGAGTGGTTGACTATATGTAGAAGCATTTTCCAAATTTGATGCTAACCAAAATGTAGTATCTAGAGTTTTTCCATCACTAAGATAATCTACCGCCAGTAGGTTTGTATGGTCAGACCTTAAATGAGTGCTGTCATTACCATAAGTTTGAACCCAATCATTTCTCTGATTACTGGTTTCTTCATCAGTTATGAAAATTTGATCAAACGCAGGCGATGCAGCAAAAGCCTTATGAAAAAGAGAACAAGAGATTAATAGTATTAATAGTATTAATAAAATAAAAATAATATCAATCGAAGTTAATGCTAAGGATATGTATTTTTGTGACTGCAAATCCTTTATATACTAAATCATATCAGACATAGATAAGGTTTTGTCATACTTTTGCTTTCTACTATTCTACAACCTTGAATAATCAACAAATCTCATCTCGGGGTTCCTTTTGACTCTTCTTGAGGTCATCTTCAGAGTATCTGTCCATTGAATGAAAGTATGTAGGTAGCGATGCCAATGTAACACCGGTCAGTCAAAATGAATATTCTAGATCCAAAATCATATCTAGTTCATATTATGGAAGGAAGTCCAAGGGGGTCCGAAGTAATATTGATTCTAGAACAGGATTCTAATAAGTAGTAAAGGGCTACGATCTTAAAAAGTTTTTTCTATGTATTTCTTCATTGACGTCTCCTGCTGGAGATGTAAGCCATTCAAACATATCCTGCAGAACATACGAAGTTGCTTCTATAATAGTCTTTACTATTGGTGGCAACGTATACCATGGATAGTGAAATCATATTTTGTATCATAGGGGGTATTGATGGCATGAAATTAGGCTCAAATAACGGGCACTAAATCATCTTCAATCTCTGCGAATACCTGCAGATAACAAAGGCCTTTTTTTCCTTTACGCCAAAGCCATTAAGGGGTATTTTAATGGTATAATATTAAATGAAACTGAAAAGTTTGTCTTCCACTATATTATTTTCTTTTCTTGCCAGACTATCAGTCATATTATATTTATCTCCCCATTTTACTTGTTCAAGCCCTAATAGTTGCCTGAAGATATAGAGTCTTTCTCTACGTAATCAAATGCATCTGAATAATATTTCAGCAGCCTGAGAGGAGTATAGCTAGAGAAGTATTCGAGCGAGTGGAATAGATCTCGATATTTCAAGCATGCTTAATTAGTCAAGTTTTCATTATTTTTATCTTCTCTTCTCTAGATCAGTAAAGACGAAGATATTATGGAAATGGAATTGCATTTATTGTTGAAGGTATCAGAGATTCTATGTTTGTACCCTTATCATTACTTTTAGGGTCACTATTCTCAGCTATAACTTGACTAGTTCCTGATGTACTATCAGTATCATTGATGCCGATATCAATATTTTTCTTATCTCCCTCTAGAGCTTTAGCAGAAGCAATCGCGAGGGATCCTACCATATCATGTCCGGAAGGACACCCC
>WHTU01000130.1 GCA_009377575.1 Nitrososphaeraceae archaeon | reverse complement strand
AACAAAGAATCTATTCAAATCATGATTATCTCTCCGCTTTAGGTCTAATACTCTGTCCTCACTGCAAGAATGGTTGTGGATTTCCTTTATAGTTCTATCTCCATACAGATAGCCAGGGATGGTAGCTACCGTTAAGCACTTGTTACATATCAACCCTCTCAATGAAATCAGTTGAAAAGATTTGAGTTTAATGTTGGCTTCAGCTTCACTCAAATTTTCGTCGTCCTTACCTGAAACAGGACCAGAAATGTTGATGGAATCTGCAGGAATAGCTAGGGACGACTGATGAAAGGGCAAAGTTGAAAAGTTGGGCGATCTTTGAATGAATTGACCCAAAGTGCTGGGATAGTAAAACTGTCGTGATGGTGGCATGAGCTGACTAGTGAGATCCTTAATTTTCACGTGCTTACTCAGGAGGTTAATAGTGTGATCCATGCAATCACCTTTCAGACTGCCCCTGTTCGTTTGTCTCCATACACTTGCTCCATTATTAAATATCATATTATTTGGGCTATTATTCGACTTCAGGTTGTAATTGGGATATTCAAAACTCCTTGCATTAATGGCTCTATAAGGATTATTCCATGCTAAATGCATGTCGGGATGTCTTCTCCTTATATGAACTTCCATGTTAGACCTTCTTGAGGATTTTTGTATGCAGAACGGACAACTATAATTTTTAATCATAGGGATCATCCTCCTCTCCGTATTTAGTTACCAGAGACCACTGTAGTGCAGATGCTGCAAAGTGACTGCAGTTACTGCAGTAATTGCAACTGCTGTATATGTAAGACATTTTTGCCACAGGTATAAAAAACACAAAACTCTCTTATAATATTTTTCTCTATGTGAATCTCTAGGTCGAATGTTATCATCGTTTTTTAAAGAATTATGTCTGACCCGCCGGCAAGCCAGCTCTATGTCTAGCTTTTAACAGTTTTTTACAACACTTCTACAGTAATTCGTCAGAAGGCCCTGTTCGTGCAAAGCTTGTTGGACATACTCTAGATATTACACCGACGAGGAAGTATTATTTCATATACTTGAATGTATTATTTAAATCGCTAGTGATATTCATTGACGATTGGGCAAATCATATCTTCCTTCTAATCTACACCCCATTATAGTTTGACAGGCATATAAACAACCTGTCTATTACCTTTTTCATCACCCTTTAGAGTAATCGAATGATAATCACCAAATTCTGTTTCCGTATGAGTTACGAGGAAGATCTGTTTGAAGCTTCTAGCCTGAGTTAGCATACTAACTAGAAGCTTTCTTCTGGAGGAATCCAAACTTGCCATTGGTTCATCCATAATTATAGAATTAATTATTGGTGGTTTCCTCTCTGAGTTCTTGAAGGGCTTTATCCTTGCCATCAACTTGGATATTGCAATTCTTAATGCCAGTCCTAGAGCAGTTTCATCGCCTCCACTTAACTGATCTTTATTCTTTATTACATTGTCCTTACTGTCCATAAGTGTTATTTCCAAGCCATGAGATTCCATACCTCCCCTCACTCTTCTTATGGTAGAAGAAATTTTGTCTATAGTATAGCGGCCTTCTGTAAGCTGTGCTATATAATCATTGGTAGCATGTCTTAATACTCCTACCATTTTTCCTTCCACAACATAATTTGAAATGAATCCGTCAATCTCACCTCGCAGATATTTTACATGTCGTATTTCATTCTCTTTCTCAGACATGATTCTTACTTTTTGCGAGAGCTTCTTTATGTTAGATTCTCTATTTTTTATGTCGTCTTTTAGCATCAAGGCTTGTCTGGTAAGTATATCTAAGAATCTTTTCTTGGCGCCAAGACTATTTTCCATAGTTTTCCTTTTAATAATGATTTCATCAACGGTGCTACACTGTAAATTTTTTAATAAATCATCTAGGCTAGTAACTAAAAGTTCTTGGAGATATTCTTGCAGCTTACTCTTTAATTGGTCAATATCATTAACTATATTTTTCTTTAGATTTCTCAATTTTGATAGCTCGTTTTCATACTTTTTGTACTGTATATTTTCTTCATCTATCTGTTCTTCGATTCGGTGTATCTCCTTTTTATAATACTCTATTTCCAATCTTAGACTTGTTCTTTCTGAAATGACGTCGCTGACTGTGGAAAAACCCAGAAATGACAGGAGATCCTCGATTGATTTTGCATGATGTAGATCAAGTATGGAGCAAGCATTTTTTCTGTGATTTATCAGACTATCACAAAGTGTAAGCATATTTTGTAATATGACTTTAATTTTGCTCCTGGTATCTAGCTTCTTACATACTTCATCATGTTCATCCTTTGCTTGTTTAACCTGAACATTGACATTATTATAATCAGAGTCTATTTCTCTTATTTCGTTACCTAATTCTACTGCCATCTTTCCTTTATCATTGATTGATTTGTTACAGACAGGACATTTCATCTGCTCTTCGATATACTTTATGCTATTCTTTTTTATCCCAGAAATGACTTCGTTAGATATTAGAATCTGATTCAAATACTCAATATTATTATGTAAAGTGTTCTCATATTTTTCTAAACTTTTTATTTCGTTAGATATTTCTTGTAACTGACTATTCATCTGTTCTGGCTGAGAAACTGGATCAAAATTCAAGGTAATAGAAGAACGCTCTATAACTTGTTTAATTTGATTTTCGTATGTTTTTATGCCCATAAATAATCTATCTAATTGCAGTAGATTTTCATCATTTGGAAGACTTTCTAAGGCCTGCCGTACAACAGCTTTCTGATTGCCTAGATTCTTAATGGATATTTTTAAGGCGTCTATTCTCTCATCCTGACTTGCTATGTAATTAGTCTTTTCTACTAAGGAACTATTTACCAATGCAAGCTCATTATTCTTGTTCATCGTGTCCACATCGTTGCTCTTAATTCTCTTCAGTATATCCTCTAAGGGTAGCTTTGAAAGGCTTTCGAGAGTTTTATTTAAGTCTGATTCAGATTCAATGCATTCTTTGTCTTTCACTCTTAATTCATTTTCTCTCTTGACAAGTTCCGTCTTTTCAATAGCAAGAACTCCAACCTCTCCTTTTAATATGTTAATAGAATCTTGAAGATCTGTACTAAGTTTAGAAAGATCGTTCTTGACCCTATCGAATTCATCTAGTCCAAAAAGTGTAGTGATTAGTCTCCTTAATTCTACTGGATCTGCCAGTGCTAGTCTGTCTACATCTTTCTGTTTAACATACACGGTCTTTTCGATTATAGAAGCACTAACCCCCAACATCTGCTCAACTTCCTCGTTAACTGGTCTGGGTCTATTAA
>WHTU01000012.1 GCA_009377575.1 Nitrososphaeraceae archaeon | reverse complement strand
CTATTCTCATCATCTTCGTCAACATTTACGTCAAATCGTAAATCTATTTCTACAACGGATTATGAAGCTTTAATTGGAAATTAGAATGGTTAATTTTGCTAAGCAAAAACTCTACATTGATTACTATTTTACTGCTACTTTGGTAGTCTGGAATGATCTTTTCCGTAAAGTATTTACTGAATATGTTTACGGAAGTTATATTCATATCTGTATAAATCGTAACCCGTAAGTAAGCACAGATATCACTTATAATATTCTCTTTTTTCATTTAATCGGTTTGACAGAAGGTTAATGCCAAGAACCAAGCAACATCGCAAGCTAATACCTGTAGCAACGGAGAGTTGCCTAGCGATGCCTACTGTCAGAACATAAACTCAGAAATCCAGGATGAGGAGAATTCAGCAGAACTGAGCGGATTCCAAGGACAATAACATCAAATCAGCTACTAGTACTTCTTCAATCCTAATCTAACTTCATCTGATGCTTGAAGTCAAAGTATTTCATCTCTTGACACAAGAGGACGGCGGCTTGATCACGGTGTCAGCAATCATTTGTAGGTACGTTCACCCAATTAAATTGGGTAAGGTTTTTCGGTAAAAACATTACTATATGAAGAGCTTTTCTACAGATAAAAGGAAAAATTGATTTTAGTAAATAATAAAAAATACTAGAGTATGTTTATAATGTAATTCAGATAAGAGGCAATAAAAATAAATGATCTATCAAGCAGCTCCTGCTCCTACATTTTCAGTACTTATACTGTTAACTACGTTCCTTATCTCGCAACCTTTATTAGGAAATTCAGTTTATGCTTCTTCTTCCTTACCGTCTCAAATAGCAGAATCATCATCACCGACAAGCTGTATTAGTTATAATCTAGAGGAGAACATGATAATAATTACATGCCAGTCTGCAAATCTGTCTGATATTCATAATATATTAGGAGATCAGAACGTACTATTAAAGGAGGATAATGTCGATGTTAACGTTGATACTATCTCTGGAAATATTGACGGGGTTGGAGACAATGTTTGGCAATTGAATGCTGGTATCACTATAGCTCAAAATGCGACACTTTATATCAATTCTACAGACACCTCATGGCTCAAGATACTTGCAGATGGAGAAACTGCTCATCCTATACTTGTATCCGGTAGCTTGAAGATTGATTCAGTCAGAGTAACTTCATGGAATCCAAATACAAATAACTATACTACAAGTCAGGATTCAGATAGAAATGGTCAGAGTGTCAGTATAGGCACCCCAAGGCCATACATTGTAGTTGAGGATGACGCTACTGGTACAACTGATATCACAAATTCAGAATTAGCGTACCTAGGCTATGAAGCAGGATATGGCGAAGGACGTACTGGTCTGAGATATGAAGCTGGTGATGGCAGTATAATAAGAGGAAATGAGATCTACAATTTGTACTTCGGCTTGTATACAAGGGGAGTAGGAGGAATGACGATTGAGAATAACCACATTCATGATAACATTCATTATGGGCTAGATCCACATACTGGAACTCACAATATGATAATTAGAAATAATACTGTACATGATAATGGTTCAACTGGTGTAATTTGTTCATTAGATTGCTACAATATAAGTATAGAGAATAATAAGGTATACAACAATACCAAGAGCGGAATTATGTTTAGCAGGAACATGTTTGATTCTATTGCAAGATATAATATTGTTAGCAATGAAGATAATGGAATAGTAATCTCTGAATCGCACAATAATGAAGTTTATAATAATATTGTTTCAGATAGTGGTACTGGAATAGACATAGATGAGGATTCATTTGATAATGCAGTGTACAACAATACCATAATCAATATACCCGAACCCTCTGAAGCATTATATTTGCGTAATGGAGCATCTCAACAAAATACGCTGTACTCTAACATTCTCGTTAACGAAAGTGGACAAGAAATCAGTTTAGATAATAACTAGCTCAAAACCAAAAAAGAATACCTAAGATGTTTAATATCATTAGTTACTATCGACATCGGTTCTTAAAGTAAATGAAAAAGTCGCTCCCTTACTAATATGAGGATGATATTTATTAAAGGGGCAATCAATGCTAAGATCGTTATTATTATGTGCGCACATTTTTCCACCGTGAGCCTCAACAATGTTCTTAGAGATGTATAAACCAAGACCTAAACCCTGATCAGAATTGGTAGCAAATTTGTCAAAAATCTTTGGGAGAACCTTCGGATCGATGCCTCTTCCTGTATCGGTTATGCTTACTAACACAAGATTGCCATCCACGATTCTAGTATTAATTGCAATGAATCCTTCTTTTGTAAATTTTAATGCATTATCCACTAGATTCGAAATGACCTGTGTTATTCTTGCCTTATCTCCAATTACGTATATATCATCATCGTTAGCATCATATTTTAGCATTAATTTCCCGCTATCAATGAGCGTAGAATATTCTTCTATTATCGATGCTATAATCTGATTGAGGTTTAGTCTTTCTGTGGTTAGCTTCAAAGACTTGCTCTCTATTCTGGTAATATCAAGAATCTCATTAACTAGTTTCTGAAGCCTTATGGCATTACGTGTGATTGCGTCTATGGAATCATGTCCTGAAGTAGGATCAACGGATAAAAGATTGGAATGCAACAATATGGTCTGCGTAGGTGTCTTCATTTCATGACTGGCGATATTAAGAAATTCTTTTTGCATTAAATCATGGACTTTAAGTTGTTCATTGGCAGCTATCAAATAACTATTAATTCTTCTTAGATCTCCAGTTCTCTGATAAACAACATCCTCAAGACCTTTATTCCAAAATAGAATTATCATAGCTACCACGAATGCGACTATACCGATGATAATGATCATTATACTGCTAAAATTATTTTGGAGCCCAAGGAGAGTGTTTACATCATGCGTAAGCAGATGAGGAGCCAAGACATATAATGTCCACACTTGATTGCCATCTAAATATACAGGCTCAGATATCATGGTCATGGTCTGGTCACGGAATGAAACATTCAGAGATGCAGGTTGTGATATGTTGAATAATGTTTCCTCTATCAGTGAATCAGATCCTAAACTAGCTCCTTCTGGAGCAGGCTCTGGCACTTCGATCTGTTTAAAATATTGAGAAACTGGTCTGCCTATTAAAGAATTATTGTTGGATTCTAAAACAACACCTCTCTTGTCTACAACTAAAACTATATTCTGCTTAACCTCATCAGAAGATTGTGTTCTTAGGAGACTTGCTTTATTGCTGGTATTGTTTTCGAATTGTATAGCTGCAACGACGGCTCCTCCATGTAAATTAGGTGGAGGAGAACCGAATGCCAAGGTGGATTTATTGATTATGGGATACGCCATCAAGCTATACATTTTCCCAGACATAGGATCTAAGGTTCCGTTGTTAAAAAAAGGGGCACCTCTTTGATGAGAGACGTCATCGTCGTGACCACCACTTTCATTACTGAAACCAAAAAATTGCACCCTTAAGAGATTAGACATAGAATCAGTATAGTCATTAGAGCTTCTCTTAGGCCAAAGTATCCTTCCATTCTGATCTAGCCACATGTACTCTACTGATAAACCGGCAGATGAAGTTCGGACAATATTAAAAAGCGGATTACCATTTTCATCCGGATCAATCACCTCCTGAGAGGTAGAAAGAATATCTAAATTGGAAGAAACTGAAGTTAATGCATTAGACAACATAGATCGTAGATCATGCGCCTGAATTTTCGCATTAGATCTTATATCCTCTGATGCTAATTCCAAAATCTGCCGGGCAGCAGAGGAGGAGTAGTAATATGACAACAATGACAGTAAACTGGAACAGACCACAAGAACAGCAAGAAGTATGTAACTTCTCCTGGAAAATCCCAAGAATACTTTTCTCATATGCTAAGTTAATAATCATCGACTATAATTAGGAGCTTACTCAAGTGTAGGAAATTCTGGAGAGGGAGAAAAGATATGTGATGTTGATGATACTGATGGGGATTATGAAGATCCTTTTTCATCTTCAGTTATCCTATTTATTTTATCGACTAAATCCTCAAGAGTTACAGGCTTCTTGATAAAGAACTTTTCATTCATTGATGGAAATCTCTTTACAAACTGTTCGTACGCAACTTCAAAAGCAGTCCAGAAACAGACCTTTGTTCTGTTGTCTAGTTTTCTTATAACTTGGTACAACTCAAATCCATCCATCTCTGGCATTTTGATATCTATTATCAAAAGATCATAGTAACCTGCTTCGTAACCAGATAACATTGATAGCGGATTATTGTTAACTTCTACTGTAAATCCATATTTTTCTAGTCCTCGCTTTAAAGCTGATGTTATATCTGCTTCATCATCTACAATAAGTATCCTCTTGGTTACTATCTGAGCTGCAGAACTTGATATTGTATTGCCTAGGGATCTAGCCTGGACCCCACTGATATTATTATTCTTACTTGATGGTGTGGCTATTTTAAATAACCTCTGGATTTGATTGTAGAAGTGGATCACTTCTTTTCCTTTATCAGTAGTTCTATAATATGTTCTCCGGTTGTTTTCATTGTCGATATATGTAGAAAGTAAATCATTGTACAACAAAATGGAGATGTAGTGATTTGTCATAGAATCACTAAAATTACCTTTACCGACTATATGATTTTTCAAACTGCCATCGATGCATATATACAAGATGGTCGCTATGACATCAAATTTAGACC
The DNA here is from genome assembly GCA_009377575.1 of Nitrososphaeraceae archaeon. Lineage (GTDB taxonomy): Archaea > Thermoproteota > Nitrososphaeria > Nitrososphaerales > Nitrososphaeraceae > TH5896. Next base: position 61,742 of record WHTU01000012.1, on the reverse strand, counting down.
TTTGTCCTCCTATATTATCAGTTTCCAGCTCAGTAATTTCTATACGTGCTGATGACATATGTATATTATTTAATTAATGACCGAGATACTAATAATAATAGTTTTAGTCTTCTTATTTTATCTATGAGTTGTATAAATATAATTGACAATTGTAGTTAGAATAGAACAAAATAATATTCCCCAAACTTAATAGGGAAAAAGCTAAGGCCTATATTCACAACGAAATGAAGGTAAACGAAACTTACAAGTTCTGCGGATTCAAATACGAATACCATTTTTCGTTCTCGTTACGAATGTTCGTACAGCTATTGCGAACAAAATCAGGATTCTGACTTAACTCACAGAAAGAAAGAATTCTTACTAGCGATTGTCTTGGATCAGATACCAGGTCTTCGTAATGTAGTTCCAGGTATCTTTGGCCCCTAAGTGAAATTGCTTCTCTAGCTCTACTAATTATGATTTGTACAGCAAGCTCATAATTAACTAGTTCTGAAGATTCTGAAGATTCACTATAACGAATGCCCCCAAGTATTCTGTCAAGGCTCTGGAAATAAGGATCATCATTTGATATGGATTTTTCATCCATGGATTTAACGAACATAGAACATGAAACTATCCTTTGGTTTCTAATGATATGAATAAATTTGGCATCAGGAAATATCGCACTTAGTGCAAGGACTCTGAAAGAATGTTCAGACAAAGTACTAACAAATCTTGGCCTATTATTGACATGCTGTATTTGAGCAACTATGGATCTGTAATAATTCGCGATCTCGTCGGTGACATCTGAATTCGTGACATGAACATAAGGTTCAAAATATTCATTCCAAAACTGCCTATCATTATATTGGATACGATTTCTGGTTGCAGAACGTATGAGATTGCCGAGCCTCGACAAGAATAAGGATAATGAAGAAGTCTCTAATAATGAATGAAATTCTTGTATGTGATTTCTTTGTCTAGAATGAGGAATTATCCTCTGCATCGAGTTTGATATAATAGACGTTACCTGGTGATGAGAAGTCAGTATCTGATGAATTATCCCTAAACCCGACCGAGGAGCTCCGGTAACAAAAATAGGTTTTTGGACTTTAATAAGGTCATTGTCATCGTTGCTGCTGCATTTAACATTCCTATTTGTATTTTTATCCATCAAAATGATCATCTCATATTAAGTAATTTTATCGCATTGGATAAGTATTGTTAATTCTCATGATATAAAAGTACATCCTAAGGTAAATGGGGAAGTATATTCGCTTTTTTGCTATCTGTCACTATTGATCGATTCGATAGAAAGGACCCTCTAGGGGTCTAATTTTATAAGATCTGAACGGTTTTAAGATAATAAATCCTCTTCATAACACCTATGTGCGCTTGCATATGCATAAATTAAGCCGTTATCGTCGTACTTTTCAGCTAAAGCTGCATATAGATATGAAAAGATACGTTTGATGGCGATCCTTTTTGGGGAAGTTAAATATGAAACTTTATACAATAGTACACAGTTTTTTTCCTTATCTAAGAGTAGCAAATACAGAACATGCGTGCGAAGTTCTTGACATATTTGCCAAGTCAAAAGGTTTGTATTTTGGTACTAGATCTAGAGGGGCTCTGACATCTTGGTATCAGATCTACCTTTACACCAAATCAAACTATTTGCCAGTCGTTTACAAAAATGCATTTAGATTTCCGCCGAAGAGACCGTCTCAAACAATTCAAGCATTGATTTTTAGATTTCTAAAAGCCTTTTTTTGTGTGGATTATTTAGGCGTTCAGCATTATTTTGGCTATTCTAGAAAAGCAACTATTTAACTTTCAAGTATGAACAATGGACTAGCCGAATTAAAAAGAGGGTCTCCATACCCTGAGGGTCTGGGAGTCTTCGTAGATCTTGATGATTTATTAGTAATCTTTTATCATATTGAATATCTAATTTCCATGATTACAGGTATCTTTGACAACCTGGCAAATGAAACAGCCAGTCATTATAATATTAGTAGCATTCAACCTAACAGAATTTCATTATCTAAGAGTTCAGGCAATGATTTTCTGAAAGAAGTGAATAACAGGGATCCAGTCTTGAAAAAACATATAGACGTTAACAGGCCATTCATTAATTTGATATATGAATTTAGAGATAAAGTTATTCATAGGGAAGGATTTGAAAGAATTATTTCTCCAATTGCATCACATTGGTCTAATTTGATTGTTATAAATCATCAGATAAAAGATTACGTAAAGCAATGCAGCGATAAACCAAGTCCATACAAGATAATATCTGAATGGGGAGTAATAGATAGAGATGGACGGATCGATTTAGATCCTTTCTACTTCGCTAAAAATGTCGTGAATAACCTGATTAGATTTGCTGATAGATATCTTCAATTATTAGGGTATAACACATTTTTGAATAATATTGATCCAAGAGATGCCTTCATCAAGGACTTGGAATATTTCAAGAGAGCTACGATTAGAGTATGATCCATTTATCATCATACGATTTGTGTCAAGAGTGGCACATTCTGAATTCTATATCTATCAAGACAAGATTAATTGTCATAATATTATCATCCAATTTGAGTTTGGGAACCTTTTAGCGATGCCAACAGGTATTAAATCCTCCAAATGTATACCGGTTTATACAGATAACCCGGAAAATGAAATGTGGGACTTTATAACGGACTTTGAGAGTAAACAGTTCATTCAAAACTACATTCCGAAGAGAGTTAATACTCTTAATTATATGAAAAATCATACTAAGCATGAACTCATTAGAGAAAATGATAGTGACAGCATTGCTATAGAGGTCAGCAATACAGCAAAACAGGCAAGAGATTTTTTCTTTATGTCGAAGCAGCTTTCTTTACTTTCCAAGCCTGTTATGCTTTTTTATTCATTTGAAAAGCTGGCAATGATGGTAACATCCCTTACCTTTCAAAAAGCTAGAATGGACGTTTCGCAGAATAAACGCAGAGCAAGGTTTACTCATGGTCTCTCATTTTATCCAGAATCACCAATACAAGTATGGTCTTGCGGTCTATTTCCTTTACTGCATGACTGTATTTCATTTGATGATACTATACATCAGAAAAAGTTCTCCTTCTTGTTTGAAAGTATTTTGCATGCCTTGAGGTCCGGGGATAGTTGACGTACATCTAACACAAATATCGATATCAATACTTCTGCTGTGAGCCTCAAATCTCCAGTCACGACTATTATCAGCGCTGACCGGAAAGACAACAGCTGAAAATAGGAGAATGGACGATGCTACAACAATAGAAGTAATTAGCTTCATTCTTGTAAGCTATTGAATATATTGTTTTTCTAAGTTAGGAGCCATAATACTATAGGTATAATTATATATATGTTCTAGATTTCTTCTGGAGAAATAAATATGGATGCTGTAAGGGAGGTGCATCTAATTAAGAGCATAGGGTGCTTCATCAAGAAACCAATTGCTACAGATGTATTAGTAAGACGTATAAGAGCAGAATTAGAATAGACTAAAAGTATATTTTTATTGCTATTATGAATCCCTGTTTATGAGGCTAGTGCTGAAATAAATCTATAGGGATATATCTTTGCCTGCTTCAGCGTAAACACTTTGATCCTTTCTCACAGTATCTGGATTTGTACCTAACTTCTTTGCAAGTTCTAAGGCCAGTTGTTGCCCCCACACAAGTTGTGCTAACCAGTTAAACTCTTTATATATAGTTGTGAATGGTTGCTGCTACTGCTGCTGCGGCCATTCGTCATTTATCTCAATCAATTCTGCGCCTACTGCATTTGCGTATTTAATTAGACTGCCCTGTCTATCTTGAGATGTGGAAGTAAATGCTATGATGCTTGTTTCTTTATCTAAGGTAACTCTTGGACCATGAAGAATCTGTTCTATTCCATAACTCCTTACGGGTAAATACGAAATCTCAGATATCTTGAGGGCAACTTCATGAGCTATAGCCTCTCTAATCAAATCTCCTACTATGATCAGCTTACCATGGAATTTTGGTGAACACATGGTACTTAGATCATCATTCTTGTTCCCTCAGTCTTAATTATTTTTATACTGTACACCGCTAATATCCTGTCATACCGTCATACTTGTCACACTACTCTTTGGCTGTCTGCCAACAGAGAGAATAGAAAACCCAACTTGTCTGCTTCCTAACCACCTACAGTCCTGAGCCTAATACACTATAATATAATCTATCCAATCCTGATTGTCAATTTGGTTTGTTATTCAAAAAGGATTAAATACGAAAAATATCCTCTCAAATACTACATTATGTTCAAGCCTATATCATCAATCTCGGGTCAGTCAGTTAGATAACAAATCTATATACATCATCACTTGCAATGTTATTACTTACGTAGCTCTTATTAGTCAGGATCGTTTCTAAATCAGGTTGAATTGCGATCTAATGCTCAACGAATTTGATTCTGTGTTATTGACGGATCCTCTTGGGTTAATATGTTGAGAAAGTTAAAACAAATACATTGTGGTACTTGTTATCATAATATATACTGCCGCTATCGGGAGTCATACTAAAAAAAAGCGAAAATTGGAGGAGCTCCTTATCTTTTCTTTATATTATATCTTTAGTTCATTTAGTATGGTAGTGCCTTCGCATCTTCCACTGAAATGATTTTTTAAATCTGAAACAATTGAATCTATTCTAATTCCCTCATTGTTTAGCCATATGTCGTGTTTAGTGTCATAATCTCCTCCTGCATGGTGAAGAGCTATTAGTTCCCATTCATTATCAAAGACAGGTGAACCAGAAGATCCTGGTTCTGTATCAGTTCTATATCTTATGACATTTGCAAATATCTTTTCGATACGGTTGTCATGTAAAGCGACCTCCTTACGTCGAAGGATGTGGATGTTGAACTATGTTGCAAAATTGGCCTTCAGATAAATATCTATTTCTTAGGCTCAAATATCCCCATTTGTGTCCTGCAGACATATAGCTGATATTTCCGTTATTATGAACGTTCACCATATACATGCTTGGAGCATAACGCCGGGTGTAAACATTTTTTCAACACATGTTCATACAGATGATTTGTCTAAAACTGATGATATTTTGCAGAAAGCAACCAAGATGTTAAAGGAAGAATTTGATTTCTATTTTTCAACCATCCAAGTAGAAAAAGAGTGCGTGGATATAGCTGAGGCAGCAGACATTGACATAACAAAAGAAAGAAAAAGGCAAGAGACATAATATCACCTTATAAAACAGAGTGACTCTTGCATTATCATCTTTGTAAAGGCCGTATTCGGACAAAATGATATGCCTTTAGGTTTCCAAACTGTCCTCGATTCTCTTCAGTCCTTTTATGACCAGTAGTAAATCCCCCTTCTGATTTACAGTCTATATACATTAGGGAGTCTAGTTATCAGTGATATCATGATTTCTATTAATATTACTATATGCGGTAATAGCATATTCACTCTAAACTAGCAAGAGATTTTTCTATGATGGACATATCCAATGTGGTGATATCTTTTCAGGCCAAGATCAAAGTTAAGGCATGACACGGCTTCCGTAGCCTCCTTAGTTTGAATAGACGCCTATCCACGTAACACATGACTAGATTGACAAGGTGACATATCCAAATTGATCGCTGAAAGGACTATAGAAAAATATGCTTAAAGGAACCCACGTAATGCCATAATCTCTTTTCTTTTACTTAGTCCTCAGACTTATACCCTCGTCAATGATGTCTCTAAGGAGGTATGATGGTTGGATGCCTCCTGCAATCTTACCATTTTGTAATCTGGTTACACATACTCCAGCAAGCATGGAATCAGAGTCCTCCACATTTGAAGTAATGGCTGGGCTTCCAGACATTCCTTTTTCTATCGGCTGGTCAATACAGAAGCAATATCTTAGAGTTGGAGAAAGTTCTTCAGGTGGGCAGGGTATTACCTTCCCGCATAATATTCTTAGAGAAGTTGTATTATAGTCGAGGTCCTTCTCCGGATACCCCGTTACACAAACTGATGCTCCTTCTCGGAGCTTTTGTTTAATGACAGTCGAATCGGTAAAAAATCCGAAGTTGGAATATACTTTACTCACAAGATACCTGCCCTCAAGCAACTGTGAAATCTCGATCATGGCAATATCTACATCTTCATTAGCGTGAATTTTTCCATGTTTGAGGATGTCGCTTAACCCTATTGGCAAGTAAGTTGACGAGTTAATCTTGCTGAACATCACATTAACCCTTGTGAAAGGGAGTCCATTATTCATGCAAGAGAATAGAATATGTTTTGCAGTAATTAACCATTTATTTCCATCTTTGTCATGATAAAGAAAGCCAGTAGCATTATTCATATCCGCATTGTTATAAAACCGATTTATCATAATTGGATAGTCCCTGTCCATGCGATAGCCCTTTGTATCATACTCATGATATTTGAAAAACATTTAGGATTGTGTGGAGATATGGACGTTAATCCCGCCGCTTGCCTAATCGTGGCTGTCCTTATTTCCGTTATTCCCCCACCGACGACTCGTACTACACCACTCGTACTACACGTTGCTGCCACGGTAGAGGGAATGGCTCTTCTTCTGATGGTGATATGCTAGTGGATTCAGAAGATATAGAGAATTGTCCTCAAGCCTCAGAGTGAGGAGAGCTACGATCATCCATCACCATTATCATCCCCTACAACAGTAGAAATGACAATTGATGACCAGAGTACAATTGAGAATGTGGGATGGGGATGAGTGGCTATTGCTGGGGATAGCAGTGGAGTCAACCCTATTATATTCAACATATCGTTACTCGTCGTCAGCAGCTGGGAAGGATAGCCAGGAGGCATTATTCGGGAGTGTCGTATCAGGCGTTCCGGCACATGCAAAATGTTCCGTCATAATTACTGAGATAAATAGAATCATGAGCAACCGACAATAATAATCTGATCTATGCTTGTACCACGCCGACGATTCAACTAGATTAGTACAGCAATAAATTTCTCTAAGCTTCTTTTAGAGCATTTCATCATTTTAGGTCTGAAGTGAATTGAATATAATGTTATCCAACTGATACAAATTCTTGTAGAGATTGCTTTCTCTATCTTTTTCTCTATCTAACTTTTTCCATAGGTTTAGTTCAATTTCAAACTTAGTATTCTCATCTAATTGGCCGTAGTCGAAATCCTTGATCAAATCGCTGAAACTTCCCGGACTATAGAGGCCAGCTTCTTTGATCAAATTAAGAAGTGATGTCAGATCTTTTTTGTGAACTATCCAATACAGACTCGAGAAGTTTTTGTCCATTGATTTGTCTAGGCTTTTTTTAAGCCGAACCAGGTACTGTTCTGCATATTCTTTAAAGATCTGACATGGAACCTTGTCATGTAACGTAAGAAAAGAGTCTATAAACTCATTGTCTGGCAGTCTGCAAATTAACTTAAAGATCTCATCTAGTTGTAATCTTGTTGCTGAATCAGTCTCAAGAGTAGTTAGTTTTATGTTCCTTAATGAATAACCGAGCCTGTCACGATAAAAACACCCTTTAACATTGGAATCTGTTAGTTCAAAATAAATTTTAAATAATGAAACGATCTTATTAAGGGAAAACTCGTCTTGGTTGATCGATATCCTCAATATCTGTGTAATATTCCCCGGAACCTCATAAGGATTATTCATGAATCTTGATTCATGGTCTCGTTTTACCTTTTGAAGATAAGCGACTGAATATTTCCCTGGATTTTTATCAATATCGGTATGACAATTAGGACACAATAGTATGAGATTACGGTAATCATTCCTTTCTTTTTTATCCTGTCGGAGATTATATCGTGGGCCTCCTTCGTTATAGGCCTCAATGTGGCATATTATCCCTTTGACCTCATTGGTTTCTGCATACACCAATTTGATACCACAATTAGGCATTGCGCATCTATTTCCGCTTAGAGCAAAAAGCTTTTTTACGATAGGGTCAGATAATGTTTTTCTATTTACCCTGGAAATTGATGCTTTTGTAGCCGTGGATTACTTCTGGCAGAGAGCTGATATTAGTCTTATCTTGCAACCATTCATTCCACTGGTCAAATTGTTAATGTCACGCCACCTCAGGACTTACGCTTAATTCCGCGGAAAACAAATCCTAGGATACTTATTACCAAATCTTGATACTAGTTTCCTACGGTTTTTCAACTCTTAATCATTTTTCCTTCATACCTAGTACTATGTTTGTCTTTGTCCTTTGCCTTTTTTTCCATCTGCCAACATCTGACTTATACATGGGTTACTTATCTTCTTCTCAGTCTCCTGTGTGTGGTCGAGTTCTTATCAACTCGATACTCGGTAGTTTCAATCCTAATATTGTTCGATTCAACTTGGGACACAAATAGGCAGCGGACTGAAGTCAACTTGACAGCATTTGTGTGATGTCTTCTAGTGTTAATCCTAGCATAGTTCGGTTTAAATCCGGAGTTTGAATACCGACCGTGTTGTCTTGGATCCACTTTCAATCCTATCATAGTTCGATTTAAACTGAGTATCGCTGGCATTAGCGCAGCTGTAATAGATATCTTTCAATCCTAGCATAGTTCGATTTAAACCCCGACGTTCCACACTCAAAACCCATAATGAATCATAAGTTGGTTATGGCAAGTCATGTTATCTATTTATAAATGCCCAAACATTATGGCATCTTCTTTACGTTCACAAAGCCAAATCCCATCGAATTCCTTTCCCCAAAGCCGCAGTCAAGTCCAAACTGAATCAATTCAATGTTAAGTTCATGGTCGAACGAAAATTCCCACAAGGACCCTATTACAATTTGCTCTGTGTCATGCAGGTTTATGCGTGTCGAAATCTTCTTCTTGAATATGAGCTTCCGGGTAGTTCCAACACGAAAATTTTCGCTTTCATGTAATAAATGTGCGCGGCTGAATGTTGTGAAGCTCCTAGCATTTGTTCTTTGTTATAATTTCCTTTAACCTGTGAATTCACTTCCTCCAAGGAGTTTCCTACTTGTCCTAAACTACCTCCGCCTGATGAAGACTATGCCTACTCTTTTTTCAGACCCTTAAATAATGAAAAATCTTTTCCAAATAAGATTTTATTGTTAAGTCGTGCTTGCAGCATTGGATTGACTTCGGCCATCTTACGAAGTTCAATCTCGGATAAGCTTTTCTTTACATTCAAAAATGATTCTGGCCCAGCAGTCAACCTTTGAAGGCGGCTGTCATACATCTGCATTAAAAGTGATATAGCATTCATCTTTTCTTTTCTAGTGGCATCTTTGCTTTGAACCATTTCCCATAGCGTTCTAGTTATCTCATTAGAGCCTACTAGATATCGTAAGTATTCTAGCAGTATGTCTTCTCTCATATATTTCTCTACGTGCTTCTTTGATTCTTGCTGAACAAGGTGTAGATCTCGACTTACTGTAGACTGATCTATATGAAGCTCTTGAGCTATTTGTTCTTGGTTAAGACCTCTAGTATGCAGTCTAAGAATTGCTGATAATCTATTTTCTCTTTCAATGTTTCCTAACTGACTTATAGAAGAGGCGTTGATATCGTTAGCTTTTTCTATTGATATAGGTGATACTGAATTTTTCTCATTCTTCTCTAGTAGAAGACCTTGTTCTTCTGGTGATGCAATCATTTTTAAGGGTCTCTTTTTATGCACAGTCAAGCTCATTTTATGCAACAAATTCTTCGCATAAGCCAGCTTTATGTATTTGTATCACATGAATAAAATCCATAATCATCAGATCCATATCCATAGTCATTGAATAATCAATCCCAAGTGCACAAAGTTAATTACTTCATTAAGGACTGCGGTAGAGAAGGGGGATGGGACATTAGATAAATAAGCAACTAGCCATAATGATTTGTTCGATGCGTTTAGGATGTCTCTTCAGTTTTGTCAATAGGATAATAATTACATATCAAATAGGATCACTTTTTATCATGGTCTCCTGTAAGTATCCTGACCGCTTAGTATGATTGTACCATCACGTGGATCATAGATTCTACTAAAGAAGTCGGGAGGACTCAATGCCCGCATTGCCGCAAATGCGCGGATATGAGCTTTCGGATATTCAGCTTTCAACCTATTTGCTGCACCAAGCATCGTGGCGCCACGTGTAATCACATCGTCTACAAGAAGGATTTCTTTTGGCTCTTCCGACAGAATCTTTTGAATCCCAAATGAGTTATAATGGTCAATCGCTTTTGGTCTATCACTAGCCTTACTTGTAGCGGACTTAGGTAGGCGGTGAATACGCTCTAGACATTCAACGACAGCTTTTCCAAATCCATTTTGAACCACTGCGTTTGCTATACGTTGAGGAACCCAAAGGGTTCCCGCTTTCATCAAGGAGCTGTTTGGTACTGGTACTAGGATTGGATTCTTATTAAAGAAATCAGCGAAGGATAGTTCCGCAATCTTCTCTCTAATGATTCTTGAAATGAGTTCCGACATAAAAATAGGCGGGTTTAGAATAGGCCGGTCAAATTTTAGATGTAGCATTACATCTTTAGCCTGCTGTTCAGCTTCCGTCCTAACAACTGGTGAATACGATAGAAGGGAACCAAATACTAAATTGGAGAGATGCGGGTAGTCCCCGCTCATGAGAGTATACGTAACATTTCGAGAGAGGAAGGTATTGATTCAAGTACATCTGCTGGATCATAAAGTTCGATTGCACCGTATTGGAGCATCTCTTCAGGCCATTTGAGTTGAGTATTATTCAAGATAGATTTCCATATGAAGAGAGGGCGACCGAGCCTAATAGCCTCCCATCCCTGATGACGCGAACCACTGAGTTCTCCAGCTTCAACGATTATTGTGGCGTCAGAGATTAGCGCCATTGTTCTATTCCTAGCAACAAAATCCTTTGGGGTTGTCTGGTGTCCTATTTGAAACTGTGAGATGGCAAGATAGTGATTCATAATTTCTTGCTGAAGCCAATGGTTCTTTTTTGGATAGGTTTTGTCCAGTGGCGTTCCAAGCACTGCAATGGTCTTGCCGCCAGCTTTCATTGCTGCCTCATGAGCAGACGTATCAATCCCTTCCGCTAGTCCGCTAACAATTATAACTTCTTTTTCGGCAAGTATTTTTGAGATATCTCTTGCGTCGGAAAGACCCTCTGATGAGGGTTTCCTAGATCCCACTATTGATACTCTAGGTCCTGGCAATGGTGGCCTTATAGTCCCCCTAATAAAGAGCGTTTCAGGAGCAAGCTTATCCTCAACATCGTTTAGAGGGCGACCTAGAAGTTCTTGTACCGTCATCGCAGATATTGGTATTCCTTCGGTCACCATATGCCTATTCTTTGAAATAGTCCTCTTTAACGCTTTCGTCTTCTGCTATCTTTGCAGTTCTGACGTTAACTAGCTCGACTTCAGGACGCATCATTAAAGTGGTCCCGAATCGTACTTAATTGTCGTTGACAACCAGAAGTGGCACATCCAGTGGCGCCAAGAAGACGTTCTGTTATACTGACCTTCTTGATGAATATTTGATCAGCCTTCCATAGATCGCGATTTTACTTTCCGCTCTGGTTCACATGGTCGAGTTAGATTTGTGTATGAGATCCAGCCTCACGGATTTGAAGCGTCGGCATGTAGTTTTAGTAAGTCTGAGTTGGAGATAGCTTATGAGAAGTTGCTTCAGTGAAATGAAGTTGTTACGGACATGAGAATGTTGATAACACCAATAAACCAATAGATCCTTAAATTGTGAGAAAAGATAGAGAAATTTAAAAAAGAAAGATAGAGAAATTAATTCTCTTTATCGCTTCCGAAATTTTGAAGTACCTCTATTTCCTTTTCAGAAATCTTATCGAATTTCTCTTCCTCTTGAAGTTTTGCTAGTTCATCTTTCGTCAGCTTCGGTAATAGGTTTTGCATATCTTGTTCATCCATTTGAAGTGCGTACAGCACATTGTACGTTGTAGTAGTGCTCTTTGCTTGCCCATCTCTTCTTACCAGCAAAATCGAATGGCCCTTATCAATTTCCCTTAGAATTCCTTGTACTGCAGATTGGGGAGTTGACCATATCTTTGTGTCTTCAATCTTCAATGCGCGAATGTCGTTTGCAGTTAGTTCTATTCTGGGATGAGTGATTGGCTGTCCAGTGTCATAATTCCAGTCACTTAAGATGTGTGCACGGTAATGAGGTTTTAATCTCTTTTTACCCTGCATGTCCTTGACTTCACGATCAAATCCCTCAAATGGTGCTACGATCTTTATGACCATTGCATCTTGATCGTCTACGAATTTCAGGAATCTTCCTGCACTTCTGGACTGCATTATTTGTTTTCGTTCTGCATTACGTTTTCTGACTTCTTCTAGAGTCATCTTTAAAAAATTAGACCCACTATGTTCCTATTTTTTGATTCTCTTATAGAGAATATGTCTTTTTTGAACATACTCTAGTTATATATCCCCTCAAATTTAAACCTTTACTTAGCTACGTTAGTTACGTGGTTGACGTAGCAATGATTTTATAGCTCAATGGTCAATAATAGATAAAGGAGAAAGTACCAGTATGCAAATTGATATTACTAAGACAGAAAAAGGATACATGTGCGAACAATGTGGTTATAAATGGGTACCCAGAATTTTCAAGCAGGAGTATAAAAAGAAGCCACGTATGTGCCCAGTATGTAAATCACCTGATTATGATAAGACCAATGAAAAAAGTAGAATTAGAAATAGTGAGGTAAGAGCTACTGCCACAGAAACTATTTATCAATCAAAGAAGAAATAAGATCTCTTAACTATTCATTTTATTTTTGATTAAATCATACAGATCAATACCATCAGTCAATTTCCATTGGTATGTTGCTAGTTTTTCAAGTGAAGGTGGGAGATATCCTGTATCCTTGGCAACATTAAGATAATAATCTATTTTTTCTTCAATGTTATAATTAGGATCGAATTTAGTGATAGAATCACAACGATCGGCCCATTGCTTTACCCATATAAAAGCATCCTGATGCAACATTTTCTTTACATTAATTGCGTATGGAGTAAGGATCAACCAGAGGATTCTTTTTCTGCAATCAGATACTCCAGTATCCCATAATACTTCAACCCAATTATAAGATCTACTTGTGTTCTTCTTTCTTGTTGTACTATTGGTAGCTCCACCAAACCTGTTCTTGGTCTGATAATTTCCTGCAGCTAATGCAAGATGGTGCATAAAATCATAGAATATATCAGTATCTGGATGTAAATCGCCAAAACCAGGAATGGTATCACTTTCATAGCTCCATTCGTGTTCAATTTTAACAATCTCAATTGTACCGTACTTCATTTTCATGTTTATTGTACCTGGCACTCGTAAGAACAAGGATGCGAAATTTGGATGATTGCCTAAATCAGCTTGATTGTTAGAAAGATACTTTTTTGCAAATGGCAGGAATTCCTCACTTATAATGTTACTGACATTCTTTTTACTTTTAGATCTCATTAGCGGCAAATACATTGAAAATTCTTCTACATACTCAAAAGGTGTGTCAAATAGAAAAGGTAGTAAAATATGTCTGCCATTTCCTGTGCGCATAACCATAAAGTTACTTATGTGGTAGGTTAGCTGCAGTCTTTTCAGAATCTTGTTTACTTTAGTCCTTAGTATCTGATCTGCATATTCTTTACTATTATCAGTTATCAAACGATGATCATAATCCAGATCTAGTAGTAGGAGATTTGGGATTAACATGTTATTTTCTTTGGCCTGAGGATATGCTGAAATCCTACAATCTTTGAAACTTGCCCTCTCGAATGCATCAAATAACTGACCTATATCATGGACTGTGAAAAAGCCACTATATTCAGCTGTCATGATATTTCTAGGGAAAATTGGCTGACCTATAATCTCAAACATTGATATAAGTGAATTAATACCATCAATCGCTTTGTCCTTATCTATGTGTATTGTGTCAGCTGGATCAATATTTGTAATATTCATTTTCTTCCTAAATTTGAATCAGCTGATACTTCTCAATCCCAGTTCTTGCTCTCATATTTTTCACTTTTTTCTTTAATGACACCATTCTCACTTGTGATTGTTGTCCATTTACAGTAAGAGGTGACTGCTGTTCTGTCCTTGTAGTAATATATGATGTGGTGAAATCTAATTCTTTTTGAATATCATAACCTAGTAACTTTAGGATAGGTTTGACTGTATTGATTAACTGTTTTTTATATTCCTTCATACTTGCTTCAGCAACATTTTCTGTATACTTTTTGTTGTTATTTTCCTTGGTACTGTCAGCTAAATAATAACGAACAGTATCACCATCTTCTAAATTCTTGTCAGTACCAATTAATTTTTGAACTACATTGACTTTATATTCATCTACATCTTTGTTCAAGTTTTTAACAATCAATAATTGCTGCTCTAAGTTTTCTAATTTACCCGTTTCAAGTTTTCTTATCTCATCTCGTAGCATGAAACATGGATTAATATCATTCTTATAATCATTAAGCATCTGATTGAACACATTTTTGACCCATGAGCATCTATCAGACTTCTTGCCTGCTAAACCCTTGATTACAAAATTTCTATCAGAAATACCAACATAATTCTTCTTGCCAACTACCAATAATTTATCATAAACCTTATCCAGATCCATGTTTACATTTAGTTGCAGATAGCAGATATCTGTGAATAACTGTCTATCAACCTCACTAACAACACTGCTAACAAATATGCTGTCTGTGTCACCATAAATAATGTTCCAACTAAACATGTCTTCTGCAATTTTTATGCATTGTTTGATTGTATATCGTCCATATCTAGTTACTAATTCAGCAGCTCTAACATTCTCATATTTAGAATATGTATGTCCCAATTGTCCGTAGGCACTATTGATTAGAATTTTATAAGCATTTGAGATTATCTCGTATTCTCTGGCCTGCTCATTATTTTCTACTTCTTTAGATCTTTTTTTATATCCAATTCGTTTATTCATGTAATCTGCAATTTGTGTGGTCAGAATACCGTGGTACTCTAAACATACATGTTCTTCAACATTATTATTGCCTTCAAATATCTGATTAGGAATTTTTGCCAGGGGATTATTAGTACAACATGAACAATCTACAGTTTCAAAGCTAATATTGTTATTTACAATCATAGTAGGATAAAGACTGGTTATGTCAAATACGTGAACATTATTATACTCTCCAGGAACAGGATCGAAAACCCACCCGCCTATATAACGTGGACCGTCATGTTGTTCTTTACTTAGATTTTCAATAACTTCTACCCCATCTACATAATTCTGTCGATGGTATTGTCCGATATAATACTCAGATAAAACTTCATAACGTAACACTTCATTGTCACTACCATTTACACCATCAATATTAGTAAGCCCTTTCTTAACTAGATCGTCAAGTATGCTAGTCCATATCTTCGTTACACCTTTTGAATTACAGATTGTTTTGAACGGGATATCTGTGAGTAGTGAAAGTAAATTCATTACTTTTAATAATTCATAGTTATTTTTAGATACACAATCCATCAGTAACTTGGCATCTTGAAGAACATAGTTTCGTTTCTCCGCAAGATCCATAATGGTTTCAAATGTCGATCCACGCAAACCCTCGTGCTTACCTCCTCTTTCACTACCCAGAATTACTCGGCTAATGGTATCTAAATCATTGGAATTGTATGCACCATTATAGACGGATGTCTTGATTACTTGATTGCTAAATAATTTATATGCATCCAAGTGGACATGATTTCTATTTTCACCTACAAGATATGGTGAATTGGTATGGTCACTGATGTAAATAGGTGATTCTAGACTATATCTTACTAATCGTCTGTGCAGTTGAATTAGGTCAGAATTACGACCTATTACTTTCCCTTTCAGAGGATTGTACGCTCTAATCCCAGTTGAGTAGAATCCCATTGACCAATCATATCTGTTGATAATACTAACTATCCTAAAAAGGAGTGATTTTTCAGCAGCTTTTCTATTATTTCTGCTTCCAAGAAAATCTTCCAACAGGAAAGCCTGATTATATCCTTGACTATCAGAAAATCCTACAGCCAATATAGGATTTTCACCATATTCGTCCTTGTCTAGTGACCATTCTAGATCAAATGACAAAATTTTCTTTATTGGTTTAGGTCTGATAGGAACTAGTGAACCCATTGAAGAAGAATATGAGACATCCAGATCTCGAAATCCATTAGTTCTTTGCAACCTATTCATTTCTCCTTTTTGTTGTACCAGTTGGATCCATTCCTTGATTACTAGGTGACGTTGGTGACGTTGGTGACACGATATTTTGACACCCCACACTGTTTTTCTGAAGAGAATAACCTCCACTCTGTCTCGTACTGTTTTTTTGATCGAAATAGCTACATTGAAGTCCGTTTTCAAATGCAGGGGGTGACTTTTGGCTGTCACCAACGTCACCAACGTCACCAAGGATTTGAGGATCGGGTTTCCAATATACTTTGGTTGGATGCTCACCAACTCGTACTATATGTCTGTTTTCTAATAACTTAGTACAAAGGTCTCGTAGCTTCCTATTCTGATTTTGTTTGAATATATCACCTATATAGGCAGCAATATCTTCATATTGTAGGCAGACACGTTGAATGGCAGAAACGAGCTCTATTGGTTTTTCTATATCAGTTTTAGTTTTAAGAAATTCTATTACTTTATAATATACATTCATAAACGGATCTATTTTATTTGTAATATCTAGATTGAAATTTCTGAACATCTTATTCATAAAATCAATCGTTTGGTATGCTATTTCTGCATCTACCGTTTCTGATAGATTCATTCGTGCAAAGGCTTTGGCAAATCTATGAACAACTTCTAAAGTTCTTTTGGTTGTGTCATATGTAGCATTCCCATTTTTTCTTAGTTCAATCCAATATTGATTTAATATCCCTTCCGCTTGCGGGGTAAGACTTGGTTCAATAGTCCTTGCATACTCTATTACTTTTTGGAGAAAGTTATAATTGAATTCTAAATGTTTCTCAATATCACTTGTTTTGGCATAAGCATATTCAATATCTGAGTGTTCGGTATTTGCATCTCTAAAGACTCGGATCGCATCAAATCTGCTCAATATTCTCCGAGAGAATGGTAATTCCTCAAGTCCAATTTCATCTGGATACATCCAGATTTCATTTCTTGGATTAGAACTGGCAATTATAGAAGTTGGAGAGCTTATCTCACGCAATTGTGCAAATTTGTTTACGATTATTTCACCTTCCTCCATTACTTCTAAAAGGTTATCTTTGCTCTCATCATGTAGCTTGTCAAATTCGTTTATGAAGAGAAAAGCATTCTTTGCAAGTGCTGCTGCTCCTAAATGTAATGTTAGCTGATTGTCATCTGATAAAATCATTGCTGTTAAACTGCCACCAGTGGTATTTTTGCCAGAAACATATCTGCTATTTATACGCAGTTTCAGAGCCTCCTTTCCTAATACGGTTTTTGCTTCGCCGGGAGGACCTATCAAAAGTACATTGATTCTACCCCTTACTAACTGGTGCTTAGTTCGCTTATCGTAATATTCAGGTGCTCCTATGGCTGCGAGTAATAAAGTAATTTTATCGTCATAATGACCGATAACATTAGGTGCAAACATACTGACCAATCTTTTTTCATAACTAACAAATGTCCTAAACTTCTTAATTGCACATACGTCAACAGGCGTTATCTCAATTTTCCTCCTACCATCGTATTGAATTCTCTTTGCAAGTAGAACTGTATGGAATCGTTTGGTTCTATAGTCTTGTTGCTTTACAACCTCACCTAAAATATTAGTACGTTCCCCAACCTGGATATTATAGGTATCTTCACCAAATACGATTACACGTAAACTGTCTAAGTTATTATCTATTCTGTTATCTTCCTGGTGTACTCTTATAGATACTGCATTGATATATTCATGACTATCAGAGAAACCAAGTTTACTTTCACACTTCATGCATTCTTTGGGTTTTGTCGGGATATCTAAGATATTGACGACTTCTCTTTCAATGGTCTCCTTACATTTATAACACTTCCATTGTGCTTTCTTGATTAGCTGATAAATATCAGATATTGCAATTATTATACCATTAATGAGGATTGTTCCTGAATGTGTGCGTATCGCTTCTGGTATGCTAAGTAGTTTAGGTATTGCAGCCGATTCGTCCCCATCATCATTAACACTACTATTTGGTCTTCCAGTAAATCCATTTTCAGCTGCTTTAAGGTCGTAACCCATCACCCATGAATGATTTTGAACTAAAGTAGACTCAAGAATACATAGCAGCTCTCGAGTTGTTCTTTTATTATCATGCGCATTACCGTTACCATAATCAAATCGCTCACATGCCTTTTTTAGATTTGTTAATGCACTACTCCAATTGTTACTAACAGCAAATACTAATGGCTTATCTCTAATTGTCACACGAATTGCAAATCCTTCTCTAGTGGAACCATGCCTGGTGATCTTAGAAATGCCGTACTCTTTTATTGAGTTTGTTAGAATTAGTTCGTCGGATGGTGATGTTGTTGATGTCATATCTACGAAATCCTAGTTCCATGGGGGATGTTCATTTACCAGATTGGCGATATGGTCTACGAATACCTTGATGTACTTTATTACGAATGAACATGGAATATAATTCTCTATCCTTCTGGTGTCTATTCATACCCAGTCTCTTCCACTTTCATATCGATTCTGGGACCAATGCTAGGCCGTCCGTTACTAGCAGCTTCCCAATCACCGCCATCTATTGGCATTAGACCATACTTTACTCTCTTATCTTTTTCAAAATATAATTTGTCTAAATGATCAGAAAGAAAAGCGTAGGTTCGCAATACTTCGAATATATGAATGTCAAGTTCTCGATTTGACAATCCCTTTACGATTTTTAATCTGTACTCATCAGTTTCTTTAACGTCTTTAACGTCTTTATGGTCTAGTTTTTCCAGTGTTAATCCACTTAGAAATTCTCGTATCTCTATTAGCAGGCAATTTACCTGGCATACAGTATCTTGAATCTTGTAGTTTTCTGTTACTAAGTGCTCTATGTAGGTCATTTCTATCCTCTACAACCTACGCTGTTGATCAACCTCGTTAACTTCGATTGTCTCCTTAATATGGCAAGGACAGCAGCATTTGATGTGATATGTTTGGGTCGAATCAACATATGTGCCGCTGCATTCGTTATGATTGGGGGAAAGACATTTTGTTACCTTAAAAATGATTGTTTTCGATCTTATCTGTATAGGTTCACTGGAAACCTGATGATTCGTAATAAACAAGTCATTCATGGCTATTGCGCCTTGCTTGTACTCTTGACGTCAAATTTTGAATGCGAAGTTTGCTGCGAATCAGCAAGTATTTCAGGCATAGCATGCAGATGCATTTTCTTTGCTCCTAGGTTGTCGTACGCTCTTTCTAGCAACCTAAGAATATATCGGCTTCTGTTTATGTCTCCGCGATCTCTATCTATCTTTTTGATGACCCTTTCAGGTATCGTGATACTTATATGAGATTTCATATTATTACTAGGGATAACATTATGTTGATCCTTACTCCTAACCACAATTTGTGCTTAACATTCGCCGAGATGAGCGTAAAATAAGCCATTTAAGGGTGATTCTTGATTGAGAGGAAAAAAATGTCTAACCAAAATGGAGTATGTAAGAATCCTTGCGACGATCGGAACAAGCAGAGAGGCATTGTCTTCACACGAGCTAATTCTCAAAATGGTAGAAAAAGGATTGTTAGAACCGCCTGGAAATAAAGATGTGATTAGAAAACTAAAATCGTTAAATCCTTTTCCATTCGAGCTAAATAAATCGACATATCTAATCGATTTGAAGAAGTTATATTCAATTAAAGATAACGAGGCTTTCATTTGCAATATTTTTAGAAAAATTAGTAGAATTTTCGAGTTAGAATGGGATATAGGCTTAGTAGAAAATCGTCTGAAAAATGATCTAAGTATCACTCAGAATGATAAAGAGCTCATCATGATTCTCGAATATGGATCTGAGAATATTGTTATAGGTATTCCTAACGAATTGAAGTATGAAACGAGGGGCCTTGTTCTTCATCTGAGGGAAAATAAGATAGTGCATGAAGAGACACTTATAGTGGTAAATAAGGATGGCATTAATCGGGTCTACATAGAAAATGAAGTAAAAGACAGAATTTGGTATCTTAACATTACATTAAGTCAAAATGCAAGGAAATTAAACCCTCTCCTCGATCGATATTGGGATTATGTAAAGAATTTTCATAATAGAGATTCCTTTATGAAAATCCCTGTAGAAATATCATATGAAATAAACAATAATCCAGAGTGCATGAAAATAATCAATGATTCTAGATACTGGAAGTACAGTTTGAATCCTAGAGGTTTCATATTATTTCTTATTGGTGAATCTAAAGTCAAATCTGTAAACAAGAAAGGTGAAAAGCGAATTAGAGATGTATTGTCTAATCATGAAACACTAAAGATGGCTCCCTTTCTCAAATATTGGGATATCTTTGAACAAATAGGATTTGACGTAATAAACACACTTAGGAATATCGGTAGAGATTTTGAGAATCACATATATTTAAAAGATTTTTCAGACGAAGACCTTGTTTATATGATAACAGAAAGATATTCCGACCTGCTAGAACAATACTTAACATTCGTTCATATGTACTCGTTTCCTGCAAATATCAGTCTATATAAGAAGTACAAGGACTTAGATATCGAAAACATCCGCAAGAGATACCTATTAGAGATATTAAATAAACAAAAACATTACCTAGATCAAAAGGTGTCTGCAATCGAAGAAAAATTATCGTTGTTAGCGTAGAAGAATAGACTCTAACCAAACTTATATTTTTCATGATGTAAGAAAACTATTATTGTGTCGGACTAATTATTCCAGATTTATATAGCATTTGAGCAGTCTGATTTAGTTGACTCTGGTCTTTAGTCTCTGAGAGGGTGGCAATCAAGGACTGTATTTGTGATTGCATAATAGAAAATTGCTGCGTAAGAGCGTTTATCTGTTCGTCTTTTTCCTGAAGTTTTCCTCTAATGATATATTCACTATTTTTGCTTTTCTGTTTTAGTTCGGCGACTTGTTTTGTCAGTTTAGTTTTTTCGTTGCTTATAGTTAGTGATTCTACTGCCTTAAGATAATCTTCTAATACCTCACTTTCTCTAGGTTTGTAATATGAAGCTGAAATTCCGATATTATGGCCTAATGTTATTTCCACATTAATTGGTTTCATCACTTGTTCGGCATGCGTCTTGTAAAACTTCCTAAAACCATGAGCAGCTTTCCATTCATGTCTTCTGACTCCATCTGCTAGTGATTGACGAATACCTTGTTCCCACAATGCTCTCTCCAAAAGGCGTTTTATGCCACTACTCTTTAGTTTCTTTGGGGCTGTTGCAAGACCCAACTTAGCTCCATAATTTATGTTAGTAGTTTGCCATATATCCCTCATTAGCCAAGAAGTTCCTGTAACCTGTTCGCCGTACGAAGATCTAAAATTCATCCATTCTTTTAGCGTATAATATGCTTCAGGTGTAACGAAGGTATAATATTCGTCCGGCTCTCCAGCATAAACGATTAACTTGGCCGCAAGTAGATTTCCCTTTTCATCACACATTGGATTAACGTGTTTCCATTGCAGAAAATCCCATGCTCCTAATCTTATGCCCGAGGATGCCATTATATAGACAATCGGTTTTATTCGTCTGTCTGGATATTGTATCAGTTTTAGAATTTCTTCTTGTGTTGGTGCTCTATCGTTAGCCGCCTGTCGTCCTCGAGGAACACCACGAGAGATTTTTTTCCAGCTCACTTGGATATCATTCATTTCACAAAATAACTTTATTGCTTTCAGGTAATTCGGAATGATTGCCAGAGAAATTTCTCCTTTCTGAGATCTTTGTACCTGGTAGGAAATGAACTCGATTAATCTGTTCTGAGTCGTTGTCATGCCTTCTTCTTTGCACAAATTCATGAATTGTTTAGCCTGTTCATCAAGATCGCCATTTAAACCTAAAAAATTAAAGACAATTTTTAGTCTGTTTGGCCATTGCCTTTTAGTTTCAGGGGCCTTCAAAGCGTATAGGAATTGCGACACCGGATTCGCTATTTGTTCTATGACTGCCATCTGTTTTATTTTACGATATATTATAGGAGGTGGGCCTAAATAAAGGGACAAGATTGACGTGGGCCCAAGGGGGTTAGAGTCCCGTAGGTAAAGGGGTTCATCGCCATTGCTAGAGATGTAGAGGTCGAGGCTTAAAAGTCCATTCTCTAAGAGGTATTTAGACTAATATTTCTCTCCCTCGTGAGGGACAGAGCAGTCTAGAGGGTTTGCTGCGAATGTGCTTCATGAAGTCGACAAAAAAAAGGATCCTGATATTTTCTGCTGAAACCTAAAATCTTTGGCCTAGGATATGTTTACATAAATTAAATGCGACTCGGACCGGTGTCTTAGTCTATTTCCTTCTTATCCCATCTCCAGACCGTAAATGCCATTAATCTCGACGCATTCTTTTCAGCTGCAAGAATTACCGATCAAAGTCGCGTAAATCATTTTTTAAAAGAATGTTAGTTCTCTAAGTAAATACTCTTTCAACTGCTGATAAGATAACGTAAAACTTCCTTCTTCACTTCAATATGATTATCTTCTTTCTGAAGATACTTGATGTGCTTACTAATTGCGTCCTTGCAGTTGTTCCGTAGGTATGAGATGTTGTCATAAATCTCTTCTATTCTATCCTTTGTTATTCCGTAACCGATTCCGTTAGTTATGCGATTCCAATATAATAAATATTCACAAGTAGTA
Organism: Nitrososphaeraceae archaeon; assembly: GCA_009377575.1. Lineage (GTDB taxonomy): Archaea > Thermoproteota > Nitrososphaeria > Nitrososphaerales > Nitrososphaeraceae > TH5896. Next base: position 38,911 of record WHTU01000012.1, on the reverse strand, counting down.
GCAAAGGGATTAGTAGATGCAGGAATAGCTGGAATGGAACATACAACGTGTACCACTCTTGATGTAGATGATGTCTTGGTTGAAAGTACAGCTCCAGCAGATGTTAGTACTGATGACGTAATTGCTCATGAGCTTGCCCATCAATGGTTTGGCGATTTGGTAACATGTAAAGATTGGCAAGATATTTGGTTAAATGAAGGCTTTGCAGCTTTCTGTGAAGCACTTTACTTTGAAAAAAGCAAAAATGAAGAAGAGTACCAGAATTACATAATTCAAATGGCAAAAAGTTACCTTAGAGGAACAAGAAACCCGCGCTCCAAGACACCTATTAGGGCCATTGTCACAAATAAATATGAGCATCCGGACGATCTTTTTGATCACAATACCTATGCTAAGGGAGGAATTGTTCTTCATATGCTTAGAAAAAATATAGGAGATGAAGATTTTAGAAATTCAATAAACACTTACCTTGAGCGATTCAAACACAAGACTGCAGAAACAGATGATTTGCGTCAAATTTTTGAAGACGTATCAGGTATAAATTTACAACTGTTTTTTGATCAGTGGATCTACAGAGAAGGTCATCCTAGGCTTAATATACAAAGTTCTGACGACAACGGTAAAGTAAGACTGGCAATAACACAAGTACAAGAAGGTGACGCCTTCGTATTCCCGTTAGATGTAAAATTTTTCTTACCTGATACAGATGATAAGAGCGACAACGTACAAAAGGAAAGAATTGAAAAAGTTCAAATATCAGAAAAAGATTTTTCAAAAACTTTTGATATTCCAATGAACAAAGTAGGCTATATTGCAATAGATCCAGAATTCAAAATATTAAAGGAAGTTTTATCATCTAATATTCCTCAAGAGTTTATTTCCAATCAGCTTAGGAATGGTAAGACAATATTTGAAAGACTTGCAGCCGCTCAATTTCTAATAGAGAATCCACCTTTTAGCAAAATTGCCTTAGAAATTATGAAAACAGTACTATCGAAGAAGTATCTGTCGTCGTCTGTGCGTATCGAAGCAATAAAAGTACTTGACTCCTCCATTATAACTGGAAATACTGATGATGAAGCTTATGAATATCTAAAACAAGCCATTAAAGAGACAAATGATCCCGAGGTTAGAAAAGAAATAATAGGCTCAATTGGAAATTTCAAAAAAATAGATTCATTTGATTTGCTAAAAGAAATTGCAGAAAATGAGAAAGCCAATCCATATGAAAGATATTCAGCTGCAATAGCAATATCAAATACAGGCCATGAAGAATCAATTCCTCTATTGAAAAGCTTAGCTAACACCACATCTTTTCATAACCTTGTAGCAAGAGGAGCTATAGATAGTTTAAAAATCATTGCCATTAACTCAAATGAAGTCATAAGGAAAGATATTGAAATCTTTATTATAGAAAAAGCAAAGAATACCGAAGAATCGCGGCTCCGACGCACTGCAACTTCTGCTCTAGGATATCTAGGGAGGTATGCAGAAAATAAAACAAAGATCATAGAACAGCTGAAATCCTTTTTACAAGATGATTCATTCTATGTTAGAAATACTGCGTGTGTAGCACTAGCAAATGCATTGGAAGGGACAGCTGATTCTGCAGCATTAGAAGAACTAGAAAAAATGGCAAAAGAAGATCCAAACAGCGAAGTAAGGTCTACGGCTAAGGTATGTATAAAAATAATTAAAGGCGAGTCGAGCGATGAAGTAAGAGGAAGCTTTAGTGAGTTAGAAAAAGAAACAAAAATTGATTCTAAGTATAAATCAGAGAAATTTGACCTTTTAGAGTCGGTTGATACCCTTTATTGAAATCAAATGGGTTCATGTTCATCTTTGTCTTGTAATTAATACTTTGATATTCAATAACAAAAAAAACCAATGCATGGATGCAGAGGGATTCGTATGAAAATTCATTCGTGTCTTTAGTCTAATACTTTTGTTAAAGCGTACACATCATGACACAAGAGGTATTCTCTTATTTTTGGTTTGCGGTTTTGACTTCATTACAGTCATTGTCCTAATTCTGGATCTACGTGTCTTCTCAGGAGCCAGCTCAAACAATTTTGTTCCAGTCTTCTCATTGACCTCCGCTTCAGACATAAGGTTTCCTATCTGCCCCTTAAATTCCTTAACGAAAGCTAACGGTGGAAATAATGATTGAGGTGTGTCTAGTAGTACATTGGCTGATTTAACGCTCAATTCAAACTACTTTAGTATGTTTTTGGTCCTCCTCCTAATTCTTCTTAAGTGTTTCATTAAAACATCACTTTCTAACCTAAGGATAGCTGCAGCTCTTTGGTCAGTTGACGGAGAGGTTTTAAGAAACAGTTCGAGTTGCATCAATTTAAACAAGATAGAACCCACCGCAATGAGCCTGCATATATTTGTCTTCTGACTTGAACAGGTTGAACCTATCCACTTTACTACTAGGAATCGACTTTCTTACCTATGAGTCAATTGCGTTTGAACCCCATATATCGTTTATCCCTTAATAATGGCCGATAACAAAAGTAATGGTTGCCCAATCCGTAATTTTTCTTTGACTGGCCTATACTATTGTTCGATGAATCTTAATGAGGACTGAAATTTGGTTTCCCCCAATCTTCAGGTGGACTATTACCGATTTCAAATAAGTTCCTAATTGCATTTGATGGTTTCAGCATAGATGGGAGCTCCCCCGATGATTGTATGATAACTAGTAGTATCAAGCCATTATTGGCATTCATTCCTCCTAACAAGTATCAAAATAATTGACTATATTACTACAAATGCAATAGAAAACGTAATATCGAAAATTCAAATATTTACTGAATATTGTGGGGCCTTTAGCCGCAAGTGAGAACATATCGTCAGATTCTATAAACCAGATATAACTTTATTAACCTTAAGTTGATCCCTCTGATAGTGTTCAATAATTTATTACTAAATAAGAGAAAGTCCGAATTTTTCAAAATGAAGCCGGTCCGTGACATCGCAAGAGAGATTGAAAGACCGAAAGAGATTGCATTTGAGAATGAGATCTATTTGTTTTGGTATGAAAAACTTTCAAAAACCCGCAGCGATATTTTCATGTCACAAAGCTATGATAGTGGTGTAAATTTTGCTGGACCCAAAAAGATTTCAGATACAGATATTTCAGTCGGTGATCGTCTTTATAGAGAACTGAAATTTAGGAAAAATGGTGATAACTTATTGTTTATGTTCGCAGGATATCTAGATGATACGATGGAGAAATCCGAACTATATTTTAGTCAAAGCATCGATAATGGTCAGATCTTGAAAAAACCTATGAAACTAAGTGTCCAGCCTGATACCGAGAATTATGGTATTTCTATTAGCTACTCACAAAATACCATTTTTGTTATCTGGTATGAAATTGACTGGAGTCATGATACAGTGAATTTATGCTTATCAAATAGCCGTGATTCCGGAAACACGTTCCAAATCCTAGATAAACTACCAAATACGTTTGCAAGTGGGGTATTTTCCTCCCCTGACAGGTTATATTTAGTGTACGAAGATATGGATCCGAAAACATTCGCGGGACATGTATTTTCTATGTATAGCAAAGATGACGGTAAATTTAGTAAGGCCGTTGAAGTAAGTACCACTGATGACGTAGAGACTTCAGTGACAGATTTTGTAGTACTGTCCAAAGCGATTTCAATCGTGTGGAACGAATATCCTTTACATGAATCCATTAGTAAATTATATTCGTGGAGCGATAACCAAGGTATCAGCTATTCGAAGCCGAAAAGAATAAGATAATGTTGCTCTTTTTTTCTGGATTCTTGTTTAGGATATAAAATTTGGTAATACCTATGGTCCTCTTTATATGTAATGTAGGCTATTGATCAATTTTTCCAAATCTGCCGTGGGGGGCAAATGCCAAGTTCTGAGCAAATTTGGACGCAGGTTCTAAGCCAGATCTAAAGTTATCGTCGGTTCCGTACATATTCGTAAACTTAAGATAAGAACTCAGTCTAGGCACAATATTCTCCCTCTCCGTAATTGCACCCCCCCCTAAAGCCATCCTACCATATCGAAAGAATTTTACACTTCAGAGTGCTTGAGGGTTTTTATCCCCATCTTATCGAATGCCACACCAAACTCCTCAAATCCCTTAATTAGTAAACTCTTAAAATCTGGATAGATATGAACAATCTATGCCTATATCCCTCAAGCTGTAGTATTCTGTGGTAAGCAAGTACAGTTCCCAACGCATAAATAGTGCAAAATAATATCATTTACCTTAATGTAAGTACGCTTCCTTAGATATCAATCTTTTTTTTGGTAAATACCGTTTTATATTTGATAACACTGCACAATTAATCCGAAAATATACGGCGTTATTTCCATGTGAGATTGAATTATTACAAAAGACGAGCTCGTTAAAACAAAAACCATTGATGGAATGGCGGAGATAACCTCGGTGTATGTTTTGAATTTAGTTGGGAGTGCCGTGATCATTCCAAAACCAGGTACTTTTACTTTGATCCCAATATCGTTCCATTAAGCTTCCATCTTCATGGACTACAAAGAGTTTTGTAAGAAAAATACAAAATGGAGCACCGTTTCAAGAGGTGATAATAGACTTACTCTATTCTGAAGAGTACATTCGATATGCTATCAGCAGAGGTCGCGAAAACCTTAGCGAATTTCTAGAGGGAGTTGTGGAGACCACTGAAATGAAGGTTCTCTAAATTTCAGCGGAAATAGTCCATAAGATAGTCCTCGATCTGTTGACGTATGAGGCATTGGGATAGATTGGGTAAATTACAAATTACAAATGACAAAATTGCTGCACTCGTTATCCTGTGATTAAAATAATTTAGATGAGGACATAGAACCTACTCTTGAAACAAGTTATATAATATGGAATGAGAACGATGCCTAATATACGGTGAGATACGAATTATTTCAATTTAAGACTAAAAGGAGAGTAAATGTGTTTATAATAGAGGAATATGAATTTATTTGGTATCAAAGTTATTGAACCTTCGTTATCAGATAAATCTCCTATCTCAAGCGATGAACCTTGTGGTTGGCGAGAGCAGAATATGGACCTGAATCCCATTTTTCGTATACACCAACCAACTGACTGGAGTAGCTTTGGAAGGAGAATTAGTCAATACGTCTAATATGTATTAACACATTGTCAGAGGATCTTTGCGTAAGTACCGAGTATGAGATTGTGCTTAACATGCTTGTGGACGACTAAGTCGCTACTATTACCAAAAGTCAAGCAGGCAGCCCAGGCAATTCCTTTATTGACATGAGTACTTGGTCCGTCTAAATCATCGCCTACAACTATGCCTGCAACGAAGGTTCCGTGAGATTCTGGGTTTACACCAGAAGAATTCCGCAGTCCTATAATTTTGCGATGATCTTGGGGTATGGTATTGTTAGGATCGTCGCAAAAAAAGCAATGACTGATATCTATTGTGGAATCGACTATACCTATAATTTGATTCTCCCCATGTAGTCCAGCATTCCAGATAGGAGTAATAGCCGAAATACCAGACTGTATAGTGCCAGCAGTAGTGCCATTATCTAATTTGATTTCTGCCACTTCCTTACTTACTTTACTACATGAGCAATATTTAGAAGAAAAGAGTTCTAATAGTTCACTACGTGAGTATCGAAACATACCGTAATTTACCTTATTTCAACATTCAAGCATTTATTATTTCTTCATCATATCATTTATAACATTTAATACGCAGCGCGGAACATCAATTGAATACTACTACTCCTAGTGTTCTATTGACGTGTTCGAACAGGATACATAGTCTAAGAATTTTTCGACGCCGAAAAGATGATGATATGACTGTCTTCCGACAACTAATTTGTCAAAGTTCTTTATTTCGACAGCTAAGGATAAAGATATTTGCCATACTAATTGCCTTCTTCTGTCCACCTATTTGTAAAATGCTTGTATTAGTGTCTAATTCATCCCAGTTCAATGACATTTAAGGCGGATAGGATACAATCCATAAACTAAAATAGTGCCATTATTTGACTGTAATCCATCTGCTGTACGAGTTTATCTTATTGCTACTGGTCAGATTTATTATAACATCAAATGTAATCCCACGGTTTGAACCTCATTGTATAATATATACATCAACCAGTTTTGGATTAGTGCGTGCCTCAGTCCAAATAGCATTATACTTTGGTTACATATGAGGCATAGACCTCGGCCATAATTCTGTATCAATGGTAGTAGTAGTAGGAGTATATAGCTTAATCAGCCCTCTAGAAAATGTCTTTCCGCCATCTGAACTCATTATGAGATAAATAATAGCAGATTCATTGTTTAGATTTACAATCTTATTTGGGCAGTTGGCAGACTATCTAAAGAGTAAAAGTCTAAGAAGAAGAATGATGGGAACCACATTTGTTAAGGTTCTCCGGATTTGTCTTCAGGCTTGTAACCCTGGGCAAAAAGCTTTACATACTCAAGCTCCCCACATGGTAGCCGTAAAAATAGGCATTTTATGGAATGATTATCCCATATTTCTTTCGTTAACTAGCATTTTCCTTGTGGCTTGGCACATACCAATATACCAGATCCCAAGCAATAACCTAAATATCCGCAAATTTTCTAATTGGATAAAAAGTGCAATAGAGTCGTTCTCGAGGACCTTGGACAAGCAGATCTTAATGATGTTGAATTATATCAATACGGTCCAAGCCATAGAAGAGAGCTTGTTAGCCCATACTACCAATAGGTACCCGTACTAGAAATGTTCCCGCTATGGTGGATAAGTGCAACTCCATTCTCCTCCTATTCGGCAGCACCAGGTTCCTCCGTTGTCATGACATTCATGCATGGTTGTAAATTGTGAATCAGAGCAGAGACAACGTGTAGGAGAGGGTGGTGGCACGTTGCAAGGAGATTCTGGCACATAAAATATCCCCCAAATGTTAAACGTTTGATTGTCACACTCAGTTGCATAGTATGTACCTGTTACTCCATCAGCATTTCTAATATATGCAGGAGTGGTACTGCAGTCACGTTCCCAAGAAGCTCCTGCTCCCCAAAGAATTGATGAGTATTTCCTTTTCCCGCCAGTACATACATCCTCTCGTCTGAAGTCGCCCCAATAAGGGGCTGCAGGTATTATCCTTTGCCTTTTCTTACCGGTAGATGGGGTAGAGTCAAAATTCTCGTAACTATCATCTACAAGGGATGCATTCGAAGTGAAACCAGGCAATGTCATATTAAACCAAATGTTTAGGTTAATTAAAAAGTTTATTGAAATGAGCCTTGTGGAGCCATGTGTTACTACTGCGGATTTCGTGTTCCTATCGTAAGCTGCTAAAGAAATAAAACTGGTCATAAAATAAGAGTGATAATTGTCCTAAAGGTATCATCAACCTGACGAACTTATTCTCAATTATATATTGACATCATCATCGTATGGTCATTATTCCAAACATTTTGCTTTTAGGTGGAATGCTTGTCGGTTTTTCAATAAATCAGCGGTGTAGAATACTATCAGAATATTAATAATTAAACTGCAGGAATACTCACTAAAAAGAGGAAGCACTTATGTTACTGTTGTAACATAATCACGACGTCTGGAAAATAAATCCTCCATGACTTGTATTGATCGTTCTGCATTCAATAATGGAGGTAACAGAGTTCGCCTTCTAATATCACGCCGAATGGCCATAACTAAATCTTGGGGAGTAGTTGTCTCATAAAAGATTGAATACAGCAACGCAATTGTTCCTGTAATAAATGGTGCCGCTACACTTGTCCCACTCAACTTCATATATGTCCCTCCAGCTTGAGAACTTGTGATGTCCTTGCCAGGTGCCATCAGTCCTCTTTTCGCTATCGACGGACCGATATTCGATGTTGGATCTAAGTTCCCATTTGCGTCACAAGAGGCAACTGGAATAACCCACGGATGGTCTATGAGAGATACATGCCCAATCGATCCTTGATTTCCAGCGGCAGCGATAACTAACACCCTTTTTCTAAAGGCGTAATCATAGGCTTCTTCTAGTTCTTGAAACTTAATCAAGGACGAACCAGTTAGCCCAAGACTGAGATTGATTATTTTAGCGCCCGAGTCTACTACTTCAACTATTGCTCGAGCTAAATCTTGTGTGCTTACACTAGGATAATATATGTTAGAACCATCAAGTACTTCCTTAAAAACTGGCCGAATAATTATTTCACAATTAGGACAGATTCCAAGGGTATATGGACCTCGTTCTGAAACTAACATACCTGCGATAAATGTTCCATGCATACATGACATTGAGCTTGCCTTCTTGCAGTCAAAATATCCTGATTCTTTCGTAGTCCTTATTTTTGAATTATGAAGTGTTGGGTGATTTAAGTCCAGCGGTCCATCTATTACACCTACTGATACTTCAGGAATACCTCTTGATAAATTCATCAGTCCTTGAAGTTTTGTTAGTGCAAGCGGGTCCATGCATTTTTATTTCATATAAAGACGGGAACGTATTGTTCCAATTCGGTAACCTCATATGGAAATTCTTCCGTTACATCTACACGAATGACAGATTTTGCGCTCGCGCCTGAATCGCGCTTTTTAAAAGTGATCACAACATCCATTACCTTACGTGTCTCGCTAAGTTCGGAGGGACGAACTTCGACTGAGTCCATTGAAAAGTTATGCTGGTTCATCAACGCTGCATGTTTGTATATATCTTTGTTTCGCATAGATAAGTAATTTAGTGCTCGGTGCTCGTCAGTTCCACCTACGTTATCAGCGATTTTTACTACGGTGTTAAAAAGCTCCTCAGCAGTCACACTGAATTTTCTCGCATCAGTTTTTTGAGGTCTAGGTATAGCCCTAATTAAGGTATCAATATCAAAAGAGTAAATCTGATCGAATATTACGATAGGCAACATCAGGCCATTACACATTTCCGCACTGGCTATTGGACCTCTTACGCCTACAACAACATCTATATCTGTTCCTCTAGGGGGTACTCGAATAGTGTTTATTAACACGTCAAAATCTGCTACGTCCCTTGGTTTAAGAATGTAGGTCTCTAGCCCCTCTATCTTTAGCACCCAACACATCTGTCGTACCAAATATCGATTCTCTTTCTGTGACAACACTGTTCTCTTAGCCTCGTAATCAGATTGTCCTCGTGTGTCGGTTCTAGCTAGCACCTGAAGATATTCTTTGCGCAGACCAGGCGACGGAAATATTGGTTCTATCCTTCCGATAGAGTAGATAAATGAACTGCGATTAGAGCTCTCCAAAACCTTCTCTTGTTTGCAGGCACATCCACTAGACTTACTATTATTGTTCTCCTGTGGATATACATTTAGAGAAGGATCGGCTCTTGGACCAAGATTAGAGCGTTCGGGTTCTTCCTTTGAGAAGGAGCCACTCATAATCCTCATAAAATAGTCTAGTTAATAAATATTCAAATTTTTTTGTAAGAAATTATGATTTTGTACATAACAATAGAATTATACCTAACCCGAGTGCTCATATAGACTCGAAATGAACATGAGAAGGAGTATCACTTCTTCTACTAGTACCACCCTATTGCTGACGAACTTTGGCAATGCCAGCCGCCGAATAATTAGTCGAAACATTTTGTTGTGTAGTATTAAATCCATTGACTGATACCACCCAACTCGGATGCGCGCGCGATGTTTATCATAACGAGATTGACTCCCCTGGGTGTATGCGTAGTGATGAAGCTTCTTTTGGATCAGAGGATGGTATTGCCAGAGATACTGTATATGATGTCAAAATTATTTTCAAAATGAGAACTCAACCCTAAAACGGCAGCAGGTATATTGTAATCTAGGCCCATGTATGAAGCCAGTTGAGCTCGAAAGAGGAACAATATGCTAGAACCAGTGCAGCGAGGATAGATGCTTTGGCCCTGTTAGTAAATAATGAGTTGAGTTTGAAAGAAGTTAGGGGCACAATATCAATTTCTTGTATTAAGACTAGTTTTTGCATCAATGGCAATTAGAATCTCTATGAAAAAAAGCTGATGTCTTGAACAATGGGATATGATTCAGTTATCCTTAATCTATGATGGTTCAGAGAATATTTGTCAGTATACTAATGGAGATCGATAGCGCGGATGATCAGCGCATTAGCCCCCGGATTTCGCGTTGTTACCGTCGGATCTGTGCTAGTGAGTTCCTCTTACGGAACAAACCGGACTTGATTATCACTTAAGGCGGCCTTTGGAAATCCTTTATAAAAAAAGCCCATTTCAATCTTCTTTATGAGACTCCATCAGCGGGAAATACTCCAAACTACAAATATGATTTATTCTATCACAACTTTCGGAATTTTATTACTTTTGAATTATAAAAAATTGCCTTATTTGCGTTTTACTTTTTTTCATTGGTAATAATAATATACTTATCGCATCAAGTAGCCAAAGCACAACTCGATCAGCTTCCAATTCCTAATCTACCAGAAGTTTCAATACGTAATCATTTTAATCTTGGTAGAGGACTTTTGAATAGCGCAATGCATAATGAAACAGACTATTTATGTTCGAATGATATATCTCAATGTCCTACAAACTACAAGGAAAATTGCAATTTATGTTCATGGGGTCTGGGCTAATGAAATATCAGCGAAGGAACAGGTAGACAGAGTACGATTAGGATTGGAAGCAAACAAGTATCCTATACTCCTTATTGGTTATAGCTGGGATTCAAATACCTCAACCAATCCTATGGTTGGAAAACTGCAAAGAGTATAGCCTATCAAAATGGACCAAAGTTAGCCCAATTTATCTCTGATTTAAAAAACAGCTGTCCTAATAAAAGTATAAGGACTATGTCTTACTCATTAGGTGCGGCCGTTATCAATAGTACACTAATAAGTCTAGACTCGAATCCCACTTGGAAGAACGGAAGTCATCAGATTGGTTCTATCCACCTGATGGGCCCGGCTATTAATAGGGAATCAGTATCCAGAGACACTCCTTTTGGTATTGCCTTAGGTGATACAGTAAGCAAGTTTCATAATCTATACCAATCCCGAGGATGATATGCTACAAAAAAGTTACATACGTACTGAACATCATGTGCCACTCGGATTAGAGAAAGTAACTAATGGAACTCAACTACCAGCATAATGTAAAAAATAGGATACTGGCTTCTGGTGATGCAGATGGCGATGGGATCATTAACCTAGGGTGCATCTGGACCTTTCCGCCTTCACAGTTAATCATTGTGGGTATATGGGCTTCAGAAATCCGATCTCAGGAAAACTGCTTCCCAATGGCGATGGTACGTAGTAGTACAGGATTGGAGAGAATAAAATTATATCCAATTTGCTTTCTTCTAATGTAACTTCTTAAGGCTAATAATCCCAAGTAGTTCCTCAATTCTACAATTCTAATTTAATGGTATCTAGATAAAGGCTAGGTCCAAGGTGATACCGAGCCGGTGGTTCTGCCTTTGGAGATATAACTTGCACCTAGGCATATTACTTGTACTCTTTCCAAGCCCAATCAGAGGAATTCGCAGACTCTACTTCTTCAATTAATGTACTAATTTATGTCTAGCTTTTAAATCATTTGTATCACAACTACATTTGAAAACAGATTCTATAGAAATAATTTAAATAGTACTCTATATAGGAAAACTATGATATTATTGAAAAATGTCTTCAAATCAATCTAAGGAAGGGAATTGTGAATTACAGGCAAGCAAGAACCCCTCAAAAAGGTTGAGAATTAGTGGTAACAAATTTGGGATTAAAGAAATAAACACGTCCAGAATTAAATTAATCGGAGATCAGGAATATTATGTATTCGAAGGTGATATAATAATAGATTCTATCGAGAATTTCAACACAAGACTTAAAAAACAACAACGAAAGAAAGCAAATAAAGGAGTGCCAGAACGTGCCGTTGTTGTTACGACTACAGGACGTAGATGGCCAAACAATACCATACCATACGAGATAGACTCCAATTTAGGTAATAGGGCACGAGTGACTGGTGCTATTGATCATTGGAAACAAGAAACCGATTTTAAATTTGTTCCGCGTACTTCATCGCATTCTGATTATGTTGTATTCGTTCCGGGACAAGGTTGTTCTTCTTACGTTGGAAGACGAAGAGGCAGTCAAAATATCACCTTAAGCGACAGATGTACAAAAGGTAACGTTACTCATGAGATAGGCCATGCAATCGGTCTTTGGCACGAACAAAGTGCCGAGAGGAGGGATGAGTCAGTACAAATAATCTGGGAAAATATTGATCCTGATTCACTTCACAATTTTGATCAACACATTACTGATGGCGACGACATAGGAAATTATGATTATTGCTCAATAATGCATTATCCTAGAACAGCTTTTTCGGTAAATGGAAAAGATACAATTGTTCCCTTGTATCCTATTTTTGGAGACTGTTATGACATAGGACAACGTATCGGACTTAGTGAAGGCGATATAGCAGCGGTAAATAATGTTATTATACGATAATTATAATTCAAGTCATTATAAGCCGAAGAAACTGTCTAGTATGGAATTGATCATTTATTTAATATTGGCAATCATCAATTGTACACAAATACTGGCCCTAATACTTAATTAATGCTATTATGTCCTTTCAAATAAGAGAAATCCACTTTCAATATCTGACACAAATATCTTGTCACTAGGGTTGAAAGGATAAACACCCCAAGCTCCATGGAAGTTATCCCCCCTCCCAGTATCATCATATGTATCATATCTTCCAACTTCTAAGGGCTTGGCAGGATTAGATATATCTAGAATAACTAAGCCCTCCACATAATAAGAAATATAGGCGAAATGAGATTTTACTAACACATTATGTATTACTATATTTGGCTTCGCTTCATATTCGCTAGCCAGAGAAATACTGTCTAGCTTTGATATATTCCATATCTTAAGATTGCCACCTGGATCTCTTTCATCTGTAGTTAACAGATATTCTCCATCTTCCGTCAGCCATGTATTATGTGTCATAGATTTAGGATAGGAATGATAGATCAACTCAGTTGGGTGTGCTTTGTCAGTCAAGTCAAGAATCATAAATCCAGGTGATGGTTCATGAGATGGTGGTCTCCCTCCTTCTATACAACCTGCATATCCGATATTGTTTCTAACGTATATATCATGGACATAATATTTTGTAAATCTTCCTACTTCTTTTGGATTTCTTGGGTTAGAATGTAAGTCCAATATGATAGTACCAACATCTTGATCATCGGCTTGAGGTTCAGGATGAAGGTACATGAGTCTATTCTTTTCTGCATATGATCGGTTTGGAGAAACATTAAACGCTCCGCATATGTATAGATAATTGTCAGCTAACCAAAGATTATGCGCTCTATTAAATCCCTCTTTATATGTTTCAACAATGGGGTTTTCAGGATTTTTGATGTTTACTATTTGCATCCCTATCGGAGTATCACCATCGGTACCGTCATGAACAATATAAGCATAATCTGAGTAAGTCTTAATATCTCGCCAAATAGACCTAGGCCCTCTGACAAAGGCTACTTCTTTAGGATTTGATGGATTTGTACTTGTATCAATAATGGCAGTTCCATCGTAAACACCCATCAACGCATATTCTATTCCGTCATCTGATTTATATCCCCAGATATCAGAACAGTCTTCCTTATAATCTAAACTACCTAAGAGTTTTATATCATGATTCTTCGTTCCCATAAGTTGTTATAAAATCTACTTTAAATTAAGGATTTCTGCGAAAAACATATTTATGATATGGCTAAATGAAAGAGCGAGGTATTTTGATGATGACAAAAAATATTGAAAGAATGATCAAGTCAATGCATTTTTGCATTTAACATCTTACGATATAAAAGGTAAATCAATTCATTGCATATGTAATGTATTCCTTAAGTGTAATCCCCCAGAGACTTCGATGGATCTAGATAGGTTTTTGTTCACTAAGGATTTTTCGATTCATGAATGCGCTATTAAGTTGGCGCCCATGCAGCTAAGCTATGAATGACTCTTATATTGTATGTATTACCCTTTTAACGGAGGAGAGTATCCGCAGAGCAGAACTAATCAAGTATACATCGTACTTATACTTTCTAGGACTGAGTTTCAGAAGTATGTGTTAAACCCACCAAGTGCCATTAGAAAGAATTTTTTATTAGAGGTCCATTTTATGCTCCTACTAGAGCTAAAATGAACAGGATACTGGGTGTGACTTCGCTAGCAAATCTCTTGACTTCATTGAAAAATTGCGGTAATGCCATGGCAATATTCACTGCTCTTTGAAGCAGGGTCAAAAGATTATTCGGTGTCCAACAATGCTGGAAGGTAATATATTTGGCTCGTCTAGCAAACATTTCTGGTACCTGGTGCCGCCATGGTTCATCCCTATCATTATCGCCGATCCAATACCCATCCACTCCCTAACTGTGTTCTCTCGGATCACTAGTGAATAATGTTTTATTATTTTCATCGGCAATTAAGAAAGAAACACCCCCTCTATAACCTCCTAATGCCGTCATTGTGCGTGTCCTAGTATATGCATAAATCCAGCCATCCTGATTATTGAATTGGTCTCTAGTGTGCATTCTATGACTAGGTGCATCTCCTACTTGACTTTCGCAGTTAAACCCGACAACACTTTTAGTAGTATCTATTTCAATGGTTTCTGCTGTGTTGATGGAGTTTAAGATACTGCTGCCTGTTGATTCCTGAGAGAGCAATTGCTTGATGGATATGAATTCTTCTTTGGCTTTCGGCTCTCCCTGCTTTCTACCATTTGTCAAATGACTGAACCAGTCATGAGATAATTGATTAGGATAGTCAATTTTGTACCGTTTCATTCCAATTACATAAAAAACCCCCAAACCTTCTATTTCTTCGAGTCGTCCTTCATCTAATGTCATCTCTATTTTATTAGATGTAATAAGTTTGACATATATTGCATCTATTTAAGCTTATTGCAGTTGTATATGATTTTTAATTAATCGTAACTAAAAAGCAGTAAATGTTGCTTTCATCTTTGAAGCCAGGAATAATTATTGTATTAGAAATGAAATTCCGTTTAGGGAGGCCTGTACCTTTGAAACATTGGAAGCAATTGATCCGTCACGTACAAGTTGGGGTCGAGCGCTTTTTGATCGTAATTCCTTAGCGATCTCTACTGAGAGAGATGGACTTTTTGTTATATCAGGCGGACCCCATGAAAATGAGTCTTCTGATTCCTTGCCACACATATTGAACGTAAAGCAATGATTAGTATAGTTAAACTTTCTGGCGAAAAATAGAAGCCAACTAGAGATTCTAGAAATATATTTTATTCATATCCCTCGACTATAAATTGAAGACTAGTATTCAATACTTTCTATCATGCTGCCTTCCTTAATAGCTTTCTATAACCTGTTTGTGATCTAATTCTAACAAAAAAAGTCCTACTGTGTTCCGAACTGTCATATCTGAGGTATATTTAATGAAACTAGTTTACAATTTGTTCCCAAGCTTAACACAGTGGTCACAATAATTAAAACTAAAAGGGATGCCTATTAAATTATAGTTATATGTTACTAAATATAAGTATTAAACAAATTGCAGAAGGGAATTCTTCTATTCATGAACAGATGAGAGTATCCTTAAATAATACAGATATGACTATGGTTTATGGAATCACAATCTCCTATTCCCCCAGAATGGTTAACCCCACAGCGACCACCGTTTGTAATAAAAAAAGATTCACCAGTAGTTAGATATCAAGCAAGACGTGCTGATTCTGGTTTCGACACCGTAAAAATTGATGACAAAAAGCCAGGCTTCACTAATTTCGCAAAAAGCGGCAAAAAACTAGGCTTCACTAATTTCTATCTAAAAAGCGGCAACAGCATTAGACTGATACCCAACATAGACTGGTTTTTTAATGGCTTATATGACGTACCTGTAGAAATCGTAGGTAAATCCCGTCCGACAGCACTCGAAGACTTTCCATTGCTCACAGATGATGAATTTAACAGTCTCAAGATTGAAGATGCTCCTCTTCAATTAAAGGGGTACGAAGATAGTCTAGTAGGTTTTTACGCAGACACATTTCTTGGTGCAGGACACTGGATGGAAACTCGAGGCGGTCTAAATCAGGCTACCGGCATTTTAACTGGCTGGACTAAGACCCAAACTGTTACATGGTTCGGCGGTTATCATGGTTCAGTGCGTCTTGTTCTGTCTAAAAATGGAGCAGTCCTATGGGTAAGCCCTAAAGTTAGGTATGGTATTGATGGTACTGCCTTCGGCTCAGGCATCAGGTATGATAATTGGACCTTTCAAGTTCCACGTGA
Organism: Nitrososphaeraceae archaeon; assembly: GCA_009377575.1. Classification (GTDB taxonomy): domain Archaea; phylum Thermoproteota; class Nitrososphaeria; order Nitrososphaerales; family Nitrososphaeraceae; genus TH5896. The sequence goes on along the minus strand of WHTU01000012.1, from coordinate 22,593 downwards.
CATAGCGGCTATTGCTGACAGAGTAGATATTATACATTCTTGGGATCCAGATGGCCTCCAATCGAGAATTAATAATCTAATAAGTTGGGGAACTAAAATATTACAATGGGCAGCAGCACTTGCGCAAATTGCCGTTATGGTAGTAGGATAAGTGCTAAAAATAGGATTGTTGATATGGAAACATAACATCAGCCTACCATTATTTTTTGTATAATTTATGAGGGACAGGTCTTAGCAAGACCAGACATAGATATGGACAGGTAATTCGATCATCAGCTCTATCGTAAATTAAACCAAATCTGACTGCAATGTTTTTTAAAGTTGAATATTATGGCAACAATAATACTTTGGGAATGACTCACTTATAGCCCGTTTTATTTCGGCGCCTAAAAATTAGGTAAATTTTGTTCTATGATCTTAAAATTGGACATCTTACTTCCAAGTAAGGCTTGGATCATAGGTGTATATAGTAAAAATTAGCCTCATGCTTCTAATGTCTTAACGTGCTTATCGTTGTTCATTAGACAAAAGAATTTTCATTTTTGTAATATAAGGATATATTTAATGGCATAATTGATCCTCTGCCTGTTCTAACTTTCGTCGAATTTAAGCAAACCTAAGGAACAAATTGATTCATCATCTCAGTTTTGATCAAATGCATTAGTTACTACACCTTTCATTTACTACAGTCATCAATTAGTTCAGGAACGTTCTGGAAATAAGTAATATAAAAGTAACATCATCTCAACATACCACCAATCAAAAAGTTTAAGAAAATCTAAATCTTAACCTACAGAATGGCAAGTAAAGATTCTGATGCACCTAGCAGTAGGGAGGTCAAAGAGATGAGGAGGAAGGTTAGAGAGGGTCCCAAGTGTGGTACACCAGTTCCAAATAAGTGGATGAGACAAGTTACGAAGAAGGCGCGTGATGCTCAAGATAAAACTCTTCTGAAGAATAATAGAATAGTATCTGCAACGATCAAAGTTAAATTCATACATATCACAGATGGGACAGATGGAAAGATCACTCAAGATATGCGTCAGAAACAGATAAAGGAATTGAACGATTCATTCGGCTCTCATAACATAAAATTTTCTTATAATGAAGAGCAAGTAGTAGAGAAAAAGAATGCCAATTGGTTTAATATGGGGTATGGTAGCGCTGCCGAACGTCAGGCAAAAAGGAAGTTACACGCCGACCCCAAAAAGTACCTAAATTTTTATACAGCAAATTTAGAAGATGATCTTCTCGGTTGGGCTACATTTCCCTGGGAACTAGGGGGACATCCTGATATGGATGGGGTTGTCATTCTTTATTCCACCTTGCCTGGTGGAGGTGCGGCACCATATGATGAAGGAGCTACTGGCACCCATGAAATCGGCCACTGGTTGGGACTTTACCATACCTTTCAAGATGGTTGTCCCCCCTCCGAAGGCGATGAAGTAGCTGATACGCAGCCTCATCGCGCGCCTGATTATGATTGTGATAGCAATACTGCTTGCGGAAGCGGTAGCTCTCCTGTAGAAAACTTCATGAATTATACAGAAGATGCTTGTATGACAAAGTTTACTAAAGGTCAAGCTGTCCGCGCAAAGGAAATGATTACAATATATAGAAACCAACTGTTTCGGTCTAAATGAATACGTACTCGCTACCACCTAACGCAATTTTTAAAGAGTGGGCATATTCTAATTTAGAAAGTCCTGAAAGTGGGATAGAAATCTATAAACCACGTGCCGAATTCGGACTTACCAGGCCAAGAGAAACTTTCATAATCAAGCGAAATAGAGAGTTTACATTATCAAAAACAGATGCGGCAGATCGACCAGTTAGGTTCGAAGGAAATTGGCGATTTAAGGAACCTAATAAACTAATAGTTTCAATTAAGACCCCCAAAAAGGAATCCTTAAAATTTCAGTTCCAACTGGCTGGAAATGCGTTGAAAATAAAGAGGATTTTGACCAATTAATATATGTCAATTATGCATGCGTATATTGCTTTGTCTAGATGTTTACCTTTTATGGAAATAAATATGACAATCGCTTTCATGGTTCACCATCTAAGATTTAATTGAAAGTATGAAAGATTTTCATGAAGGTAAGAAAAAAATTGATTCACGCCTAATCATGGTAGTAAATGATGAACCGGACATGGCCCCCTCAATTAAAACGCTTTTGGAGAGCGCTGGTTACACCGTTGACAAATTTACCGATCCCTTTAAAGCGTTATCAGACTTTAAAGCTGGGCATTACGATTTAATCATTCTTGATGTGAGAATGCAAAATATGAATGGATTTGAGCTATACTATGCAATCAAGAAAATCGACTATACATGTAGAGTATGTTTCATTACGGCATTTGAAGTTTATTATCGATCTCTTAAAGAATTTTTTCCAGATCTGGATGCCAGCTGCTTCATTCAAAAACCAGTTACAAAAGAGAGATTGCTTCAAGTCGTGAACAGAGAACTGGAACAAAGTTAAATTAAAGTTTCCAAATATGCAAAGGGAATTATTCTGATTAATCACCAAATCAATGCAAGATTTCTCCTTCTGGCAATAATGTTATATACTTCCGCGTTTAAGGGAATTTGTGCATCGTATATTTTCTGCCTCAAGTCTCCTAATGGGTCTGATAGAGGAGATCGACCTCTATAAGATAAACGAACCCAGTATCACATTTTATGGAAATGAGCGCTCTGCGAATGATGAACTTATCGCCTCCATTAAGCAGCACGGTCTTTTGCAACCTATTATTGTGAGAACAAAAGAGAACTTTTTTGAGGTCGTCTCAGGGCGTAGACGATATAATGCTTGTAAATCACTTGGACTTAGAAAAATCATCTGTCATATTGTTGAATTGGATGATAAGGCCGCGTTTGAAATATCATTAATAGAAAACATTCAAAGAAAGAATCTTGATCCGATAGAAGAGGCAAACGCGTTCAAAGCATATGTAGATGATTTTGGGTGGGGTGGTATAACAGATTTGGCATCTAAAATATCAAAAAGCAGTGCATATGTTTGTAAACGATTGTCCCTTCTGAATCTGCCGACACACTTACTTACTTGTATCCAGAGTCACACTTTAGGGGTAAGTGCTGCCGAAGAATTGATCTCTGTCAAGGATCCTGTTGAAGCAGATCGGATAGCTGACATTGTCGTTTATAATGCTTATACCTCTAGGCAGACTAGGAGCTTGGTGAGAGCGAGTTTGAATTCCAATACCGAAACAACGGCCAAATCATCATTTCAGGATTCTTTTCACAATCATGAAAGCATTGTTGACATCGATTTGAAGGCACAGCGTTCTTTTGATAAATCGATTACTGCATTAAAAGTCGCAATGAATAGAATTGCAGCTATTATTAATTCTGTCGAAGATAACTGGGTCGTTTACGAAACACTCTTGCAGCATAAGAATATGCTAAATTCGCAGATCGATATCATGATCAGAGAAAAGAAAAGGCTCCACTGAAGGATTAGTCATTATACCCTAAATTTATATCGCCTCAGTAGCAGACACACTTTTGTAGTTTATATACTGCGAATTAAGAAAATTCACCGTCGCTGACTCAATTTTGAAAACTGCAATCATCCCTGCTTTATGTTCATTGCTGATATCTATTTCGGTGAATAGCGATATTTTCTTGGCAATAATATCCTGTACAAATTGAGTTCTGCTGAAAGGCGCTGTTATTTTTGGACCCACATGTAGACAGGATAGTGGATAATTAAGCCATAAGCGTGACTGTCCAGAGGCATGAAAGGAGGTATGAAGACCAGTATGGGCTAAAGGCGATGTAAATGGTAGAGAAGGAAAAAGATAAATATCACCATCTTTGCTCATTTGAATTTTAAATAATTTGTTTAAAAGTGCAAAGTTCTTCAATTTTATTGTAAATTCGAAATTATCTAACGAGTATATTTAAACGAAATGCTATTTAGAGTGATCCGCTTCGTGGGGATTAAGATGCCCAGAAGTATGGACGCGAATGGTAGGCAAAAATGCAGTTATTCGATATTATAAGCGAGTAAGGCGTACAGTGGAACCACACTTAACGTCATTGCTTACCTAGCACGAATGCACTCGTTTAGAGGCGTGAAATGGCGAAGGTAGAAGGAATCTTAAAAGATGCTTTTCTTGAACTGTTGATAACTGATCCTGATGAAAATCGATTCATGCATCTTGACCCAATGACGTGGGATTCAAGTATCAAAACAGGAAAGCTGAATATTAACGGTTGGGAAGAAATATACTCATGTCAGTTGACTCCTTACGCTTCAATATAGTAAAACAGGCAAATATAGAATCCTTCTATTGTAAAATAACATCGCAGAGGGGGCGCAGCCAAATGAAAAGACGAAACATCTAATCGATTTTCAAGAAGGAACATTCAGTATATAGCCTAAATTAACATTTAATACATAATCTATCCTGAGGCGTTATCATATTGTGGAAAAGCGATCAAGTAACCCAAATCTTTTTCTTCCAACATTTACAATAATACTATCAACAGTAACCTTGCCATTCAATTATAGCGATTATGTGAAAGCACACAAGAAAATAGCACCTCTTACGTCACGAATCATTGCTAGAGCGTTAGTGGAAGCTGATATAGAAGGCTGGAGCACCATAGAAGGTTTCTCAAGAGTATGGAAAATGCTAAGGCATTATCTATTCAAAGAAAAGTGCTATTGTCGCTATTCATACTGTACTCTAAGTATTCTGCTTAGTATATTGTTTACTAATTTGATTAAATATAAAATGTCGAGCCCAAAATGAATTCTAAAAAGAATAGAATTATTTGAACCCAGGAAAACATACAAAAAGAATTGGAAGGGAGCGGGTGATTGGCTAGGGACTAATTTCATAGCACACATATTTGGAGCTAGCCTCTCAGACGTTATATTATCGATGAAGGTCCTCGAAGCTACTTCCACTACGCTGAAAGCAATAGAATATTAGTAGGAGTATTCAATAATAGTAGTAATTGCAATGCCAAGCTCCGGTGGACGATTTTCTCAGTTCCAGAAAGACTACCTTAAACAACTAATTGTGGAATGTGAAGTGCAACGTTTCACCGTCGAGGAGAGCATGGCTTACATTAAAGAGAGATTAAAAGATGAAATCTCCGTAGAGCATTTCTATTACCTGAAAAGACAGATTAAAAAGAATCTAGGTACTAAGCTTAGCTATCTTCGCAAGGACCGAACAGCGTTCATAGCTGAGATTTTCTTTAGACGGGTAAGTGAGTTAGAAAAGCTTCAGAAAGAACAATGGCGTTTATATAATGATAATACAGACAATCCCTATTTACAAAAAGATTGTCTCCGTGAACTGCATCAGCTAACAATAACGCTAGCAAATATGTATGACGCGTTACCCCAACTTACTGGATTGTCTTTCTTACATGATTACAATGGCGAGAATAGTTTTTCAGAGTTCTTGGAAGCAGACAGTCGCAAGGAGTCGTCATCAGGATCAAGATCATTCCCAGAAGGTACCGGACCAGTAGTCTAATAATGGACTGACTCCCCCTACCCGAACCATCAGCTGTCTTTGGTGTTGGAACAGCATTATCTGCTCCTTATTCTTGTTATTGACATTGCTGTTAGCAACAGCTTCCTTCATTGGTCGTCCTACCGTGAATCTAATATTTATTCAAAATATAAATTAAGAATAAATATCCTTATTCTCATCCATCTCGTCACGAACTTAATGGCGGAATGAGGACGAACTAGAAATGTTTCGCCAATAGCAGAAAATAATATATGTTAGTATTATATTTGAGTGCCATAGGAGGAGAATATCTCATATTAGAGAATAGAGTGTTCATAATTCCAGTTATAGTAACAGCTATTTCATTCGCCTATGGTTTTCAATCTTCGTTAGGCCAAACAGACGGCACAATGTCATTGGATGAGATGAGCGGCTTGACGCCTGAATTGAATAATTTTACTGATCAGATTCCACTACTGTCTCAATCAGGACAACAAGCAGCTGGAAATAATACAGGAAATAATACTGTTAACTCAGGACAACAAGCAACACCAACTGCCACTTCCGCAATACCGGTCGAGATCATTACCACAGTAATCACTGCTGGTGCAACTGGATTTGTAGGCTTCTTAGGTGGAAGAAAAGATAAAGCGGTTGCAGTCCATCAAACTAAGGAAAACGCAAAACTTGAAATTCTGAAAAACACGTTGGAGCTTAGGTCTAAGTATAGCGAAAGTTTGAGAAATATAAGAATGGCTTATTACGGAAACTTGCTTTCAACACTCAAGGGGTTGAGGACTTCAGATAATACATATACTCAAGATCACTTCACTAAGATGGTAAATCAGGTTAGAGGGTGGTATTATGACAAGGGTGGCCTAGTTCTTTCCCATAACAGCCAAATTGCTTTGAAGAATCTGAGAAATGAAATGGATACTGTACGAAAGTATATGATAGAAAAGAATATGCAACAAATAGAATGGGATTCTATCCCAAATAAGGATAGCCTTATTGGCGCCGATGAACTGCTGCGTAATATTCTGATGCAAGACATAGATATTCCGTTAGAAATAAAGAATTTGATGAAAGAACTACAGGAATTGAAAAGTGACTAAGTTGTAAGCCAAAGCCATCTTATCACGACGCATGAATGTCGGAAATGAATTCGGTCCTAGTCGTATAGATCTTCTCAAATTTGGCAGTTAAGCGATTGAGTGTGCATAGTTTGAGAGCGATCTGATCACCTGCTTCATACAACTCACATTCAGGTCTTCGAGAATAGGGACAGCTAACCTCGCTATTTTGTTCATTGAGGTTTTCTATAATTATCGCTCAGGAGCTCGCAGGCAATACATCGGAAACCCAACTATGTAACGCTACCATTAGGAAGGAGAATGGCAAATATGGAAGAGATAGTTGCAAATTGCATCATGGTAAGTACTTCTATGCATATTGGAAGGAGAAAATTTCTAGCAACAAAGGCAGCACCACAACCATTTGGAAGTTAAAGTAAAGGTGTATCGGGTCATATCTTCCTGAGGACGAGAAGCGTGGAATACTACGATTAGCTGGCAAAGACCGAGTCATAAATTCAGCGCTGTATACATTTTCTGATACTGATCATGATCAATCTCTCCATTTGCATACCTTAACTTGATGATGTGTAATGGATCTTTTACTTCTGAATCGGGCTTAAATTTCCATTTGAAAATATCAGTGTACCTGTCATCTATTAGCTCTGACACGTCTCGACATCGAAATATGTCGTCTAGATCTGCTTCATCCAAGATTACAACATGGGTGCCGTCACGAACAAAAGAAGTCTTTACCTCTCCCCGTGCTCCTTCCATTTCGTCTCTACCAGTAAACCCTGTCACACTCACAAAGATACCTGTCTTTCTTCTATTTTTTCTCAATTTTCCCAGAAAGTTTCTAACATCAGCCGCCGTTGCTTTTTGTTTTAAATATTTACACTCGATGAAAACAACGTCATCAAAATCCGCCCATACATGTTTTCTATTATGATTTCTTACTTGAATATCTATTTCTTCTATACGGTCATTAATGTTGTTTGAAGTGATTTTTAGACGGGGTACTAATAAAAAAACTGCTCTTATAACTTGTTCAAACTTGTATCCTCTCTTTGCTTGATTGGATTCGTTTCTGACTTCTTCGAACAGTTTCTTGATTCTTTCTTTTGTAAGCTTGATGTCCTTCTCTTTCTTCGCGCCTTCGATTTCATATGAAAATGTCATCGATGCGCTCACTGGCATCCTAGTTTCAACACCAACAGATTTCGTTTCAACTAGTTCCTTCTTGAAATAAAGCTCCAATTTCACATAGACAGAATCCGAATCTGGTGCTATGATTGGAGCTATTACCATATCACTATCCTTTGCCCTGTCGAATTGAATTATAGATTTTCTTAAACTGGTGGGTTCCCCTGTTTTGTTATTTCCGTACAAATTCAGCGATATTTTGTTAAGATCAATTTCTGGAGATATTCTAAGACTAACTGCAATTTTCTTTCTATCAAAGTCAACATTTCCAATTGAGGCAGCAAATGGTGCAAGAGCCACGACAAAATGAGAATAGGCCCGGGTTCCGAAATCTAGCCTGAACAGTGCATTACATACGTCCTTTAAGTCTTGAAATGGAATGGAAAGCAAAGGAAGCTCTGACCGAACTGATTCATACGTATCATCTAATTTAGATGAATAATTGCCTGTTGCGTTTAAACCATAGCAGGGATCCTCAACTCCAAATAGTTCCGTATAGGGGCGAGTAACTAGTTCCAATGAAGCTTCAACTCCTCCAAGTCTCACTTTTTGTTTAGTCGATACCAGATCAAGAAGATCTTTTAGGTCTTTGATAGGAAGAACTTCATGCAACATCTTCAGTCGTTTAAGGTCCGGAAGAAAAGATTGAATAGGGATTTTATGATCTAGAAGTCTGATAAATAGGAAACCAACTTTCCAAGTTTCATCATCGTCTGAATATTTTAGTAGACAAGTTCTGATTTCAAAGTATTTCCATAGATTTTCTTCCTGAACGATTTCTGACCTAAACTTTGAAGTAGCTTTTACATCATCTTCGATCATGGGACTTTAGAATCGCATACATCACTAGGAGGTTTATAATTTGTTAGATCGATATCTATATTCAGTCATTATTGCTTAGTAAGTCTTAGATCAGACGAGCGCTTTCATAGATACTTTAACTGTGTCATTCCTTCGTGATTGCTATGGAAACACACTGTACTTTAGGCCCATGCCTCCAAGCACTATGATTATGATTACGCTTTACCTTTTACCGAAATCCCATGTAGAAAAGAACTTGGGATTGATTTCAAAAACTATTGCATCTTTCTGCTTTGAACGGTCAACTAGGGCTTTTGCTCCCGGATGATTAAGTCAATATAATACTTCAAACTTATCTTCTCGGCTATCTCAGTGAGCATAGTCCGATTTTCAAGTATGATTGCAACACCTCTGCCTTTAACTCCTCTATAGGGAATATTGCAGTCATCCACTGAAAAATAGACTTTAGGATTGCGTTTAATGTTCAAAGTCTTTTTTGCATTGATACTTGTTAGAATGAATATTCCACTTTTGTCCTTATCATAGTAAAACCACACAGGCTGAATATTGGGGTAATCTGATTCATCGATGGTTGCTAGTTGCAGATTCAGCTTGCTATCAAGTATACTTTCAACCTCTTCTATGCTATTAATGCCGGGAATCTCAATAATAACCTAATTTCCGCTAATGCAAATCCATAAGTGTTCCTAAAGGATACACCTTTGGTAAATATGAATGCAAGTGCCCCGACAGTAGATCCTGATAAGTGTCTTCGCTTTCCATCCTGTTCATTTAGCACTAATGCATATGGGTTGATTCACAGTGCTAATGACTTAGTAACTATCTGGAAAAAACTTGTTGCAAACAAATTTCCACTTGGAGAGGTTCTAATTTTGCTTAACACTGCTGATGAACCAATAGAGATTGCTCGGACCATAGATGCATTGGAGTCTTGTCGCTTCATAAAAGGGTTTGAAGGACGATATATAGATTTGAAGAAAAAACTGTCTAGCATTGTCAAACAGAATAACTCGACAACAAAAAAGAAGAAAGAATGTGTTCTACTTGCGTTATCAACTGCCACTGACGAATTACGCATCGCATACATGATTTCAAAGATGGGTTATCCTCTTGAATTTAGGAATAGGAAAGGTCCTGACTTTATCATCGGAAGTGAGCAGATTGTGTTGCTAGAAGCGAAGTCCAGGTTCAATCGCAAACACTTCGGAGGTATGAGCAGTAAATCAGCTAAGTTAACAGAGAGGGGAATATTTTCGCTATTATGTCGAGATTCGTTTCCACTTTTGGAAAGAGCCTTTAGCGAGCAAAAAACGAACATAGCCTTGGTAAACTTATCACACAGCGAGTACGGTCTTATATTAGCAGCGCATTCTTATGCGAACGATAGAAAGTTTGAACTCAAGAAAGCACTGGACGACGCACTTGCACTATCTCGCTCCGGAGAAGACTCCGTAGTTCTCATTATAGAAAGTAGTGGCGGCTCATCAGACTACTTTGGGCTTATGCTTCCAAGAAAAACCATTGAGGCAATTGGCAGTCCGCTGTGGGAGATTGAAAATATACTGAAAAAGAAGGGAGAACCACTTGACTTTTACGATTTGGCTCACATAGCAGAGGAACCCCGTGACTGGATGCAGAGGGTAAAAGCTTCGGCTGTTTAATCTCCAACTACCACCCCAACTGGTAAGTGGACAAACTGCTCTCCCATAGAGTTACCAGTTAATGTAGTTGCATGTCTACAATACTTCTGTTGTACTTATTTATTCGTTACTATTCGATAGTAGTGTTCCTTGGAGAAGCTGATTACATATATTGCTATGAACGCTACTGGATATGGAAACGACTAATAACATGCCTTTATTATTGAAATATGTAGAAAAAATAAGTAACATTACAGATTTATTAAGAACTGAATACTTGTCAATTTATGGTTTGAGGTTCATTAGTGCAAGTCCAGCATGCGGATTGTTGTATTCAACTACAAACAGTCCATACTTTATATCTGGTCATTTACGATTCAGAGGCAGAGATAATGGCAGATATCCCTTTAACTATTTAGAAATGATCGATACTATCTTTGGGAAGGAAGATAATACCATAGAAGTCTGCAGCGGAAGTGTTAAAGGGAATAGCTTTACTGTAGACATTAACCCAGACACTAAGCCAGATCTCGTAACAGATGGACAGGAACTTTACGAAATCCCCAATGATATATTCTGTCGTTGGCGATGTGATCCACCATATAATGTCAATACGGCAGAAAAAATGTATAGGACTAAATTGCCAAATACACAAAAATTATTGAAGGCTGATGCTCGAGTGTGTAAGGTTGGATCACTCATGTTTCTATTACTAGGTCAACAAAACTATCAGATGTGCCCTCCAGGAGTCTAAAGGATCGGTTGGATTGCCATGAGCTTTGTTCCCAATAATGAACTGAGAGCACTGCATATTTTTTACAACTATGCGGATACCTTGCACCTTTAGTATTGAAATCTTACAATCTGCAAGTCTTCGATTATCGCTTGTCTTTTCTTACAGTTCTAGCTTGGCTCCTATGCCTATGACAGATTTGATTCATTATTGTAGTCCGGATCCCCTTCTTCAGCGTCCTCGTCGATTGTTTTTTCGTCTGTTTCTACTGTGCTCTTCTTAATTGTCGTAATTCAGTGGATGGCTGAAATCAGATTTAAGACTGCCGAGAGCTATTCGTCGTCGTCATGGAACTTTACAGTGAGATGAGATTACCGACAGAAGATAATTCAGACTTCATTATTTCACAATGAGTTCAAATCCCCTTGTGGGTTCTGTCCTTTATTATGATAATCTACCGGTTGTCTTTGCACCAATTTCACGCCGCGCGAGAATGCAGTAGTCAGATATTCATGCCAAATTCCGAAACTGCTAACCCTCGAATATCTCTATTAATGGATGCCAATTCTACTATAGGAAGAAGTTGTGTGACTTTATCTGCTCTCACATCGATCTTTATTAGGAAAAATTCATGAGATTGCGACCTAGTCTTGTTCCATGCTTGATAAGGATTTGACCCCACCAAGCTCAAGGTGCAAGTGACTTGGATAAAAGGTTCATTAGGATCAGATACTATCTTTGTATCTTCTTTTCCAGTATCGTTATACCCTCTTAGTAACCTCTGATTTACAAAGTCATTTAGAATTTCTAAATCTGCATTGTATATATTAATGTCATCAAGCAAGGGAATGTAGTCAAGATGCGAAACCTGCACATATTTTGGGGTTATACGAATACCAAGTGCAAGGTTACGGTATGCAAATAATTGTGCTGCGTCAGAACAGAGTGTATAGTGTAGGTTATAGGAAACAGTACGATTATCGTAATCGATTAAAAGATTGATTATACTGGCACCAATGGATTGATTTATTCCAACAAGTTTATTCGTTTGCTCGATTAACGACGGTGCTACATCCAGATTGCTGGGAGTACAACCCAGTATTTGCTGATACAGTTTAGAAAGAATTTCACTAAAAGATCTTCTTTCTGTACCTTCATTTTTTATCCGCTCGTAGGTAGAATGCAAAAGTGTTAAAGAAGCTATATAACCTTCAATCAATTCCTTAGGGGTCAGATTTGCATCCCTGCAAATTCTGGCTAGGGTATCACTAACTTCAATCGTAATATCCATTGATTCCACGACCATCAAGATTATTTGATATTCTCATTCTCACTATTGCAACCTATTATCATACATTAACAAACATGTTCTGGTCCGTGATTATTTCTTCTCTGGTGGCTGTACTTCCTTGATGAGGTAACGATATTTGTGAGGCTCTTTCTCGTTAGAACGTACTGACATAGATTCATTGATGTATCCATCCCCACGATAATCATACCCTTCTTTTACTATCTCTCCCGTACCATCCACATCCTGGTCAACCGTATATTTCGTTACTCGATAATACTTGAGCTTATCTGCTTTAGGCCTTGGCCTTGGCTTACTCCTCCGAAGTATTTCTGTCAAATGCTCTGGACAAAGTCTTATGAAGATTTTATTATCCTCATCATCCTCATCATCAAACATCCATCTCCCACTTGAAGCCCAGTTAGGACAGGCTTGTTTGTTTGGTTCTTTATCCTTATCAGGCCACCATATGTAATACTCGCATATATTATCTAAATCTGTCATGACTACGTTAACCCCTCACTCTTTTGCGCTCTAATACAATCTTGTTCGTTGGTATATTGTTCCGAGTCTGCTGAGCCAGCATATGGAGTCGAACCTTTGTGACTTTTAACATGTCCTCGATAGAGGTCGTCTGGTGCTAAACGACTATCACAATAAGGACAAGAATACGGGCCGTCAATATTGTTATCTTTAGCAGACCCTTTCATTTCTTCGTTAGGGGCGCATAAAGAAATTTCCCCCCCACGCATATCAGTGTTACATTCCATATTCTGGTTATTATCCAAAGATAATCCCGCATTTCGTTCTAAAGATAATTCCTTATTTTGTACTTTATCCTCGTCAGAGCGTGGGCCTATGAATGGAAGAGTATTCCCTTTGATATTAAGCACACTCTTAACAGAAAGGGCAAATTCTAAACCCATCCACAGGTTAGGTAAGTTCTTTAGCGTTACTTTTTTGAGGTTCTTGTAACTTCTCTGTAATTCTTCATAACTCCAGTCTCTGGCAATCTCTTGTTTGACGTAAGCTTCGGCCTCATTCCGTGACTCATTGTCAAACTCGTCCATGTCAACGCCGTATTTCTTTACCAATCCGAATGTCTAATCCCTCGTATCATAATCTTCTCCTCCTCGTGGAGGACTTGGGCTTGCCGGAACGCTCAGATAAGAATTTGACACGCTTTCGGACCAAACCATCAATCACTCTGGCAGGATTCTGCTTCAATAATTGATCATGAATATCCCTGTCAAAATATGGAGTAATATTGTCTAGCAGTAACTTTCTAAACTTCTCTGGGTTGAAAGCATTTAACGCATCTATTTCATAGCCTTTACCAGTCTCAAAATCAACTGGTAAACCATATTCTTGTATTTGTGACGGTACTACTGCTATTCTCTTGAATTCTACGATATCTGATAATCCAAAAAACTCCAGTTGCTCTTTGATGAGGTCATCCATATGACGACCATATTTATCATCGTCGCCAAGATAGTTTAGATGGATAGCATCCCTTTCCATTTCGTTACCAGTATCAAGATCTGTATAGTATCGTTCCTTATCCAATTCACGACAAAGTTTTTCCATATAACCCCATCCGGAATCTCCTCGATTGTATGCAACCTTAACGTAATTTTCCATAGTATGAGCGGCTACTGTCCCAGCTACTGCATGCTTTTCCACCATATTCATAACATATTCAGGTTGACCATGCCATCTCCATTCACCTTTAAGGCGTATTTCATATTGTTCTCCACATTTTAGTAGAAAGCCAATTTGATCGTTTACGAAGGCGTTACAATCTTCATAGCCATCGAAATCATTGATAATTCCTCTGCCGCTTCCATCTGCAACAGTGTTCCAATCGATCTCTCCATTCATACGCCATTGCACCAAGTGATCAGTTAGTCCGTCATAATCTGACTTCTTAAGAATCTGTTTTGAATCCAAGATATACATAAAGCCTCTATTCGTATTTGGTGCGATCTGCGATGAAATTATTGGTTTAAGGTATTCATGTGAGACTCGTTCCCAATCAATATTACCATTGGGCCATCTAGGAGCCCTTGGTCCGCCTGAGTTGTTCTTCGAACCTCTTGTAGAAGCCATTCTACTATATATCCTTCAAGAATCTTCGAATCCTAGACGTCTAGCATTTCAAGCTGGGTTTAATTCCGAATAGTGCAATGAGCTCATCCACATGAATAGGAGATACTTCGACAACTTTTGAGCCCATTATTTTCTTGTAAGGACCGATTTGAAATCTTGAAAACCTGCCAGTATCAGGCCGAGTCTGATTTTGTCCAACGTATAGATTATCATGTCTGATCAAGGGTTTTCTGTCCTTCCAAATTCATCCTGATAAACTGAACGTCGAGCATTATTTTCAACAAATTCTTGTCCATCTTTTCAATCTTTTTCTCAATTCCGTTTTCGTTTCCTGGGTCATATCTCCGTCTATTCGGACAATTGTGAGGGCTCCCATCATCCTCAAGAGGTATCAACTTTCCTGATTCACTCCTAATGGAAGTTTCGAAGTGTAGATTTGTTTCGCAACCGTTGCGACAGAACATTATATTATTGTCCTCCTCCTTGATGATCAATGCGTGAATGGTTGTGTCTAGGATCCTTGCATAAGATCAACAATCTTTCCGATATTGTATCTGTATAAATGCCTGGACATGGAATAGTTAGGCATCTCGTAATAACTATATAATTGCGATTTTGTTGTTCCGTTTCGACCCTTTCTTTTACTATATCATTCAGATTTCTAGTTGTTGACATATCTGATATAGCGGTAGCCACTTTGTCTGCCACGTCGGTCAGCTCCTAGTATTTTTCTGATCCTTTATTTTGGTACCCATCTCCAATAGTCGCAGAACGTACCTGCTTCTCGGAATGTCGCCTCTGTCTTTGTCAATCTTATCTATAATGCTCTCCGGAAGTGAGAATCCAAGGACCTTTGTTGTGTACTTCATGCTGAAAGATCTGAAAAAGTTATAAATATTATTATCCGTAGTTACTACGCTTTTGAGTTATCTACAAACAAAGGGCAAAAAGCGGATACAATATTATGATCGTTGCATAGAAGATGCCTTGTATACAAACGTTGAGCTTGCCTATCTGGAAATAAAAAATATTCTTGAAGGGGAAAAATATCTGGATTTAAAAAGTAAAGGTAAAGAGTTATCACATGACACTCTTGGAAACCATTTGAAATGGCTAGAAGAATATGGACACATACAAAAATATCTGTGCAAACACCCTTCTCTAAAGAGAAGGGTATGTTATTCTCTTACGGAGGCGGCAAGAAAGGAAAGAGAGATAGAGTACGAGAAGAATGCAAGGCCCTTCTTGTTGACTCTTCTTTATCTAATAAGAGTCTACCCATATGAGCAGTATCCACTTACAGATGATGTAATAAGGTCTTACAAAACTGCCATGGGCATCGATCTCTTGCCCGATAAGCTCGAAAAACTGCAGGTAACTCCAGAATATACTCTTTACAGACCTATAAATGGGATTCAAGTGATAGAGGTCGAACATAATATAATGAAAATACTAGATCGAGAAATGGCTGATAGGCTTGAAGACGCGCATGATACTAATTTGGAGGAGTATGAAAGAATTATGGATAAAGAGGTAATCGCAAGGGAATCCCATTTTTCCTATAGAATAATTGGTTTCTCTAAAGATGATATCATATCATTATCCGAATCAAAGAACATGAAATTAGATGAGGGAAGAGTTAGAAAAGCATTTTCTATCTTCGAAGAAAAAGGAATCATAATGAAGAAGGGTTTCTTCAACTCTGAGCCGATTTATGGAATTCGTGGTAGTATCTATAGTCTCGTAACTGATTGTCTTTTGTTAAAGGAGGAGTTGAAAAAAATCATGAAGGAGTGGTGGAAAAATATAGATCTACCAGATCCCGACGAAAGGGATTGGCTTCGAATATTCGATGAGAATGCAGCTGCATTCATAGAATATTGTCGTAGAGAATGCAAAGAAAATTCGCTTTATAGGGAGACACGAGCAAAAGAAATGAAAAAGCCTACTGAAGATATGTTAAAGTGGTATAAAGAACAAGTTCATCATTTGAAAGAAGTGAAGTATAAAAAGACTTTAATTAAATTTGACTTACCTCTAATTAACAACTTTGTTACCATGTGCATTAATCCAGGATTTCTTAATGACTTTATCAAACGCGTGGATAGTCTATAATGAAATCAATTTGCAACAATATTACGCTAGGTACATCATTCCTCTTTAGGAAGAAATCTAGTTTTTAATATTCCAGAAGAGAACATTGATTGAGCTAAGGTGTTAAGTTGCTTCTGATCAGTCATTTTAGATAGGCCTGTGACTAGATTCTCTATAACTGACTGCATAGCAGTAAATCTTTGCTCAAGTAATCTGAACTTTAAGTTTTCCTGCTCCTTTATCTCTTCATATCCTTCGGCCGTTAACGGATAGCTGCACCTAGAACAGTATTTACAATCCGCCGCATTTACGAAATTACATCTAGGACATGAAATGACTGAAGGACTCTTTTGTGATCCTAAATCTGAAATTATTCCATTTTCTAAGAGAATCTTTTCCTTCAGGTTGTTTCCCATTCTTGCCTTGATATATCTTGAAGGCTGCTTTGAGTTCATAGACCATCTAACTTTCTTCTTAAGAGCATAATCAGGAAGGTAATCCGAGTCGTGCGAGATAGAGGAATGTCTAAGGCAGTACGGATTGAAGCGTTTAGTATTTATCAAGACTAGTAGTCTTTCCTTTTCAATCTCATCAGTTAGTGAACCTGTTTCGATCAACCGGCTTATTCGCAGTCGTAGTTGATTCATCATTGTCCAGAGCGCTTCAGGTTTGATTGGTGCACCGTTGTTGAGGCTACACATCAGTCGTGCTTCCGGAGTATTCCGAAATGGATGTTCATTCAACCAATCTCTGACATAAGGAAATGAAAAGGTCAGAAGAATTGGGCCAGATCCTGTTTTTGCCTGATGAGGAATTTCTCCTTCCCCATATCGCTCTCTTAATCTAATATGCTTTATTCGCAATAACGTAATCTCATGGTTTCTTCCATTCAGATCCCAAAGTAGCGATAATATAGCTTTATTCCGCTTGTGGGGTTCGTATTTAATCGCTGTCTTAAGTTCCTCGATATCCCAGATCTCATGCTCTCCATAGGGGCTTAATCTCTTTGTTCTCTTCTTTTTGATATTCACGAACTCTGGCGTACACCAATCAGACGAGGACGACACATAATCTGGCTTCTGGCCTAATCTAGTTTTGTAATTATGTAACCATCTAAAGAAATGCTTGATGCGAACAAGATAGTCATTCCATGTCGTAATCCATCGTTTTTCAGGATCTTCATGATCAGCCTTGATTTTCGTATCAAGAAATTTAGTCACCTGGTCTTTTGCAGATATTTGATAGAAACTTGCGTCGTCGGATCCTAGGAACTCAGCAAATGCGATAACAGCCTTCAGATTATTATTCTGATGTCGTTCAGAGGTACCGTTGTCTTTCATATAAGAGTGAAAATCTTCTATTAACTTTGAATTCACTGAATTTGGTACTCTGTCGTAAATATGTCTGACTGTTGTGGAAAGTGTAGTTGGCATCAGTGCCACCTCCCTTCCTGGCGATTGTTCATCAGATATTCTATCAACACTTCTAAGATATCCAGAAGTATATGAACCCACGTAGTGGGTGGGCCCAAGGGGGTTTGAACCCCTGGCCGACCGGTTATGAGCCGGTCGCTCTACCAGGCTGAGCTATGGGCCCGCAAAAATTCCCTTAAGTAGTTCGATATTAAAAGGTTTGACTTTCATTGAAAGTTTTTTCCTAAAGACTAAGCGATCGAGTTGTAATCCGCTATATCCATTTTGATTCCTTATCCTCGAGAATCATGGCCTAGAATAAGGATACTACCTACTTGCGCCACAGAATGTAACAATTATGCACCGTGCCCCAAAGATATTCCGTATGTCGAGGCCTAAATTGATTCTCACCATCATAATCATTTAACTACTATCTGTGTGAAAAATCATAGATAGCAAATAACTTTTCTAATTGATTCAACATATTACCGCCTATACCAGAACAAAGTTCTATTTCGGCATACCTTAACTCCCCAGATCAGCATATCATTAGTATTATTCTTCTTTCTGCTTCCAAACTTTTTGTTGATAAAGTTGTCTTACATGTTTAAGTTCTCTTTGGCATGAATCTCTCTCTTTGGTCACCTTATCTAACTCATTCATTTTAGATCTATATATTGGCATATCAGCTTGGTACTCCCGCAATAGATTCATTGTTGCTCCTTTACGTTGTACTTCATTTTCAGTTTCAAGTTGCAGACGATGGATCTCCTCTTTTTGATTCTCAATATTACGCTTGAGCTGCGCAAGATAACTCGGCAGTGCTCCTATTGAGATGCCGAGGTTATCAGCTAATGATGACTGATCCCGGACGCGTTCAAAAAATTGATCCATTGGCATATCATGTTTGAAACACAGTACTTCTAGAGAAATTATGATTGCTTCAAATTTTTTATATTCAGTGAATAGATTGTCATTCTCCGATATTTCTAATAGCACTTCCTTTTCTTTAAGTAGACTTTTCAGTCTGAGCAAGGGTGCAAAATCTTCCACTCGCATGCCCCTATCCCTAAGTTCTACGGCGACTCCCCGTAATAGGTCAAATTCAGCATCATCCTGTCTGCATTGCTTTATTATCCCGCTGACAGTTCCTGCACCAATACTGGTATCCCTGACGATTTCATCTCTTGAGTATCCTTGCAACCACTTTCTGATTACCTCCAACCATAATGGTCGAGGAATCTTTCCTCCCATCAAGCTCTATTAAAGAAGCAGAAATAAAAAAGAAGTGGCGCTCACCTTTTTGATTTTAGGGGGTGTCGTAAGAGAGTAATTAACAAAATGACGGGTAAATGACGGGTAAATGACGAATGTATGGCGAGAATTCGACTTTCCATTGACCATCACTTGACCGAAATCAGACAAGGCCTTGGCAGAGAAGATCAATTGGACGATAGCCGACACCACTTTTTCTTATCCTTCTGTTGATATTATAATATAGTCTTTTTGCTAGAAATGAGGTGGCTGACAAAGCTGGAACTACAAACCGTATTTGTGGCGGATTTAACAAAATAATTTGTTGCTTTCTTTTAGTGTACTCATTCAAGGTTTAACGTATCACTATTCATTCTCAGATTTGAGTTGGACTGGAAAAAACCCGTGGTAGATCTTTGTTGTAGAATGACTGTCTCTGCTTCTCCTTATTAATCAGCAGGGTCGACCACGATATTCTCTTTCCGCTAAGTAGATATCACACACACCGTCCAATATCATGTTCTGATACATTAATGACTTTGAGGCAGAATCTACTATCGTTTCGTGTAGTGATACAGGCAGATGTTCAATTAGAGAACGCCAAAGTTCTGCATGCTCAATATCGACTTTCTTGTGAATTCTGAAATAATTTAATGCCTTTTCATTTCTAACACCATAGAAATTCACCAAGCCTTCAATCTTTTTTGTGCTTATATCTGGCAGCTGTTTCTCATAAGCGTAAAGCGCCGATACTCCTGCAGCGAAGGATTCTCGTGTCAGCTCATTCATACTGTAAACTGCATCTTGAGTCTTCCTGGAGCACTCATACTCATACAGGTCATTTCGTGTTACCCCTATCGATTCTGCAAATGAAACCCAAGGAGCTACATGTTGCTTTTCTTCCTCAAGGTTACGCTTCATTGTATTACTTGCTTCACAATTTTGCTCAAGTTCGGGTGTTACTTGCGCAAGCACATTGCCAACCAGATTAGGGACAGCTTTGACCAATTGAAAATATTCCTTAGAATAGCCCCGTAACTCCTCCATAGAAAGTGATCCTGCCGACCACAACTGATAGAACCTGTGTTTCAACAAACTCTTCTGCTCAATGTTATCATCCACGGAGTGTATTAGAAGTGACACATTAAATGAATACTTAGGAACCTATAGAAAAACCTATCTTTATTTCCCGCATTATATTCCTACTAGTCCGTGAGTAGATCCTCATCTCTTTCTTCGTTGAGTAGTTGCTTTCTCAGGAAAGGATTTTATGGGAAATCAAAAATCAACTCATACGTGCTCCGGTGGTGTAGAAATTGGCTTTTGCAGTATTAGAGCCAGTGCACAATCCGGTCAAGCATTGCGGCCTTTCGAGTCGCAGATCCCGGGTTCAAATCCCGGCCGGAGCACACCCCTCCAAAGATTAGAAATATGTAAAAAGCATTAATAACCGAACCTATGCATTGGATACCTAAGGCACTGATTTAGACTTGAGTAAGAGAAATCAAGGAGCAGATCCGGTTCTAGCGTTGGTCGGAGATTACCTGTCAAAAATCGACAATTCGCTAATGAGCGAGCTGGGCAGATACTCATGGTCAGAGTTCTATGGGCCATTAATTTATGCTTGTGAAGGAGGTAAGAGAATTAGGCCCTTAATCCTTTTATTGGCTGCTGAAAGCATAAAGATTTCAAACCGCGATAATTCAAATTTAACCGATGATACTTTTTTGGCTGCTTCAGCAATTGAGCTATTGCACACAGAATCAGTTATCCACGACGATATAATAGATCAGGAGAATTTGCGCAGAGGCAAACCATCTTTCCATGTAAAGTATGGGTATAACAGCAGCATTTTGACCGCAGATTTCGTATTGGGTATAATACTTAACATTGGATCAAAAGTCAATGATCCAACAGTTTCAAGTGAACTGTCTAAAGCTGCGATAAAGATGTCAGAGGGTGAAATGATGGAGATACAAATGGGAAAAAATCCGGATATAAGTATACGTGACTACATACAGGTATTGGAGAACAAGACGGCTTCATTGTTTGAAGCGTCTTCCAAGATAGGGGCCATACTCGGAGGAGGAACAGATGAGGAGATTCATTCGATGGCAGCTTTCGGACATTTGCTTGGAATCGCATATCAAATACATGACGATCTGGTTGATTGGAACAATGAAGACAGACTTTTTAATGCATTAATAAGAAAGAACAATACCTCGTCAGATATCGTTACTGAGATGGAAGATCTATACTTGAATTACTCTACTAGAGCAAAAGATGAGCTCGGAAAGTTAGACAACAGTCTTCCTAAAAGCTATTTAGAAAGGTTATCTAATATGAGCGTCGTCTTCTAGTCCAAGTATTTTGGTTCGTCTTTTTTTTGTACTGTTTTGATTTAGTATAAAAATATTAATGCCAATGACTTTTGGCATGATTTGATCAAGTATAGATAACGAGAGCAGTCAAATCTTCTTAGTGAATGAATTTCTAAGTGTATTCATCTAGTTGGTATTGGTCCCGATTGAATGTTCAAGCATAAATGATGATGATATTGGAGGTAGAACTCCAATGGAACCGCCAACACCACCAGCGCCATCCATACCTGTCGAATTTGCAGATAGTAGTGACATTGTCTCCGTTAGATTGGGGAGAGCTTCTGATGCAAATTCAAGGATTGGGGCGTGCCAAATCCCAAACCCAACCATGAAAACGACCCCAAAAATAAGAACTGCCATCATTGCCCTTGGCTCTTTGACGCGACTCATGTCAGGGGATTCTTCCATGTACATCTTGCGCATAATCCATGCATAATAGCCAAGAGACAACGCACTATTGAGAACACCAGCTATAGCAAGATACGGCCCCCATTCAACCAATGGACCGCTCTCTATTGCGGCGCCAAATAATACGAGCTTGCTCCAGAAGCCATTTAGAGGAGGAAGACCGGCCAATGCTAACAACGAGATGGACAGGCAAATAGCAGTGATCGGCATTCTCCTGCCAAGGCCCCTGTACTTTTCCAAGCTATAGCTGGCCAGAACCACTGCTACACAGGCGGCGGCAATAAACGCAGTAGATTTCATTACAGCATGGTTAAAAATGTGAAAGAGCGATCCAGTAAGGGCCTCTTGAGAGTAAGGAGCCAAAGCCATGCCTATGAGTATGTAGCCAGCCTGAGCAATACTTGAATATGCGAGCATCCTGGTGACACTCTTTTGCATAAGCGCAGCTAGATTGGCCAGTGTCAGCGTGAATACCGCCAATATTGCCAACGTTAAAGTCCAGTCGGTATTCAGAGCAAACATCCCAAGAATAACGACGCGAATGGCAGCAGCAAATCCCGCCTTCTTTGTTCCAGCTGCTAACAGAGCACTGATAGTAGTCGGGGATCCTTCATACGTATCTGGAAGCCACATATGAAAGGGTACCAGACCCATCTTGAAACCAAAAC
>WHTU01000129.1 GCA_009377575.1 Nitrososphaeraceae archaeon | reverse complement strand
CTCAATTGGTCAATATACTCATACCAATATGATAATGATTTGTGCAACAAAGCATATTTCGTTATGTGTTTGCAGGTGCTATAGATACTGGCGATATAGCTGAGAACAAACCTAAGCTGAAGCAGAAACCGTTATAGTAATCTTTGTAGCTCTTCAGTCAGTGCCTGAGATTGCTCAGGTCTTCGCCAGAAAGTCAATGGAATCACTTTCCCTCCATATTAACTGCTTGCTCCTTACAGCAAGTGTTTTGACACTTTAATTAAGTTGAAGAATTGATGGAAAAAGTGGTCGGTCATGGTTGGTCAGTCAACAGAACATTCGCCTTAGAGATTAGCGTCTGCTTGAAATTTAGTTCCCCCAAGTCCCAGTTAAAAGGGAGTGCAACCCATGAAGTAGATGAAAACCAGCAGTCTCCTCCCTTAACATGAATTGCTCATCTGTATCTGATTTAAAGTATAATTGCTTTTAGACTGTTATCGCTTGGTCACTTAGTGTAGTAAATAGTTTACATAGTTCTATATACGTCTAATATGTCTTGATATTTTCCTTGCATTATGCTTTTCTCTAGGGGACACTCTATATTATATTGTAGACTAATGAAAGGAAAAATAACAGTTCCAGAAGTGGTATTGTTAACTAGCACCAATCGCTTGGACAAGAACTTATTTACTATCATAGCAGGCAAGAAGTAATAATAAGTCCTTAAACTAAACTGAGACCTTTTGTTGTGCAAATCATATTAATATGTGTTGAATATGGGAGATCAAAGACGTTGATCCTGTTGCCTTCCAGAATCCTTTCTATCACGACATTAAAGTTTGATCAATATTGTTATTAGTCAAAATGAAAGTAGGACGATCACACTGAGAGAAGGATTAAAAGAAACAAACCTAGTACGTAACTATGCGATATATTGTCAAAAGGAACTTAAACCTTCAATTCACAGTCAATACACAGGAAGCAAGAAAAATTGTAGCATAGATAGACGACCATTCTTCCATGGTCGTTCTATCTTTTCTGATTGCCATTTTTATAACATGTAGTGCAAGGGATACGAGGTAGGCAAACAAGTCCTGTTGGTAAATTAGGTCAATATTAACTTTGGTGTCCTCGGCTTCCCGTCTTTAAAGACGGCTTTAGGCATATACTTCATCGAAAATGATGCTGCGCTAAGTAATACCGGTTCGAATCCTTTGCCCGTATCAGTCAGACTATATTCTATTCTAACTGGATATTCAGATACAATTCTTCTCCTAATAATTCCTAGGCGTTCCAGTTCGCGCAGACGTTCTGTGAGAACCTTTGGGGATATGCCCTCTATATTTTCCATGAAACGATTAAACTGCGTATGACCTCTAAGGATTTCCCTTATTATCAGGACTGTCCATCTTTTACCTATAATTTTAAAAGTTGTTTCAATCGGGCATGACTTGAGTTCTGGCATATTATAGACTGTTTCTATAATAGAATAGTTTTTCTCTAACATTCATTCATTCACTTTCCGTTTTGTAACTCACTATAGTATTGGTTACGTGAGACTTATAAACTATGCTTTTCATATTAAGTATGAAAATGAATGGCATTGTAAATTATTCGCAACAAAAGCAATACAATAAAGCAACCTCTATTTTGATAGCTGCCCAGACATGGAGGCTATTTGGTATAGCATTCCTCTGGGGTATGACTCAAGGGCTCTTTGATCCGGGCCATGGCGATACCAGCCGGGGTCGGTGATAGCCTGGTTAGGATAACTGCCATCCCGGTCGCAATTTTTCTCTGGAAGGGCTATAGCTGGGTAAAGTACGCTCTCATAATTTGGAATTTGGGGATAGTAGACTTAGTTATGGCTGTCAGCCTTGGATTTATTACGTCTCCCAATTTCGGTGTATCCACTATGACCACAATACCGTGGATCCTTATCCCCCACTATCGCCGTTCCTGCTACCCTGGCATTGCATGTGATCACTCTATACCGTCTTAAGCACATAGAATCCCCATCTCATTTAGCAAATCTGGCAAGCTCTTTTGTTACTTCAACCATCTTTTTCATATCTCTTCCTACAGAAGAAAATAGATGACCGAATATTATGTGATCTGTACCCATTGCCTTAATTTGCTCAATGTCACTTCCAATCTGTTCGATGGTACCAGTCATCGGTGTTCTTATTTGATTAGAAGGAGATTCTAGTACATTTGGATATGAACCCATATAGATACTAATCTTCGAAGGATCCTTATCGGCCTTCCTCGCACTTTCTTTCAAACCATTAATCGCCTGCTCAAGCTGTTCTAATGGACCAAAACCAGCTACTCCTATCCATCCGTTTGCATAGTTTACTATCCGTGAAAATGTCTTCGGACTGAATCCACCAAGTAGTATCGGGGGATGTGGTTTTTGTACAGGTTTAGGTCCTATCTTTGAAGCAGGTATATTGTAAAATTGTCCTTTAAATTCTACAACGGCATCAGTCCATATCTTTTTCAATACTTGAAGATATTCATCAGCTCTAGTTCCTCTGTCTTTGTAAGGGATGCCCGAGACTTCATATTCATCTTTTGACCAACCTATCCCCAATCCAGCAATCACTCTTCCATCCGAGAGGATATCAAGTGTTGTAATTCTTTTGCTTAACACTATTGGATTCTGAAAGAAAATATCAATAACTGATGTTCCTAAAGAAATTTGCTCAGTAACGGCTGCAACGTATGTCAATGTCGTCAAAGGGTCAAGTACATTCTGATACTCAACAGGAAGTGAACCATCAGGAGAGGCAGCGTATGGGGTCTGCGGTTTAATTGGCCACAGTAGGCGATCCAATACCCAAACAGAGTCGATGCCTTCTTTTTCTGCTTCTGTCGCTATATAGAGAATGTTCTCTGTAGTAACATGCTCTCCAACTTGTGGCAGGAATAGTCCAACCTTCATGCAAAATCCTATACTCTTGTACTATTAAAGGGGTTTCAATTGAGTATCCTAGCGTAGTTCTTTATCTTGCTTGTCCTTTCAATGAATCACGGGAAAACTTCTATATAGAAGACCTTATCCCATGAATTTCAAATAGACCAATCATAAATGAGTCCTTCGCTTAGATAATGCGTGTCAAGTCTTGCCTGTAGACATTGTGGTGTGGAGATCAATTATAATAATTTGACGTCAGACCAACGTAATATTCTAAGGAAGAACCTATGCCCCTTCTGTAAAAAATTTATTACGTAAGAAAGGACTTAAAATCTGTTCATATAACGAATCTCTCCCCTTCCTGCTGGGCATTGTTCATTGGACGATTCTTGTTCTTCCGGTTGGACTTGATTTCTACTACTGACTCTTGGTTGTGCTTGTGGTTGTCTGCGCCAGCACGACTCGTGTCATCTCTTTCCCGAACAGATGGCGTCGACGTTGACGGATTTTCTCTGGAACCAGTAGCAGAAGTTGATTGAAGTAGCTGTTCTGCTTCGTCAAAAATTAGTACTTAAGAAATTCAAAGATAATATGAAGCATAAAGCGAATGTAGAT
>WHTU01000128.1 GCA_009377575.1 Nitrososphaeraceae archaeon | reverse complement strand
GTAGACAACAGTTGTGAGACAAGTAATCCAAGTGGTCTGTGTATAGGAAGGTAATTTAGTCCGCCGACCAATCTGAGGCCAGGCTCTCTTCTTTTTTTTAACTGTTCTATGTCATAACTTTTTCTATAAATTGATATAAGGACATTAGGAATTCAAACATTCACAAATTCGTGGTTACGTAGAGAATGCAATTTGGCCTGTTTATTTAGAGTCCAAGCAGAAATCCACCGTGGGGCACCAATGCAATTATCAAGGGACATTCTAAAGCCCTGTCTGATTTTTGTCCCCCATCAGGACGGTATTTTTGCCACGAATAATGCATCTGAATCTAAAAGAAAGCGTGTTCACACGGTTAAATTTCTCAAAAGGCGATAAGCCTGAGATCCATTACAATAGGATTTGGTTAATTAAGCAACTTATGCATCTCACGCCCAGTAAATAGAAACGTTTTCTTACGACAGGTCAGAACGGTTCTACCGAAGAGCTAGGGAAACGTTTATTTTTATACTTCTCAGCATCGCTTGCAAGCACCTCGAAATTTATCATGTATTCATTATAATTTCTGGAAGTTCTCCTTTTTTGGATGATAATTCTTGAGGCATTCCAAGATCTGAGTGTAATGTTCCAATAGACATCAAGAAACAAGTTCGTGGAGACGAGACCCTTTTTCACCAGAGCACCTACCTCATTAAAATCAGAGATAGTCCTATTCACGTACTCCTTATAGAATTCATCATCAAAAATGGAATCATTGCCGGTCACCTTGTATTTTCGATATGCTTCAAACAGCATTGCTCTAGCTTCACGCTGCTCTTTACCGTTAAGTAACTTGAAAATCTCTATTAACCCAGCAAATTTTCTCTGTCTGCTCTGGAAATATACTACTGCTACAACGAGACCAATAGCGGCAACACCTGCTATATCAGCTAATGTCAAAATCCAATCGAGGATATTCGAAGGACTAATTTGGTTTATGATGGAACCATACTGAAGAGCCATCGAACTAAAACCTAGCTTACTAGTCAAGTCCAAGAAATCGAAGATTTGAGTAATTAGGCTCACGAATGGAAGGATTGTACCCGTTAACATTGGTCCTTTCTACATCTTATTTGTTGGTTCTATAAAACAATATTTGGTTTCGTTCATTGTCCTAACCCTGAACGCCTTCTCTTTAGTTACGCACTCTCAACCCAAATTGTTATTCAGGATGATTGTGAGATACCACAGATAGGGTTACGAATCGAGAATTGAATGGATTGGATTAGTTCCTAACTACTAAACACAGCTAACTACTTGTGATGTCAAACAGGCAAATATTGAACCGGAAACAAATCTTTAGGCAACAGAGTGCCTAATAGAGATATTTCTTATTTATGATTATTTTGGCGGGTATTATGGTCAACCAAAAGTAATAAGCGGTTTGAACGTTAATAAGCGAAATCAAAATCGAGACTGCAAACACAATTGGGGTAAGAATGGATTGTAGTGTAATATTCTGAATTGCAGAAGCGGTAAGAGTAGTATCGATTAATTCATTCTTTTTTGCGTGAAACCAAATTACGGCCAGCATTGACCCAGCAAAAATAAGGACCAGAGCATAAATCGAAAAAACGATTGGATAAAACCCATAATCAACTTGAAGGTCTACTGCAAAAGATATTAGAGTAATAAAGAACAAAAAACAGAGGTTTAACCAGATCATTGTCCCATGGGATCGCGTTATATGACCTAAGACTTGATGGTATGCAATCCAGTAAATTCCTATGATAAAAAAGCTAATTGCATAAATCTCAAAATGCGTTCGTAACTCCATTAACCTATCAAAAAGCTGTGTTTGGGTAAGGTCATCTGGGAGATTTGGAATCTGAATTGAAATAGCCATAAAGGTTATCGAGAACGCAAAGATCGCATCTCCAAAGGAAATTACATGTTCTAGTCTTATCTGTCTACGCAATTACAAAATAGCCTTCAACTAGTTCGCGTTGGGTAAGTAATATAGATTGTGGTAACAATTTAAACATACTTTGAAATATTTGATGATCTTTCAGGAGGTCACAAAGTATTTCAAAACAGATTTAACGTGACTCTATAAGTGACTTATTCAGAATGTTTTGACAGGACTTAGACATCTATTTGGCTTGGATCGATCATATGATCCTGATCAAACCTATTCCGTTAAGATTTTCGAAAGACAGTTCTTTCCTTGATAACGATATTATCAGTTACTCATATTATGTAATATCGCCAGTATTTCCCATAGCTGCGTCCTGTATTGTTTTAGATAGCCACACCTTAAATGACAAGCATGGTGGATTCCCAATAATTGACCATACTTAAAGATCGGAGAATAACACTCAATCTCTCAATCTTTTCTGCTTGCAACATGCCAATTCTCAATATCCTAGATTGAATACGACTGGTTGCGGCGGCGTTAGTACAATGAATTCCTCGACCGCGACAATGTAGATGGAATCAAACAGTTCCATATCGCTCTTTCAAACATTCATATCCAGCGAATAATTTCGACGCTACGCAATGTCGTTAAGGATGAAGAGACATAATTGTAACAGCATCCTGGCGTCATGATACAGGCAATCAATTCTGCTAAATAAAGATTTTATTAAAGCATCCTATGTCCATTCTTTGCACAATAGCATTTGGATGCTGTACTGCATTCATTATGCCTTCCCTCATCACAATAATCGCAAACTTCCCTAGAAGATGTCGCCATTCCAGCTCCGCTCCCCGCCTCGATATACTCCTTTTGTCCCTTGGAAAGATCTCGGCGATCACTCAATCCAGTAATATATAACAACCTAAGTCTAAATAAAAGTTTTTTTGGATGCAGTTTATGAAGCCACAAATAACTGCGCGAAGCGAAAAGATTTCTCAGCCACGCGCATCGTCGAGTTTAAACGACCTTAATAATTATTCACCGCAGCTTAGTATGCATTTCCCAGCCGTGAGGCTTATTATGAATAGATGCCAGAATAATGCCTAGCGAGGCGTCACCTTTGATTACCATTAACCGCCTTCTTCATCCTCATCTTCTTGTACTTCAACATTGTCCAATTCTTCTGAAGCGGCATTTACTATGTAAGTTACAGGAAATGGATCACCGTTTAGAGTATGAAAAGCGTGCATTTCCTGCAAAGCTCGTACTTCCAGAGTTCACAGGTGTCCCACTATATGGCTTCACGACAGTGATTGCTACTTTTCCCCCTCCAAACGGAAGCTGTTAGAGGCTCTCCGAATTGTGACGCTGTCTGGTTAGATACGGCACTGCCGTTGTAGCCAAGGAATACTACGCCTCCAATGGTTTGCAAGCGGTCCACGTTACATCTCCTACCCATACTGTTATCTGTTCTAGGGCAATACAATTGCAGCCTGATGACTTTCATGCCCAGGAAGTGGGTCCTGCTGAGGTCTGTGTTTTTTGCCACGTCGCCTCATTTGGGAGATCCTCTTGTCTCATTACAGTCGCAGAGAACACAACTGCTGCTTCAAGGGTTAGAGCGAACATTACGACGAAATTGGTCTTCCCCATATTTGATCCTCAAAAGCGAGGATCAATCTTTGTCTCCTTCTAACATA
>WHTU01000127.1 GCA_009377575.1 Nitrososphaeraceae archaeon | reverse complement strand
CATCACCGTGTGTTATATTTTTTGACGAGATAGATTCTATTGCACCGATTAGAGGCATGGAGGGGGTCCATGCAAGTACCGAGCGAATGATGTCACAATTACTCACGGAGATGGATGGCATACAAGAAATGCAAGGAGTTGTGATTATTGCTGCAACCAATAGGGTAGACATGATCGACACTGCATTACTGAGACCAGGGCGTTTTGATAAAATAGTGTTAGTATCTAATCCTGACAGAAATACAAGGGAGAAAATCCTGGAGATTCACATCAGAGGTAAGCCTGTAAGTAAAGATATAGATTTAGGCAGGATAGCGGATCTGACTGATGGCTTTAGTGGAGCCGACATGTCAGCCGTTGCTAATACTGCAATCTCGGTCGTATTGCAAGAATATCTCGCAAAATATAGTACTCCAGAAGAAGCTGCTAGGCATACATCTGAGGCTTTAGTTTCAATGAAGCAGTTTGAAGAGGCTATTAAGAAGATCAAGGCGCAAAGAGAAATGAAGCCTGGTGACAGAGTAGTTATGCCTCACTACAGGTGAGGTCATTTGACATCGGTCCGCGCTAACCTTAACCGCTCAAATAAGCGAAATTTTGGGGGTTCTAAACCAAAAAACGACCGCTTTAATGGTAAGGGGTAAGTGGATGTTTTACACTCTTTACCCTGAGCCACAACTACTAAACCCACACTCGATGCACATGTTACATCCTTCTGTAACTATTAGCTTCGCCTTGCATGATGGACACATATTGTCATAATTTTCTATAACTGATGATTGAAGATTTGCTTTTTTTACGGAAGCCATTTGTTGATTCTCTCCATACTGTGGAATCGTCGTGGTTTCCTCAAAGTTATGATTATAATTGTATATCTGTGCTATTTGTTCCCTTACAAACGGCTCCCTAATATTGTCTCGAATAAAATCTGCTACGTAGCCACTTGGATTTACCATAAACCTTTTTTCCTTTATTGTGTCGCCTGTTATGTGCAGAACCTGCTCATGTCTTGATCCATCCCGATAAACAGTAACACCTTTTAAGCCTAATTCGTGTGCAAGCAGGTAAGCAGATTTCACATCATCGGCAGTCGCATCTCCAGGCATATTAATAGTCTTTGCAATCGCATTACTAATCCATTTCTGCCATACCGCCTGAGCCATAAGATGATCTGTCCAATGAATGTCAATTGCTGTTTCGAAAATTTTCTGTATCCACTGAGGAATTTCATTCATATCTCGTACAGATCCGTAGTTATTTGCAATTCTTGTTAGTATCTCGTCATCATACAGACCGCTTGCCATCAAAACATTTTCGAAAATCCTGTTTGTATAGAAGAATCTGCCAACTGTTACTCTCTTCTCAAAAACCAAAGCGAAAATAGGCTCGATACCGTTAGAAGTATCGGCTATCATCGATAACGTTCCTGTAGGTGCGATCGTCGTTGTCCATGAATTTCTTATACCATGTTTTCGAATTTTCATGATTAGTGAGTCCCAATCAAATGAATGATTCTCCTTTGGTATTTCGTAGTAGCCGGCCACTGGGACCTTACCTTTGACATAATCAGTTTTTGAAAATAGTGGAAATGGTCCTCGTACTTTAGCCAGCGCGACGCTCTCTTCCATACTGTAGTATGAGATCGCCTCCGCTAACTTGTTCATAAACTCATACCCTTCCCTCGATACGTAGGGGATTCTTAACAAGAATAGTAGGTCGGCTATGCCCATAATACCGAGACCGATTCTACGAGTAAGTTTAGTATTTTTATCAATCTCCTCTACAGGATATTTGTTAGCATCAATCACATTATCTAGCAATCTGGTTGACAATCGTACAGCTTGTTCATA
This sequence comes from Nitrososphaeraceae archaeon, assembly GCA_009377575.1. Classification (GTDB taxonomy): domain Archaea; phylum Thermoproteota; class Nitrososphaeria; order Nitrososphaerales; family Nitrososphaeraceae; genus TH5896. The sequence goes on along the minus strand of WHTU01000127.1, from coordinate 1,801 downwards.
ACGTTGCCAATCAAATTCGTACATTCCATCAGCCTTCCTTTTGACAAAATTTGCAAGATTTATCGAACCCAAATTGCATGATTCATACGGATAAAGAGACTGCTCTCCACATGGATTTGTTGCACGCAATGGACCACCCTTGGCTTCCATACATGGATTATATTTATTGATATTATCAAAGAAAATTACACCTGGTTCTGCACTCTTCCATGCACTAAATGATATGAGATCCAATAGCTGCTGTGAATCAATGTGTTTTATGGGTTCTTGAGTTCTCGGATTTCTTAGCACGTACTTATGGTTCTGCTTGTCAATAATAGATTTCCAGAAATCATTCGAGATACCAACGCTCACATTAAAGTTTTCAAATACCCCCGGTTTTGTCTTTGCAGTTACAAACTTTTCAATATCAGGATGCCATGCTTCCAGAATACCCATATTTGCTCCACGCCTCTTTCCTCCCTGTTTCACAACATCTGTGATTGTATCAATTATTCTCATGAAAGATGACGGTCCCGATGCTACTCCAGATGTAGATGCTACGATATCACCTTCTGGCCTCAAATCGGAATAGTTGATACCTACTCCACCTCCTGATTTGAAGATCATCGCAGCATCAGTAGACGACTTCATGATCTTGTTCATATCATCGGGCATGTCTAGGACAAAGCACGCTGAAAGTTGTCCTAATCTCGCCCCTGCGTTCATTAAAGTTGGCGTATTAGGCAAAAAGTCCTTTGATACCATCAAATTATAGTATTCTCGAATTCTGCTTTCATAGGCAGACATCTTTCCTTCAGCGACTAGTCGGAGCAAGTCTTTGAAACTACATTTCATGTGTTTCTCTTTTGCGAGATCTATGTAAAGACGAATAAGTGATTCAAAATGGTACTTATTAAGATAGAATTCACCGATCTTAAGCTTGAGATGGAAATCATCGATTTTATCGTAGTACTTCTCTGCTTCGTCTATGTAATTGCCATGTTTAGATTCGATATCAAAAATCCTCGAATCGTGCACCAGGTCCGGTAGAGTGACCAGGATGGCTACCCTTTCAAACATCTGGCGTGGTCCCTCGATTATCTCATTATTATCATCTCTTAACAAATATCGAGAAGCTAAGACCCTTAGAGAATTGACACTGAAGGATTTATCGATTTCGTCTAGATCTTTCTTGTCCAGGATCTTCATCTTTTCATCTCTAATTTTTCTTCGCTCGTGTCGGTATAGGATGTAGGCCTTTGCTGTCTCAGACAATCCTTCTTCGATGAGTATCGATTCCACCATATCCTGCACGTCTTCCACACTCGGAATTGCTTCCTTTTCTGACGCCCCATACCCATGATCAACCATCTTCTGGAGCACCTTGTTAGCCAAGTTCTCTGCTAGCTCGTAATCAGGTTTCCTGGTCGCAACCAACGCTTTATAGATTGCATTAGAGATCTTTGTATGAACAAAGGAAACTATTCGTGCGTCCCGCTTCCTTATCTGTGAAATCAAATTTTCTTTAGAATTAAATTCGGTAACCCCCGCCATTCCAATTGATACATTAGTTTCCCTTGGCTTTAAAAATATTAGCTTCCCGAAAAATAGTGTTATAGAAGGGTTTTCGGCTATGCGAGGGTCTGAAATGGGTCCATCTCTTAAGATAATCACTCATGCTAATCACTTTTGCTTATCCTGATCCAAGTATAATAAATTGCGTAATTAGTATAATCATCGACATATTCTATAAAATATCATTACTATTACTATTGGATTTTGATAAAGTAATTAGATTTTGATGTTCGCAACTTAATAT
>WHTU01000126.1 GCA_009377575.1 Nitrososphaeraceae archaeon | reverse complement strand
GATATCTATAGATCTTTTTCTTGTTTAGAACCACTTCGTTCAGATCGTAAAATGTCATAATTGCGGCAAGGTACTGGTTTCGGGTCGCATACCGCAGTGAGTGAGGAGGGTTCTTCAGGAATATTAGGTAGTCAATAATTTGGTTTTGTAGGATCTTCGGATTTTCAAGATGGATGAGTAAATCGTCAGGATTATTGATACCCAAATAATTCAGATATTTTTGTAGAGCGTAACTATAGGCTGCCTTGGTGACTGGGGACCTCAGACCTTCTATGAATATGCGATAAGAATTGCCAGGCAGTGCCAGTTGAAATGTCTTGCCCCTGAACATACACCTATGAATGCATGTTCAGAGCTTTAAACGTATTGAAGCCACTTTAAAGTGGGCCCAAGGGGATTAGATTCCCGTAGGTAAAGGGGTTCATTAACACTGTAAGAAAAATACTACTTAAAAGGTGTTTCTCCTTGTACAATCAACTTGTAGTCGTGGACATCTGTTCGGGCTATTCTAACTGTAGTCCTAACACATTGCTTTAAAAGTCGGCAGCAGAAAGAACTCGAATTAACAATGTAATTGGATATTAATTGAAAACTTAGGGCGGCTGGTATACTAATTTGCATAGCGCGGGTCACCCCGGCTATGTATGAGTTTGAACCCTAATCTATAACCGAATGGTCATCGGTTTGTTTGCAATATTGCACCTTGGAGTCTAATTACTTCTATTAGATGCTCACCACGAATTTTACAGTGTTATATATATTCCTATTCATTAGGCCAAAAGGGATAGAATAATTCTTCTTAACCCAATTAAGGGATCTGTCAGATAGTAATCTCAAATAAGGCTGGAGGCAGAAGTCACGTTTAATCATACAGCACTGAAGGAGTACGGAATAACAATTTCTGTTGTCGTCTTCATGGTGGTTTTTTTTGTTTTAGTTATAGTGCTAAGTGTTGGATTCGAATATGTTCCAAAGAATGACTTAGAAACCATTTACTACCCAAACGAGAAAATGACAGTACTCGTTACGAGGGATTCGACTATTTTAATTCCATTTAGAAATGTTCTTGATCCTGTGATGAGCCCCATTAAAGTCACCGTTGATTATGAGGATCCTGTCAGAAATATAAGGAGCGTGAAATTGTCTACCACTACAGATTCTGTCCTCTCATATTATGGTGATTTCAAGAACTTTAGTAATAAAGACACTAGCCCAGTTCTCTATAAGATGAATGTGAGCGCAAGACACGATCTCACTAGTGAAAACACATCGTCACTTTACACAATTGATATATTCTATACAAACCAAACAGGGGATCAGGAAAGTTTAGACCATACTGGTATATCTTTCACCTGGCCAATCAAGACAATGAACCTGAGCGCTCTCACTTATTTCTGGATACTGCTAATTGGCGTCATAGTCGGTAGAGCAACTACTTCTTATCTAGCTATAAAAGATAAGAATGAACAAGCGAAGGACAAACAACAATTGGTTGACAGGATAAAAGACTTATTAGGAATTCAAAGAGCGGCAGGAGCTGTTCCAGACAATCAAATAAATGATACCGCGGATTTTGCTCTAGAGCGAAAGACCCGACTAACATTTGGGAGGTTAGATAGTAAAGATATTTTCTGGATTGGATTAAGCGGGGTTATTGCTCTTTTAATATTTTCTAACTTTCAACGGGATGTTACCCTGACTGGGAATATCCTGACGGATATTTCATTAGCCTTTGCCTTTGGGTTTGGGCTCGATAAATCACTTGAAACAATCCAGAGATTCAGGTCATCATAATTTATCGGTAGGAGTTAAAATATCAACAAGCTACCACAAACATTATTGATGTTTGATTTCTGATTGGATCCAAAAATTTTCGAAAATAGAAGCGTAAGATAATACTGTTGATTCGCTATTTGAGTATGTAGCAATACCTATCGGATCTTCCTATTTCTTCTCTTCTACTACCAATGATAATTCATTGTCTACTAGTACCATAGTTAGTCTGCTAGATGGTAATTGATCAGTATATTGAATTTGAAGATTTGGAAAGGAGGAAATTTCTTGCCACACTTCTTGTGGCGGACGGTCTTTTTCAGCAAGCAATATCCTCACAGTAATCCTGTTTTCTAATTGTCTTTTTATTAGATTTAATATGCCTTCCCTTTCATACACTTGAAATGACCTAATAGTCGGAAACATGATCATTATTTCTTCAGTTGCAGAAGAGATGGTATAGCGAATAAGGTCTAATGTTTCAGCAGGATCCTGGATTGTTTCTATGAATTCTCTTTTGATACCCTCTTCTATTTCCTTTATTCTTTGCTTAGCTGGAATAGCCTTTTTCCAAAGCATATCAAAAAAGTACTGCTGTTGTTCCACAAAAGCCTTTACAGTACTTTCAATAAGTAGTGGGGGAGGCGAAGATTCACGATTTTTTGCACTAGCTTGATATATCCTATTATCTCCAACTCCAAAGTTTCCCTTGACCTCATCAAGATGCTTGAGCTCTACTACCTTCATCAAATCTCCACAATATGAAATATTGTTCTTAGTGATTTCAGTAATAAATCTTAATTTAATACCTCTCCTTTTCATATCAAGAAATCCCTTGGCTACAGGATGTCCTGGTATTACAATCATGGATGGACCTTCTGCATCTGCACAAACATCGCAACTATGTCTTAATGAACGGTATGTGTCTACGTCTCGCTGAATAATCTCAGCTGTATCATATAACACATTCGTAGATTCAGGACATCCTTCCTGTGAGAAAGCCATGTTTTTACAACAGTGATAGAACGGTAAAAACTATATTAAGACTGTGGCACTTGGAAGATTTGACACATTACCTTTGACAAATGTACCCTAATATTTCAGCTTTTATAAATGCTGGTTTGTTTATATAAGTTCTCGTCTAATACTCAAACCATGGATTAGGATTTTTTCATCATTTTCCGCATGTTATTGTCAGACCTTGTTTATTGTCTGTCAAATCTCTCCCAAGTACCTTTTGATTAGTTCATTTAGGTGTACATGCTTTATAGTTCTCTGATAATATGCAGAGTTAGTATATGTCACGTCTTTACGCATAAAGAGTCTGTAAGGCTTAGAAGTATTCCATAAGTAGCTCTAATCATAAATAGATTCCATTAGAGATCATGAGGCTTCCAAATATTATCGGGGAATATGCGAAGCTACATACAGAAGGCATCTAACAAAAGATTAGATAGCTATCATACCAAACCTGATAAGTACTTATATCAATACTCTTCTAATAGTCATGAGGATCGGATCAGGTATTAACTATTTCTCGCTATTATGCAGAGTAGTATTTGCCACCGACTAAAGAATGTAGTTGTGATCGACAAATGCCTCATTCAGTAGAATTTGTCATAATAGGTTCGAAAATAGAGTTGCAGTGCCGCACATGCAATGGTACGATTAAGTGGTGGAATGAAGAAACTAATAAGATCATACCTTTCAGACGCTCGTGGTATGATGAAGACTGTTCTTCAATGCGTTAACTCATCATTCGTTGTAATAGAAAATATTTCAGATAGTTGAGAGAGTCTGAATTTGCCTAATGTAGATAAGCAATAATAATGTTAATATTCGCCAGCATAATGCATCTGAGTATATAAGCTGCCATAGATCAATATGATGGTATGAAAAGAATTATTGATGTTGTATTTCCTGAACTGGATGATAAAATTGTTAGACTAGAATTGGATGATTCTCT
>WHTU01000125.1:2472-4129 GCA_009377575.1 Nitrososphaeraceae archaeon | reverse complement strand
GAATGCACTTCAAACACAAGGAGGAATGGGTTTACTATGGTATTACAAAAAGAGATTCAAAGACTTTGCTCTGGAACTAGAATGGAAGGCCTCTAGTAAGGAAGATAACTCAGGAATCTTTGTCAGATTCCCAAATCCAAGAAATGATCCTTATGTTGCTGTCACCAATGGGTACGAGATACAGATTGATGATCTTGCTCGACCTAATGGTAATCTTATTCATGGAACGGGAGCAGTTTATAATTTTGCTGCTCCATACACAATAAACTCAAAATCAATCGGAGAATGGAATAGTCTTCAAATTGTAGTAGAGAAGCAGAAGTATATGGTTACAACTAATGGTGTAACAGTGATATCTAGTTTTACTGGAAACAGATTGCTTGAGGGCTACATAGGATTACAGAACCATGATGATAACTCTAAAGTCTTCTTTAGAAATATCAAAATTAGAGAAACATTGTAAATTGTGCCGTAATTATTACTTTATTAATTCCAATTGATATTTGAGAGAATCCACTTTTAAGAGGTGCTTTATTGCCCTATGTTCTCAAAGGGTCCTAGGACAGAAGTTAGATTGTATCAAGCGTAATAAATAATATTAGAATATCCATTGGCCGTATCAAATACTACAGACATTATTTTTCACATATCTATGGCATCCGACACACTATTAAATACCTTCAAAGATTAGTAATCATCTATGGAAGAATGGGATCCTGATACTAATGATTTCATCCTAAGATGTAATAGCTGCTTCCGAACAAATAGAGATATCAAAATCATTCGTACTTCACGCGAAAAATACTTTTGTGAACAATGCTTAAGCATATTTGATGTATGTCATAGCTAAATAGATAGGTCGTGGACATACAGACCGAAATATACATTATAACATTAGCTATAAAATGAGATCATTTGAGAGTAATGGTATGTGGATCGATAGGTTATGGCGGTGTTGATAAAATAAGACGAATGTATGCTGTTCTTCATCAAAAAGGGTTTGATATAGTTGATCATCTGGTTCGTAAAGGAATGGATTATTCAGACATTGGAGATTTCAGGGATAAGAAAGAGCTATCGCAACAGATCGTGAGCCATGATTTACACGTCTGCCACATCTCTACCAAATCCGATCTATTACTACTTTTTGCATCTCTGGTACGTGGATAGAAGATACTTAGCATGCTCGCATCAGGTCGTTCGTAACGAATAGACAAGCTATCTCATCTTAAAATAAGCCACATACTCTTTCCTATACAACACATTGAATCGAGTAGATCTGAGTAGACATGTACGACCAAACCTATCCATTAAGAACGGTGTCGTTGTGAGAGAATTTCATCTCAAAGATTCCAATGATATGCCTACTAAATATTATTCAAATAGGATCAAAGTTTCGAACAGAGGAAGAACTGGCAGCGGTACCATTATTTCTCTATGATAGTATTGATCGGTATAACTTGACCAATTTCTCCACTTAATCCTAATATAGCAAATTGTCATTAGTTACAATATCTAGCATTGCAGGAAGACTATCCTGAAGAAAAGACAGAGGTATTGTACGATCCAGAAGAGATGATCAATAGTGCTTTGGAGTTCTATTCTAGAATAAGATATAATATGGATGTATGTGGAGATTACCTTGCTCCTAAACTTT
>WHTU01000125.1:1847-2462 GCA_009377575.1 Nitrososphaeraceae archaeon | reverse complement strand
CTTTATATGGAATTTAGACATCTGTGGAATGCTTACCTGGACGTTAAGAACAGAGGTATAAAGATCAGATTCATTACAGAAATAATAAAGGAAAATCTATCTTATTGTAAAGAATTAATTAAAACTTGTGAATTGCGTCACTTAGATGGAATTAATTTTGGAGGATTTGGCATAGCAGATAAAAATGAATATAGATCTAGCACGGCTTCAAATGAGGGTAATACTCCGCCAAACTATGTTATATGTACAGTAAGAACTATTGTAGAACAGCAACAGCTTTTCTTTGATATGCTATGGAAAAAAGCAATTCCTGCCAAGCAGAGAGTAAAGGAAATCGAGGAAGATCTAAAAAGAGAGTTTATAGAAACAATTCAAGACACCGATGAGACTGTTAGCCTTATTCCAAAGGTTCTATCTTCTGCAACTGAAGAGGTACTAATAATATTTTCGCGCGCATACACATTAAGACAATACCAAAAACATGGAATATTAGATCTGCTGAAAAGAAAAGCGGAGCAGGAAATCTCCGTTAGAATACTGATTGGTATGGACCATTCTGTAGCAGAAACGACCATAGAATCGTTAAAAGGGTATCAACACATAGAATTACGCTAT
>WHTU01000125.1:0-1839 GCA_009377575.1 Nitrososphaeraceae archaeon | reverse complement strand
AATGGATTATTCAGACATTGGAGATTTCAGGGATAAGAAAGAGCTATCGCAACAGATCGTGAGCCATGATTTACAATTCATGGAAAAGGCAGACATTATTGTTGTAGTAGCAGATAGACCAAGTTATGGTACTGGGATTGAAATGTATATAGCAAAGAACTCAAATAAGAAAGTGATTCTACTGGCAAATGACCCCGTTCCCACTCCATGGCCGGTGAACTTTTCAGATTATGTAGTTGGAAATGAAGACGAGCTAATAATGCTACTTGAGGAACTAAGAAAAGATACAGGTTAGCCTTCATTCAACTAACATATACATCTAACCCATTTTGACAGGATATAACAACAATTAACATCATATAGTGTATGAGAAAATCAGAATTAGAGGAGAAAGCATCCAGTACAAACACATTTTTTGTGGTTTGCATAATTAGCTAGCATATGGATCTCTGTCACCTATGTTAACAATTAAAGTATCATGATGGCTTTCATCTTCTTTCGTATTGGCTTGATTTATTCTTGGACTTCTAATTCCTCTATTTCATATGTAAATAACTGTTCTTGATCTAAGCCTCTCTTTTTCTGCCTTTTCATTGTTAGTCCGCACGGAATTAACGATCCCTGCACGACGGTCAGCTATTAAGGGGGTTCCTTTTGTATAACTCATTACAATATATACCTTCAAATTCAGTTTCTGTTCTTGATCTATCAAACATCCTAATTAATGTAATAAAGATCGAATGTCTGGAGGCATAAATAGACTACGTACCAAATGCTCCTTCTTCTGCCTCTTAAGTGGCCTACTTATCTAGATAGTATCATAATGACTTCTGGAATTAATGAACTCGAAAGATTAAATATTTAGTTTTTAGAAGTTATGGTTTAAAATGGCAAAGTTGATTGAGATGGACGAACGGGTGACGATTTTCGCGCAGATGGAAGAAGATGTTGGTCCAGTTATATTGATAAACAAATTCAGTGTAGATCCTGAGGAATTCGATCAGTTTCTGAAAGGATGGGCAATCGAAGCTGAGAAATTTAAGGTACAGCCAGGATTCATTTCTACACAATTACACAAAGGTATAGGTGGAAGCGGTACGTTCATTAACTACGCAGTTTGGGAATCTGCTGCACACTTCAAGACAGCGGTTAATAATGTGATGAATCCACAGGATAGAATGTCTGCATACCCTCCAAGCACGGTGGCTTCTCCTCATCTCTTCAAGAAAGTTGCAGTTGAGGTTTTGAGTATACCTGCAGATCATGGTCTAACTAGGTAGCGTAATAGTCCTCTTCAAGCCCTTAGTCATAATAGTAAGGATTACTACAATTATTTTGATGCCAAAAGTGTTAAGGAAGTAGTACTTGATTATGGTTTCAATCTTGAGCTTCACAATGATTATCTGTTTGTCTTGTTCTACAGATAAATAGGCATCTTGCAACAGCGAATGCAATATTATATTGGATGTTCAGGTTGGAGCTACTCATCATGGCAAGGACCATTTTATCCTAAATCTATCGAGAATTCAAGGTGGCTGAAATATTACTCTAGTGTATTTGATTACGTAGAGATAGACTCTTCCTTCTACAGGATTCCTAACGAATTCATGGTCAAGAATTGGTACAAACGAACTCCTAGTAACTTCCGGTTCACTGCAAAATTTCCCAAAGTAATAACACATGATAAGAGATTAATTAATTTTGACGAGGATCAATTAGGTTACTTTTTCGATTCTATGTCTGAACTGAAGGAAAAGCTACTTGCACTTTTGATACAATTGCCACCTTCTATTCAAATCGTGGAAGGACTTGATGCTCTTAGAAATATTATTCCATATC
>WHTU01000124.1:3573-4195 GCA_009377575.1 Nitrososphaeraceae archaeon | reverse complement strand
ATCCAAAAAATGTGCATCTTTACTCTAAAGACGACAATGACAGACGAAGATTATCATATTAGCTAATTCAACTAAACATCGATCTCGTCCGGCTCATAATAATAATATCTAACCAGTTCCTCTTTCTTAATCTCCTTTAGTGCAGCCCTAAGGCAGGGCAAACATACCGATAGCTCAGGTCCTAATTTATCGTCCAACTGTGCCTCAGCAACTGTTAACGGTTCGCCGCAACTACGGCAGTACTTAGACATTGTTAAATAACCTGTCCTAATTACTTGTACTTTAACATCCTTTTAATACTAACTAAAGCCGGTCGTGCCACGTAAAGTGATAATTACAAGTTTAATATTCATAAACTACAAGAAGGTGCTAATAGGCAGTATGAACTCATAGAACAGTTAAAAATTGGGATTAGATAGGATATATACTAAACTGATCTGTAAATTTGGAAGCCGTCTTTATCCTTCAATAAGTAATGCAATCTCCAATTTCACCTAGCCTCAGGTCCATATTCAATGTGCAAGATATGTAATCTCTAACTAGTGATAAGTATTATACATCAGAGAGATATGTACAACTATTATATAGTTTATAGTTCTTATCCCGTCGATGACCTCGAACA
>WHTU01000124.1:0-3563 GCA_009377575.1 Nitrososphaeraceae archaeon | reverse complement strand
TATAATAGTTTTGGATTTGAATGATTCAATAAATGATGAAAATAGCAATCATGATAATGATAACAGAATAAATAACCTGAATATTCCAAATGGTTTAAAGGAGATGCTCATTGAGCATCAGTTCACTATAACCAGACTACATGACATTTCGCCAGAGGATCTCTCTATGACACTTGGTATTGATGCTTCTGTAGCAAGGATAATAATAGATGCAGTCAAGGAACTACATGAGGAGAACTAGAAAATAGTTTGAGGTATTGGATCAAGAAGATATTCGTTGAACGTATTTCAAAATATAACTTGCACTTATGCCTAATGTCAATTGGGTTCTAACTACTAGAATTGGAATTATAAGCGTAAGCTCGTTTTGTTACCAGATTATATACATCTCTACTCTAGTTTTGTGTTGTAGTATATCTTATCTTTGCAATTCTTTGCAATTAATTCGACTACAGCAGAATGGTATTTAAAACGTACTTCGTACACGCTTAAACAAGAATCTTGACTTGATGTTATAATCGCGGAGACGAGGCTATATGCTATTTGTACATTAAATATATATGTCCTTCACCATCTAGGAGACGTCTTATCTATTAATCGATCGAGCACCCTGTCGGATAAATGTGCATGATGGATAGTAAATTAAAATGTGACGGGTGCATATGAATAATTTCGGGCATTATCGATATGGTGAATATCATGTAAATGATGTTATGTATGGTCGTCTTCTTGTAAAATCATACACTCCGTAATATTGAATCATCATAATTCAATCCCTTTCTTATTCTTCACAACCTCAGTAATGTCGGTTTTCATCCATATCATAGATATTCTCCTCCATGTCTAATACTTTCGATATAGTCTAAGGCTTTCTTGTCCAAAATATTGTAATGAGTCAGATAAAGACCCCTTTTTAAAAATGTAAAGTAACTCTCCTTTTATGCTTATGCTATTCTTTTATGCTCTTTTTATTCTTATGCAGCACGCAGCTGCATGATACTTTTTGATGTGAGATAATGTATCAGACTACATTTAGCATTATATCTTCAAAATGATTCATTATTGTCAGTAATTTAAATAGAATTTCTCTAAATTGTTTAGTTATGTAGAAAATCCTTCGATCCCATCTAAAACCATAGAATGATCACTTTCTCTGCAACAGGTGCAACTAACATCTAAACAGTCTAATGCAATCGCATGATTACAAGATTTGCATGAACAAATACTATCAGCAAATCGTATTTTCCCAGCATTACCATCTAATTTCAATTTAATCTTATAACTAATAATTGGACTGTATCAGATTTAACTGTTCTAAATCAGTATATTACTCTATATCCTATTTAAAAACCAATGATGAATTAATTGATTAGAAGGGAGCGTATTCCAACTCCAACTCTCATTACTCTCCTCACCGGTTAATTGTTCTTTTTGAGAAAAAGAGATGTTATCTAATTAAGGCAATAGAACAAGTAGATTTCTATTTTGATATTAGGTTATCAACAATCATATTATGATGGCATTGAAACCAAAACCAGCTCTTGCTCAAACAATACTTCTTTTAGACTTATAGATTAGATAGTAAATAGACAGATTTAATCATTTGAAACCCTACTCTGTTCGTCTTTACCACGATGTTCGTATATATTGCCGACCGTGCTTGTAAAACCTGCATAGTCTCCATAAATTTTATCAACATTATCATAGCTTTGAAGATCGTACTCGCCGCCAGAATCTGAAACCGAATTACTTATAGGAATTGAAATTATACGGTAGGTATGCAATATCGAAAAAGAAAGAATAAACCATTACTCTATCAATATTATTTGCAAAAGGAATATCAACTAGATAACAAGAAGACGCGTGTTCACACTGATTCGTCCACCCAACTATGCTCCTCGTGCAAGTTAAATTCAGCGTTTTATGACGTATCGACTGGTGAAACTGTCTGCTCTAATTGTGGTACTGTAATTTCAGAAAGGGACGAAGTGGTAGATAAAGATCCTAAAACAACTAACCAAATCGGCATGCCTACCTCCCTCGCTTTTCCAGACAAAGGATTACCTACTATTATAACAAATTCAAATACAGATGCTTCTGGTACTTTATTAAATCAAGATCAAATAACTAGTGTAAATAGGATAAGACATTTTGACAAGACTTCTGTTAATAATAGGACTGAAATTAGGAACCTAAGAAACGCCCTTGTTATCATGGCAATTATTAAGGATAAGCTGGCTCTCACAGATCCTCTAATGGAAAGATCTGCTTATTACTATCGTAAGGCACTGGAGAAAAAACTGATAAAGGGAAGATCCATAAGAGAAGTAGTAGTTGCGTCAATATATGCCTCATGTAAGGAATTGGACGTGCCTAGAACGCTTCAGGAAATTGCTCTAGCAGCTAATGCCGATTACATTTTTGCAGGCAAGTGTTATAGAATAATAGCGAGTAAATTGGAGATTAGGCCCTCAATTGTCGACGCATCAGCATATATTTCAAAAATAGCAGACAATGCTAACGTCAATCAAAAAACGTACAAAAGAGCCGTAGAAATGCTGGATGAGGTAAAGAAAGATTCTATCTCTTATGGAAAAGATCCTAAAGCCCTAGCAACGGCAGTGTTGTATCGTGCTTGCAAATCGGAAGAAAATGAAGGAGATCATCATAAAATTACTCTAGGTAGAATAGCAAAAGCTGGTGACATAAGCATAGTTACCCTAAGAAAAAGGGCTTCTGATGTACGAAAAGTTTTGCAAAGATAGAAAACAAATAATCAGGACGAGGAAGATCAAAGGACACGAATCTATTTAATTATAGGTGAGAACTATAACTTCGCAAACTTTTATTGATCTAGTCTCATATCCTTATAATTCGAACTAATAATGCCTATATTTAAGTAATTTGACATGCATAATAACAATGAAGAGATTATCTAATATGCCCTCAAAAAAACCGACATCTAAAACCGTTTCTGATACTGAGCTAAAGAAAAAGGCAGAACAAACTGCTAAAGCTGTCAAAGATGCAGCAAAGACGATACGAGACGCAGCTACTTCGACACGAGAGGTAGTCAAAGTATTTAGTGATAGTTGAGCAGTTATGGAGCTCGCAGATTCAGTACAAGTAGCAGCAACTGCTGCCAAAGACACAGTACAGGATGTCAGAGATACAACTAAGGAGCTGCGTGATAGTCAGGTAGCAGCTGAAGCCGCTACTGCTGTAGAGCAAACATTATCATCAGCGGAAGAAATGGCAGTATTAGCGAAACAGACAGCCAGCCAAGTACCAAAGTCTGCTCCAAAGACAACAAGACGTGCTGTAAAAGTAGCAAAAAAGATAAAGAAATCGTCTAAACCCGTTGCCAGTCAGGCTAAGAGGGCAATTAAAAGGGGAAAGACTAAAGCCAAAATAGAAGCTAACAAATTACATAGAAAGCTGACAAGAGCAGCAACAAGTCAAAAACGGACAGGAAGGATAACAGTGAAAGGAAAATAATGAAAGAATAGGCCATTAATATCAAATGCATCCATTCGTATTTAGGATATACTGTCCTGTACGTA
>WHTU01000123.1 GCA_009377575.1 Nitrososphaeraceae archaeon | reverse complement strand
CTGTTGAGTTTGTAAATAAAGTTGCTAAGGTTGCTGAAAGGCTTGATCATCACCCAATTATTACAATTAACTGGAAAGCGGTTAGACTTTCTTTAAAGTCCTTTGATATTGATGCCGTAACCAAGCGAGACATTAATCTTGCTAAGGAAATAGAGAAAATAGTTACTGTCTAATAGTAAATACACAGTGAAGGATTGATATAATTCTTTAAAAAAATCGAAAGGGATAGTCTTCTGCTCTTCACATTTTTCAGCCATAATCTTCATCACCATCATAGCCTCCTGGACCACCTATTCCACCGGTGCCGGGTCCAGACGGCCGATCGGTTGTTTTGGATGCAGCAACGACTCCGTCAATCCGTAGTATCATCGAAGCTACCTCTGTAGCTGCGTTGATGATATGTTCTTTGACTGCAAGAGGTTCGTATACATTCTTTGCAGCCATATCGGCAATCTTCTTGTTAATCATATCGATTCCATATCTTGGTTTCTTAGTAGTAGCTTTTGCTCTTAACTGAGCCTGTGTATCAATTGGATCCATACCAGCATTCTCTGCAAGTACAATTGGAATAGTCTCAATACTATCGGCAAATTGTTCTACTGCTAATTGAGAATGTCCCTCAACTGAATTAGACCATTCTCTTATTTGTTGTGATAACACAGCCTCTGGAGCACCTCCAGCTGTAATAATATAAGGGTACTCTACGACATCCTTAACAGTCATTACCGCATCATGCACAGATCTTTCTGCTTCGTCAACGACCCTCTGCCAGCCTCCTCTTACTAGAATTGAAACTGCTCTAGGATTCTTGCATCCTTCTATGAAAACCCATTTGTCTGTTTCTACCTTCCGTTCCTCAACTAACTGTGAATTACCCAGGTCATCACTGGTGATTTCGTTTACATTGGTGATCATATTTGCGCCTGTAGCCTTTGATAACTTAGACATATCACTCTCCTTTATCCTTCTCACAGCAAGAATTCCAGCTCTAGCCAAGTAGTGTTGTACCATATCATCAATCCCTTTTTGACATAAGACCACATTTGCGCTTGCTGACGAAATCTTGTTAACCATTGATTTAAGCATATTATTTTCTTCATCTTTGAATCTCTGCATCTGTGCCGGAGTATTGATATTAAGCTTGGTATCGAATTCAGGCTTCTCAACTTCAAGGGGACAGTTCAATAGTGCAATTCTGGCATTCTCGACCCTCTTTGGCATTGCTCCATGTACTACTTCCTTATCAAGTACTATACCTTGTATTAGAATGGTATCATTTATCGAAGCTCCGGCTTTCTTTTCTACTTTAATATTGTCAATATCTACTCTATATTTGCTATGAATTCTACTAGCACTGCTATGACGTAACACTGAGCCATGAGAAAATTGATTTTCTTTCAGTACCGTCTGCAATATTTACTTCTCCTCAAGTTGCGTCAGTAGGATTAACTGAACAGCAGATGATGGAACAATATGGTTATTGCTCCTGTAAAACACTTGATATGAAGCAAGTTCCAAAAGCTTTGACTATAAATGAAACTAAAGGTCTAATCAAAATGACAATCGATCCTAAGAAAAACAATAGGATTCTTGGTGTACATATACTAGCTAACATTGCGGCAGATATGATTCACGAAGCAGTAATGGCCGTTAAGTATAAGCTGACCATTGACGATACTATTGATACAGTACATGTATTCCCAACTATGACTGAATCTGCTACTTTTCCAGGATCCTTTGCGCATGCTGCTGTTATAACTATCATCTTATGATCAATGTTGCCACCTGGATATAACTTGATGAATTTGAATTTGTCATACTCCAGAACATCCCATTTATGACGGCCGATTAAGCTTTCAGCATCTTCTTTCTCGGATATAGTAGCAGGTTTGATGTCAAGTATAGATGTAATCCTTTCAATCTTGGATTTGTCTAGCTCGGAGTTGGATGCAATATATAGTTCAGAGATACTTCCAGCCTGACCTATCACAAAAACAGCGAAAATGTTTTCATCAACGTCTACCAGATGTCGAACCCTCTCGTATGACAATGAGACGTATTACCTTCAACCATGATATGATACCATGCTATTTACGTGTTTTACTTGCTATAGATGATCTATTAATTCAGTGTTGCTACTCCTACTACATTACATATATGATGATTTTCAATGAAAAATATCAGAATATCCTAATGTGGTAAAAATACTACACTTAATCTTATGTAGGTATCAAGACTCTAAGAATCTCTTAATTAGCATATACATTAAGGAATATTCCAGTATTGTAGTACATTTGTCATAATATTTGGAATGATTAATATAAAACCCATATACTGCCTAGATCTGTTTGATTGGCAATGTTATTGTTACTCGTGAAAGAATTATACTAATTCTTGTTTTTTTGGTTTCGATAGTTGTAGTAGTCTATTCCTTCAACTCTGGTATTCAATACGTACATGGATATGGACTAAAATCCAATATAGTTAGTAAGTCGAATGAGTTCCTTAGCAATACTTCTAATTCTATTCGTCCCGGATTTAATGATAGTAAAGGCTATCAGACTCCTACTACTAATGCCTCTAATTTTGTGTCACCCAAATTCTCCAATCAAACTAATATTTTTGGGATTGAGAAACTATATCCAACTATAGATAATGGTGAAGAATGGTATATGAATATGAGCGATCCCCTTCACGATCCTCAGTTTGATCCAAAAGTTGAACTTACACATAATGACGAAGATCTATCATGGCACGTAGATGATTCAAAGGTTAGAATGAATGTATACACATCATCTGGATATAATGAAAGCAAGATGATTACATACGATCAGAAAGAGCTAGCAAAGAAGGGCTATATGCACTCACCAAATGATTGGAAGAATGTAGAGATGACCGGATTTGTAAAATATGAAGAAGGAAACGATGATCAGAATTTTGCCTGGTATGTCAGAGGTGGAAAGCATACTGATTCTGAGGACTGTGAGGGCTCTGCATATAAAGGTCAATTATTCTATGAAGGAGATAGTAGATTTGCAAAACAACAATGGTTTGTCAGCTATGCGTTTACAGATGAAAAGGAGCAGGTAACCTATCCTCTTAAAGATAGATGGGTTGGTTTTAAATTTGTAGTATACAATCTGCCACCTTTAAAGAATGGTACTGTTTTTGTCAAGATGGAAAATTGGATAAATGAAAACGGGGATGGCATAACATGGAAAAAAATAGATGAAAGAATTGATAGAGGTAATTGGGGAGAGCGAGGAGAACATTGTGACGGCAAACCAGCTCAGATAATAACCTGGGGAGGTCCTATAGCAACATTTAGATGGGATAATGCAGACAGCGTAGATATCAAATGTTTTAGTGTAAGAGAAATAAAACCTCCAACACCAATTATTGGCAGGAATCTTCGGGTTTGAACTGCTTAGTATGCATGCGTAGTAACAGTGTTGAATGCTATTAAAGTAACTCCTCCTTATACAGGAAAATAAATATTCAGCATAAAATATTCTGTATTAGTTTGGAATATTATAGATAAGGATCACGTTTTCCCGGTGCTCATATTACAAATGGGTTAAGGGTGGTTCAACAGGTATTCCAGGACCGGTACCAGCAGGTGGTGGCATTGGTACTATTGGTGGTGGTTAGACCAAGTTACAATAATAGAATGTCTTGGTCGTACTACCTTTTCTAACCTTTTTCCGAAGTTTTAAGTATCATTTTTTTGTATATGGGGATACAACGTTGGATTCAATATTGTACAGTGTAGTGCTAAAGGCAAAGAGCGCACGATCTCTCTTGGAGGCTTGCAGCAATAGATGCTATGAATAATAGAATGCCCGAGAGGGAAAGGGACGATACTGATTACAAGATGTTGATTCGAGCATCTGCCGAGGCCAAATATAAGATAAACCGACGTGGATATTTTGAAACTGGAAAGAAGTTATGCGTAAGATGCCGCATCTGGTACGGTAAAACTAGTCTTAGATTCTGTGATGATTGCCATCGACAGCTCAGGACAAAGCCACGCGGTAGCGTTGGAAGACGACGACTGCAATTGTCTAATCCACCTGTGAGATATTGAAATAATGCAGGTTAACTGGGACAAAATGAGCCAACAGAAGCAGTGAAGTATTCTTAGACCAAGAAAATGATCCGGTCCCTGAATCGAAATTAAAATCCCGAACTTCATCATAATAAGAGATTAATGTACTATTGAACGTCTCACCGGTGTACTGAAGATCTTTAAAATTGTAAACATCCCCAACACTAAGAAAGGAT
>WHTU01000122.1 GCA_009377575.1 Nitrososphaeraceae archaeon | reverse complement strand
CTGCAGCCGAAGAGGATGATGATGATCCGCTATTATCATCATTATTATCGTTATTTGAGGAACTAGCACTTGATGCTGCGCTATTGCTATTACCATCACTATTTCCTGAAGAAGCTGATGCTGCAGCTGAAGAAGATGAACCATTATTATCACCATTGTCATCATGATTGTCGTTGCCGTTATCATCCCCTGATCCTACAACATCAAATGAGGTACTAACAGTCTTTGTATCATATCCATCCTTTGACACTCTTATATCCACATCATAAGTACCTGTTTCCGCATTATCATCTATTTCTACATCAAATGTTGCCTCGCCATCATTATCGGTTTCATCCTCAGCAGAGGTTGAATCACTATCTGGAGGATATACTGTTAATTTGACGTCTGCATCTGATACATGATTATCAGTATCATCATTGAAGACAGTAACTGTTATGTGTTGAGTATCACCACGCTTAATCTCGTTGTCTTCAACATCTACATCTATGTCGAATTCTTCTATTGCATATGCATATTTAAAGAGGATTGGTGAACCCACTATATTGCTAACTAATATCAATAGTAATGATATAGCCAGTATTGTTGGAAAAGTCTTTGGTGTTATACATCTATTCACTTTAATACTATTTTTCATTCCTTTGATATCCTAATTGTATTCTTTCATTTAAAAAATAATGATATTAAGAGCATAATCTTATTCCAGAGAATTATCCTTAATCTAAAATCTTAATCTAAATAAGGATCAAAGATACTTTTTACTTTATATATGATGCTTGATTCAATAGGGGATTATATATGAATAACATGATTACGACTTCTCTTTCGATCTAAGATATGTAGGATTATGTTTTTACGGGGCATTCGTATTTGGCTATCTACTTCTATTTAGTTTTCTTACTTAAGTAAAGCTAATAGAATATTTACATAGCAAAACTAAGTGTTTTACATTAATTAAATTAATTATCTTTATTTGTAAATTATGGAATGTATATATGTCTACGGCAGGATTGAGCTTGCTATTATCAGTTTTAGCCTTAACTGGAGGAATGTCTTTCGCCAATTTATACACTATTGGTAAAGTCCTGGCTATAGAATCGAACTGTGATCCTAAAATCCAGTCTTTGTTGGGGTGTCCTTCCGGACATGATATGGTAGGATCCCTCGCGATTGCTTCTGCTAAAACTCTAGATGGAGCTAAGAAAAATATTGATATCGGCATCAATGATATTGATAGTACATCAGGAACTAGTCAAGTCATAGCTGAGAATAGTGACCCTAAAAGTAATGATGAGAGAGCAAATATAGAATCTCTGATACCTTCAACAATAAATGCAATTCCCTTTCCATAATATCTTTGTCTACTGATCTAGAGAAAGATTACGGAGATAAAAATAAGGAAAACTTGACTAATTAAGCATACTTGAAATATTAAGATGTATTCTCTCTCGAATAACTCTCTAGATATACTCCTCTCAGGCTGCTGAAATATTATTCTGATGCATTTTATTACGTAAAGACTCAACTTTCTACAGAATTCCCAACGTACATCCGAGGCTATAAATTCATATTAATTCAAAGTTAAAATCAAAAAAGTGATAGTTAGTTACGATCTGCTCGTTACTGTACTCCAATTATGTTAGCTGCGTTTCCATCGCCCTGTATTTGAGATAATAGATTTTGACAAAAGACGTTCAAAGGCAATTCCCCATTACCACATTCATTGACTTGAGAGGCTGCTTGACTCTTCTCGTATTTCTTTTTTCCAGCAAACACGCTATCTGTTGTGGAAAGTGTTGTTGCTCCGACTAACATTGCTGTCACTGCTGTTACAATTACTAAATATTTTGTGTTCATGCTGTCAATCATAATCAAAGTCTTGTTTTTCTGTTTTAAGAAAGATCTAGCACTAAATTAAATCTGATTTATGTTCCATCAAAAATATTGGAAAATGCAACAAACAAAAAATAAAAAAAGAATGTTGCGAACTCTATTATGGTTCTATGACTGGAAATGATTGATCCGCTGCTATAGATACTACGTTCTCGTCACCTTGAATCTGAGAATCAACATTTTGACATCCAACATTTAGTGGTAGTTCGCCATTTCCACAAGCATTAGCCTGGGAGATCGCTTGGTTCTTTTCATATTTTTTCTTGCCCGCAAATGCGCTATCTGTTGTAGCAAGTGCTGTAGCTCCGATGAGCATAGCTGTCATCGCTGCAACAATTACGAAGTACTTTGTATTCATACTGACAATGTAATGAGAGTTTAGTTTATCTGAATTAAGCAAATACAGACGATATCATAAATCCGATATTTTTTCTAATACACTATTAGAAATTAACGCATAGCCAAACATCCTTCTTCGAACTATGCTCGCTTGAAAGGCATGATCTTTCTATTACGTGACGGTTCATCTCGTTAACTGTGACACATACCTCATCAAAGCTCTTCTTGGATTACATAATTTTAAAAAATTCTATCGCCTTTGAATTAGTCATCTGCCGATTGCAAGTACAAGTTTCGGTCTAATGTAAATTCTTTTTGTCAACTATCTGTGTCGATGGTCTGATCTCTTAATATTTCAAACTAATAAAAAGAAAGTTGGGATTTATGGACCGATTATTCCAGAAGCAGACAACGCTTCATTGACTTCATTCATTATCGCTTCTACCAATTGGCTTGTCGGGTCGGAATCTTGTTCTTCAGTAGTTATTGCTTGATCGTCTTGTTCAGTTGGCGTCTGTTCACTGTTAACATCATTAGAATCGGTCGAGTCAGCAGAATCTTCTGTGGTTTCATCTGATTCTTCGCTGGGCGTTATAGCATGTGGGTTGTCATTACCATTGCCAGTGCCAGTATCAGGTGAGCTATCTGTAGCGCCATCATTACTACCAAATTTTTCTGGAGCTGGAGTAATCTGTGCAAACACTGACGACTCACT
This sequence comes from Nitrososphaeraceae archaeon, assembly GCA_009377575.1. Lineage (GTDB taxonomy): Archaea > Thermoproteota > Nitrososphaeria > Nitrososphaerales > Nitrososphaeraceae > TH5896. The sequence continues at coordinate 1,360 of WHTU01000122.1, read as the reverse complement.
ATGTGCAGACACGCTAAGCATGATTGTGCATATTAGTAAAAGTCCGGATAATATTCCATATTTAATATATTGAGTGTGCACCATATTGTTTGTAAAGTATACAACGTTGACAAATCTATATTTCAGTTGATTAGGTTTTATCTTATAATTATACTATAATTGTTATAATTATACTATAATTGATTTCAGTTTTGTAGGATAATCGCGGTTCTATGAAATGTCTATCTTTAAGGCAGCCATATGCAGAGCTACTAGTATCTGGAAAAAAGACTATAGAATTGAGAAAATGGAATACTAACTTCAGAGGAAAGTTCTTGATACAATGAGTTTATTCCATCTCCTGTGGATGGTGAGGATCCGTACAAGCTCAGAGATATTGCTCTAGCTTCATGTATCAGTGCTGCTCAACAGCTCGAAAGTACGATTGAAATGAAGATAGGTGAACTAGAATGCTCATCAAACCCTGAATACGTAATTTACTCTCCTTTGGCCAAGGAGCTAACGACGCACATAGGCCAAGTGAGGATTAATGATATTGGCAAACTAGATGCATCTAAACCCCTCCGAAAGGGAGAATTCGAATATATTGATCCAAGGGATGCAGCGATGTCTATGGCGTTACCTCGGGAAGTTCTTGAGCTTAAGAATAGAGTGGATCAACTCGAGGCCATATTCAACGAGCGAAGGCAGGAACAAGGATAGCATGTCAGGAGATAATGAAATATTATACAGGAAATCAACTGACGGTGGATCTAACTTTGGCAATACGGTTAATCTCAGCAACAAGGAGGGAAATCAAGGCTTTCCAGATATCGCTGCGTCTAATAATCAAGCGTGATGGCTTATCCCCGAGCTTGTACTCTATTCTTAGCTAATCAAGTGGTTTCTACTACTACTTGTAATTCTATACCACAAAATAGCCGATTAAGCACAAAATAGCCATCTAAGTTCAGAAGAATTACTACAGCGGTACAGCCCTTCCATAAACCACTTCGCCTAATATTATGAATTGAAGAAAGGAAGTTCTACTTAGTTCCTTACAAACAATGGAAGAAGGAAATCGTAATGTTGTGGCCATACAAAGAACCCTGATGGCTTTAACGTAAAAAGAAAAAAAGTTGTGAGCCGGGTTATTACTTGTTACTTATTCTCTATTACCTTCCTATACATAAACCACTTGGATTGCTTGTTTCACAGCTATTGTCCGTAAATTGGTTTGCGTTAATATTTGTAGGTAGGCCATTTGCGTTATTGATGTCAATTATATTCTCCAATACGTTATTTGCTGATAATGTGTTAGCAGCACTCTGTCCATCAAGAAATACTCCATTCTGACCTCCAACTACATTGTTCATTCCTA
>WHTU01000121.1 GCA_009377575.1 Nitrososphaeraceae archaeon | reverse complement strand
GGTAGTTTTATCGGGATGAGCTCGCTTATTAGAAACTGTATGATGGGTAATAAAACACGGATAGGATTCAACTGCGAAATTGCTAGGTCCTATCTATTAGGAGGTGATAAAATATCACATCAAAATTCAATACTCGATAGCATAATAGGAGAAAATGTGTGGTTTGGTGCTTATGCAGCGACTGTGAATGTTCTGTCTACTAAACAAAAAATATCATACGAAATTGAGAAAGGTAAATCAATAGATACTGGAATAGATCGCTTTGGAGCACTTGTCGGAAACAATTGTACTATTAGCACATCCGTCATAATCATGCCAGGAAGACACATCCAGGCTGATACAATGATTCAAGCTTTATGGAAAACGTATGAAGTGAGCAATAAGAGTTAGCCTCAAACGATAGGTGTACTAAAATATAGGTTATAGACTTCGAAAGTAAGTTGTATGTATCATTCACAATATCTTAACAAGTCTCGGATATGGCTACTGAAGGTTTGAGCGTTGGAACTGACGTGATAGAAGTAAGACGGTTTCGGAGCAAGCCGTTAAATGAAAGGAATGCAGGATTCTATCATTCAGTTTTCACCGAAGCTGAAATAATATATTGTACTAAATATTCTGACCCGTATCCTCATCTTGCGGGAATATTCGCTGCAAAAGAATCTATAATAAAATGTTTGAACAAACCCACAAAAATGATTGATATAGAAATCATTCATGGACAGTACGGAAAACCCACTGCAGTGATTCATAGGAAAAGGAAGAACACCATCACAACACAGATATCAATTTCACACACCAAATCGCTTGCTATAGCAGTAGCAATAACAGATTAGCACTTAACCTACAATCGTTTCATAGCGTCCTTAGAGCCAGAAATAGGGGGGTCACCATCTACCTAAGATCGAACATTTGATTCAAAGTGCTAATAATTCATCCCACAATCGAAAACCAACATCCTCAAACAATCTTCCTCATTATGGAAATTTTGGTTGTTAATAAAATGATGGACAAAGAATAATTACACTTACTTTTAAGAGAGAGAGATGAATTTGGAGTTGGTTATCTGCCACCCCCAGGTAATCCTAACACCTTGGTTGGAGACCTGTAATCGCCTTGAATATGTATCCCTTCATTTGTAGTAACACTAATCATCGCCGGACTAGTGTCTGGCTTGGGATAAAAAAAATATGATTGACCGGGCAGGAGGGATGATAAATTCTGAAGGTCGTGTTCTCCCAAATTCACCACTATTCTTGTCACTTCATCTTGACCGATATTTGTCAGTCTGATTCTGTACTGCGTTCCAGAGATATCTGCAGTATCCTTAGTTGGATCCAATTCTAGCGCAAACATGGGTCTATTTATATAGCTATTGTAAAAGTACAAAACGATACCTCCGATTAGCATCGCAGCCATAATATAGTAGTATCGTTGCTTGAATTTTCTGACCACAGCACATCTACCCCAGTCGATTATATAATAAGATCCTTATACTTTCTACATTTAAATCGTCTTCGAGAATATGAAAGCAATGGCACCAACCGCTCTTGATATTCTCATGTTAGATATGTCATACAATTTCGATGATCTATTAGGGATATTCGTTGGACTTTTGACATTGTTAAAACTAGATTTAAATTATGAAACGACTGATACAATAATGCAACGAATCTGGACAAATAATTGGATGAAGGGTGTAATCGGCTACCTGCTTACAAACTTTAGGAATATTGCAAGTAAATCCCCAAGAGTAAGACATGACTACCAGTATGTCATCGAGAAATTTGTACTTATTGTAGTCCACACTCCCCATATGCGGTCCTATTCACTACTAGTGTTATAGCATTAACATGTACTAGGGTAAGCATGCTTGGGGGGGTCAATTGGTGTAATTACGAGCTTCTTGTTTTTCAATTTAGGTCAGTAATCATTTTTGGGAAGAAAACAAAAGAGATTCGTGATTAGCTGGCAGTGGCGATGAACTCAATTATACTACCGAATATATTACGAAGGTTTTGTTTCCTAATGACACTTTCGGGGAGTTGCCGCTATCATACGTCGAATTAAAGGCACAGATTTTAGGGGGCACTCAATAATTGTTAGAACAGAATCTACAATATCCAGAAGAAGACGGAGACGTATAAAGTTCGGAGAATGAATGCATTTTCGATAGATACTGTTTCACTGAAGTAATGATAAGTGTATTCTATCCTAACTCACTTAAATCCATTTGGGAATTATTGCTAAGACAATAAGTATGAATGAATCAAAATTGTTTTTTGTGACCAAAGTGACAGGTATATTTGCTGTCCTGATGGTAATTGGTGCATTCGCATTATCTCAGACTGCAACTGTAGGCGTTGTTTTTGGCGAGGCAGTACCGCTTATTCCAATCAACACGGGTAATTCTAATTTAAACAACGAGCTCCCTCTATTTTACGATTGTATCGAGGATGCTGTAGATAATAGTCTATTAAGCACTGAGCCAAATTACTTCAAGAAAGAGCCTACAAGAGCAGAAGTTAGAGGATGTTTCGAAGATACAATAGGAAATACAGGACAGTGACAGAGTTAACTTCGTTGACGGTACTGATTATTTAAATTTCTCGCAACACAGGGTCTATTCAATTAGTCTACATAGCAAGAACCAAGGAATAGTATATAGTTCCTATCATGAAGACATAGACTCTCATTCAGCACCTTAAGATGAGTTCTTCTGTTTCACTCATACATTATTTCCACTTAATTTCGTTGTATTTGAGCGTTTGCTCCGTTGTTTAGCAAATCTTCAAATCGGCATTAATCGAATGTCTAAAAGCCTTGAATCACAAGATTAAATGTTCTCAGCGGGTAGTTTGATTTAATAAAGTAACTGGAACCCTTCGAGTCAATTACCGTAGCCACAACCACAGTGATGATAGTCTTGTTGATCCGTAGAAGATGATGGACACAAATTGGTTTCGTTCTGAGTCATAAATGACGTTCCGCATGAAGAGATTTTTACTTTTTGAATTTTTCCATTTCTGTTACTCATTCATCAAATATGATAATTAGGTGTTCCGCAAATTCAAGAAAACAATAACTTATGATTTGACATGAAGAACCAATCCGTAGGAGCAAAATTAGTTTGAACGTTAGAAGCCTTCCAGGGTTATCGCATAGTGAACAAAAAATGAGAACTATCAACTATTTCTATCGTTCCTATCATATGGGTGGTTATATTCTTAATTGCACATTATATTGTCACAAAAGAATAGATGAACCTGACAAAGAAGTTCTTCAATCATATTAGCCCTACCAATCTTGATTTGGCCGCCTAGCTTGAATCATTGAAAATTTGTTATTTGGTGAGTTATTACCCAACAATTGATCTTTTCAAAATAGCGTACCGCATTCCTTGCACTCTAGCCTATTCTTATCCTCAGGGCTTGGTGCAACATAAAGACTATTGCATTGTGGGCATCTTATTTCAGTTGCTGCTGACATTTTATTAGCATAAATAGGTACCGTCTTTTTAATGTTTTCAAGCCAAAGGAATCGATCGAGGCATGTACTAGCTTCGGTTTCAAATTGAATCAGTCAATTCATATTGCAATATTTTAGTATTCACCTGTGTCATAAGTGAATATGATCTGTTTGCGCAGATAATATTAATTCCGTGAATGTCTGTAATTCACTCAACCTTTAGAGAAAACTGATAATATTCTATTAAATGCTAAAATAAGTTCATACCAATACTTGTGAAAATTATGCACATTACTGATCGTCGTTACCACAGCTTAGAGACAACTGAACACTGTGGAATGTTCCATCATCGCAGGGAATATTATTAAAAAATATGTGATTCCAGATTCATTGTGAAAACACCTTTATGACAATTTCCGCTACTGACTGCAGACAATATTTGCCAAGTTCTTGCTTTCCAATGTCTTACTTCGAATTAAAGTAGATACTTCATACAAAACATGTGTAAGGCAAATCATGTTTTTGTGAACATAAATTGATTTAAACTAGTCCACTTGTATATATCTACATCCCAATATGGAGCTGATCTTTCGCCGATCTAAGCATTTTCTACATTCAATCGTAGATACAACTGAGAATGAAACCCAAGCACCCGTCTCTTCTCTTAAAGTATTACACCAACCACTAATAGTTCGGAATGTAAGCATAGCAAATAGGATTCGGAATATCCATAGAATTAAAGTACCTTCCAAATGCAGTACCACTTTGAAATTACTTCAAGATAATTTTTCAACGATTGATGTAGAGGAATATGAAGAAGATGATGATGATAATGATGATATTGATAATATCAAATCTAATGATAACAACAATTCATCTATTGATATCAATAATAATAGTACTGCCGCTCGTAGTCATAACATATCAATCAAAGAGAATATGGATTATTTAGAAATACCACTAAATTCAGCCATATGGTATCTACAATCAGAAAAAGAAAAAAAGGTCTTAATAAATCCAATCAAATATCCTTGGGACCTTCATTATGTAATTCAAAAGATCCTACAAGATGAATTGACGCATGGATCAATATCACCA
>WHTU01000120.1 GCA_009377575.1 Nitrososphaeraceae archaeon | reverse complement strand
CACTATCTCTTTCTATATACACTATCTTTATACTATACATACTAACTATCAGTCTAGTTATTACGGGGATAGATAGTGGCTGGTCGCTAGGGACACTAGGGCCAGTAGATAAAAGATTATAAGAGTTAGTAAAATTGAATACCATTACTGATTCATGTGAAACAGCAGAAAGCTTGTCGTCGGATGCGCACATTATTTATCTTTCTAGAATGCAGAAATCATTCTGTAGTGTAAGCCTGTACCGACTTAAGAAGTCCATTCCTAGTACTGGCGGCATCATTAATGCATTGATTTCATCCTGTTGGGAATTTATAACCGGTGTATGAACATAAATTTCGTTAAGAATTTCATGTATTACAGTTTTCTGGTCTGGTAATGTGAATGAAATAGCCCCAATTGGTAGAGCTACAGCAGGCATTGTCCCATTAATCATCTTACCAAAACTTTCTTTGGGTAGTTTTTCTTGCTGCACACCAACAATTTGTGCAGCCCCATATGAAATGAACGTCAGAGTACTGCCACTATCGATCAAAAACGGAAGAGAATTCTGTAGATTGTTAATGAATGGGGACGTAAGATTTCCAAAAATATGATATCGACCTGTGGTGGGATTCCGAAATCCATAAAGTTGCAATTCACATCAATTTTATATTCTTACCATGAACAAATTGAATGAGCAATGAATTTGTATACTGCTTGTTCTTTTTCAATTTATCTAGTAACTCTTTAGAGTTCTTACTATGATCTATAAGTTGCTCATTATCTATTGCTACAAATTCATCTAGAAAATTGGAAATTAACCATTCTTGATTATTGAAAAACCATTTCATGTTCATATTGGATTTTTCCATAATTTTTGGCAATTCGAATAGTGACATATCTATTTTATATATTTGATTTTTTATAAACTCATCTAAGAACTTTCATCACTGATCACAGATATATTATGACTCCGTATGAGTTCAGATCGTCTTCTGTCTATGACTGATCAAACATCATTATTGGTTGATTGGAAGTTGTTCTGATGTATTTGACAAATTCTCTGAATATTGGAGTTATAATGTAAATACCCTGTCCGGAGTTATCTAGATAGCCAACTAATTCGCGAATAAGACCTAACTTCGCAAGCTTGACTAGGCTTAATTGTAATGAAACTTCATTTAAATTGCATTTTTCAGAGACAGTAATCCATCCCCTCTTTTTAACATCCGCTAACTCATTTATCATTGGATTGCTCTTAGGATAATCTGTGGGCATATCTTCTTGCTGTAGAAATATCTGTGCTGCTACTACCATATCTGTTGGAGACAAAGTCAATATGAAAAGTTTGATTAGGATAGACTCTAAGAATTAGAAGGTCTTATCCTATAATACTATTAAATCGGAGACTTTATTATTGTAGGAAGTGAAATAGAGTTATGCCCAGCAATGGTCTCAAATCAAGAAGCATGAAACTGCTGCTTGTACAGCCCCGACAACTGGGCACCATATTCGAAAATATGATGCAATTTCAATCAGGGAATCAGTTAGTGGCAGATGCATTTTCTGAAATGGCTCAAAACATAGTGTACCCGATTGCAATAACACCTTTAGATGAATTTGAAAATACATTTGAGCGCTTCCTGACACCTTTTCAGACCGAGGTAACAAATATACTCGAATTAATAAGCGGACAGAAAATAATGGGAAAGAAGATACATGAAATTGAAGGGAATGAATTTGAAAAATTTATCGGACAGTTCCAAAGCATGGTGGAAAGGGACAGTCATACTGAACCTATGCTCCGTAATGTATTCGACTTCGTAGTAGCTCTGAATGAATATGTGAAAGTTCTTATCACAAATAGTGAAAATAAGCCAGATATCTTGGACGACGTTTTGGCATACAAGATTGATGTGAATGACCTACAAAAATATGTATTAGGCAGTCTTATGGCATATTTTTGCTTTCTAATACTGCTTGCTGTTAGTCGAGGTGTATATGCTTTACCATCTCAACCAAATAACCTAGACGTTCTCTTACCTATGGTGCTGTCAATTGGTAAAAGATATAATGACTTATTATTGTCGTATATGAAAGCAATTGACGCGTTATGCAATCGTCAAAGAATTAATCAAATAAAACCGCTGATTCATACAAATCCTAAAATAGCAGGAATTGTGGGGAGGGCATTGATATCGGAGCTGCCGGAAGATTATAAAGTGAAGAATAGAGATAGGTTTATCGCTATAGATTATGGGGGCAATATAATGGTAGAAGCTGATACCTTAGAAGAATTAGATGCCGAGCTGGATCAGAAAAATGTACGAATTGACTGTTATATAGATAGACTAGGTCATAACTACATAACAAGATTAGATTCCTGATTAGCTTTTGCCGACAAAGACTTTGCCGTATCATGGCCATTCTACATTAAACCTAGATATCGTAATAAATGACATTCAAAAAAGAATCAGTAACGTATTAATCGATACAGGATTTATACATAGCATATTCGGCCTAAAACTACCTATTGAGTATTCTAGATATGCAAAAAGTCTGAAAACTGGTCCAATAAAAATGGTGGATGGTAAATCTGTAGACGTACAGTGGATTAAGGCTTTCATTAGAGGGGTACAGGATTACATACTAGTTAATCAGATTCCAATTTCAATAATATTCATGACAGGCAATCCCATCATTGGTATCAATTTTTTGAAAAGATATAAAATATGCTTCGACGGACCCAATAATCAGACTGTTCTTGAACTCGATACATAGCTCTGTCTGACCGCAAAGCTGATTTGTTCAAATATCTCGAGCAGATTATCTTGAGAAGCTTGAATTATATACCATTTGGATACCCTGATTATGTAAACTTTTCCGAAGGGAAAATTGAGTAGATTACCGATGCTCATAATAGATTAAATGAATGGGTAGAATGAGTAGGTATGACAACTAATGAGATATGTAATGATCCAGACTGTAATCGCATAAAGTTGAATGAACAACATACAGGCATTATCATGGAATCAAATGATGCTGGGGCATTGGGCTGTCTTGGATGGGCTATGGAGCGACACATAAATGACATACCATCCAAACTAAAACCAACATTTCGAAAAATTCTTGAAGATACTAAAACTAGGAAAGATAATTTGGAAAGATCGTAAAGTTAGGCCTTTTTTATAATTTGTTGCATAAGCAACCTATGCAGTACACAAATACTGCAAGGGAAATTCTGGCGCCCTAGGGGTAGGAGGCAAGTCGCCAGGTTTTGGTCTGCCATCCTACCTTTTTATCTAAGCCAACGTAACTCAGGTCTAGACGTATGCATGGTATAGGTAGATAGGCAACATTTCCTGAACACGGTCGTCCTATCTTTAGGTCTGAATGAGGATGCAATGGTGTTCTACACGTATAGCGAATTACGATAAAAGCTATTATAGTCATGAGATTAAATACTATGACGACATGGCTAGAGCCTCAAAGAAACGGTCATCTACCAAGGCTTCATCAAAGAAAGCTTCATCTGTAAAATATGATGTCATCATAAAAGCCAAGGCGACTACGACCAAGATTGTTGACATTAGTAATGAAATCGTGCGGTTTGAGAGCAATGATAAGGGACAAGTCACTGGAAAACACTATTCAGGAGTTCACTGGGATACGGTGGAATCGACAATGCTAGCAGATGGAAGCGCGACCATGGCGATAAGATATTTGCATATGACCAATAAAGGCGAATCTATTACGGGAACTGGAATTGGCACTCAGATGGCTCCAAATCAAAGAGGAATTGCAGAAGTTACCGGCGAGGGAACAATGTGGACATCCGCTCCTAGGTTATCGCATCTAAATGGCGGTAGATGGAGTGTCGAAGGTGAAGTAGATACCACTAAAGAGACTGTTGAGGTAAAAGGTAATTTCACTACCTTAGATATATAAAAAGCCTGTTTTGCGATATTTCAAGCTAAACCTCTAAATAATTGGTATAATAAGTCGAGTTTGTTTTCATATGCAAGTCCAAGTGACAGAGAAACTAGACTAAATAGCCTTAGGTTGAAACTCGGTCGCGAATTAGAAGAGGATTTCAGAAAAGCGGGTTCAGATTTAATGGACAGATTGATTCACGACTTCGAGCGAGAAATATTGCTGGCTGAGGCATTTGCTAGCCGAGAGGATCCTATCAAAACGGTATCCCACAGGACAACAGCAGATATGATCCACAAAACGTTGAAGGCTCTTGAATCTATAAAAAAATGATAAAGGTTGTAGAGCTATTCTCTAGTCTTTTTAGTTGATAGTTCATATCTTATCATATCTAAGTTTCATTACCAATAAGCTAATGTTTAGAGCAAATCCTGTTGCGTTGGTTCCAATTATGACCGGATCAGATCTGATGAGACCATAGATAACCCACAGAAACATTCCACTTGCAATAAGACTCATCAAATGAATAGACACATCGGACATCTTTTTGGTTTTGTAAGCCTTCATAAGCTGTGGTATGAATGACGATAATACCAATATGCCAGCAACAGTACCAATGATATCCACCCATGCAACAAGATCTTCTATCACATCTCATTGATTACGACATTGGATATAAGAGAAAACAAAGTGACTTAATATTAACTGGCTGTCTGATATGATGCAGTTGATAGTCTAACTTATTATATCGGCCACTAGCTCAATTAGACTATTTATGAAAATTGGTTTTTCTATGTATTTTGCTATGTATTTATTCTCTTCCAAATCTTTCACAAGCGTGTAATCCAGATCGTATCCAGATATCAAGATTATCTTTGTTCCGTTGTACTCTTTTATCTTACGGGCAACGGTATCGCCAGGCATACTGCCCAAACTGTAATCTAATATCAAGAGATGTATTTTATTACCCCTGCTCTTTTCATCTATGTATTTATCAATA
>WHTU01000011.1 GCA_009377575.1 Nitrososphaeraceae archaeon | reverse complement strand
ATTACCGTAAAACCATATAAAAAAAGCCAAGCACCCATTATAACAGTTTGGATATTCGTCCTGTCCTACTCTCTACACAAGCTGCCCAACAGGTCAGGACTTTCAATTTGATTGTTGTGTGTAAATATTGCAGATTTATTACTACCATTCACGGAAAGAGGCTGCAAGGTTGAATCACTGCGTAGAGTATCTAACCTTCCATCTTGATCATTGACCTCGTAGCGATTAAAAATACTGCAGATGAAAGTAAACCAAGTATTAATACCTCAACATTGGTAAACATGTCTATTTGTGCAAATATTCCTGCTCTGGTAATATCTACTATATAGGTTAACGGGTTGACATAGAAGGCCGCAGCTAAGGGTTGAGGCAAACCTTCTGCAGGATAAAACGCTGAACTAACAAAAGCAAAGAATAAGAATAGACCATTACTAATTACATTATAGCCTTCACTACTTTTCATCCTAGTGGATAAAATTATTGTGAATGAACCAAAGAATATTGACCCTGCTACTAGTGCGTATACCGTGTAGGGGATACTCCATGGTGTGACGTTGATGTCATGGAATATTGTTGGAAAACCAATTATCATAATAACTGCAGCACTACCTAATCCAATTAGAATGAGTGTTATAAGATTGGCAATAACATATTGAATTTTATTGAATGGCATGACCAGTATTTGGTGAAACATGCCATTTCTCTTGTCATTCCAGATGATAGCCCCAGCTATAGTACTCCCATTCATTACATTAAATCCTATCATGCCTGCAGTCAAAAATGAGACATACGTTACAGTCAACGATCCTATAGCGATGCCTTGATCTCCTATTAAGGCAGAATACGCGTATCCTGCAACAAATATATAAACAACCGGAAAGGCTATTTGCCAAATCAAAAACATCTTATCGATCGCAGCTACAATGTTCCTGTACACTAGTAAGAGAATACTGTATACCATGATATAGTCATTCATTGATTTCATTTTCTTTCGATATTCCTCGAATTGTTTTCATCATTGATTATTGATAAGAATACTTCCTCTAGTGATGGTGGATTTATTGAGATACTCTCTATCTGCATACCATTCTTCGAAACGAGCTGTAATATCTCAGAGATAACTTCCTCTGCATTATTCACTGTAATTGAAACTGCACTTGGATTTGTTTCTTTTATATCGATATGGGAAGTAGTAGTAGTATTAATCTTATCTTTGCTAATATTATTACTAGTGGATTCATCATAATTCTTATGATTGCCGTCTTTATCCTTTTGGTCATCACTATCCGTACTACTTATGATTATTTTCTTTAGTAGATCAATAAAGGATTGACTGAGTACCTCTTTGAAAGTAATTTCTATGATCTTGTTTGCTCCACCATATTTCTGTTTAAGCCCTGTTGGTGTGTCAAAGGCGATTATTCTTCCATTATCTATAATAGCAATTTCGTCACACAAATATTCTGCTTCCTCCATTATATGAGTAGTAAAGAAAACCGTCAGACCAGACATTACATGTTTCTTTATATAATCAAGAAGCATACGCCTAGCAGAAGGATCCAATCCTACTGTGGGTTCATCAAGAAATAAGAGATCCATATCCTCTCCATGTATGAATTCTCTTGCAAGCTGCACTCGTCTTCTCTGACCTATAGAGAGTTCATCATTCTTGGAATTTCTGATGGATTCAAGATCAAACGTATTCAATATTTCATTTACTTTATCTTTCCTCACTCTACTATCATGCAATCCCCATAACAGACCATATAGATCGAGGGCTCTTTCGACTGTTAAATTCGCCTCATAACTAGGGTTCTGTGACACAACTCCTATTTTTCTCTTGATTTCAGACTGTTTCTTAATTAGATCTTTACCAAAAATATATACACTCCCAGATGTGGGACTAAGAAGAGTGGTAAGGATCTTAAGTGTCGTAGTCTTCCCAGCTCCATTTGGACCAAGAAATCCAAAGACTGTACCATATTCTACGTCAAATGAAATGCCATCAAGGGTAAACGTATTAGCTTTACCATATTGCTTTTTAAGATTAGTAACTGAAATACATGGTCCATTTCGATCTCTGGTCGATGAATGTGCTTGATTGCTAATTCGGTTGTTTAACATTCATTGGTCCACCAGATTACCATGCCATTAAGTCACAATTTGTGTACAAGCGTTCAACTCTTGAGTGATAATATGCAAAGTATAGATTATAAATATACAAAGGAGTAGATAAATGGCTAGCCATTCCCATATTTAAACATAACTGACTGGTCAGTCATCAACTTTAACATTGGTGTTTATTCAATTACGAATTATTGCAGGAAATCCACCTTCTTCGTTGTTGATACGGAAAATCTGTCCCGATTCAGATAAAGAATAGTAGTCTGCGTGCCTAATTTGCAAATCATAGGGATCTAGAGCGTTGAAACTGTTCTCAATTACAAAAGCACAATATGAGTAAGGTCAAATACAAGGGTTTTCAATTTAGACTTATTAGCATAGTCAAACTAGAATTATGGAGTTAATGCTGGACCCTAATGCTAAGCATATATTTTGGTATCTTTTCGCTGGGTCTAGGGGAGGTAATAATAGAATCAAGATTATTGAGTTACTAAGAGAACATCCGCATAACATAAATCAGCTTGCGGAAACTCTTAAGCTCGATTACAAAGCGATTCAACACCACATTTCAGTCCTTGAGAAGAATAATATGATTAGTAAAGTGGGGGAAAAATACGGGGTGTCGTATTTCATTTCTGACTATCTTGAATCAAATATCACTGCTTTTGATCAAATAGCATCCCAAACAAAAAAGAGTATAAAATGAGTATATCTATCAACCATCTTATCCATTAATAATTTTCTTAGATCTGGAACAAATATGGACAAAAGTAAATAAGAGAATTGCTATATTTTGGTGCTGTTAGGTTGGATCCTCTGATCAGTGCTAATGCGATTGTAGCTTCAGCAAATATTGCAGTCCTAATAGCACTACTTGTACTGTATGCAAAAGTCTACAAGAGTAGTAAGGCTAAATTTACTATTGGCCTAATGCTTTTTGTTAGTCTGTTGATGTTACACAATGTAATTGCTGTTTTTGGCTATTTTATGATGGAGCCGCTTTATGCTCCCACATTGATCCCGTATTTTTTGGCCATACATGTCGCAGAACTGGGGGGATTATTGGTATTGTTTAGAATTACTCTTTTGTAGATGCATTGAGTTTTTCCCCACCATATCTTGGTTTCAACAACTATTTCCACAGCAGATTGAGAGACAGAACATGATCATGTGGTACTTATTCGACCATTTTTTTCCCATATTATTATTCAAAACACTGAGCAGGTTTACAAGTCCAACGCAGATATGGTATGGGTATAATGGATTTCTATCTTCCAGAAGGAAACATAGCGTTGTTTGTGGATGACGGGGTATGGCATCCTGATCCTAGAATCTACGAACCGACCGATCTTCTATTTTTTAAATTCAAGACCTCAAAAAAAGAATGGAAAACTGTGACTGCTAAAGACGTATGGATACAGGATAGAATCCATAATAATTACTTAAAGTCAAAAGGCTATACTGTAATTCGTTTCTGGGAGAAGGAAATAGAGTGTGCAATCGATAGATACATAGAGATCGTCAAAAAAAGTATCCAAGTATACAAAAAAAGAAGTTCTCTTAGATCTCTTTTATAATTTATCTTGCAAGCACCCGCCTTAGTATCACTGTTAGGAAAATGTATTACCTATACTAGTGGCTGCGATAGAAACGGATGGTAGACCATCTCCAAGAAGTCGGAAGAACGCCCTTCCAAGTGAGCAGGATTATTCATCTAAGGGTGGAGTGCTCTTGTTATTATCCCCACATTAAATGAGTTAAGGATGCCGCGCCAAAGCCTGTCTACGTGTGCAATGTTAGAATTGCAAAGTGTTACATAGCAGACCCAATCTATTTATACTGTATCATACTGTGCCAGAAGTATGGATAATAAATCTTTTCTTATTTCAGTCCTAGGGCTGTTGCTCGTAATGGTATATTTTAATCCCTTTGGATTGCATGACCAGAATGTGTTTGGGTCAGTATCAGATGATGAAGATAACTCTGTTACTGAACAACCACTACAGCAACCCTTAGTTAACAACAGTACGTCAGGCATTGCAACGAGTATTTATGATACCCATGAATTCAATGTGGGAGATGGTGCACAGAATTTATTTATTCTGATACCAAATGAAGGACACCATGGCCCAGGAGAAGAAGATGAAGCCAGATATCTAAATCAACCATTTGTACCTGAGAGTGTCACGATAAGCCCTGGGACTAATGTCGTTTGGTTTAATGGCGATGTAGGACACGAGCATAATTTAGCCATCTCTGGCGGCGGAGGTAGTTCTAATCCTCTCTATCAAACAGGTGAGTTTTCTGAATTTGATGCAAGGAATTATACCTTTAATGAAATAGGTGACTTTAGTTATGCAGATACTGTAGAGTATGAAAATGGATTCATAATGAGAGGAAATATTAGTGTAACCGATGACGATCCTTCATCTCAACAAGGGACAACTGGAAGCAATCCTCCGACGATCGGCCTTCTGATGGTCCCTACAGAGGACCTTGCTCAACATACACAAGATCTACAAGGTAGAGGATTTGTGATTGATAGTACTCACAATTTCCCTGACCTTAGAGAAGGAGACGAACAAACATTAGTTGTATGGGAAGCACCAGAAAACAGTGACGCATCTACAATAATAGCAGACTTAGCAGAAGTGTCACAACAATTTCCTTATAGTTGATAGAGGGCCAGAAGTAGCCTCTGCCTTCACAGAAGATTACTTCTTAGCGTTCATTCCTGTAAAGTATTTACTAGAACCCACGTTGAAATCAAGCTAAAATGTACATTGGCTTATCTGACGGGTTCGGTAGGATCAACTTAATAACTAAATTTTTGAACAGGAACCGAACTCATTATTTCATTGAAAAAGGTCATAATTTCATGGCAAATCGGAACAAATGAATAACCATATTCACCCTTTGACTCTTTTACGGGCCGATTTTTAATGAAATAATAGATTGTCTTATTCCATCTAATTTCAGTATCTTTCAAACTTCCTCCAGGAACAAACAGACCATTGTTATGAAAAGCGTTACGAAGGTATATTATGAGATCGATAAACTTATCCCCCTTCTTTAGGCCTAAATCTTTTGTTATTCCTTTACACGAACCATTAAAACTCTTTTCCTGCTCTTGGAACAGTCTATTATTATACTTCGCACATATCAATCGTATCGCGTGTTCGAATACGTTAAATGTAAAAAGAAAATAATAATTCATTACTATTTGGTCAAAGAATTGTCTTTCTTTATCGTGGCCATAAAGTCTGCGTGAAAGCGTATGCATTTTTAGTTAGACTTTTCTGGCCGTTCTTTTACTCATAAATTACATTCCCTCATGCACCACTCAACTCCGTCTGTAGTTAACATTATTTCACGTCCGTTCTCTCGTTTAACATATTCATTTAGTATTGCATTTTCAACTAGGTTGTCTGTGGCTTCTTGTTCAGCACCAATGAAAGAGCCAATATCCATCTCCTTGAATACCTTATCAGCATCTACTGGTTTATCCATAAGTCCTTTTGCTAACTTATAGAGTGCACATAAAAACTTACGTCTGTACATATTAAGTTCAGATGGAGTTAATAAAGTCATGTTCTCGGTACTAAATGAATATATATAGGTTTTTCTGGGAATTTAATTCTTTTGTCTTTTGTTGCTAGTCAGAGTAACAAAGCCCCTTCTCCACTATTTTGTATCACGTTGACATGAACATGGTCTATTGGGTTCATTCTTCCGACTACTAGCTCGAATTATGTCTTCACTTATACAACAGACCTGACAGCATTCCGTTGTATTCGCTTTAAGGTCTTCTAATGAAATAGCCCAATCCTTGGAATCTACTAGTATGAGTGTCTTTGGCACGTTTCCTTTTGTAGTAGGGTATTTCTTTACAAAATTTGTTATGTGTTCCTTATGGCTAGGATTCTCACAAGGCAATAGGTTATACCATAAGACAGGCTCCTAAAAACTTGAGCAGTTTCACAGATAAATAACCCAGTAACTCTTCCTTTACTTTTATTTTCTAACCGTTTTATAATCTGTTATACAAGCAATGGCAGTGGGGGACATAAGTCACTCATCATGAACCTCACTGTTCAATCAATGCGCTATGGGGTAGGCGATCAATGCGTCTGACATTCTTGATCGTCCTACCTTTTCTGAAACTCTTTAATAGTTTGAATATAATTAAGTGATACTTCAAGCATAGGGGTAGGTTGGGCGGCCATTTTCTTATCTCCAATCCAATCCTGGTCGTCCTATCTAACCTTTTTTATAATTTGTCGTGTACATAGTACTGCGGAATCTAACCACCGTCTCCCGTAAAGGGTTCATCGAGGATAGGTTTCGCCTGGCCATTCCTGGTAGACCTGCCTTTTGTTTGTTTGTTCTAGTTAGAGAGGAACAACGTCTTCCTTGTGAAGGGGTTAAAATATCATTAGTGATATTCAAGTAAGTAGTCCTTATTCTTACTTCAATATTGTACTACCAATTATTATTCCATCTCTTGTTCATTAATAGTATGATATGCACATATAAAGATCCATTTTCAGATCTATTATACTTTTTTCCAATTCACATCCAAATTTAGCCCAGATTGAATAAAGCAATATTCGAGGATCTGCCATTTGAGGGAACCGATGCATGATTCATGCGTACTTACTCAAATCATATGTAACGTATAACAAAGTTTGGATAATTAATGAAATTAACAAATGGTTTTTCTAAGCTTAGTAAAATATCTCGTATTTAAATGAAAACTTACTATTGGAAAGAAACATTAGACTGACATAGAAATTCAATCTGATTCGAAACAGTTTAAATACGCAAATATATCATAATCTCTATGTCAAAGATTTTAAATGCCAGCCCAGGATTTGGCGCCCCCCTGAGCGAGCAAGAAACTAAGGATTTCTTAAATTCTAAGATTTTGAATGTGCATCTTGGGACAGTAGATGAGAATGGCCATGCAAACATTCATCCCGCTTGGTACTATTACGATTCCTCAAAGGACAAGATATACGTTGAAACAGGAAAACAATCGAAGAAAACAAACAATCTCAAAAGGAACGATATGGTTTATTTTTGCATCGATGATCAAAACCCTCCATACAAAGGTGTACGAGGAAAGGGAACTGTGAAGATTTATGAAGATATAGACTTTAACGTTCCAGTTGCGGAAAAGATACATTTGAGATATTTAGGAAGTCTAGAAAATCCTATCTCCCAAGCACTTATGGATGCAATAAAGAAAGGTCAATCAGTTGTCTTGGAGATTAGCCCAAAATATTACTCAACTTGGGATTATAGTAAAATGTAAAATGACCAAGTAATTCATACTTTTTTGTTAATTCTTATTCTATGGAATATTGATTATTAGTTATTAGTTATTTGCCACGTTTTTTTATATTGATGGTAAAAGGAGGACTGCAAAACATTAGATAACTTGAGGCATGAGATCACAAGTTTATAATTACCATGACCAATGTAGCAATACATAGCGTGTTGAAATACGGATTAGAGGTTTCAATCAAAGAGAAGACCGAAAATCGAGGTTGGCTTGTTGATCTAGTGCATTGGCCACTTCTTTTTACGAGAAACATCTTGTTTCTCAAGACAGATACTGATTATTTAATTCTCTTTTGAATTATTTCTGTACAAGATTAATCTCTAATACAGTAACCCTACATGCATATCTCACATTCAACACTTACCAATAGGCGCTCTCAGATTCACGATCAGAAATGGTATTGCCTCTAGTTGAGATATATTCATTGATTTTCTCAAGGCCTTTAAACGTTCCCTCAATTGCAAAAAGCGAAGGAGCTGTGGTTGTGGAAAGTTCACCACAACAGCTATCCTCGAATTTCTTGATATCGTATTCTACATATTCAATTCCTGATATTTTCAAGAGTTCAAGTGCTTTCGAAGAATCGTCAGACTCATCTATAAATAAAACTGGTTTCCTTTTGGACACAAGAAACCATACCTAAGCAGATAGATAAATACATAATCCTTGCATTTATTGAAGCAATTCCAAGGCGTAAGCAATATCTTATCGTGGTCAAGGTATTGATATAAGGTGATCACAAAACTTTTTGATAGATATATTTTTTCCTCTTGCTCTAAATATGATCAACTTTTTGACATACTATATTAGATTTCGACCATTCGGGTGGAAAACAGAATCTCCCCTCAATTCCCAAGCTGTTTATATGTTATACCTATGTCGCCGACTCTGTGTCTTTGAGCATGACACATCATCCAAAACACCATCTTCTATTTGAATTCAAGAATCTTGATCCAGACTATAACATTGGATAAGTTCATAAGTATACATGGAAACGAAAGTGTGTTCACGTGAAATGAGAGGAAACAAAGGACATCTAGAGCATCAGTCACTTTAGGGATAGAAGTGAACGCTTCTAGATTGTCGATTTTAACCAGATACGATTGTTTCAGTACCTATGATTTCTTCACAATCTCCTGCGTTATCGTCATTTTCTGATACATTGAAGTCTGTTACCACATCTGTTCCATCACCACAATCAAAGTAATCTGCCCCAGCACTCCCAATTAGAATATCGTCTCCCTCGCTACCATACAGTTTATCATTACCCTCATTGCCAACCAAATAATCATCGTCAAGTCCTCCTACTATTACATCATTGTCTGTTCTGCCGAAGATCTGATCACTTCCAATTCCTCCTTGGAGTAGATCATTTCCTGCATCGCCATATAATTTGTCAGAGTCTTCGTTTCCTTGGATTTTGTCATTTCCTCCTTCGCCATTTATAGTATCGGTACCTAAAAGGCCAATAATTATATCGTTCCCATCGGTACCAGAGATACGGTCACCTCCAAAGGATCCAGTGATGAGATTTTCTTGAGAAGTATTATTGTCACGACCACTATCATCTTGCAATGGTGACAAAGTAGAAGCAGGTAATGTGTCCACATCATCACTCTCTGAGTCAGTACCAAATTCCATCACCCTCCCTGAAGATGATGAGGTTGAGGAGGGTGAGGAGGGAGTGGATGCTCTTTGTCCCTCTTGTTGTTGTGATGATGAAGTTGGAGATGAGGATGATTGTTGCTGTTGTTCTAGTTGAACCTGTGCTTGGATTGGATATGTGAATGCTATGGTGTACAAGTAGCCAACTGGCACCGATATTATTAACATTGCCATTATCATAAAAATATTAACTGTGACGAAAGAATAGCTCCGCTCATTATTACTGGTATTCTTCATCTCTCATATAGTAACAAAAGAACAGCTATATAACATATTAGTATCTTCCAACTTGGTGGTTTAGACAATGTTGGCATTAAGTGTAATGCGTTTGAACCCCGACAGATATGATTCATATTCTTTTGATAGTGATGGTATGCCGAGATGGTCGTTATAACTTGACCTCTAGACTTTAGTTAAGAATAGCTATTTCGGTCGACTCGAATTGATGATTTGCTAGTCTTCAATATAATTAGCAGCCTATAGAATATTGTCATCAGATGTGCCAAAGAAAACACTTCGTTAAAGAGCATCTATATAGATAACATAAATCCACTTTTAATCTGAAAGAAAATCTGTTGCAAATTGTAAAATAGATAAATAGAATAAATGACCTTATGTACCCGAAATGGAAGCAAAGATTTGGGCTACGACCGGGATAGTTACGGCTGCTTTGTTAGCCCTAACTGGTTTAACAACTTTTGCAACTGAGCAAGTGGTTAATGCACAGAAGTCAATGATGGGCGAGTATGGTGACTATGGAAATATGACCTCTGGTCACCAACAGAAGATGGGTAAGATCAATGGAACGATTAATCTAGAGCAAACTATTTTTGAAGCAATTGGTTCTAAAGTTAATACAACACTCACCCAAGCAATAACTACTGCAGAGCAGTCGGTAGGTAATAATTCATTTGCATTGGCAGCCTTCGGCGGTGATCATGGCGGATACTTGGCATATACGATTCTCCTAAGTACACCAGAAATGGAATTCTATAAGGTTATAGTAGATCCTGGGAACGGACAAGTATTAGCATCAGATGAGGTATCTCATAAGGAATGGATGAAAATGCAGCAAATGATGCATAGCAGCGGTGCAGGTGGGGAAGGAATGATGATGATGGGAAATGAAGGAATGATGAAATCTGGTCACGGTAGCGGGGAATATTCACAGTATGGCGGTGGCGTTGGGGAAAGGTAGTAATAGATACACAGGATACTATGATGATTGTAAACAAAAACTTAATCATCACAACTAAGATGTGATGTTCCAATAAGAACATCATACATTTTTAATTTAATTTTGAGAATTGGGATTTGGCATAATCAACTCAATATTGATTTAATGACTTTTGCTTTTCGATTTTAGTTACAATAAAAGAATGAAAAAAGAGTTCTGTTGCTATTACCATACACACTCTTAAGCTTTCTAAATATATTCAAACATTCATAGGAATCAAAAACATATCTTCTATCATCAGCTCGTATCATGTTATTTTGTTCTTTTTCTACTTTTTCAATGATTTGACTTTTAAATAGTTGATTTTCGTATATGAAAATAGCTCTTACTTGTCGCCTCTTTTTTCTGGCTCATCTGTATCCATTTCATTTCAAGAGTAAAGACGAACTAGCCGTCCGAGGGAATATTAGAACAAATTCGATGGCGAATACATAGACTATTTGCGAAGTGGTATAAGAGGATTCGATGAGATCCCATACGAATGAAAAAATAGAAATTCTAACCCCGGGGTATAAACCGTTGGGTGGTTTATTCAACACATTCGGTAATATGTAGTATATAGAAGTAAGCAAATGCAAGCTAAAGTAATAAAGATCTAAATATGTTTATCATGACTCACAACAGTCAATAACGCCGCATTCTTTGCGGCAAGCTCGGCAACCCTCTTGTCAGTGTCATCACTTCCGATTATTACAACATCCATATATTCTGGCTTTAACTTGTGGACCAATAATTGTCCAATATGAGGTTCTCTCTTTAGTGTATCATACTTGGTTCCTGGTATAATGAATTTTTCATTGGTATAGAATAGTGTGGTAGCACCTATAGCACCCATTTTGATTGCTGCATCTCTTTGTTCTATTCCAGACTTGACCGCAAAGCTAATTTGTTTCAATAAAACTGCATAGTTATACTTACCTAAAGCAACAGAACATTTAGGAAGAACGCATTCTCTTGGAACAGATGATAAAATGTGCGAAAAAATTCTATTCCCCTTACCTGACATTTTTGTTCCTATTCTACTAGTCTCTATTAGGTCTTGCATCTTCAAGTGCTTGATTAGTGTCTTAATCGATCCTTCGCCAAGATTAAGTTCTTGACATAGCAAATCCCTACTTATATGGCCTTTACTCTCTATGAGCTGAAATGTTTTGAATACATGTGCAATGTCAAAGGAAAGAATTCTGCTTGGAGCATATCTGCCTGAAGTTTCTTGTAGAACTTTTACGTACATATGCATCTCTGTTGGATATGATGTATTATGAATTAGTACTTATATGAATTTATTGTGTGTGCAGCGTGTTATCAATGCAATCGCATTTTGCAAGTGATCCAAATCATATAGAAATATATTCGAGGGTGCTCGCAAAGTGAGTAATAGAATCATTGGAAGAGGAAGAAGATAATTTTATCAGTCTTGATAAAGTAATTGCTGACTTGAATGGTACTAGTAGTTATTTCTTGAATGTCTTTAACAACAAGGGGGTTGATCTGGGAATCCTTAGACTTAGAAAGGGAGAGACAGATACTCAACTTCCACATTCGGTGGATGAGGTCTATTTTGTAGTTGAAGGCAATGGATCTATAGAAATAGAGGGGAAGCTAAAACCAGTTAAGAGTGCTGATTTCATCTTTGTTCCTGCATATGCCCATCATAGATTTATTGTAGGCAGTCAGGATCTATTAGTAATCTATTTCTTTGCTTAGTAGGTCTATAAATTAGCCCATCGTCGAAAAATAAAAAATCTGTTTGTTAGAGATTGATTGTCTTGCTTTTAGTAACAAGCAAATTCCCCTACCTTACTTTGAAAAATACTGATTCATACTTAGAGTGTTTCTTGAATTAGTGTGTTTGAATTATCATACATCTTGACAAAATTTATACGTGATGCTAGACATCCTGCAAGATCGAAGAATATTATGCTATTTGCTGTCATCAGTTTCAACTGTCATTGTCATTAAACTTTGTAATTATAAGGCCTTTGCCGATGCCATTCAAACAATGGGACAGTTTATCCGATACAAGCCGCTGATAGATTTACGTTGTAGTAAAATAGGCGTAAGAAAGGAAGGTGTTGGATGAACTGGCCAAGAGTTTATATACGAGATCACTGTCTAGTATCTAAATTAAATGTCTACCGTTAACACACAGATCGTAAAGGAATCATCTGGTTTACCAAAAATTGCAGTAGGCATATTATTAGCTATATTATTGTTTGGCATGTTTATTGTAGGATATGATCAGGGACAGTTATTTAGTCTGGTAGAAGGACAAAAGGCATTTGATGACTTATGGATGCATGAATTCTACCATGATTTGAGACACGCCGCTGGCTTTCCTTGCCATTAAGCTGTCTCTGTATTTACGTCAAGAATGATGAGAAATGAAAACCGTTGCTTTTATTTTAATAACACTTGTTTCTGGAGCCATCGCGGGAACAATACTTGGTTTAATAAATCAGATACTGGTTGAACCATATATAGATCAGGCCGTTGCGATTGAAGTACAAAATACTGTAGCATCTGGTGAGTCTGTAGATGTTGACGAGCTTGTACAGTATCGCTTATGGCAGAAAGGTGGGGAGATTGTTGCGGGAACAATTTTGGGTACCTCCATATCTGCCTTATTTGGAATAGTCTATATTTACTCTAGGGATTCTCTTCCAGGATCCAACAACAAGAAGAAGGGACTAATCCTCGCTGGCATTATGTTTTTCGTAATATTCTTGATTCCTGCATTAAAGTATCCTGCAAATCCTCCGGCTGTTGGAGACCCTGAGACTATCGAATACAGAGAAAGTTTGTATATCGGCATGCTGGTCATTTCTGGATTTACTGCTTTGGGTGTTGCAATACTTTATAGAAGTTTAGGTCAAACGCGCAGAGAGTCAATGAAGATCATTGTACCAACAGTTTATGCTGTGATCATTGCCTTGGCCTTTGTAGTATTACCTGCAAATCCCGATGAGATCACAATATCATCTAATTTGCTAATGAATTTCAGAATTGTATCTACAATAACAATGGGCATATTTTGGGGGATCTTGGGTATTCTCTTAGGTTCGTTCTGGGACATAGTTAAACCCCATGAAACTAGAGAAACCAAGCTCAGCACAATATAATGAATGCAAAAAACTTACTCTTAAGAAAAATTTACTCTTAAGATCAAATTGGGCTAGTCCAAACCCCGATGCCCTCGATGTGGGTTAAAGTTATGAAGATAGATTTCTCCATCTGATGTAATAACTAGCTCATTAAAAGAATTCTTCGTAATGAAACGTATTTGCTGCAATGCCTCAATCCATCTACAGTGAATCAAGAATGATCATCTATGTTTTTCATGTCTCTATCTATTTTTTCGGCTGGAACAAAGTTCTTGGATCTAGAACGAACCTTAATGAACTTATTTTCCCATCATCATTCACGTGAAACCATCCACATACAAAGGTTGTCACAGGCGGCTCGCGATAATTCATTTCGTATAGAAGGCAGACATCGTTGCTATCCGCGAACTCCTTCTTGATCTCTAATCTGGGTAGGTTCGCGTGTTCCAGATAGGTCGTGAATGGCTCAGATTGGTTGAAAGTTGTTAGTTCAACAGGCCCAGGCGCCAGGACCGATATGTTATCGCTTATGTAGCTTCTAACAGCTTTGAAGTCTTTTCGCTCCAAAGCCTCTATGAACCCCATCACAATTTCCTTCGCACTTTTTGCAGATTCATTTTTTTGCATAGCATTCCTTCGGTAGCACTGGATTTAAGATCTCGTTAGGTCCAGCTTTCGATTTAGGGAATTTTATATTCAAGCTGGTCTCAAACTAAGTAATGGACTCGAAGGACTTTCAGCTGCTTGTGGGACTATATAGGAATGCACGTCAGAGCTACCAATCTCTAGGCGAGCGAGTTTCGCTCTCAGCTCCTGCGGTTAGGGACCGGCTGAGCCGGTTAAGGAGCAAGGGCATCATTCAAGGATTCATGTTAGTGATAGATTCGAGCGTATTTGACCGCGATGATCTCATGTTATTCTTTCATGGCAACTTTTCGCGCAAGTCTGTACTAGCGGCGTTCGCAGCGCCAGAAATATCTTGGGTAGCTTGGAAAGTTGATGGGCGAATTACCTTGCGCCTATGGACTAAAAGTGAGTGTGAGGCCACAGATAATCTCACCAAGATATTGGGTGTTAGACCGTCAATGCGAGCTTTCATACCGCGCAAGAAGAGGCGAGCGCCACTGTCCAATACGGATCTGTTAATAATGGATGCTCTTGTAGATGAACCCAAAGTTCCATTTGGAGAACTTTTAAAATCTACCGGGCTAAGCCCAAAGACTCTACGCAAGCATCTTAATCTGCTCTTGGAGAGGAAAACGATATCTATTGATCCTCTTCTCGGCGCACTGATAGATTCGGGCGCGCTGATATATCCACTGGTAGTTGCAGGAAGAGTCAGCATGGATGAGGTACGAAGAATAATGGGCGAGTCGGTCCAAACACACCACACTCTCAAACCGCCGATGAAACATGTGCTTTGCAGAGCAAGCTCATTGGCTGAAGTGATAACTAAGACTCGCGCGCTAGAGAATGTTCAGGGAATCAAGTATGTCACAATATCCTTGAATCGGGAAGTGCTGGTCTCTTCAGACCTCAGACACTCCCTAATCCGGGACGAAATTAGGAAGTTGGAAAAGGTTCGAGAGGGCTAGGTATAACTCAAGACAAGATCTCTAACTCTGAAAATAACAATCTTGTTGACCAACCTGTATGGAATCGGTTTGTCCAATGGGAATTGGGCTGAACCTTTACCTTGTTTATACACGGACTGGTTGGTCTCAAAGGGGGGTACAGATGTGTGAATGAATGGATACCTAAGGATTTTCTTGATTCCGCTACTGGCTTCAGGATGTCTTGTACTTCCAGCATTAGTCAGTTAGTAAACTAGGACTTGTTCTTACTGTCTCTGTGCGGTTTCTCCTTTATCTAAGAATCACTTCTTACACCAGTTTTAGACAAGATTACCGCCCAACTCATCCACTACCTTGACACCCACCATCATTGATACAGGCGTATTACAGGAATCGCATCTGACTCTTCTTCTTTGTAATCCCCCTATTATCAAATGACATTATTAGACAACGATCGCTAGTAACAAATGATTAGGATATCTCGGATTATCTTTCGACTTTCAAATCACATAAAAGAAGTAAACAATTACAAAGACAACAGCATGGACGAATACTATTTAAGGTTCCCAACAATCGACTTCTTCCGGCCATCCCATCATTGGTATTGTGTTACTTTATCCCACTCTCTTCATTTTTGAACCACATTTAGGGCATGCGATTTCTTTGTGCTCATTACCACAACTCATACAGTAGTATTTTATCGGATCATATCCATACATGGAAGGGCTCACGTCTGACGACCGCCGCGAACTAAATAATCCTCTCATACTAATCCCCATCTTTTTCAACATTAAGCGTGTCCTTAAGAAGTTAACTAGCATAAATCCTCCGATTGCTCCGATCAGAGATGCAGGGAATGGCAATAATAAGGCCGCAATGAATCCTATAGCTATGTATATGCTCATCCACTTTAGAGTATACAACAGGAAATGCCTGTTATTACCGAAAATTTTACTCATCTACAATGCACCTTTTATTACTTAATATAATACACAACAAATACTATTAAACCAAATGTGTACGTTGCAATACCGGAATTTCATGCTCATTCTAACTATTAGATATGAAAATGCTCTTTTGTATATTACTCAAAATATTGATAAACTCATCTGGTCAGTGTAAAGATAAAACGTGGAAGCCAGATCCTGTGGAGATGGTGGTGATTGCAATCAGAAGGTATAACTATCTCTATTTTTTTTAGATCTGCTGTCCTCTGCACTGTCCATGACAGAAAGGTCTCTTGAAATGGCGATTGGGTCAGAATCAGGACAGTAAGCTGGCCATTCTGGAGAACTTCTCATACTGTTCAGTCGAGATATGTAAATATGTATGCACCAT
Source organism: Nitrososphaeraceae archaeon (assembly GCA_009377575.1). Lineage (GTDB taxonomy): Archaea > Thermoproteota > Nitrososphaeria > Nitrososphaerales > Nitrososphaeraceae > TH5896. Next base: position 50,371 of record WHTU01000011.1, on the reverse strand, counting down.
ACGGTTACTGATAATGAATTTGTTTTAAATCATGGTATTTTTGGATCTAATATCTTCTTTCCCGATATAAGATCAAATCTAGCTCCATGCATTGGACAAGTTACGATGTTACCTTGAATGTGTCCCATTGAAAGTGGACCATTCGATGATTACATCTATTATTCAACGCATAAACCTTGCTACCTAGGTTTGCAATCAGTCCGTAATATTCGATATGTTTCGTTCTTCCAGAAGTTCTCATCTATTTTGCAACCTCTAAAAACTCAGTCACGGCCATTTGCCAACCTACCCCACACAGATTCCTGGGACTGCGACCTTCGTGAAGAGGTGTGGATATGCGACTGTACTAAGGGGAAACTTAGTTAAACTGGCCTTAACTTCATCATTAGTAAACATCTTTCTGTATTCTGCCATGGACTCCAAAACTGAGTAGTTAACAAAAGTTCCACTACCCGCAATACCTCTATGTAATTGCACTGAAATATAACCAGGCTGGTGCTTAAAAGCATCTGATACGGCGGCAAATGCCTTTAGAAATTCATCGACTTCCTTAGGGTCAACGCTGTACGAATTGATGAGAACGAATGGACCTATGTCTTCTTCCAAGTGCCTCTTGAACGTTACATATTTGTCAATTTCACCAAATTTTACCATACATATCATCATGGATAAACGAGTATTTAAGTGTTTAAGTATTTAAGCGATATGATATTAACAATAAAAATTAGTAATTATTAGGAATTCTAGGGCGAAGGGATCCTCTTTTTATCATTGTTACTATATATCTACGTCATCTGCCATTTGTGATTACCAATGTCAGTAACTACTTTTCTTTTTCCTCTTCTTCTCCTTATTTTCTACATATTCTTTGAGCGAATTCAAGTTATAGTCGTACACTTCTTCAAGGAATTTAACTACTTCTAAGGACTTGCTATCATTCAATGAATAAAACCTATTTTTCCCCCGTTTTTTTTCTGTAACTAGATCTGCTTCTTTCAATACGCGAAGATGGGCTGAGACCGCAGGTAATGTAAAATTAAAGTGTTCAACTACCTCAGTGGGTGTCATATCTTTCTTCCTAAGTAGGAGAAGAATTTCTCTTCTGTTATCATCTGATAACGCTTTCCAAGGTGAACCCATTAAATTAGATAACAGTTAAGACGATATTTAAATGTTTAAACGTTTAAATATGTTACAATATAAGAACATCTAATGAAAACCGATGCAGCAGGAGAGCAAGAAGGAGAAACAACGGAAATAAAAAAAACTATATTAATTGATGCTTCTCCAGAAGTTGTTTTTAGAGCTATTATTGATCCAAACGAGTTTACAAATTGGTTTTCCAGATCAGGCGATTTTAGAACCCAAAGTCGGAGGAAAAGTGAAGTTCAGTTTCAATAAAACAGATTCCGAATATCGAAAGATGGACTATTTTCCTGAAGGAACTGTAGTTGAATTCATGCCAAATAAAAGAATCTCTTATACTTACCGTGAACCGAATATCGCAAACTTTCCGAATACAGTTGTAACCTGGGAACTGGAGAAGATCGAGAATGATAAAACTAGACTCAAGTTGTCACACACAGGATTTAAAGCAGGCGAAATTGCTAAAAAGCATGATGAAGGTTGGTCTCATTTCTTGAATGAATTGACAAAGTACTGTCGAGCAGTACGTTACTCCCATTAATATTGATTCCTCTTGTGACAACTATAATTCTGATCCCTTGCAGACTTGTTAACTATATATGGTATACTATTTTTTATGAGTAAATCCAACTTGATAGTAGTCGCCTGTAGACCTAAGTTTGCCACTCTAGGGTATTCAGATACGAAGACAAACTATTCATAATCCCGTTCGAGAGATATAAGGCATTTTCATAATCACGCTCATTAGTAATCAGTACAGCGAGTCTACTGTCAATGATTATCGGAGAGTCTCGTCTTATTGGACATTAGCGATCAGAAACAAGACGCAATGACCCGATTCCTGATGGTTATCATACGGTTACACCATATTTGCTAGTTCAAGGTGCAGACAAACTAATCGACTTTGTCAAAAAGGCGTTTGATGCGAATGAAACTGAACGCTACTCTATGCCTGATGGTAGTGTAGGCAATGCTGAACTTAGACTTGGCGATTCTGTAATCATGTTATCCAAGGCAATGGGTGAAGATTACAAATCTACAATAGCTGGGATCCATTTGTATGTAGAAAATTGTGATGCTACTTATCAACGAGCACTGAAGCTGGGAGCGTATTCTTTTAGAAAAATTAAACAGAATTTAGGAATATCGTTTACATATAATGTTATAACAATATGAATAGCTGCTGGTTTGTTTTATAGTTTCACAAACTCTCTTATACTTACACCGGCGTTAGCGGCTTTAGGATGGGTCATAAGTGATACAGCTGTATTTGGCAATTCTCTTCTTCTTAGAAGATTCGATTCCAAGCGATAAAGTAATGATAATAGCACAGGAGTACATATACCCTAATGACTTTTCACGAGCAAAGTCTATGAAATCGATCACTTATGACATCCAACCGAAGGGATTCACAGTACCTAATAACATTCATCACTATCGCTATAAATCCTTCAAAAACCAACATAATTAGATCTCTATCAAAATAACCTTAAATATCATATTTCTTAATCTCCCTCAATGAAATGTGGCATATTCGAGAATAATAAGCTATGCTTTGGGTTAGCAATCATGACAGTAGCAGCAACAGTATACCCAGGCTATTTGGGCAAAATTGATCTATTCGCTCAAACGGTACCAATAGTGAATAATACTGCTACTCAGCAACATACAGAACATACTTTTGATAATCTCATCATTTCAGAACATATTCCTCTTAATGGACAACTGCCTGAAGGAGATTATATACTTTTGATGGATTTCACTCCATTTGCTACAAGCGTGGAAGGTCATAGTCATATTGCCATGAAAGTACTATGTAATGTAGACGGAAGACCAAAAATAAACATAGTAACAGGAGTTGCTCCAAAGCTAAATACTTTGAATATTGGAGACCCAATTAATAACGGTACACTTGATGGGAAGGACCTAGACTTGTCTGCTGAAGGAAGATCATGTCTGTACCACGCAGAATTACCTATTGGAATAACTGATATAGCATTAATAAATACATCAAATGAAACATTAAACTTCAATGAAGGCGGATTCTCTGTAACAGTATCAGCACATGGAACAGCTATCCAACACATAGGGTCGAACCAAATAGAGTCACCATAAAACTCAATTTCATAATTTTCTAGAGTATTTATGCAAAGCTGAGGACTGCAATCTTTGGAATAGTACGGCGAAAAAGTTCACCAATATACCGATTGTGATTCACCTCTGCATATTCATAATATTATTTCATCTAATTAATTGAATAGAATAGGAAAAAAGATAGGTGCTTGCTAACAGTCCTTCGCTTCAATCAGTTCTTGTGGTGCAAGCGAAATTATCTATAATATATCTTGATATCATGAAAGGAAGATACAAAGTACGTTATCGCTCGAGCATTAGTAGGCGGTGTCGTATCTTAACATCTCACATCCTTGTTCATACTGTGGGATTGACAATCGCTGTTTTTCTTAGCACTGTTTCCATGTTTGCATACTTCAGAAACGGAGGAACGCGCTTGTTGTTTATGACAAGTCTTTCTTATTCTACGATGGGGCACAAGGCATTATGGTTCCTGGAGTGGATATAGAGCTCTCTCATGTTATTCTCTTTGCAGCCTTAATTCTGTTCGCATCTGGTATTCTTAACACAAGAAGGTTATATTAGGCATCGAATCCATCAAATACAAAGTGAATACGTAACAAAACGAATAATATAAAGACTAGTTTCTCAACTCATCAATCTCATTTGCAACTCTTTCGCCTTTTAAAATGGACAATCTTATCGTAGAAGAAAACGATAGAAAGAGGACATCAATATCCTACCAAGTCACCCCTCACTCCGCTATATTCTGTTCTACTATTGTACTACAAGACTTAATAAGGAGATGTAATGATAAGGAACAATGAACAGAACTAAACTTACTGCATCTTTTGTTGCAGCAATATTGGCAACTACTTTTGTAGCATCGGGTGCTAATTCAATAATCAATAGCGACAGACACCTAGTGTTTGCACAATCTACAGGCGAATCTATGCACGGTAATGTCACTGAATCTTCACTAGGTACGATCGTCCGAGACTCAGTCGCAGTACCACTTCAAGATTTAACGGTTCCAGCAAACGGCTTCATACATTTTTACGACACGACTCCATATGTTATTAATAATGGGCACGTAGCGGCAAACATTCCTTGCGGAGAAGATTCAGCACCCGAATTGAATGTGTTAATTGGCCAAGCACCCAACCTTACTGGCGCGGACCTTGAATATATAAGTGAGCTTTCGAATCCTGGGCAATTGTGTCTATACCATGTTGACCTCGAATCTACGGCTAACCAAACTATCACTGATATAGCACTACAAAATTCCGGTTCAGAAGACGTAGAATTACTTCCTGGAAGCAGTATAGTGATAGGAGTAAATAGCATTTCGCTGAATCCTGAACATGGTGAGGAAAGTGGAGGACACGGAAACGAAACCGCGACTGTCCCATAATCCTTTTTATCTGTAGAAAACACTGCCGCATAAAAAATTGAACATGTTTGTAAGGCTTAGGAAGGCCTCAAATCGTCCTCTAGTTCGCCGAATAACTGCAGGCATCGTCGCCCTTTCCTGGTGATTTCGTAATATGCGAAGGGTTTGAAGTCCGTCAAAATCAACAGTTGAAGGTCAACCAGCAGTCGAAGATATCTGACGGTTTGAGGATGGGTTAAGTTTGCCTCATAACCTACTCTTGTTTGATTCATCTGATTGCGATGAAGAGGCTTGGCATCAAATACTATCTCGAGGATATCTTTAATGATGTCATGTCTGTCACGCTGAGGCATCTTGTATTATCTTATTATTGGCCTGTGAGGCATTCAAACTTTAAATCTTGTTCTTAGAATTCAGCGTTTCAGAACAATCTTCCACCACCGACTTTTTCGTCATTGTTTCAGAACTATAGAATATTGTTTATAAACAATGTCTGCGTAATAGTTAGTTAATGGTCATTACCTCTATGAGATGGATTTGCATTTACTGTAACAGCATAATGGATTGTACTAATTTTACAAAGTTCATAATGCAAAGCGACAACGACAAAAACAGCAACCAGGAAGCGAGAGTAGAGTACCACGCTTGGCGTCTGTTGCCGGCAGAAGACTAAAGCCAGAACTGCCAAAGCATGGACCACATTTGATATATTCTTAATTAGGGGATTCCGATGAGATGAGATAAGCTATCAAATATCTTAGATTGTTATCTATTGCCACCAAAAATGCCTAGTCCTGCTCGGCTAGGATTTGGTCAGTATAATATCAAGAAGCAGGTGAAGGGAGATTTCTGTTCTCTTCAACCTTTCTAGGATAGATCTGTTTTCGACACTGCATCTATAGTTCGTTTTATCAATTCAAAGAGATTTAAATCTCAGTGATGTGTATTTACATATAATTAGGTGTATTCGATTTGTGCTTAAGAGTTGTGACATAAGCGATATCGGTAAAAGGAAGCATTCCCATATCCATACTTTGACTGATCCAATAACTGGAGAGGTTATCTGTATCAGTTGTGAAGCAGTCATTTCTGACAAGATAGCAGAAACTCTCCCCGAATGGAGTGTTTATGGTACCAATGAACTTAATTCAAGAAGTAGGGTAGGAATGCCGATATCTCTTGCCATACATGATCTAGGACTTTCTACAGTGATTGGGAAAAGTAACAAAGATTTTTCTGGCAAGACAATTGTTGATGCATCAATGCAGGTGGTAATTGAGAGAATAAGGACCTGGGACTATCGTACGCAAACCAGATCCTCAAAAGGCCAGAGCCGCAAATACGCATTTCGCCAACTCAATAGTTTAAAAGAAAAATTAGCTTTACCTTCTCCTGTATTAGAGAAGGCAGCTTATATCTACAGAAAAGCTCAGCAAAATGATATAATTAGAGGTAGAACAAGAACCGGTGCAATGGCAGCATGTGTTTACATAGCATGTAGAGAAGCAATAATACCAAGAGCATTTGACGAGGTTGCAGAAGTCAGTAATATTAGACGTAAGGAGATGTGGAAAGCATATAGAGCAATAGTGTCAAAACTTGATCTAAAGGTACCATTGATAGATCCTGTAAGGTGTTTGGTCAAGCTTGCGAACAAAATGGGTGTCAGTGAAAAAGTTAAAAGATATGGCATTAACTATATGAAACAAGTAATAGATAGCAATATCTCAGCTGGAAGAGATCCAATGGGTCTTGCCGCAACCGTTCTCTATATTTCGTGTCAAAACTTTGGGAACGTAGACAAAAGTCAGAAATACTTTGCTGATACAGCTGGAATATCAGATGTCACAGTAAGGAATAGACGCCAAGAGCTAAGAAACAAGATACCAGGTTTATTGACTTAGATGCAAGGCGAAACTCGTATCGCAAAATCAAAGGTTTCTTCTAACAACTATAATAATAAATAATTAGATACCAAAGAGAGGAAATGCTGTAGTAGCATATATTAATTTCTTGAGACCAGTTTTTCTATAAGCAGAAATTTATAGTTGTGCTCGTAGCCAAATAGTGCAGAACATCAGATTTATTTTCTCTATCTTACATCTTAGCGCGAAATTCCTTTAGAACTCTATCTTTTATGACTTAGTACAACAATTATGCCCATAATTATCTGAGTTAGAGACTGCTAACATTTATTAAGGAACCTAATAAATAAGATTTGTGTCCAGGCATATCATTCTAATTGGCCTATTGATCCTTATTGGTTCTTCCATAATAGTCGTAGGCGTGGTTTCAGGCGTGTATAAAAATTTTACACTGAATAGTTCGAGTGATAATAATAGGGCTATCAGCAGAGCAAATAGTTCAGATTCCACAATCGGTGGCCATGTACCTGGCTATCCTATCGGGGAGACTTCGGGGACTATTATAGATCCAATTGATCAAGTGATAGATAAGGATTCGGTCGTTGACCCAGAAAAATACCTCCGCGAGTTCAACTATGGAAGAGTATCAATGCTTCCTAACGGTTCAACGTTGAGAGAATTCACATTAGTAGCATCAGACCAATTAGTCAAAGAAGTTTCTCCTGGCGTATCCTACAACGTATGGACATTTAATGGGACAGTTCCGGGTCCCACAATTAGGGCTACTGAAGGAGATGTTGTGAGAATAAACTTCGTTAATAACGGATCAATGCCACACTCTCTTCATACCCATGGTATTCATCCTGCTGAAATGGATGGAGTTTTCGAAATGATCTCGCCAGGGGGGAGGTTCACATATGAATTTGTTGCAGAACCGTTTGGTGTTTTTCCGTATCATTGTCATATGACACCATTAGAAGAACATCTTGCTCATGGTCTTTATGGGGTTTATATAGTTGATCCCAAAACTCCTCGTTCTCCCGCAGACGAGATGGTCATGGTCATGAATGGATACGATACTGATTTTGATACTGAGAATAATTTCTACACTGTGAATGGAATACCATATTATTACATGCACCATCCAATACAGATTGAAAAGGATAAGCCCGTAAGAATATATTTAGTAAACATGCTGGAATTTGACCCGCTCAACAATTTTCATCTACACGCAAACATGTTTAATTACTATCCAAGTGGAACAAGCCTACAACCTGACGAATTAACCGATATAGTTAGTTTGAATCAGGCTGAAAGAGGGATAATGGAGTTTAAATATAAATATCCAGGAAAATATATGTTTCATGCACATAAAACAGAGTTTGCAGAGAAGGGATGGATGGGTACATTTTTTGTAAATGACAAGAACACAACTCGGAACTCAATTCAGGCAGACAATAGTTCTTTTTATGACACCCTCAATAACTCTTTTGATACTAATACGCCAGAAACTAGCGGAGCCAGAATGTAAATGTTAAGTTACATGAATAGAATTACTGGGAGGGGTTTCCAAGATTGTTAAGTGGAAACAAAAATACTATGGGTGGAAATCATCCTACGAAAAAGACACCTCTGATTCTTGCATTCGTCCCGATTGTAGTACTAGCAGGGATGATTATATTCTTGCTTAGTCCGTACGGGCAATCCCTCATAAATACAGGAATCCCATTACCTCAGGTTACTATTGAAAAGGTCGAATTTCATGAGAATCAGATATTGGCATTTATACGCAACACCGGTCCTTTGGAAATAGTTGTATCTCAGGCAGACGTCAATGACCGAATCCAGTCTGCTGCAATAGAACCAGATAGTACGATCCCAAGGTTAGGTGACGCCAAAGTGATGATTCCGTTTCCTTGGATCCCGGGTACACCATATGAGATTGGCATAACCACCTCTGATGGAACGAGGTTTAGCAAAAGTGTAGAGGCCGCTGCTCTGGCACCTAGTCCAGATGCAAATCAGGCACTACTCTTCACATCTTTGGGCGTATATGTTGGAGTGATTCCTGTAATGATAGGCCTTATGTGGTACCCGTATATCCGTAGAATAAGTATTGGTAAGTACAGCTTTTTCCTCAGTCTTACTGCAGGACTACTTGTTTTTCTAGGTATCGATGCTCTGCTAGAAGTCAATGAAATTGTCAATCAGAATTTGGCCGCGGTATTCAATGGTCAGGCGTTAAGTGTAGTGGTAACCATTTCCTCATTTATTGTCTTACTTTATACTTCTGAACGATTGACCCAAAGAGCTATAGAAAAGGCTGTATTGAATAAGAATCATTCTTTGGCTTCAACTTCCTCCATCGAAGAATTAGGTAAGTCGGAGAAGTCTTCTACAGAAAGACAGGAGGGCGAAATTTACAATAAATCTGCTAAAGTATCTTCTTCAACTCAAGAAGTACAGATACAATTGCAGAGGTATCAGCAACTATTGAAACCATTAACTATCTCGATGATGATAGCAATTGGAATAGGCCTGCACAATTTTGGTGAAGGGTTGGCAATAGGTGCTGCCATGCTTCTTGGCGAAGTCGCGCTAAGTACGTTTCTTATAGTTGGTTTTACGTTGCACAACACAACTGAAGGATTGGCTATTGTTGCCCCCATTGCAAAATCAGAAAGAAGTAGGCGCATGATGATTAGGAGATTAGTTACTATGGGATTGATTGCAGGAGTACCCACAATAGCGGGAACCTGGATAGGTGGTTTTCTTTATTCTCCAATGGCAGCAGTTATATTTTTGTCAGTGGGAGCCGGCGCAATCTTCCAGGTAGTATATTCTTTAATTTCCTGGATTTCCCATCACCAAAAATCTGGACCATCTTCTTCCTTATCAGGACACGTTATAGCTGGATTTATTACAGGCCTTTTGATAATGTATCTTACTGGCCTACTTGTATAATGGAAATGGGGAGGCAATATTCTGATGAACAATGATCAAAACGGTAATGGAACCATGTCAAAGACTGAATCAAGTGAATATCGTGAAAGTCGGTTATCCCAGGGAACTCAAGCATCGAGGACGAGGCTTACATCCATTCGTGATGCTAATAGAATAGTAAGAGGGAGTCGCACTGACAGAATGGAAGACTACCTCGAGGTAGTATACGAACTTGTCCGTCAGAAGGGGTATGCGACAACCGTTGATATCTCTGAATATCTCAATGTTTCCTCACCTAGTGTCACGAGTATGATGAAGAAGCTTGATGAGAAAGGGTTCCTCAAATACGAAAAATACAGAGGGATGAGCCTTACTGAGGAGGGAATAGAAGTGGCCAAAGCCATGCACAAGAAACATGGAATCCTCTCAGACTTTTTTAGAATGATTGGCGTTCAAAATGATATCGCTAATGAAGACGCTGAGGGAATAGAGCACCACCTACATCCTGAGACATTGAAGAAACTCGAAGAATTTGTAAACAGCCATAAGTTGGCAGAGAAAATATGAAAGTCTTGTCAACATAAAATAAGATCTTGATTGGGTGAAAAAGAGAACCTGCGACCTACGATTACCCTAGCCTGGTCGAATATTATAAGAGATGTGTGTGCCAGGGATCCACACACAGTTGCAGATGAAGACCAAAGAAGCACCTTTAGTGAACAAGGTAATATTATGATTCTCCTGGAAGATGCTGTCTCCTAGTAGTACATATATACATAAGTAGTTTATATTTATTACTGTTTTTTCAATCTTTGAGTAAGAAAATAGTGGTAACAGGATACATCTATGTAGTACAAATTTATATTATTCGGGCTAAAGCGGTTTACATACGTGTATTGCACGACGATTCGATTATTCGGCTGTACTAATAGCCCCTATCATTGATGTAGGATGATATTCACAGAAATATGAGAGCGTCCCGGGCGGGCCTGAATTGAAAATAAACTCTGAAGACTCTCCTTCATCTACGCCCTCACCTAAAAGCTGAAATGCAACTTGTAATTACTAGCTTTCTGATCTTTTCTAAATCGAAGGGTATTTTCTTTTTACCGGAGTCATTATACTCCCGAATTAGATTTGGCCTTCGATATCTTATATCCAAGAATGTCATATACCAGTATCACGACCTCTATAAACAATATTCCCAGGGGACTTCCGTTGACTAGATCTCATCTTGAGCAGATATTTCCCAAATTAACGCCAACACAATTGCGTCGCATTAGGGCTCGCGGGCAAATGCGTTCCATGCGACGTGGCGAAATTTTATACGAGCAAGGGGACATTAGAGTACCGTTCTTTGTGATTCTCTCAGGTGAGCTCGAGATTGTGCGCCCTTTGGGCACGGCCGCCGTAGAGACCCTTGTCGCGGTATTAGAATCTGGTCAGTTTACTGGTGAAGTGGGCACTCTCTCGGGCCGAAGGACTTTCTTTCGCCTGCGTGTTTCTAAACCGGGTAAGATGATCGAACTGGATCGGCAGCATGTGCTCGCCTTGGTGCAGAGCGATGCTGAGCTTGGCCAAATCCTCATGCGGGCTTTCATCCTCCGCAGGGTTGAGTTGGTTGCGGCTGGCGTGGGAGATGTTGTGCTCATCGGGTCAACGAATTCGGCCGGTACGCTCCGGATCAAAGAGTTCCTGATGCGTAACGGGCACCCCTACGCATTCATAGACCTCGAACGCGATCCTGACGTACAGAACTTATTGGATAGTTTCCGTATCGCTGCCAGCGACGTACCCGTGGTCATCTGCCGAGGAAAGATTGTACTTCGAAATCCCAGTAACCAGCAAATCACAGACTGCCTCGGTTTCAACGAAGCTATTGACCAGATCCACGTGCGCGATCTAGTCATCATCGGCGCCGGTCCCTCGGGGCTGGCTGCGGCAGTGTATGGCGCTTCAGAAGGGCTTGATGTTCTTGTGCTGGAAACAAGCTCGCCTGGTGGCCAGGCCGGCTCGAGCTCACGAATCGAAAATTACTTGGGATTTCCTACAGGTATCTCAGGCCAGGAGCTTGCAGGTCGGGCGTACCTTCAGGCACAAAAGTTCGGCGCTGAGATTCTCATCACCAAGGTGACACGACTCGTCTGCGATCATAAACCATACATCGTCGAAGTCGAGAACGGGGCTAGAATTTCGGCACGCACTATTGCGATTGCAACCGGAGCGGCATATCGAAGGCCAGAGTTGAAGAACTTATCACAGTTTGAAGGTGCGGGTCTCTATTACAGTGCGACCTTCATGGAAGCACAATTGTGTGGTAGAGAAGAGGTAATTGTAGTTGGTGGAGGAAACGCAGCCGGTCAGGCTGCAGTGTTTCTGGCGGAGACAGCAAAGTGCGTGCACATGCTCGTCAGGTCTGCTAATTTGGTAAAGAACATGTCACGGTATCTGATTCGCCGGATCGAAGAGGCTCCTAAGATAGTATTCCGACCCTACACGGAGATCATAGCGCTCCAAGGGAGCGATCACTTGGAAGCAGTTAGATGGCGAAATAGTCAAACAGGAATGACGAAGGAACATAAAATCAGACATGTTTTCCTCATGACCGGTGCCGATCCTAATACCCGTTGGCTCGATGGCTGTGTCGCGCTCGACCCTAAAGGATTCATTAAGACAGGGCCCGATATATCGCCCGAGAACCTGAGCGCTGCACGCTGGCCCCTTGTCCGTCCGCCGTACTTGCTTGAAGCCAGTTTACCTGGGGTCTTCGCAGTGGGCGACGTGCGAGGCGGCAGCATCAAGCGGGTTGCATCGGCGGTGGGCGAAGGATCAATTGCGATCTCATTTGTTCATAAGGTACTCCAGGAATAGGAAGTTACCAAAACTATACACTCATCAGCTATTGCATCCGGGCAGGATTATATGATTAGGCTACTTTCTGTCTCGATCAAAAGTAAAAACCTGCCCAATCATGATACCTGCCATCACCATCAATAATTGAACTAAATGGATCTAATTGAATTATTGAACGAAGATTTTTTTTATTGGTTTTGGAAAATTGATGTCGTTTCGGATGATGTGAGGAAGGAGATGAGTATGTGGACCATTTACATCTTCGTCTTGCATCGGTATTCTTTGTCTCACCAAAATAGATGCAAACTTGGTCATCAATAGTCTTATTGGAAATGCATTAAACATAAATATTATTTGCATTCCTTGCTCTTACATTTACTGATACATCGTTTAGGAGTAGCAGTCTATAACTTATTAGGGGGGAACTCTCCTTGTTTTTCATTAAGACTGGATTCTTCGTAGAGCAATGAGTTATGTAATTTTTTTAGTATTAGCAAGCACAGGAAAATCATATCTTACAACGTCAATTGTAATCACATGTTTGTTTTATGTTTAGCATCATATACTTGGCTACTTGGCTACTAGAGCGACTCGTTTTCAATGTCACCTAGTATACCAACATGGCAGGATCTGATGTTCTAACAGAATGTCTGTTATGTGGTAACAAATATGATATTTTATGTGAATGATATATTCAATAACTACTAAAGCTAGCTATCGAATTAGACATCCCATTTACGGAAGTAGAAGAATTACAGCAAGAAGATTGGGAAAGAGCTTGATGTATTACCATTAATATATTATGAGATCAGGAATCATCTTACTCTATTTTCTCAGGCTATTTCATACAATGAAGAAAAACACATTGATTAACCAAAAAGATATTCAGTCTATGTTAAGATTCGCCGCTTTTGATCCACCATCCTTAAAAACAGGATTCAAAGATTGGCTAGTAATGCAATTGATATGGAATGGAGGAAGAAGCAATTCGGAGATGAAATAGCAATTCTGAGCTCACGTATATCGCAACTCAAAAAGTTACAAGATTCGTATGATATGCAGATTCAACTAAAGAAACAAATATTATCAAATCTGGATCAACATATGAATCAAAAGACCTGTACATTAGATCAAAAACTGACAGGAAGTAGCTCCATTGTGAAATAAACAAAAGTATACTAGCCATCTCGTATTGAATAATGATTGCTTGCTCAGGCAGCAAAAGAACAGATGGATGCAGTATGGTTAGAGCATAAATTCGCAGATATAGAAGTGCTCCTGAGATTATGGTTCACCATTTGGTTAAAGTCGAGTCTTTCAAACTCTTCTACTTATACAATCTGAATCTGGATGTCTATCCATTCAGTGAGTACTATAGCCCACATAATGTCTATCATAAAGAGGGGTATTTGGAGAATATGTTACTTTAAGGCTAGTAAAAACAGAGAACGGAGGACTATACTTCATATGCATTGCCTATAATATGCATACCCTAACAAATCTTGTCACTGTTGTGATGATTTCTACACAGCGCCTAAAATACAGAAAAGAAATTAGAATGATAATCCAAAAATTTGGTTTCTTAAGCAATGATACTACGCTTTTCGGATATTCGAACCTGTCCCAATACATCTTTAGTCCTTCCTGATGCGTCGGCTTGTACATAATAGAAATATATCAGGAACTGCTTTCATCTCTAGAATGACTAGAAGAAAAAATACTGCGAGACAGATCGCAATGATTATGGCCAAGCATAATGGAAGATTAATTGCATTAGTAGCAACAATGATTATGTCTGCAGCTATTGGAATAGGCGTAATGCCTTTGCAACCAGTAACACCTGCCATTGCAATAAACGGTGAAGAACTGATCTCTTCAAGAGGAGGAAACAGTTCTCTAATTATCATGACAAATGAATCCGATAATCATTCTTCATACAGCAAAGAATGGCCCAATATCCATTCAAATATCAAAACAGATTTTAATACAAACATTTCATTTCCAGAAATTCAAGAAACAGCTTTCATTCATCCCTTTGCAGTAGTCATTGGCAACTGTTATTTAGGTAAATTAGTAATGGTTGCTCCTACAGCAGTATGTAGAGGAGATGAGGGGACTCCTATTCATGTCAGTGATTATTCCAATATGCAGGACGGTGTAATATTGCATGGACTTGAAACTACCGAAAAAGGCAAGAATATTGACGGAAGAAGATATTCTGAAGCTGGTGACAGACTAATGGCAAATAGCTCTCAGTTTTCAGAGGGTTATTCAATATTTGTTGGAACAAATACAAGCTTAGCACATGATTCAATGGTTCATGGACCTGCTTGGGTGGGAAACAATACTTTTGTTGGTATGAAGAGTATAATCTTTGATGCAAAAGTTGGCAACAATATTGCGATAGGTATTTCAAGCACAATCTCAAATGGAGTTTCAATTCCTAATAACAAATTTGTTCCACCAGGTAGTGTAATCCTGGACCAGGAAGAAGCAGATGCATTACCTCTTAGAATTGGTAGCCCGTACGAAAACACGAACACAGCTGTGCTTGATGTAAATGAACAACTTGCGGAAGGATATAATAAGCAACTGAACTCGGACAAACTTGTAGAACAAAGAGAAAGACAGATGGAGAAAGGCATGCTAGAAACAGGTATGAGTGTTCCCTAGTTCCTCAGTACAACCGAAAAAGAGGAAATTATATCCATCTATTATTATTTCTTCTAATAACTACATTAACTACCCACTATTGCTGTCGACGTTCCAAAAAAAGCAAGGGCAGGATGGCTAAATCGCGTCGTTCTATTCATGGTTATCTTGCCCTTGTTTGTTTTAGAATAACAAAGTCATGATGTTAGAATAACTCTAATGACATAATTAAATCATGATTAACGTAAGGTAATGAGTGCATGACTCTATTATATTCCAATTACAGAATACTGAGAATCGCAAACTAGATGAGCTTCCTTTTTCCATTAAAAAAACTCAAAGGGGTGTCTTATGGTAATACCACTTTAAGCAATAAAATTTATCGCCGACAACTCTAGTATGCTGGAATTGGACGTTCCGTTTATTCATTAGCAACTTTGTGATCCTAACCAGTTTATGCATTTGTTTGTATCCATTATCGATACTCCGATGCTATTCAGCTCTTCTAAAGCCTTTTCATATGTTTGTGAAGTAGCATCCTGTGCGAAAACAATCCGGAAGTCTCGTTCGCTTGCTTCGTATATCGTTGTCCTAGGACAGTTAGGATAATTGCATCCAGATATCGTCACCGTATTAACACCTAAGCTGCGTAGATGTTCCTCCAAAGGAGTTCTGTAAAATGCTCCCCATCTTGGTTTGTACATGATCCACTCCACTGGACTAATCTGTTGCAGGCGGCCTGACAACAAAAGAGTTGGATCTAATCTTGTACTAGTTGAAGGTTTAAGTTCGTCCACAATTTCGGCGCCAACACTGCCGGCTATTACCATTTGCTTCCCACTTATGACAGCCTCCCTTCGGCATAGATCAACGTCCGATCCGTCCTGATTATATATCCTTACTACATGAATTATTGGATAGCCAAGATTTCTGTAACCTTCTGCGAGAATTTGGATATAGGGTAAAGCTTGCATTGTCCCAGGAATTTCAGCACTGGAACCAGACAACGCAAAATCACGCTGGACGTCTACAATTATCAAAGCTGAATGCTTATTATCAGGGGAGATGAAGTCGCGCATATCGTGTTATCCTAATATATTATATATATTCTGAAGATGTTATACGTAAATATAGACCATCCTAAATCCCCACAACTAGAGCAGCATCTACTATTGAAATGCGCCTTACTAACCGGGCTTTCTCACCCCAAGCCCTCCTACTCATATTCCGATTAAAGACAAGACTTGATGCATCAATTCATAGTATATTATCAACCTATAGCAATAATTTAGTCCAATAATCGCCAAAATTTAAGTACATTACGTATGATTTATAATAAGTAAATAGACAGGATAGCCTGGTTGTTGCGGTTCTCGCTATTCCTATTGCTATTAGTATTATCATCATCATCATCATTATCTTCGGCATCACCAATGTCATTATTATTTTTCTTGGAGGTTGAGAAGTAATTGGAGTCCACATCAGAAGAAGTGAACGAATATAGTTCCCCAAAAGAGTACTATAGTTGGAAACAAATAGAATTATTGATAAAAACAGTCGCAGATATGATACTGAGGTCAAATAAAAGGTACGATGCTATTCTGGGAATCACAAATGGAGGAATCATTCCAGCTAGATTAATAGCACGTGAACTTGATATTAATTATATTTCATTTATACCAATTAGAAGTAAAAAACTACATAAAGAGGAGATGCCTTCATTGTTCGAAAGCAAAAAATATCTCGTAATTGACGATATATATGATACGGGAAATATATTTTCTGTTGTCTCTAATGAAGTGGGAAAATTTAATTGTGATTTTGCATTCCTCATAAGAAGATTCGCAGATAATGATGGTGGTGGTGGTGGTTGCTGTGGGGAGGCATATGTCGGAGAGATATTGAACCATAAGAAGTGGATTGTATTCCCATGGGAATGAAAAAAACGGATAACGTACTACCATAGCAGCATCTTTTAATTTTTTTGGAATGTTTATAATATGTGGATTAAATTTATCACTGTCTTCATATGCGATACTCCAATTCTAAGAAGGACGAAAATTCAAGATTGTGTGGAATAATCGAAGCCAACAATAAAGATCGTTACGGCAATGGAACCGATGAGATTGTAGACCTAAAAAGAAAGATTACTCTAGCTAAAGGCAAAACGAAGGTCGACTTGGTTATAAAAAATGCTAGAATAGTAAACGTATTTTCTGGAGATGTCTATCAAACTGATCTCGCCATCGCAGACGGAATATTCGTAGGAATTGGAGAAGGGTATGACAATGCCAGACGGTCATATGATGCTAATGGAAGATATATGTGTCCGGGGCTTATTGATGGCCATATACATATAGAGTCCACTTTTCTATCTCCTATCGAATTTTGTAATGCAGTAGCATTACATGGAACCTCATCGGTAATATGTGATCCCCATGAAATAGCAAATGTATTTGGCCTCGCAGGATTGGATTATTTTCTGAGTTCAAGTATGAACTTACTTGTCAAGGTTTATCTTATGATGCCCTCCTGTGTCCCAGCAACAAGCATGGAAAGATCTGGGGCCACGATTCTTCCAACAGATATGCAAGATTACTTACAGCGTTATCCGAATCGAGTCATTGGATTGGCAGAAATGATGAATTATCCAGGGGTCATTATTGAGGATGCAGAGGTCCTAGCTAAGCTAATTACTGCAGGTTCAAGGCCTAAGGATGGACACGCACCACTCCTTTCTGGGAAATTGCTTAGTGCCTATATTATAGCTGGATTGGGAAGTGATCATGAATGCACAACAATAAAAGAAGCAAGGGAAAAGTTGCGCAAAGGGATGCATATTATGGTGAGACAGGGAGCTCATGAAAAGAATCTTAAAGACCTCCTTCCTCTAGTTAACAAATTCAACAGCGCTCATTTCAGCCTTGTTTCAGACGATCGTGATCCGATAGATTTGAAGGAGAATGGACACATGGATTACTTGGTTCGTATGTGTATTATGTTAGGGCTAGCACCAATAAGAGCAATTCAGATGGCGTCTATTAATACGGCTAGGTACTTTGGATTAAATCATGTGGGTGCAATAGCACCAGGATTTAAGGCAGATTTTATATTATTAGATGACTTGGAATCGTTTACCATTTCTCAAGTCTTTCTTGATGGAACAGAAATAGGAAGCATTAATGCAATAAGAAAAGTCAATAATCGTTCAATCGATAAGAATTCAATTTCTGTTTCATCTGTTCTTCAAGAAAATTCAATGCACATTAAAAATCTCGAAGATCCAAAAATGTTTGCAATTTACGCAGGTTCGGATACTAGCTCATCTTCAACTTCATCTTCGTTGTTACAAGTAATTGGTGTCGTTCCAGGACAAATCATTACCCAAAAAAGAGCTCTTCAGGCGAAAATTGGTGGAGAATATGAAGCGATCGCAGATCCTAATAGAGACTTGGCAAAGCTCGCAGTAATTGAACGCCATCATAGAACAGGAAATGTGGGACTTGGTTTTGTTCAAGGGTTAGGTATACAAAAAGGGGCTATAGCAAGCAGTGTGGCACACGACTCCCATAACCTGATAGTTGCTGGCATGAACGATATGGATATGTTGACAGCTGCAAGACATGTTTCATCAATAGGTGGAGGCTTATCAGTAGCGCTTGATAGAGAGGTTATAACGAGCCTGCCACTTCCCATCGCAGGACTTATCTCAGATATGCCAATAGAATCGGTAATTTTGAGTCTTGAAGCGCTTAATGGAGCGTGCCTAAAGCTTGGCAGTAATGTGATAAAAGTTCCATTCATGTTACTTTCTTTTCTAGCACTTCCTGTTATCCCTTCTTTGAAGCTAACGGATAAAGGATTAGTAGACGTTGATAAATTTCAGTTTACTGATCTATGGATAAATCATAGATATAGTGATAAGAATTGACATACAATTAGTGTTCGCCTTGGACAGATTAATACTATCACTGGTGCCTTTTGAATACGTACGCTTTCCAAGGCAACATTTTTTATAATGTTTTGAATGTATATGTATATGAGCTTTGTCAAGTCTGTCTTTCTTCTTTGGTTATAGAAAGGGTGTGTATAATAGGCATCAATGACGCCGAAGATAATACTGGTGACTAGCTAGGAAGGCCAAATAGTCTGTTTCTACTTTTCTATACTTATGGTATTGTTATTGTCAGTATCTCTTTTCAGACCGTTACTTGTATGACTTCGATGTCCTGCCATAAGAAATAGCTGATTAGATCTCACTTTATGCTTTATTGATTTTGCAGGAACTCCTGCAACTATATCTTCATCATCAATATTATTAATTACAGATGCACCACTACCAATAATTACTTTATTTCCAATCTTAACTTTATGTTTTATAGTTGAATTCAAACCAGTCCAGCACATATCACCAATTCTAGTACTCCCTCCTATAATAGTTCCTGCTGTCAAAGCACAATGTCTTCCTATTTCTACATTATGAGCTATGTGCACTAGAGCATCAATCTTGGTTCCCTCTCCAATTATTGTATCAGAAAGTGAACCCCTTGCTATAGAACAGTTAGAACAGATCTCTACATTATTGCTTATAACTACTCCTCCAATATGTGGAAATCTTTGCAGCTCAAGAGTATCCTCCAGTCTCTCATATGCAAAACCATCAGCTCCGATAACTGTTCCAGGTTGTATAATACAATTCTTACCAATCCTTGTATTCTGCTCTATTATTACACGATCACCAACAACTGTATTATCTCCTATTATACACTTATCTCCTATCTTGGTAAAGTTACCGATTGTGCAATTCTTTCCTATTCTTGCTGATTTAGATAGAGTTGCAGTTGGAGAAACTATCAGAATTTCCTCATTCTGACGATTTCTCTTCTTTTTATTTACAGAAGGAGAATAATAGATTTCATTTATGATTTTCATCACAACCATTCTAGGATTTTTTACGAATATCAAACATTGTTGCTTTCCCGATCTGGGGTATACTAAGCCCTCTAGCGATTGGTGGCAAATTATGACCCTGGCATTTGATTTTGATATACCCATTATGGCCTTTTCTGCATCATCGAACGAACAAAATGATAAATCTTCACTTGAGGCACTTTTTAAATCCTTTACGCCATAAATGCTCGTTGAATCAAAATCTTCCTTTGAGTTATAAATAGAGTATTTAATCCCTAGATTTGAAAGAATAGACACAATATCAAATGATGAAGGAAGTCTGCCTTTATTGTCACTAATACTACTCGAATGGGTACGTTTGGAGTGACGAGATGGCATTTCTTAAAATTTCATTGTACATTTATAACTTGTCTTATATAAGAGCTAGCCCTATTATTCTCAATTCAAATTTTAAGATACTACTGCCATTGTACATGTAAAATAATTAGATAATATGATCAGAAACTCTCAGAAACAAAATTACATGCTTAGAACTTCAATATTCTCCTTAGTACTAAATTCAAATAAATCTAAATGTGATCAGAAGTATCTAATAAATGTAGCTTTAGTTTTCAATCTTAAGGAATAACAATAATATTGTCACCATTTCAAGGGATTTCTAAACTGATGGAAAAGTGTAAATAGGTTTAGCTAATATGAAATATTTTTAATATCAACACCATACCATCATAAAACAAGATTATTAATATTTTTTATTCATAGATCTAACATCAATTATTTGCTAGTTGCTGTCTTATGTCTAGCAGATTCGCCCATTCATCTGGAACTGAAGAATATACTTCCTTGTGGGTTAAAATAAATCTAAATCTAAATCTAAACTAAAGGTCAACCACCACGACTTTAATACGATGATACTGTTCTTGATATCTATATAGAAGATTGAGGTTCATACCGACACATATAGCGATCACTTACGAAAAAGTCAAGACTTCTTGACAACAATTGAACATTAATAAATTGTTTGTACTATAGTTTTTAATTTGTCTTTAATTGTTTGTCTGTTATGAAACATTCAAAAAATCATTGACATCAACGTTATTATGTCTTGCACCTTTTTCCAATTATGAATATATACATGAAGTATGAATAAAAAATTACGTGGTGATAACAATACTTTTGATTGGGTTAGCCGGAATTGTTACCGCTACGGCGTCAAAACTTGCTTCTGCAACGACCGCAACATCTCCTGCACCGACCATGATAACCCAGCCAACTAAAAGCGGCTAGGTTCAATCCATATATGAAAATCACATATTGCAAATTGGAGAAAATGTAAAGAATCTGGTAATTCTAATACCCAATGAAGGACATCATGGTCCTGGAGAGGATAACGAGCCTAGATTCATAGATCAGTCATTTGTTCCTTAAATTGCGGTTGTAAGTCCAGGAACCAATGTATTTTGGTTCAATGGTGATGCAGGACATGAACACGATATCGTAGTAAAAGACAATATAACTGGCCAGAATCTTTTCCAGACGGGAGAGTTTACAGAATTTGAAGCAAGAAATCAGACATTTAACGAAGTAGGCGAATTCAACTACGAAGATACAGTCGAGTATGATCAAGGTTATATAATGCGAGGAAATATTATTGTGGAAGATCAAGTATCATCTCCTCTTACTTCTGAACCGTACGATACAGTTGGAATACTAATGATCCCCACAATGGATCTTGCAACTCAGATCACAGATCTCGAGAGCAGAGGATTCTCGATATTGGGAACACATAATTTCAAAGATCTTAGAGGAGGACAAGAAGGAACTGGCGATGAACAAACACTCGTTCTTTGGGGGACATCAAATTCGGATGTGGGCAATGCAATTTCACAGCTAACAGAAATATCGCAAGACTTCCATATAGCTAGTTCTTCAATTTCATTTTATTTTATTTATCTATATATTGTATATGACTCAGGAGAGGTAATGTACCTTCAGGGAACTCCATATTTTATCGACGTTCAGAATATGTTCTAATAAAATCGCTGATCAATTAAGCACTAGATAAGGATTATCCGTATTACCTTATGAGGGCTTTATGGAAAAGACGAATTATCCTCAGTTGAATTTTCCTCCATCACACGTATTTATAAACCAAATGGTTTATGAATGGGTGTTACTAATCATGTAAATACGATGCCGATGTCACGTAATTTAGAAAGTTTTGCAGATGGATTTAGCGCGCCAAAGAAAAAGCTGTTGTACTATCTTAAAGTCATGCACCAGGCAGGGCTTGAAGATCTGGCTAAAATAATGAAGATTTCAAGGATGGCAGTCCACAAGCATCTTTCATCATTACAACAAAGGGGTTTGGTAGAAGCGGTCGAAAATAGAGGACGTGTGGGTAGACCAAAAATGATATACCAGCTGACAAGTCAAAGTAAAACGGTTTTTCCAAAATCTTATAGCGCAATCGCAACACAAGCGCTCGATTTCATCGAAAGAAATATGGGCAAGGAAGGCGTTGAAAAGGTTCTACGAGAGCGTCAGAATGAACTCTTCGATCTATACTATAAGCGCCTTAAGGATATGGATTTTGACAGACAAGTTAAGGAATTAGCTAGAATTCGAGACGAGGAAGGATATATGGCTGAGACAAAGAAGGAGTCAAAGGGTGGCGAAAAGCGTATCTTGTTAGAATATAATTGTCCGATTATACACATCGCTGAAAAGCATTGGGAGGCATGCTCAATCGAAACTGAATTATTTGAAAAGCTTCTTAATGCAGAAATCGAGACAACCCATAGAGCCGCCAAGGGCGATGCCGTATGTAAATTTCTAATAAAAGAAAGGAAAGACGGTTATCTGTAGAAGTGCTCCACTGGAACCAACTAAATTGATATATCTTGAATAGATGAGAACCCATTATCCTATTGTGTTCTGTATAATTTGTAAACCTAGTTATTTATAAATGGGCAATTCTAATTATATATGCTATGATTAGTATAACTAAACCTAAAATTCAAACTTTAAAACTCGGGCAAAGTGACAATTCTTCTAAAATGCAGCAAGGTGCTCCAGTAAATGTTCTAGGTGTTGCTGGCAGTATGCGAAAAGGATCTTTCAGTACACATGCTCTAAAATTGGTGCTAGAGGGAGCAAAAAAATATGGAGCTGGCTCCCAATTGCTCGAATTACGCGAAGTAAGGTTGCCCATATACGATCCGAGTAGATCTGTGCCAGAAGAATTGTATCAAGATGTTAATGGTAATCATGAAAATGTTCTAGATACAGTTACAAAGGCCATCAAGTGGGCTGATGCTTTTGTCTTGGCTTCTCCGGATTATCATGGGTCTATGTCTGGCGCAATGAAAAACTTTCTCGATTATTTCTGGGAAGAATTTGCGGGGAAAACCTATGGATATATTATAGCATCTCATGAAAAAGGATTAACCGTTGCAGATCAAATGCGTACATCAGTTCGTCAATGTTATGGGTGGAGCATGCCCTATAATATATCAATTAATGGGGCAAATGACTTTAATTCCGCAGGAAATCCAATTAATTCTATACTAGCTAATAGAATAAAGATGCTTGCACATGACTTGGTCACATATGGAACTCTAATTAGAAGGCAATTTTTGCAGGATGTCATGAACAAAGAAGTATCAGATAGCTACGCTTCTCATTATCGGGAATATTATAACTAACTTTTTACAATTTTTCAATAAAACGTCTATTTTAAGGTTAAGCTCCTTTAGATATCAACTGATAGATTCTGGCAAGAACTATCCACAATTGAAATCAAGACTAGGTGTGTGGATTGGCCACTCGCAGGTACTAGAAAATGCCTCCAATTCAGTAAGCAATTATCCTGTTAGTTCTAGAAAATGTATCTTCGCTCATTGATATTAATGATCATATTAAACATCAATTTTTATCGGTGTCCCGACTAACTCCTTTTGATGCTTAGTTGAGATGAGATTTACATCTGACCTATTTGACCACCTATTTGACCACCTATTTGACACATTTGACTTAAGACTTAAAAAACAAATCTCAAAGTATAGGATTTACTATGCCAAGAAAGTTACCTGAATCTTCCAGATCGGCAGTCGTACAGGAATGGCTGGAGGGTCATGCACGTTGGAGTACTACTAATTACTTTCTTGAATAGCCAACTGTTGTCGTCAAATTCTATCCTCGACTTTCTTGTTTCAGATCATTGCCAACTAGCTACGCGTAAACTTCTTTCTTACAAGTAAGGCAACAACTGACGTCCCTACAAATGTGGCAGTCCAGTACAACCACAGATTTGTCAATACTCCAGAAACAAAAGCAGGAGCAAATGAACGAGCAGGGTTCATAGAAGCTCCAGATATAAACGCAAGAAAGAATATGTCAAGTCCAACTATTCCACCAATGACAAGCCCACCATATCCCCTTAGTCCTTTCATATAGACAACCACTACTATCACAGCCATCAATAATGCAGACGCCAGTATCTCAATCCCAAATATTACAGGCAATGGAAATGCATAGTTAGGTGAGTTTGCACCTAGGTCGGCCTCACTTCCAATTATATACATCACAAATAAGCTTCCAAGCAATGCACCCAGTATTTCTGCTGAAAAATAATACAATAGTTGTAGCTCTCTGATATGTTTAGTAATCAAAAACCCTAGCGTCACAGCAGGGTTGAAGTGGGCCATTGATATTTTAGCAAATAAGTATACCGATACTGTTACACCCACAAATGGAAGAAATGCGATAAATGGGATACCCAATATTCCACCGAATTTAGCATCTATTACCACCGCTCCTGTAGCCAAAACGACTACAATGAACGTACCTATTACTTCTGCAATGAACTGTTTTTGAGTTAACGTAAGTTTATCTGCTATTATCTTCTTCAGCGACAGAAACGTCTGTTGCAAGTTCCTTGATTCTCCTCTCTATCTCATCTCTAATTTCTCTGACTTTTTCGATTGGCTTGTCTTTAGGGTCTTCGATCCCCCAGTCAATTACCTTAGGGATAAACAATGTAGGACAGAAATTCTTGTCCATACATCCCATATTGATGATCTTGTCTGAATTTCTCATCATATCTTCCGTGAGGTCTTTAGACCTTTGCTTGTAGATGTCTATTCCAATCTCATTCATTACCTGTATTGCAAGGGGGTTAATCTGTGATGTCGGTTTAGTCCCCGCACTTAATGGTCCATACCCCTCAGGAGCATATTTCCAAAAGAATCCTTCTGCCATTTGACTTCTGCCAGCGTTCTCCACGCAGACGAAGAGTATAGTTTTCTTTGTCCTGACTTTTGATTTGCTACCAAATGAAAGTTTCATTCTTGTTCACAGCCTATGATTTCCGACGGTTCCTTCATCATCATTGTTTTACGGCCTTGATAACCAGACTGGTAATCTTTCTGTTATCAACCTGATCTCCTTCCGTATAGAGCTTTTCATCTAGTACCTCTACATTATCAAATCCGCCATTTTTGATACTAGCAATGTAATTTTCCTTAGTCAACGCACCATCAATGCAACTGCACCACTTATCTGGATCTATCAATGATGCGTCTTCTGCTATTTGCTTATCCGTAACAAGATCTGAGATAACCATTCGGCCAATTCCATTAGGCTTGAGAATTCTGTATATTTCTCTAAATGTCTTTCCCTTATCTGTTGTTAGATTGATTACACAGTTGCTTATTACAACATCTACACTGTTTTCTTCAACAGGGATTCTTTCTTCTATATCCCCTTTTCTGAATTCAACATTTGTGTAACCATAATTATCGGTTGCATTCTTTCTCGCTTTTTCCAACATTTCATCCGTCATATCTATACCTATCACTCTACCCGAGCCTTTGGCTATGTTAGCTGCCAGAAATACATCAATACCTGCACCCGAACCTAGATCAACGACCGTATCGCCTTCCTTAATAAAAGCAAACTTTGTAGGAGTTCCACATCCTGCTCCAAGCATTGACGCCGCTGGTATCGAATTAAGGTCATTCAAGTCATATCCTACTAATTCAGCGACTTGTGCAGCTGATTGTGAAGAATGTGGAACTGCATTATTATTTCCTGAGCAACATCCTCCTCCTCCACTTTCAATACTAACCGAAGGACCACAACATGAGTCTCCTGACAGAGCTACTTTTCCATATCTTTCCTTTACCTTTTCCTTTATTTTTAGCGATTCAGTCATACTAATATGTTTACTAGAGAAACTATTTAAGTTATCAAGAGAAGCTAGGTAAAGTAAGTGTAAAAATGGAAACTAAAGCAAACGCTGCAAAATCGGTAGCTAACAGAAGAGAATTACCGGTTATTCAGAATCAGCTGCAGAGACAGGGAAAGAACATGAAGCAAGATTCATGTGGATTTGATGGGTACGATGCTGAACTACTTATGAATGAAACCAAGAAACTAAGGGAATTAATTACAAAAAGAGGAACACTTGAAATTCTTATCCCTCTTTGCTGTACTACAAACCCTGTACGCTACATAAAGTTCAGAAATTCACTGAAAGGATTCAGCAGTAAGACATTAGCCATAAGACTAAAACAACTTGAAATGAATGAAATCCTTGAGAGGAGAGCCTATAAAGAGATACCCCCTAGAGTAGAGTACCGTCTTACCAACAAAGGACAGGAGCTCGTTGAATCAGTTGTTGATCTTTTGCAATGGATGCGTAAATGGTCTCGATCTAACTCTAAAAAAGTAGGGCTATGAAAGTAGAAAATTGATACTTTGTTGCATGACTCGTCACCAGCTCATTCAAAGAATATGAGACACGGCGTCGAGAGTAGAACCATGTCTATAATTCCATCTGCAAGGCAGTAGCAATTATCATGAATTTTCTGTCTGTAGTGAAGCTGTCCCTCCGCCCCGTTTTTGCTGAAGGGATATAAATTCGTGTCAGTGAAGGCCACATAGAAATGATCTATGCACTAGATCTTATAAAGTAGAACAATTTTATTGAACGAGAACAATATGAATGCATTCTTTGCTGTTGATATCAAAGAGCGTACTGAAAACTCTAAACTAGCTGAGAAAAAAAATAAAAAAAGAGGACCTACATACTATTTTATTTGTTAGCCGCCTTGTTGGAATGATGCAGTACTGACTGCGTTTTCATCGCCTTGAATTTGAGATGCACTATTTGAGCATAACACATTCAACGGCAATTTTCCATTTCCACAAGCGTTTGCTTGTGAAAGTGCCTGATTTTTCTCATATTTCTTTTTTCCTTCAGCAAAAGCACTGTCTGTTGCAAAAGCTGTTGCTCCAATGAGCATTACTGCCATTGCTGCTACAACTACAAGATACTTGGTGTTCATATTTCTGATACCTATGACGATCATCTTGGTTATTTACATTAAGCAAATTCGTGCGCTCTCTTTAATCTGATAAATATTCTATTAAAAATAGTTAGGGGATATATATAACATGTTACATAACTTAACTGCATTTCTACTACAAAAGAATGATCGCAAATGAGATATTACGAATGAAAGGAGTGGATATTGGAGGAGGAAGTACGATCCGACCTAGTGCCAGAACTTCATTTTGTCATATTTTACTACTGTGTTATTGAGTTATATCAACTTGTTTGGATGAGTATAAGAATAGATTAAGAACTATCACTACTGCTCCGACAATGACGATAAAAAAAGTAAAGAATCGAATAAACTGGATTATGGTTCTTCGTGACTACTTCATGGGAATGTTTGTGCAGTAGCTAAGTCTACGATGTTCTCGTCGCCTTGGACTTGCGATGCACTGTTCTGGCATCCGACATTCTCTGGCAAGAATCCGTTGCCACAGTCATTTACTTGTGATAACGCTTGGTTCTTACTCTTGTATTTGGTTGCGAAAGCACTATCGGCGGTTATTGCCGTTGTTGCTACTAATGTTGCTGCTATAACTGCTACTATTGCTACATATTTGATGTTCATTTCTGATAAATGGAGCGGGCATTTTGTTTATCTACGTTAAGCAAATTCAGACCCTCTCTTTAATCTGATAATTATTCTACTAGATATCCTGGGAAATTAGCGCATCTATACATATTAAAGAAATTCTGTTACCAATGGATTTCGACCCAATGTAGCCCTGCCACGACAAAACACAGTTTAGAATCTAGATGTACCGCTGCCAAAGCCACTACAGCATAATACATATACAACTTGGAACAAACTTTTACTCGTAGTATTTTGACCAATAATGATTCTGGAGGTTTTCCAGATTGGGAGAGTCTGTATAACAAACAGCAGGTTGAATCTATGCCTTGGTATAGTGAGAAACTCGACCCAGATTTAGATGAAGAGATATCCAACGGAAAGCTCTCAGTTAAAGGAAGGTTTCTTGACCTTGGTACAGGGCCTGCAACTCAAGCAGTGCAAGTGGCTAAAAGAGGGTTCACAGTAACGGGTTCTGATATTTCTAAATCTGCTATCTATCGGGCGATGAAAGTTTATGCAAATGAACCAAATATCATCTTCATTGTTGATAACATACTAGATTCCAGGATCAAGGATGATGAATATGACTATATCTTTGACCGCGGATGCTTCCATGTTTTCCAGCCTGGAGACAGACCAAGATACGTCAGGGAGATTAAAAGAATCCTTAAAAAGGATGGGATGCTATTTCTGAAATGCTTTAGTACCGAAGAGAAGAGAGATGAAGGTCCATATAGATTTTCTAAGAAGCAAGTAAGTAAAATTTTCGAAAATGAAGAGTTTAAAATTGAGCGAATAAAAGAGACAGTGTACCAAGGCACTTTGGATCCGCTACCAAAGGCCCTATTCATTGTGCTAACAAATCATAAATCCATAACACGTCTATGAAAATGCCTGAACAATTCATAATTTTATGTGCATTCTATAAACAATGCATGTTAAAATAATCATACCTTATGATTTTATCATTCACTAGGTACCTACTATAATAAGGGTTGACACCATATCGTATCGACACTCGTATTAGATGTACTGCAAAGGAATATGTGTTAGACACAAAGCTGGAAGGGCCAAATTCAAGTTAGGAAGGTATGAAAGTGGACAGAAGAGATGCCAGGTTTGCCAGATATTCATAAAATGGGGTGGGGGTATTTGGTGTCCCTGTTGTAGCCATAAATTAAGATCGAATCCAAGAAATATAAAATTCAGGCACAAACAGTTGCTGGCAAAAAGGAAGCTAATAGCAAATTCTGTACAAAAGCTTTAGTTATAACCCAATAGCTCATACCCGACCTGCCTTCTCTCATACAAATTGGAAGGCTCTTCATCTTTTACAACTGCTCTTTCACACCTAATCTCCTCTTTGATGGTCCAATTAACCACACAGAAATTTTTCTTGGCCTATCTTGCATATCACTCGCATATATTCCCTTAATGCAATTGAATAATTAGAATTTGGAATTTAAAATCTTGAGAGCTTCCAGAGCGCTCTTTTCCTTATCTTTTATCTCGAGCATGACATCAAAATCTAAACCTTCTGTTTCCTTCAAGAATTTCTTAAATGTAGTCCCATCAATGCTTTCAGCATGTTTGCCCTTTCTTCCCTTGATGTTTTTTTCATTATTTCCTATGTGCGGACTACTATAATCAACAATCGGCAACCCATCCCTATTCTTATCCCATGTCTAAGTGCGAACCTAAGTGACTCATCATTAGATAACAACTTATGGTGAAAACTATCAAAGACGATCGGGATGTTTATTCGTCGACTTAACTCAATGCAATCCTTCAGATGATAAAGATGGTCATCATTCTCTATAACAAGTCTTCGCCTAATTACATTGTCAAGTTCATCGTAAGTTCTAACAAACCTAGTCAATGCTTCAATTTTATTTCCATAAACTCCCCCAACATGAATCTGTACTTTGGCGGCTCCATCAAGACGCATCGCATCCAAAACTTTGCAATGATATTCTAATTCACTAATACTGTTTTTTATTATCATCTTGTTTGGCGAGTTAAGGATCACAAATTGGTCAGGGTGCATGGAAACACGAATATTGTACTTTCTAATAAGAATGCCAATTTGCTCAAATTCTGACTGGAAAAGCTCAAACCAATTCAATTTACATATCGGATGAGATGCAAAGGGAATGAGATCTGAACTAATTCTAAAAAA
Organism: Nitrososphaeraceae archaeon; assembly: GCA_009377575.1. Classification (GTDB taxonomy): domain Archaea; phylum Thermoproteota; class Nitrososphaeria; order Nitrososphaerales; family Nitrososphaeraceae; genus TH5896. The sequence continues at coordinate 20,380 of WHTU01000011.1, read as the reverse complement.
TAGTAAACCATGGCTGACATTGTAATCTAGGATCTGACTTAGCTGAATCATGTTGCCTCTAACGGTTTGAATTAACATATTTTCAGAATAGGATGCCAATCTAAAAGTAGATGGGCAGGTCCGAAGGATACTATTATTTATGCAGGGATATCCGATTTTCATAACAATGCTCTATTATTTTAGACTCCACTATTGCATGAATCGTATTGCTTACTCGAGTCAAATTTGTCACAAGATATCGTGCCATGTTTAGAGATTTCAAGTTCAGTACAAAGTAGGAGTTCAACCATAAGTATGCCCAGTGGATTTGAAAATTCCCTATCCCAGCCTCAGTAGTCCCTGACCCTTATTCTTCCTTGAAATGTAAAATACAACTATTACTAATATGGGCAATGTTACTACTAAGAGAATACCTGGAACAGCCTGAGTTAGACCACCAATAGCATTATCTTCAAAAATTTGAATTGATATAGTGTGAGGATTGTACGTCATCATCATGGTCGCCCCGAGCTCTCCGACCGCCCTGACCCACGACATGATTATGCCTATAATTATTCCAGTCTTAGCTAGTGGGAGTGAAACTTTGAAGAAGGTCTGTAAATTGTTCTTACCTAGTACTCTTGCAATATTCTCATATGATCTATCAACTGATTCAAATGCTGCTTGGCTTGCAAGAATCATAAATGGAGAGGCAACATAAGTTTGAGCTATTATAATTCCAAACACGGATTGAGTAAATTCAACCCCTGGAAAGGCTTGCACCACTATCGATGTTGGACCAAACATTCCTAATAAAAGAGCTCCACTTGCCAGAGGGGGAAGGACTAGTGGGATAATGACAATAACTCTGATAATGAATTTCCCCCGAAAATTAGAATATCTTGCTAAGAAATAGGCAAATGGTATCCCAAATACACATAGAATTGATGTGGAGAGAGTTGCAGTAAATAGGCTTAGGATGAAAGCGTTCCAGACCTGCGGTCGTGTCAAAGATTCGATAATACTTAACGGATCCAGAAAGGTCAGGATCGTAGAAAGGGGAAATATGATATAGACTAGGGTTATTGCCGAAAGGACTAGGATTACGACACTAAATCCTCTGTGTGTTAATTCCATTGGAACACCTGCCTATCTCATCCATCCATCCATCCATCCATACACGTGCTCTTTGGCAAATTTGAGATGAGAAATGTGTGGCATATTATTCATTTTTCTTTTGCGTTACTACCTTTCATTAGTTAGCAAATTAATGAGTTCTCTTTCTAGAGGTCTAATTGGGAATGGCTATGGGCAGACTAAAAGAGAATGTTGCTCCGGGACCATTTTTGTTATCCTGAGCCCAAATTCTGCCACCCTGTGCTTCGACAAGGTTCTTACAAATATATAGACCAAGGCCGGTGCCGTGATTTGATCTTGTAGAAAATTTTGAAAATAATCTCGGAAATATATCAGGATCTATCCCACTTCCTCTGTCAATTACACTTATTACGATGGATCTATTATCAACATTTACCTCCTTCGATATGGTAATGATTCCATTATTGGATGAGAATTTAATCGCATTACTAATAAGATTGGATATTATTTGTATTGTCCTATTTTTATCACAAATCAATTTAGTTACGCTAGAGGATCCGGTATCATGTTTCGGTTTATTTGAGTGACTTTTGATCATTTTCACAAGTCTAACTTGATTCTCGCTAGTATGATCTATCTTGTTTCTAAAATCATCGATGACATTATCAATAACCTCATCAATAACAACAGATTCCTTGTTCAACTTTAGTATCTTGCTATCAATTCTTGTTACATCTAGGATATCGTCTGTTAACCTATGAAGTCTTTTTGCATTCCTACTAATTACTTCTAGGGTTTCTTTCAACTGAGGGTCATCTCTATCAAGCATTTTTTCATTTCTAGCCAATGCAATTTCAGATAGTCCCAATATTGGTTGAATAGGTGTTCTTAGTTCATGTGCAGCTATATTGATGAATTCTTGCTGAATTATATTGTGGGATTCCAATTGTTTGTTAAGCATTTCTAATCTCTCCTTAGAATCCTTTAGTTGTTCATACAAACCTGTTTGTTTACGAATAATTTGAATTATGGATGCATAAGAGGAGGCTACAGAAGGAATGTTCGAATAGGTCGCAATTCCTCCTGCTTGGTACGGATCCTTTAGAGTATCATCCTTGAGTTCCCATATCATAGATTTTGAATTATCTATTACCATTATTGTAATTTTCGTATTGCTTGATTTATCAGTTACAATTAAGTTGGCGTTTTGAATCTTTTTTCTGATCTTATTCACCTGTTCATTCACATTTACAGATCTATTGTTGTTGTGTTTGTCATCAGGATCATCATCATCATCATCATGGACATAACCCTCATTACTCGCCAAATTGGTATCTTTTTTTGAATCCTCGTACACGGGAACCAGGATAGTTAGATTAATCCCCCTCTGCAACGCCTTTTGGTAATGATTCAATGTATATGCGTCTGCAGCTAAAAGAAATGTCTTTGCAGATGCGAACATTACCAGGATTTCGTTTCTGGCTGAGCTTATAAGATCAAAAGCACGTGATATCGAAGTATGAGTGTCCGTTATGACTTGTATTACCTGGCGCTCAACTCCCTCTTCCAGTTCTTTTATCTTTTGTTCGGCAGGAGTAGCCGTACTCCAAAGTGTATCAAATATGTACTGCCCCTGTTCAACGACTTCCCTTACGTTGCTATAAATCACCTCAGTGAGGGGAGCGCTCTCCTGCAAGACTGTGGTAGCCATATATTCTGTCTCACTTATCGCAAGTCCTCCTCTCACCCCATCTAGATGTCTCAGTTCATCAACGAGCTTTATTAGCTCTTTGCAGTGTTGGAGATTCTCTCTCGTTATCTCAGTGAATGCCCGTATCCTTCCTCCCCTTTTTCGAATGTTATTGTAACCAGTTCTATACTCCTTAACATCTATGACTATCGATGGTGCCTCCTTATCGAAAAAGATATCCATCCTATCTTTCACATTATTCATGAAATAGATTCCCCTTCCGACGGCTTTTTCAACACCGTACAGTACTTCTGATTTCTTGTCTTTGACTGGGGGGTATGCCTGAATTGTCAGTTCGATAGATCTCTAATTGGCATAAGCATATATAATGATAATCAAATTGGCAGAGGCATGTCTTTCGCTGAACATTTTCAGAAAAGGCTAAAAAGGGCCGTGAATGACACGAAGACAGTATTGCTTTATTCAATATTTTTTAAGAAATGTTTCGATATATCCTAAATCAGGTAACATCTCGAGTATTCAACTCGAGTAATTAACCCCCATTATAATTTTATATTGTTATCAGAATCTGACCATTATTTCTAGAATGGTCCACAAATCTATCATAATCCCTTTATATTTATTCTACTTCTCTAGAAATATTTGTATGCCACAAGAGAATAAACTAACGAGAATTATTGCTTATAGCTTAGTTTGACTATTTGGATAATACATTTATGAGAGAATAAATCGAGTCAATAAATGATTAGGGAAAGGTTTAATCAATCCCCGACACTATAATTGCGTATGCTAGGATTATGTATGGTATTGGTCTTAGGTTTTGGACTAGGATTTCTTTTAGTCAGCTCGATCGACATTTCTGCCCAACTAGATAAGGAGACACCCACTGGAAATCTAACAGAGGATGTGGACATCTCAATAAGCCCAAACGAAGCACTCCCTGCTAATGGAACTGTGAGCGTTAGTACGGAAGGAGCAACCGATATGGATATTAACGAGTTTCCTCCAGCGGGAGTCACAGTCATAATTCAAAATGACAAAGTAGTTGTGACGAATAATCCCGTTGCGTATCAATAGTATTCACGTCAACCTATCTGTGATCTGAGTCCATCTCGTTGGCAAATTAAGCCTTCCAACAAATCGAAGGATGACATCCTTTCATTTTTTAGATGTTTAGCATTCCACTTAGCTTGAGCCGGTATACTCTAACTGCATGACTCCAAGCCTAAAAGAAATATTTTGATACTAAAAAAAAGAGTTGTCTAAGGGTAAGCTACTGATATATCATTAGATTGCCCACATGCATTTATGAAATGAATAGCTTTGATATGGAATAATCCAATAATATTGATATTAGAGGCCACTATTATCGATATCTTTTATGAGACCTTGTCTTGAATGGGTAATCATGAGTAACCTATATTCAAGGTTCACAATAGACAAATGACACAAATGAACATTTGTGAAAAGAGACGGAATATAGAAATCTTATCAAGAATATAGAATTTATCTATGGTATTGTCCCAAAAAAGGTATTCATATATTCTATATGATCATTATAGGAACCTATAGACTACGATAATTATATGGTATATGGATTAATATTTAATATCAGTGATTCAGATTAAATGGAAACCAAAATAAGTTTTAAACTAATGATTGCAGCAGTACTTGTGGTAGTATCAGCATTACCAGCAAGTTTTTCTAGCAATCTATTTGCTCAAGGGCCGGTAACTCTCAATGGCGCAGGTGCAACATTCCCTTTCCCATTGATAGATACTTGGAGAGTTGAATACCAGGAAGTTGATCCAGGAGTGAATATCAACTATCAATCAATTGGAAGTGGAGGAGGGGTCAAACAGTTCACAGAAAAGACAGTTGACTTCGGCGCAACTGACGCTCCGCTAACTCCAGAAGAAGTAACGAACGCACCAGGTGCAGTGCATATCCCAGAAACTATAGGCTCCGTGGTTGCTGCATATAATCTTCCAGGAGTACCAGAAAGTGGCCTAAACTTAACAGGGCCTATTTTAGCAGACATCTTTCTTGGAAATATTACTAATTGGAATGATCCTCGGATTGTTGAATTGAATCCCGAATTAACGCTACCCGATGCAGAAATAATTACAGTACATAGATCAGACGGCTCAGGAACAACTTTCGTGTGGACAGATTATCTATCTACTGTCAGTCCAGAATGGAGTAACCAAGTGGGTAAAGGGAAATCAGTTGAATGGCCTACTGGCTTAGGTGCACCAGGAAACGAAGGTGTTTCCAACGGAATCAGAGGGAGTGAGAACTCTATTGGTTATGTAGAACTTGCATATGCGATGACGACAGGAATGCCATATGCATTTATTCAGAACCAAGAAGGCAATTTCATAGAACCATCCATAGAATCAACGGAGGCCGCTGTAGCCGCAGCAGGTGGGAATCTACCAGCCGGAGATGCATCATGGAATAATGTCACATTGGTAAATGCTCAAGGCGCTGATTCGTACCCAATTGCCAGCTTCTCATACCTACTATTATACAAGGAATTGGCTGACAACCCAACTATGACAGAAGCTAAAGCTAATGCTCTCGTAGACTTTGTCAACTGGGCAATAACTGACGGACAGCAATTTGCTCCTGAATTAGATTACGTGCCTCTACCCGAGCTAGTGGTCCAACAGACTCAAGACACTCTTAGTCAAATTACCTTCAATGGAAATCCCATAGCGAATTCAACACAAGGATGATAAATAGGAGATCATAAGTGACTAAGGCCAGAACCTGTCCAAACTCATTTCTTTCTTTTTTGATTGCAGTAACTTTAATGATAGCTAGTTTTTTTCTGTTACATGAGAATACTAAAATAACAAGAAATATTCTTTTTGCAGAAGGTCTAATAAGGTAGGATTTAGTCAGTACTAATAGCCCTAATAACCGTAGATCAACAATAAATATAGTTCCAAATTTTAATTCTTTTTATTCAAGTTCTTATCGAATAAATCATTATTCGACTTGGCAGAACAGATAAAACGACCGATCGGCGTCACGATAATTGCCATTCTGACTATTATTGGCGGGATAATACTGACCTTTGGAGGGATTTCGTTACTAGCATTTGGTACGTTCTTTACTTCAGTTCCTATTGATGTTTTGATTGCAGAGCAAATGCAACTACAACAACAACAACAACCACAACAACAAGACCAACAAGAATTGCAGAGTGCAGCAGAATTACAGGCTCTGGCCCAATTCCTTGGCGGCGTCGGGATAGCAATAGGAGCAATTGTACTTGCAGTTGGGGTTGGATATCTGGTTGTGTCTTATGGCTTATTAAAAGGAAAGGGATGGGCTTGGATTATAACTGTTATATTAACAATTATTGCAATCGCGGTCCAAATAGTTTCTGGTATAACTGCAAGTATGTTTAATGCATCTTTTATCGATGACACGAATAGTTTTGTAACTGGGATCATTGCTCAGATAGTAGGTATAGCTATTAATGGAGTAATTCTCTACTATCTCTACCGTCCAAACGTAAAGGCCTTCTTCGGCAAATCTCAACCTTCGACAACTATTCAAAGATAGGAGAATCCTTTGTTACATATCATAAACATCATTGTAACTAGGGTCTAGATAATTATCACATGGCATGAAGAACATGTGAATAGAACTAAAGAACGTGTGAATAGGCCTATCGTTAGTTCTTGTACTAATGAAATAGGATAACGGTATATAAATGAGGCAGAGAAGTAGACTACGTATAACAATTGTTCCTTAGAATATCGTTGGTTTTGGTGACTTTGTTATCCCTAATTAGCATCCATACAGTGGTTTCAATGCCAGCGATGTTCACAGAAGCTTCAGCTCAACAATTGCCTCCTTCTACTAAATCACCGCCACCGGCATCGCAAAAAGGGAAAACTCCAACTATTGTTTCTAATAATTCAGATCTAAAAATTGAACTCGTCTATAAAGGTCTACAATATCCTTCTAATTTGGTCTTTTTGAATTCAACAGATATTCTAGTTCTTGAAAAGAATAACGGAATGGTAAGACTAATCCATAATGGGAACATTCAACAGGATCCAGTTTTAGATGTTACTGTTGCTACGGAAGATGAAAGTGGATTGTTGGGAATTGACGTATCGACAGATAATAATGGAAGTAACAAGTCATATGCATTTGTTTACTACACAGAAGCTCAGGGAGAAGTAGAGAAGGATGGAGCTGTTGAAATTGGGAATCGTCTTTACAAGTATGAAATCTCCGTAGATAATGCAAGCAACACCAAGTTGATGAATCCTGAGCTCCTTTTGAGCGTTCCACCCAGTTCCGGTACCCATCATAATGGAGGTGTAGTTCTGATCGGCCCCGATGATAATTTGTATGTTACAATAGGCGACTTGGAAGAGCACTCGACCTACACGCAGAATGTTAAAACAGGGGTAGCATTCGAGAATTCAAGTATCGTATATAGACTTAGCAAAGATGGCGATCCTGTTGCAGCTGGCCCAATTAACACTTCTAAAATTCTAGGCGGTGTCTATGCATATGGCTTACGGAATAGCTTCGGAATGGATTTTGACCCGTTGACAGGGAAACTATGGGATAGTGAAAATGGACCAGGATTTGGCGATGAGATTAAATTAGTTGAGCCTGGTTTTAACAGCGGATGGAATAAACTTCAAGGGTTTTGGAGAGCAGACTCATATTTTGGAGGTAGGTATATTCCAATCGATTCGGTTCCTGAAAATGATCTTGTACATCTTTCAGAAAATAGTACATATAGTCACCCTGAATTTACATGGAACCAAACCGTAGGTGTTACAGCAATAAGATTTTTTGATAGTCAACAATTAGGTGAAAGCTATCAATACGATTTATTTGCAGCAGATATTAATAATGGTAACGTCTATCATTTTGATTTGCTTAACAACAGCAACAGCAACGACGATAACAAAACCGATGGTAATAGGGAATCATTATTACTCGACGGTCGGCTTTCTGATAAGATTGCAAACACAACGGAGGAAAGTAATGAGGCACTATTTGCAACAGGATTTGCTGGCGTTACCGATCTAGAAGTTGGACCTGATGGTTATTTGTACATACTAACCTTCCACAAAAGCCAGGGATCTATTTATAGGATCGCGCCTGATATTTAAGTAAAATAAAAATGGAATGTTTAAGATGCAAGAGTAATTAATTCTGCATCGAATTCAATCTATTCCTTATCGTTAATTCAGGATTATAGGTGATTTCACATTGAAAACTTGAATAAGCTAGATTATAAAGACAGCCGCACTCACAACAGTAGTCCAGAGACCATCCTTATTACCTTCGGCAGACTGTGTAAGATTCTGTGTTCGGTATATTTTGCCTGATAGTTTCCATTCCTCCTTTCTTTCATCCCAAGATAGTGTAGGATCACTTGCCAAACCCAGGGTAGTAGCAAGCATCTCCATCGCCATATCTTCAGCATAGTCACCTGCTCTTTGAGCTGTCTCTCCTGTTGAATGATGTTCGGAAAGAAACCCATAATGGTTATTGTTTGAAGGTCTAGCTAATCCAATAGATGCAGCAATCAGTCTATTTGGTTCATTGGTGGCAGATCTTGCCATGACACTAAATACTATCTGGCCTGGTATAATGTGCCTTCTGCCTTCTTGCACACTAACAATTCTGCATTGTGAAGGCATTATGCTGGAAACAGAGACGAGATTCACATCAGATATCTGGGCATCATTTAAGGCTAACTGAAAGCTTGTGAGATAATCCTTGTGAATCCCTTTACCTTTGGTGAAAAACATGACCTTAGGTAAGTACGAAACAGGATCTGAGGTAATATGCATACGCATACAAATTTATTAGAATACATATAAGCAATTCGTTTTCGTGCCATATTTGCAGGGATTGTTTCTGAGTTCCTATGGGGAGTTTGGTGAGCATTGTTAGGAAACTTCAAGGCTGTAACATGAACAAGTTAAGGCTGCTAAAAAATCTTAAATTAATACTTTGGTTACAGGCTAATAGTGACCAGTGTACAAAAAGAACGAATCTCGATTTTACCGTTATTGTTGATTAATTTTGTTGGAACCCTTGGTTTTAGCATAGTTCTACCTTTTCTGGTTTTTTTGGTGACCGATTTCGGTGGAAACGCATTAATTTATGGTATTCTTTCTGCGACATATCCTGCATTTCAACTAATTGGGGCTCCACTATTGGGAAGATGGTCCGATCTTTATGGAAGAAGAAAAATTCTGTTGCTAAGTCATTTAGGTACTTTAGCTGGATGGATAATTTTCTTTGTTGCCTTATTTTTGCCAGTGAGTGATCTGTTCAAAGTTAACTCTGCAATAATTGGAACTTTTGTTATAACTCTTCCATTAGCTGTTCTATTCCTAGCCAGAGCAGTTGATGGCCTTACCGGTGGAAATATTTCTGTTGCTGACGCATATGTTGCAGATATATCATCGGATGAAAACAGGAGCCGAAACTTTGGGAAAATGGGAATGGCTTCTAATCTTGGTTTTGTTATCGGACCTGCACTCGCAGGGATCTTGAGTGCAACCGTATACGGGGAAATACTGCCTGTGTTGGTAGCCATGATTCTTTCTTTAGCGGTCTTGGTAGTAATTATCTTTGTATTAAAAGAATCCAAATCTTCGATCGTAATGCAAATTCCCGAAAAAGATAATGTTGGCAAGGTTTTCGCATTTGAATGCAAGGAATGTTACAAGGCAGCTAATCCTAAGAGACTGAAATTGCAGGATGTCTTCAAGCTAAAATACATTTCGTTCTTACTTATCCTATACTTCTTTGTTTTTGTTGGGTTTAACATCTTTTACACTGCTTTCCCAATTCACGCAGTATCAGGTTTAGGATGGACAGTAACAGAAATGGGAATATTTTATGCAGTATTAAGTGGTATCATGATATTGGTGCAAGGCCCGATACTTCGAAAAGCATTAAAAAAATTCTCAGAGGAAAAATTGGTTATTATTGGTAGTGCGATTTTAGGTTTGAATTTCATTTTGTTTGTATCATCAGAAATTTTCTTGATTTATTTGGCGGCTGTTTTGTTTGCAGTTGGCAACGGGCTTATGTGGCCATCCATAATGTCGATCCTCTCGAAGCGCGCAGGGCCTGTCTATCAAGGGGCAGTGCAGGGAGTCGCAGGTAGTGTAACAGGGATGGCAAGTATCATTGGGTTGACTACGGGCGGGGTATTGTATAATATATTCGGGGGAATAACTTTTCTAGTTAGTGCAGGTGTAATATTTGCAGTTTTTGTCTTATCATTTAGACTGCTAAGATACAAAGAGTAGACTTGTAATCCTATGCGTACCATGCGAGGATAATATCCAATAATCGCCACCTTATTTTAGATGATTCATTGCCCTGACCGTAACAGTTCAGAATGCAGTACTTGTTTCTATCAAAGACTGCCTGGTTATTAAACTCATAAATTACAATAGCAGTCGTTTTACCACAATGATTAGGACAACTTGACTCGGTAACACGCACTTTGTGCATTAAATATCCATCAGATAACTGGTCGAACCGCTTATAGGTCTAATAATAACCCGTGTAAATTACATATTCTTGGCTAATATTACATATTTGAATGCGGTTATATTCTGCTGACTACATAATAACATTGATGTCGTCCATAGTCATAGAAGAAGCTCAAAAAAAATCTTACAACATGACAGTAGTGACGGCTAATCTAGCGCAGAACAACAACAAAGTCCACAAAGTTACAGAAAAGAAGATTCAGAAATTCTTTCTAATATGTGGATCATGCTTTTGGTGCGCTTCATATTGTGATTTCTATTATGACTATGATAATGTATTGAGGTCACAAGATATCATAGCTACACAATGTGCAAGCTGTCCTGCCTGTGGAACTGACAAGGCAGTCGAGTCGCTTCCAATATTGTTCGATAAATCAGACAAGCATTCTACGGGAGTGAATAATTACTAAACGATGGGAAACTGCAGATCTCACGTACTCGACTACGAAAAAAAGAGTCGTAGAATGACATGGTTAAGATGCATAGAGTGCGGTACAGTTGTGGGATGGCTTGAAGACAATACTCCTATCATAGAAGGCAAGGTTGTTCGACTATCCTATAAAGAAAAAGAAAAGCTAAAGTAGCTCACTTCTCCTCGTAGGTAATAAGTGTTAGTACAATGCGATCACAACATCTTTTTTGATTGTGACAAAAATATGCATCAAGTATCGTTTGAGAATTTAACTCCATACCCAACCTATTTTCCAATCGAAATTTCTGTCAACCAACTTCGTTTAGCATGCAGATTCGATGAGACAGTGAAATGGCACAATATTGGTTTTGGATCATCATATATAGTAAATTGGATAAGTATTAACGGAAATGGAAGGTCCTCCATTGTGGGTTTGGGCAATTGTCGTTGGGACTATAATAGCAGGCAAATTCATTTACCGATGGAAGCTAACAAATGAATTATCCAAGGACACTAAATACAGTGATCAATCCTTCAATAAAATTAAGGGAGATTGGACACCTATGAAAAAAGGGAGGATAGCTGATCACAAATACGACCCCCAGAATTTTAGCCCTAGCAGATTTAAAGACTATTTAGCGATGAGAAAAAAGGGAGTAAGAAAGTAAGTGAGAGTATTAGATGTTTTGCTTGTAATGAGTAAGAACTTGATTAATGACTAGTGCTGCTACATCTACAGTATTTCGTTGAAAGAGTGTCTCGGTTGTTCCTGAGTAATATGCCATTCTTGGACACTATCGCACCAATAACATGTGTGCTACATATACTAGCGCATACTAGCGTACACTAACATATATCATTATACAAGCCCATTTCAAGACGAACGTATATTTACATTTCAATAACACTGAGTAATAAGCACAAATACATGAACATGAGCGAGAAAACGCAGAGAATCTTATTCAGGATCATAGGAATGTATTGTATTTCATGTAAACCTATTGTAGAAAAGCAATTAAGAGATGAGAGAGCAGTAAAGAGAATTGATATTGATTATATGACAGATAGCGTTATAGTAGAATTTGATTCATCGCTAATCACTACAGAGGAGATAAAGAATAGGTTAGAAAAGTCTGGCTACAAGTTTGTTAGGACAGCACCCTAAACTGTAGTGAATAACACTTGTCGTTTTCAATTTTCTCTGTTACTAATATTGGCTAGATTTTTTGACGTATTGGATCAACTTCTTCCAAATCGGCTTTGGTACCAATTTCTTTTTCTCTAACTAACTTCTTTTTTGCGAACTTTGGTTTGTATCTTCCAAGCAGTATTGAGTTTCCTACCACTGTCACAGAACTCATAGCCATTGCTACACCAGCTAACATGGGTAACCATCCAAATATCCCAACACCTAGAAAAGGTACCAAGACACCGCCAGCTATCGGAATTAATCCAGCGTTGTACGCAAATGCCCAGAATAGATTCTGCTTTATCTTGGATACGGTCTTCTTCCCAAGATCAAGTGCTATGACTACGTCCATTATGCCATCTTTTATCAAGATAATACCCCCAGTCTCTTTAGCAACATCCGTTCCAGAACCTATTGCAATCCCCAAATCAGCTCTTGCTAGTGCTGGTGCATCATTAATTCCATCGCCAACCATTGCTACCGCTTTTTTTTCACCTTTTAGCTTAGAGATTACTTGTTCTTTTTCTTGTGGTAATACCTGCGCGATAACTTTATCAATTCCAAGCTTAGATGCAACAGCGTTAGCAGTTCTTTCATTATCTCCTGTAAGCATTACCACTTCTATTCTCATTGATTTTAGTGCATCAATTGTTTCCTTAGCATTCTCTTTTACAGTATCTGCAATACCAATAATTCCCGCAAGTTTATTGTCAATTGCCACGAGTACCGCTGTTTTTCCTTGATTTTCAAGATCTTTGAGCTTTGAGTCTGTAGTTGCAGTAACATGAATGCTGTTATCATCCATTAACTTTCTGTTTCCGATAAGTATTGTATGATCGGCGTATCTTGCTTGAAGACCATGTCCAGACACCGCTTCAAATGATTCTGGATTTGCCACCATGATACCTTTTTCTCTTGCGTAATTAACGACTGCTTGACCCAGTGGATGCTCTGAACCAGATTCTGCAATTGCGGTAAGACGGAGTAGTTCTGTTTCGCTAATACTATCAGTCAGCTCAATCATATCAGTCACAGATGGCTTACCCTTTGTCAATGTCCCAGTTTTGTCAAACACTATTGTCTGTACTTTATTTGCGATTTCCAGATATTCTCCTCCCTTGAACAGGATGCCATTTTCAGCTCCCTTTCCTGTACCCATCATCAACGCAGCGGGTGTTGCAATACCAAGAGCACATGGGCATGCAATGATTATCACAGATACAAATGCTAAAAGTGAAAAAGTAATGCCTATGTCGCCAATAAAGTACCATCCTAGGCCTACTCCTATCGCAACTGCTAGCACTGCTGGTACGAAATATTTGGCTACTTGATCTACCAATCTTTGCATTTGTGCCTTTCCTGTTCTGGCCTCCTCTACTAATGTAATAATTTGAGAAAGCACGGTATCTTGTCCTACTTTAGTAACTTTCACTCTTAGCAGACCACTCTTGTTTATTGTAGCTCCTATAACTTGATCGTTCTTTTTCTTATCAACAGGTATACTTTCGCCTGTTACAGCAGATTCATCGACAGATGATAACCCATCTACCACAATCCCATCTGTTGGTATTCTCTCTCCAGGTCTTATGATCATAATGTCCCCTTCTTGTACTTGTTCTAACGGTATCTCAAGTTCTACCTCTGTATTCCCTTCTCTTCTTATGACCTTGGCCATCTTTGGTTGCAGATCTAACAATTTCCTTACAGCATTAGAGGCCTTCTCCTTTGTTCTTGTTTCAAGCAATCTTCCAATTAGTATTAGAGTGATAATAATTGCTGCAGTTTCAAAGTATACGGACTCAAATGGGAAGTATCCAGGTACAATTGTGACTACTGCACTATACAGATAAGCAGCTGTTGTACCTATTGCAATAAGCGTATCCATATTAGACGCTTTAGCCTTTATTCCATCCCATAGTCCTCTATAGAAACGCCAACCTGTCCAGAATTGTAATGGAGTAGCTAGTGCTAGCATTACGTAATTAGTATAATTCATATTCTCCATTGGAAATATATGACCAAATTGTGCAGGAAACATGTGAGGTAAGCTTAAGATTACGATAGGTATTGTGAGTGCAACACTTATGGCAACATATATCTTGAGCTTCCGGAGTTCTTTCTCAGGCTGAGTGAACTCATTTAAACACTGTGTACTGCAAAAATAGTATACCCTGCCATCCTTGCTATACTGTATCGTGCTAGGTTTCTCTTCAACAAACATGCCGCATACGGGATCTTTTGCCATGCTCTCTTGCTACCTTGTACATAGAAAACCTGATGTATAAGTATGGACCTTTACAATTGTAAAAATATAATAGCCTCTATAGTTAAAGAGATGCACATATCTGTAAATGCCATTTCAATTAGACGACTACGATGTAGCTATACTTAAAGCATTGATGAAGGATGGCCGTAAGTCATTTCGTGAAATCTCCCGGGAAACTGGGATAACAACACCAACTGTTAGAGCAAGGCTTGAGAGGCTGATTAATGTTGGATTCATAAAATCTGTCTCTCCCATTTTTGACTTTGGAGTTGTGGAAGAAAATATTTTTGAAAATGAAGATCAAAGCAGGAATAAGAAGCGATACAACCGCCAACAACTTGGAGATCCCAAATCTAGAATTAAGAAAGGGATGAAAATTAAGTTAGATTGTGAATACTGTAAAGGTCCAATTGCAGGTCACCCTCATGTTTTCAGGTTTGCAAATTATGAACGGTTCTTCTGTTGTACTGGATGTATATCTGGTTACAAGCAAAAATATGCGGGAAGAATAGAGTCGATAATAAGAAAGTTTGAAGAAAAGGAATACTGATTCAAGAAAATCAAAGGTAATTTTTGGCTTAATGTTGTATATTGATAGGTCTGGCTTCTTACTGTTCTCTTTTTATAGCTGATTTAAGCACTCATCACGTATTTGATTGTTCGATGAATAGTCGTTGACCTTTAGAAAGTTCACCTGTTTTCGCTAATGTTAGAAGGAACAAAACCATACTGGGAAAGAAGAAAAATAAAAATAAAATAAAATACTGGATATCTTCGAGATTCGCGATGCAGCTATGGCTCTATTAGGCTACATCTGTCAATCCCTGGCTTTGACTTGTGTTATTAGGAATAATAATTGCATCAATGAATCGAATAACCGAAATAATTATCTCTTTTACGAGCAGTCATAATTGTGCGATAAAAACGATTTACCTGCGTATACTTAGTATATTCTAAAATTTCTTCACATGCTACAACTTCAATATATGTACCTCTTGGATACTTCAGATCTGCTGATATGATGACTTATGATCCGTCGTAGCACTAAATTCTTTATCCAACAGTTCTCATGTAGTGGCATATTTGGACAAACTTCATTCCACGGTTTCTCAAGTAGATGTCTCACAGATCATTATCTTACAGAGATTCCCACCTTTTCCAGGGCTTACGAGAATTGCTACAAACCTGCTTGCTGTAATGGGATGATCCGATATGATCTGAAGTGATTTTCATTTCGTATCGGAGGAATATTCCTTACCTTTACAAGTACTCCCATCATCAGTTCGCATTCCAATCATTATACAGGAAAAATAAGATTGAAAGAAAAATACCTCCATCAATCCTGTGTCTTATTGCAACAACGAGTTTAAATCTTTATAATGCTGAGAGAAAAGCATGAGTGAGAGAGATAAAAATAACACACAACTGAGTTTTCCTGTAAACGAATCGCGGGATCATATTCAAGGACCTGTAACTGCTGCCGTAACTTTGGTAGAATATGGCGATTATGAATGTCCATATTGCGCCCAAGCCTATTTGATTGTAAAGGAAGTTCAAGAACGTTTAGGAAACAAAGTACGTTTCGTATTCCGAAACTTCCCACTTACCAGACTTCGACCGCATGCATATCAATCCGCATTGGCAGTGGAAACTGCCGCTGCTCAAGGGAAGTTCTGGGAGATGTACGACTTTTTATTCAAACATGGACAAAGTCTTACCGATGATAATTTGGAACTATCTGCTGCCAAGCTTGGATTAAACGTCAATAAGTTCGATCTTGAATTCCGTGATCGCACTTATAGCAGGCATGTGGATGAAGACATACAAAGTGGTGAGGAAAGTGGTGTAACAAAGACGCCAACTTTCTTTATTAATGGAGATCGTTATGATGACTCGTGGGACCTTGATAGCCTTCTCAGTGAACTTGACGAGGCCAGTGTATTCAGTTGGCGGCAAACAGAGCAATAATTCAGAATAGTTTTAGATGTATCAAGACAGAAAACAAGTTTGACTGATCCCATTCAATCTTATTAACAAGATAAAGAGATAATTACGTACTGCAGAATGAGGGTTATTATATCACACTTAAGTTTGTTATTGTAGACTTAGAGTTCACGTAGCATGTCTATCGATTGATATTGTTAACCCCATAATGTTGAGGAATCGATTACTAAATATAGCATAATGAGGGATATTCTGACATATTTGGCTTCATCAAGATATTGCGTCGAGGATCTAATAGAAAATGAACTAGTAGCTCTTCCCGAAGATACAGTCATAGCAGATGCAGTAAAGGTAATGAAGGATGGTGGAATTTCTTCAATTCTGGTTAGGTCACTATCTTCATCCGCGAGAGATCCGATCATAACAGGGATTGTAACTGAACGAGATATTTTGTATAGAGTCATTGGTGGTAACAAAGGACCGTACAAGACCATATTGAAGGAGGTGATGAGCTCTCCTGTAGTAACTATTGAAAAAGGATCTTCTGTAGATGAAGCAATGTCACTAATGAGAAATAAGAAAATTAGAAGACTGTTAGTCATAAAGAGAGAAAATACTAAGGCGGTCACATTAGGCTTGGTAACACTTATGTCAATAACAGATGGCATGAATCATGATCAGTAAGAATATTAGTAACGGGAATTAACAACAAGGCCGAAATGAGCGTAGCACAATGATTGGTAGCTACGATAAAGTTATTACTAAACACAGTCAAAACTTATGCTCACTAGCTTGATCGCTTATTTCTATATCTTGACTTAGTGACAATGTCAATATTCTAACAAACCAAATATTTACAATCAGCTAACAGGAATAAAGATTATTTATTAAGATTGAAACATGCTTTCTACTAACAATGACGCAACAAACAATGTGAAACCGATTTTCTTTTTCGTTTAGCACTTACTTTTTAAGATATAACATATCTCATTTAAACAGGGCAATTTTCGAAAAGTACTATTTAGTCAATATTAACCCCGAGAATATCGATAAGTTTCTATAAGCAACCATCCTAAAAAAGCCATTTAAAGAAGCGCAGAAGGTGTGTTCTATACAAGTTGTTTGTTCCGACCCATTTATGGAGATGGTCAATTTCTTCAGCTTTTCTAAGGGTTCTAAGAAGGTTATAATATCTTGTCTGACTATTGTTCAAACGGTTTGTGATTATTGGTATGAGAAAATCTGCACAAAAGTATGATGAGGTCCCTTCTGTAGTTATCTGAAAGATTAGTTTCCGATTACATTGAAGTAATGTAATCAATAATGATAAGGGCATTCCTTATTGATATACTTCGAAGATGCCTCTTAGCATCAGGTCTTAAGCCTCTAGTAACGAACTCGATCTTTCGGTCAAAAAGCGAATCAATCTCATTATTGCATGTAATTGCTATATTCATATAATTATTAAAAAGACAAGTTACGTATTTGCATGTATTATTTATATGATAACCTTAGAATTAAACCATATTTGTGAACAAAATATGTTGGCAATATTCGGCTAATTGGAGGTGGCCTCCTCGCTACCATCAAAAGGGGAGTCGGTACTGGTGCTTCAGTAGTAATGGAAAAACTATTAGACCGCAGCTGCAGATACCATCTTCCAAGGAAGCAGGTCGAGGCTGTGGAATGAAGAAACATTAACTATACTCCTTCAATATTTAGAAGGGCTTCCGATCTACCTTTGACACCCAATTCTTTAAAAGTCCTTGCTAATAATGTTATAGTAGAAGGTAGTATTAACTTTCAGACACGTAAAACATAATTACTTATACATATGATAGCTATCCATCGTTTATAAAACTATTAGAAGTGGATCTAAAAACCAATCGGAAAGAATAGCTGGAGCTTATGGTGAATAGATTAAGAGCTAATGAAACAAAAAGAACAGCTGTTAAGAATGTCCTTAATAATTTGTCAAAAAGATACGAGTATAGATATATTTTGAATTTGCTTCGTACTTGACAAATAAACAAATGTAATAGCTAGAAATATGCAAACTGACTTAACATATCAAAGCCCATCTGATAATTCAATTAAGAAATGATTTGACAAAGAATGATATGTATTGGAACCAAAATAGTTCTATTTTCAGTTACGATCTGGGCGATTGACTAAATCGTTAGAACAACTGATCACATATGAAAATATGTGTGAAACATTCGTCTGAAAGACTTCAGTGAGTTAATTGCCCCAATATAAGTACCCAAAGTCAGGTAGAATTTGCCCTTTCCGTCAAGTTCATTTTTTAAATTAAATTACGTTGGGGGTAAGGAGAAGAAAGTGTGTACCTCATGATTTTGAGCCGATCTACTTGTTGCCAGCCAGAGACACTATTCATTTGTTGTAATTAGTTGATCTGTTGAATCAATCACACTATCCCAATCTCAATCATGCAGAACCTTCTTCAGCATTTGAGAAGCCTGTTCAACTGCTGCTCTTGCAGCTGGAGTTTTGGTAATTGGATTTAACATTACGAAATCATGTATAGTACCATGATACCTAACAGCAGTAACCACAACCCCAGCTTCCATCAGTTTGTGTGCATATGCCTCACCCTCATCGCGTAATACATCTAATTCCCCATTAATTATGAGTGTTGGTGGTAATCCCTTAAGCTGCTCAGTTGAAGCCTGGAGCGGGGAGACAGTTGGCTCTTTTCGGTTGGTACCGTCTGTTGTATAATTGTCCCAGAACCATTTCATTCCTTCACGAGTAAGGAAATAGCCATCCTGATATGCTATGTAAGAGGGTGTGTCAAAGTTAGCATCGGTAACTGGATAGAAAAGCAATTGGAACTTGATACTCGGTCCTCCTCTTTCCTTGGCGAGTAACGTAACAGCAGTCGCCATGTTACCACCCACACTGTCACCTGCGACAGCCAATTGTGTGGGATTTACATTTATGGTCTGGCCATTTTCAGCAACCCATTTTGCGGCGGCGTATGCCTGTTCCAGAGAAACAGGATATTTAGCTTCTGGAGAAAGTGTGTATTTGACGAATATAATAGCTACCTGGGCGCCATTAGCGAGTTCTCTTACCAATCTGTCGTGAGTATCAGATCCACCAAGGACCCATCCACCACCATGTAAGTACACTACAGCGGGTAGATTTGTGTTACGTGTACCTGGAGGTCGAACTATCTGGATGGATACTTCCCCCGTGGGACCACCTGGAATACTACGGTTCTCTATATCAGCTTCAAGTTTTTCAATAGGAGCTGCCTGAACGCTTGAAAGGACATTGCGTGCTTGCTCCGGTGATAATTTATAGATTGGCGGCCCAGAACTCTTTTGCAAACTCTCCAAGAATGCACGAGTATTCCGCTCTACTCTCGTGTAATCATATGTTCCCATATTACCGTATCACTGCTTCTCCTGTATAACTATATCTTTGGCACTACCTGCGACTAAAACCACAATGCAAGGATTACAACAGAGCAATCAGCGTAAGGATTATTATTCCTTGAATATTTCGTCTACAAAACACCATATCCAGTTCTCTCCAGGTTCGTATGATCGAATAACTGGATGCCTAATTGAACGGAAATGCTGCGTCCCGTGTTTATCAATAGATTGATCACAGAATCCAACATGGCCACAGCTTTAAGCATAGACGTAGATGTACCCATGTTGACCCTGTTTGTAAGCACTCTTCACACCCATTTGGTGTTCTGGCAGTGACATTTTTAATTTCATTATCCAGATGAATACAAGATGGGCCACTTTCTTTTTGATTCATGTTATAGGATAATGTAGGTTTACTGCTTTATGCTTAGCATCATGAGAAATAGTAGTGAACAGGGTTATTACTACAAATGTATTCATGGAACCATGTAAGAATTTTTCACCTTTTAACTTTTACAAGTCAGGCCTTCTAACTAATGTAGAATGTTCAAAGTAGTGAGAAAAAAATCGTCTTTGCAAAAATAGTCAAAAAGTTATCGGGCGCAATTTAATTTACATGCAATAGAATCCACACTAGTGCAAATTTGAAAAATAAAACATTCTTCAGTACCTTGAGCGTTATGTTTCGTGCTTAACTGCAAAGGAACAAAATATGTATGGATGAGGAAGCTCTGTTGCATAAACCATTTTATCCCTTCGTACATTATCTATATCTCCCTACATCATGGTAGCAAACATGTTATACA
>WHTU01000119.1 GCA_009377575.1 Nitrososphaeraceae archaeon | reverse complement strand
CATATTGCATATCGTGCTCAAAATGATGCAGCTGCTGTATCGATATATTGCAGTAGTCACGAAGACTATATTCTTAACATTGTTATCATCTAGATACTTTAACAGTTCATAGGGTTCTCTCTCGAAGCCAGTTTTAAATGAGAAGCTCGTTGTATCATTCCCGTTGGCCCAGCCATCCCTGCCCAAGATTGAAGCATTGGCACCAGTGGGAACTGAGATAGGAACATCGCTATCTAAGCGAGTAGGAGCAATCATCCTGCTTCTGGCCATAACAGGAGTGAGAATCAGAGCAGTTTTTGATCTAAGGTTAGAAAATTTACAAAGGGTTTCGGAATTTAACCTGTACAAAGTCACCGCATATTCAGATTCAAGAGAACGTTACTTCACATTTACTACGCCGGAAGCAGCCAAGGTAATCGATATTTATCTTGATTACAGGAAGAGGTATGGTGAAAAGTTAACTCCTAAATCTCCTGTTTTTAGGGATCAGTTTGACCGAAATGATCCTGCCTCCGTTCATAACGTAACTCCTCTAAAACTCCGAACTTTAGAGCGCTTAATTTCAAGATCAATAGAAAAATCAGGAATTAGGACAGTAGAAAGAATCACGGAACTTCATAGTGAAGAGGGAAAGATCAGAAAGAATGTTAGATTGACCGCAGGTTTTAGAAAATTTTTTGATACTCAGTTGATCTATGCAAAAGTTGAACCCCGCACCAAAGAACTCTTTTTAGGTCATAGTATTGGTTTGGACGATAACTATTTCAAGCCGGGCGAGGATTACGTACTACATGAGTACCTTAAGGCAGCAGATAGTTTAACAATCAATGAAGAAAATCGTTTACGAAAAGAGTTAGTCGAACTCACTCGCAAGAACAGTATTCTTGAAAGCATGGAGATCAGGCATAAGGTGGAAATAGAGGCCATACGCGAGGATATGGAGTCTAAGTTCCAACAAATTGTAGCCAAAATAGATATTGCAAAGGTAAACTAAACTAAATAAAGGGATAAGATTGACTTGGGCCTAAGGGTATCCGTGCCGTTACCGGTTCTTAAAACATATTCCGTTATTTAAAAGATCAAACTTAAAGATATACCTTTTGTTAGCATCCTAAAGAACAGGATCGCTTCTTGGTATTGATGAAAACATCATATAGGATTGTCTCAATCTTAATTATATTTTTGTTCTTAGGAACACCATCGTCTTGTCCCATGGTACTCGTCTCCACATCTCATTTCTTCCACATCATATAGGTTTATCACGCGGCATTTATCCATACTCACTCATTCCGAAGATAACGTAATCACAGTTAAAGTCCGACATCTGAACATCGAACACACAAAGATCGTGACAGGTCTTCGAATATCTGGGACATCAGAATTAACCAGTCAAATTAGTTATCTTTAGACTGTCGTATATTCTACGAATGAACTATACTGGATATTTTTTCAGGCATTTCCAGTATGAAAGAGGAATGGCCAATCCTCTCTTAGTGAAGTTATGACATTCGACAGTACTCTTTATGCGCAGATTTTGAGACGAATCTGAACTGAACCAATCAATTTTCTGGTGGGTATTGTGTTCTATATGATTATAATATAACTCTGATCCTTAAGTCAAATAGGCATAACTGGACAAAATGATTTGTACGATAAATGATCAATTTATTCAATTCGTTATTATTTTCTATTAAATTGCCATTATCATATAAATGGGTCTCAACCTTTTTTCTTCTATTACTCTCTGGATTTTCCGCCAGTACGTTTGGTGGGCTTGACCACATCTATGTACAAGGGTCAGTTGATTGCGATCGTCAAACATTCTCATTAGTAGATTGTCCAGAGTCATCTTCAGGAGAGGAAGGAACTAATAATGACGAGAATGACGACGGGCAAAACATAGAAGAACAAATTCCTTCTGTGATTCCATTTCCTTAATTCGAATACATTAGCAGAAACCGCGAGCACATCCTTTAAGGACGTAATACTGTGTATAATGTCTGCGCGCAAAAAATCAGATTACTTCAAAATAAACTTGTAATCTGCATAGTTGTAATCCACTAACTTAATGTGTCCTAACTAATAATTCATCCATTCTGCTATACATTTGCAATGCCTGCATCCCCTTTGGAGTTGTTTTAAACGTCCTTTCTCCTTCTATATACTCGATAAGATCACACTGAAGTAGATGAACCAGGTACTCCTTGAGAATGTTATATGACAAATAGGTCTTGAATTGGATCTCTGTTATCCTTACCTTGTTGCCGTTGGTCACCTCAAGAATAGATGAAATTATTTCGGATCTGGATCTATGCCTAAGTTGTCTTGGCATCTCTTATTCTATTCTATTAGTGAAGACATCTATACTTATTTATGACTAATGTAAGTATTAGAAGAATCTTGTACAACTAATATCTAACCACGACGATCTTGCATAGGTTTGAATTATTTCCTCATAATTAAATTAGGATCATTAACAAGTACGTCGACGCAAAAAAGTTAGATTTGTATATGTAATAAATAATATAAGCCTTGTAGCAGTGCTGCGATCTTCAGGTTACACTCGGCTCATCTCTGCATAAATGGCCTTAATTTCATCATTTGGCAAACTAACTCAACGAGGCCAAGCTGTAACGCTGATCTCCAGATATGGCAATCGGTGCAGCTGCCCTTACGCTGGTTAACTGTTCAACTGCTCTGTTCAGCATCCAGAATGGTTACTGAGTACGATATTTTATATCTATGTCCACTTTATCTAGACATAAGATGTCGAATGAAAAAGAAACGCCAGAAGAGATCATAATTAACAAAGGTGAAATAGTGTACAAAGAGCTAGAAGAGCGTGAAAGACGTGAAAGTACAGCAAAGGATATACCAATAGAGTCGTATGTATACGCTTACCTAAAAGCGGTTGACAGTGCATACAAATATCTTATCGATACTCACCTTCACGATAAAATAATGGGTCCACGACTAGATGGTCTAAAGGATAGTTTTAACCTAGTCATGGAAGATCTATGGTCATATCATAATGATAAGGAAAAGTAAGCTTACTATTTTATAAAATCAGAAAAATGGTATGAGGGAAAAACCTCCTTAAATTGGTAAGATTATGGGGTAGCAAACCCTCATACCATTACGTTACTATACATGATATATTAGAAATAACTATCAAAGACACTCCAAACGTGAGCGTATAATGCTTGAAGATTAAGCACGGTAATTAAACATGAAAATAAATAAGAAGCAATTAAAGCAGCAAGCAATAGAGCTAAGGAGAAGCAAGGTACCTTCAAGTAATTTTGTACTTATTCGCAGGCCGAAGTAACTTACCTTACTACTAGCCTAGTCGCGTCGGCAAGAGCAAGGTCTGTCTAGTTCATTGATTGCTCGCTCGAATAATGTCCTCGCTAATACCACAGACCTGGCAGCATTCTGTTGTAATCACTTTAGATTCTTCTAAGGAAATCGCCTAATCCTTGGGATCTACTAGTATGAGTGTTTTTGGCACGTTTCCCTTTGCAGTAGGGTATTTACAAAATATGTTGTGTGTTCCTTATGCATAGAAATGGAGCCTGCTTGATGCTGCGGCGCTATTAATCATACAATAATATCGAGCAATCACGCTCTAGCTGTACGACTTTGCATCTCGTCATATCTAAGTTTCATAACCAATAAACTAACATTCAGAGCAAAACCTGTAGCATTAGTTCCAATTATGACTGGGTCTGATCTGATGAAACCATAGATGACCCAGAGAAACATTCCGCTTGCTATAAGAATCATCAAATTAATAGACACATCAGACATCTTTTTGGTTTTGTAAGCTTTCATTATCTGTGGGATGAATGAAGACAACACCAAAATACCAGCAATAATACCTATGATATCAGCCCATGCCACAAGATCTTCCATCATAACTCATTGACTATAATATTGGATATAAGAGAACATAATTAAGTGGATCTGATGTTTGCTTGGCTCAATTATCTAATTGTATTCATCAGATGTTTCCATCTCAATCTAATCTTTTTAGCTCGTGTTGAAATTGCCATGGATTTTTCAAACACTATGTTCGCGGACCAGACCATCATTTGCTAGCATTGAGAAAACCAGAACCATAAAAAAGAAGTAAATCAACGTATTATTGTTTATGTATCTCTTTCTCGAGTGCTTCTTTCAACATGTTAGCATGTTTCTGTCTGTCTT
Organism: Nitrososphaeraceae archaeon; assembly: GCA_009377575.1. Lineage (GTDB taxonomy): Archaea > Thermoproteota > Nitrososphaeria > Nitrososphaerales > Nitrososphaeraceae > TH5896. The sequence goes on along the minus strand of WHTU01000119.1, from coordinate 817 downwards.
GTTTGATAGTTTGCCATAATTCTACTAAATCTGATCTGTTACTATCCTGAGCGTCTTTAATGTAACTATCCACAGTGTCGTACAAAAAATCTGCGTCTGTACCTAATGCTCTTAGTATACTATATTCTACGTTGGATATCACTTGGGTCATTTTCTAAATGATTTGTTAAATAAAATATTTAATAGTTGTACATTTACAGTTTTGTCGGACCTCTTAATTCAAATGCGTTTACGAGTTGTTAACAATTCTCCATGGGTAGTTAGATTCATGAGTTATAGAGGTTTTGACGGCCTAACGAATCTTGTTATAAGATTTATTTCTATATTTAATTATGTGTAAAGCCAATTCATTCTAAATAATTATGCAGAATAGGAATCAGATGATGGGGTAAGCGTCGCAGATCCAGTTATAAATTCTATATCCCTGTCCTCTTGAATAACTTGTTCGAGCACATGCAGATCAATCCTTATCCCCTTAAACCTAAGGGTTCTGTCTTCCTCTACTGATGATACTCTACTAAATTTACTAAAGACCCAATTCTTCTTTGATTCTAGATCAATATTATTGCTGGGATACACAAATTTTGAAAGGACACTTCCATCCCAATCTTGATATGTAGTCTGATATTTTATAATATCTAGCAATAAACGCTTTAGAATACGTTGCAATAAAAAATCATGCTATAGTGGCACATAACAAAGAGATGAATGAATTTGAACGCGAATTAAAGCAAATTAACATAGACCACTTGGATGTCGTCATTGAATTTATAAGAGATAAAAGAAATGAAGTATAGTCTTGTACATTGAATGTTAT
>WHTU01000118.1 GCA_009377575.1 Nitrososphaeraceae archaeon | reverse complement strand
CACACAGCTAACACACCGGCGTCATTCGCTTCTATGATAAAACCTGTATGTCGTCCATTATCAGATGTTTTCAGCTTTATACGATTACAATTTGGATCATCATATATCCTCGTTAGACTGTTTTACCTATTAGTTCAACCCAATTATTTAGTTCATTAAGATCATCGGTAATATCTATCTCAATATTTCTATTGTCCACATTTACATGCATAATAAGACTGTATCAAAATGACGGATAACTATTTCCACTCAAAATCCGCTTTTATCTCGCGCTTCCATGACATGTCTCGTCTTTCCAAGCGGTAATACTTAATATCAGCAGGTCCAGGATAACCAGGTAGGCTTGGGTGCCTAGTTACTATATGACGCTCATATCCGTCTACCGAGCCGAAGTTTTTACTATCGCAATAATAACATCTTGGCGGAAAGCTACTCATGTTTAATCTCTAGTTTTCTTATATGGATAAAATCGTTTTGCGCTAGCTCATCGCAGACAATCTAACATCTAGATACTATATTTGCATCAATTTATTTTGCCTGTGAGTTTTATACAATCAATATGACATTATGCTATAGCTGTAGCTGTAACTATTGAATTTATTAGAAAAGAAATGTGATTTTTGTGGTAAGTGGTATGCTTACGAATTCACTTAAGCCAAATCCTGATTAAGCGAGACTATACTTAGAAGTTACTAAGACTTCTGGCTTTATGTTTACTAACTTTGGATTCTGTTGTATCAATACCATGATTTGGTTGAACTTTTGATTTTGTTCTTCTTGAATAACTTCTAATCTCTCTTTAAGATCTTTTAATTCTGATTCTCTGTGTTTCTCTTTTTCAAGTGTTTCTTTATATGCGTCGTAGGTCAATACCATACTGCATTTAGCACAGAATCTGCTTTCAGGTTTATTTGACTCATTACAACCCGGACATTGTAGAGGTCTTAATATGTCATTTTCTTGTGCATCAGCTGGAATAATACCGCGGGCCTGTAATAGAAGCTGACTACTCTCATTTACAAATTCATGAGTATAGATTTCAACCATTTTTGACGTCTTTGACCAGCCTGCGTGAATTCGTAAAGCTTGCTCGCTTTTTAGAAGCTTCCATATTTCAGTCAAAGAAGAATGTCGTCTTACATACGGATTCCATGGCTTATCGAGTAATATTCTAATTTTGTTCTTTTCTTTTTCAGAGATATTAGGATTCGTAAGTAGCCGTGGAAAGAATTCTAATTTTTGCTGTCTATACATAATAGCTACTGACATCGAGATTAATGGTATATTTCTATACGCCGACTGTCTTTCACGACTTATGAACAAGAATGAGTTTCTATTATTACCTGTTGGATGTTCTCGGATCCAATCTTTGACGAATGGAATAGAGTTTATCAATGGTACGGTCCGTGGTACAGTCTTACAACTTTTCCCAATTGTAACTTCTGCGTACTGAGCGGCTGTCCCACTTATCTGCCACATTATATCTCCCACACGTAACTTTAGTAATTCATGAGGTCTGCCGCTTGTATCTCTGGCCACCATATGATAACATTTCAATCTACTATCTTCACAATATTTTAGAAAGACTGCGTCATCTTCATGGGTCCATAAATCTCTGGCTTGATATGAGTTCTTTTCTTTTCTTTTGAGTCTCTTGATTCCCATCATAATGGGTGGTACCATTCCCTCTGTTGTAGTAATTGTTACTAATCTGTCATGCTTCAAGTTGTCCAACCATCTAAAGAATTTGAAGATTGTCTTGAGACGTATGTTATATGTATTAATCCACTTATGTAGTAGATCGACAGTTTCGGGTTTACGGTAACTATCGAGAAAAGTTACAATATCATTTCTGTCTATCTTATCTAGGTCTTTATGTTTATGACAGTTCTCCAAATACACAATTCCATCGATATATATTTTTATCGTATTAATTGCAATAATACTATTTTTCCTATTTAAAATAATGAATCGGGCTAGAAGATCGGCATTACTAGCCGACATTCTTTTAGCCATCATAGTAAAATAATGGTTGTTGAGACCTGATGTAGCTTCCGTTATTCGCTGTCTGATCTCTACATTGTTAAACCCATTGTTTTTCACAACTAAGCTCAAATATTTCTGATTTTGATTTATTATTAATACTAGCTATATATGTTACTATTTTTTCAGTATATTATCATTCACATGGAGAATGATATTATTGATAGTATGATATACATGAATCGCATTAAAATTTCGAATAAAATTCATGTTTGCAAATTCAAAAGATAAGAAGTGTGTATAATCTAGGGACATTGATTGATTGACTTTAGGCTGCTCCCAAATAGTATATCTCATAATCTCAAAAAGTCGTTTCCAACTAGACTCAATTTGAATAGTAAGTACAATACACAATGTTAGAAATTGTAATGATAGTTCCAATAATCACACAAAAATCGTAGCCGTTTCAGCATATAGAAGTCAATTTTTACTGGTTCTTCGGTCAACTTATTAAATTCTACTATTTTGCGTATATTAGCTAGGGTCTTATTTAACCCTACTTGTCTTGATTATGCACATCTCGTCTTTTCTGTCATTCGCATTAAAAAACGTATTCGCATTGGAAATAGAAGGCTATTAAAAATACAGCAAAAAAATAAAACATTCTGCTCACTTTGCTCACAATATGGATACTTGGTAATATTATCTCTAATATGAGACATCCATCCATCTTCAAAAGTATGGTTGCAATAATCTTCTATAAGAAGTGTATTCAAGTCCTGTACTGTGTGGAACTTAAATACACGGAACACGTATATTACATTGAAAGGTGATTTTAGAAGCATATATGTATGAGGTAACTTGTTTCCCTTGTGGGATACGAGAACGTTTTGCCGAAGAAGACGAGGCAGTAATTCACGCATATAATCATGAGAGAATATTAACACATAGTACCTCCAGTGGTTATTTCGTAAGTGTGAATGAAGTCTAATAATTAGATACCTCTTCGTCACTTTTTCTTTTTAATTATTTCCATTCTATATCCACTTTCGTCTCATGTTCTTATGACATGTTTCATTTAATTAGTAGTACTAGTTTTCTCTAACCATACTGTTGACATGTAATGAACTGAACGGGGAAGATGGAGCGAAAGAAAAGGCTAAAGAACTAAGGATGTTATTATCTTCAAATGTGTTATTGTCCTGATCTTATTGTTTATTACCTCCTCTTCAGAGGGTGGATTGACTATGGTATTTGAATACACTGAATTATCCGACGCTCCATCGTTTAACAATAATGCCGAACCATTTACGTTTCGTATCGTATTATTAAATACTGAATTGTTGGAAGACTCACTTTTTAAGTAAATACCATTGCCGCAATTACTAACTGTATTATAATAAACTTTGTTATCGTGTGATTGTGATACAAAAATGCATTGTTCTTCATTATGAACATAATTGTTTCTTGCGATAGAATTAGTCATATTCCTACTAAACATAATTCCAGAACCGGCACTATTGGAAACTTTATTATTCTCAATTACGATATTATAGCAGCCTAAAGAACAAATTACACCCATGGCTCCGTGATCATGTACGAGTATGGCTGCTTCGCCTAATATTAGAGATCATTCACACTCATTGAATACTGTACCAATGAATCGGACGAAACCTATGCTCTTAACTAGAGCTAATGGCTTTTTCATGGAATTTTGACATCAATTGGGGAATACTAGATTAGAGACTATCTATACATATATAGATTCATCTTGGAAGTCTTTAAAAAGACTGATAGCTATTTTTGTAGTAGGAGATATAATATATCTTCAAGATAATGTTATTTCAATTGTGTTACCAATTGGAAATACAAAAAAAGAAAGATTTAGGTAGTGTTGGCTTGTTAATCTTCAGCTTGTTGGGTGCCGCCTATTGCTACTGCATTTTCTTCGCCCTGAACTTGTGAGTCAATATTTTGACAGAAGACATTCAACGGTAGTTTACCATTTCCACAAGCGTTTGCTTGTGATGTTGCCTGGTTATACTCTTTGTGTTTCTTTTTTCCTGCAAATGCATCTTCAGTTGCAAGAGTTGTTGCACCTATGAGCATGACTGCCATTGCTGCTACAATGAACATGTATTTAGTATTCATTTGGAAGTTTAACAACAGATGTGCTTATCTGAGCTATGCAAAAGTGGGCTCTCACTTATATCTGATATTTTTTCAGTTAGAACAAATTGCTAAGCTTAGGTCCGAAGTTCACTAGATTTATCTATCGATATTCTCTATACTTGCGGATGGGATTAACATGTACTCATGTTAAACACTTTTTTGAATATCTTGAAACAGTCAGATTCCATTATTGAATTCAATGAGTACTCTCCTGATCTTCTAACTCTTCACGAGTCTGAAATTCTCGTCCACAATCTACGCAAGAAAAAGTTGCAAACATCTTGGCGTCTATATCATCCGCTTTTTCATCGCTCATAATATTTTTTATGTTGTATAACTATAAAATGATATGCACAAACTGTTAGAGCCTACCGTCTTCGGAATCATTGACGCAGCAATGGCTAATCTTACGTTTGGGAGTAGTGCATTGATCGAACAAGTTGTTAATGCTCAAAATATGACTGAAAACAACAATACCGATGATAATCGTACGAAAGAATCAGGCACAATATCTAGTCTCCCGGCGCCCATTCGTCCACCATTCGTTAGTAATTAGCCATCGTTACTCTCAAATAGAGTACTCATGATAAAAGTTAATGTTGTATACTCTCATGTTCTTTTAATTCTTGACGTGATTTGAATTGCTGACCACAATCCACACATGAAAAAGATGCATCTACATCAGTGTTAGTCTCGCTATTTTTGTCGCCACGATCTAATCTATCGCTTATATTGTGTATGTATAAAACAAATTATTTAACAATATTCGATGTACAAGAAAAAGATAGAAATCGATCTATTGCTATTCTTCTTGCGATGCTTGTCCGATAGTCCCATTGGTTGCTAATTTTAGTACTGGTCCAAATGTTGCCCCGGAATCTGTGCTTGCTCTGACTACTGACTCTTCACTAGTTGCATTATGTTCC
>WHTU01000117.1 GCA_009377575.1 Nitrososphaeraceae archaeon | reverse complement strand
ATTGCCGTTCCCTGCATCTCTAGTTGCAGCCATCGGGGGTTTTATGCTAGTTAACTTTTTGAGGACGCGGTTAATGTTGAAGAAGATGGGCATTAGCATGAAAGGACTATTTGGTTCACTGCGCTCATCAGATGCGAGCCCATCCATGTCCGGGTACAGTCCGATAAAATACTACTGTATGAGCTGTGGTAACGAGCACAAAGAGATTGCATGCCCTAAATGCGGTTCAAAAATGAAGAGAGTGGGATAAAACAACAGGTGGTGGTCCGAAGAATTCGATTGCTGGGCACCTAAAAATTGTATTTCATTACTTGGTATTTGTCCTGATGATAGGTTCCGCAACGCTGATTATAATCTACAACACCGTGATCACACGCATCCCTTCTTTGAATAGAGTATGGTTTGAGGGTTAGCTCAAATAATTACGAATAAAGCAATTTATGTACTGCCCATTTGTGATGAGACTTGGATGAGGTAGCTAATATTTGTCATCGCCAAATTAGACGATGATTCTGCAAGTTCTGATGTTTATCCAAATTTATCCAAATGACTATGATCTATAGATTTAATCCGAAAACTGATTTTTCGTAAGACAATGCTTCAAAGTTCAGATTTAATTCCTTTGCATACTGATAAGATCTTACTATTTCTTCCTCAGAAGGCGATCTAGCAATTTCATTGTACCGTTCACGATATTTTGAGGAGCTAGGATCGCACAGATTGTCTGGATAATACTGATCCATAATGTTTACTGGAACCTCAGGCATGTTCATAGCAATCCAGTCTAGGACCGGCTTAGTACAACATTCAACATGATTTGGCATTATCAAATGACGTATCACGAAATCTTCCCCCCATTCATGAATTAGCTTGAGGTTCTTGGTTACGGTCTCCCAGTACCACGGAGTTCTAGATATTTCTAGAGCACATTTGCCAGGGCCAAACTTGAAGTCGGGAAGCCATACGTCTATAAGCGAACGAAGAATATGCGTTGTCTCGCTGCTCATAAAGAAGTTTGAGTTCCAGAGCTGCGGGCTATTGAAAAGTCGTCCTTGATAGAAAGCAGACTCAGAATTCTTCAGCCACGCCTTAGAGGAATCAATGTGGTAGTTATCAGCGTTCGCGGATTCAACATACTTATGATATTGCTTCATTTTGTTTATGTTTGATAGCTGCAGAGAATCAAGCAAGCCTATTGCTTCGACAATGGTATGCAAATGTATAGTTGGATCACCACCAACCCAGTTCGTGTTGTGGCAGCCTTCCATCCTTAGCTGCCAAATCATAAAAGCAAGTAAGTTAGGTGTTATGGGAATGCCATTATCCTTGTCCGTACTGATGTCACCGTTTTGACAAAATGAACATCTCATATTGCAACTTGTAAAGAATATTGTGCCCGATCCCATCGTACCTCTGAAAACCAGCTCTTCACCACGATGATGAAAATAGCTGCTCACTTTAGAGGTGGATTCTAACTGACAAGTTCCATGCTTCTTTGCTTCTCCTCTAGATTCAGTACCAACTGATGGATCGGATCGATCAATCTGGCAATACCAACGACAGAAATTACAATGCTTCAACATTCGCTTGGTAAGCTCAATATTCAAATCCATAAGAGATGTTTTCCGGCTATCGGGATTGCGTATTACACTGTGCTTTTCCGACCTTACTTCTTTCCAGGTTTGCAGAAAAGTTTTGGTAAGGTTTCTATGTTCTTCCCACAGCCTTTCCTCAGTTGCGGCTGCCAAGTCTGTAATATTACAGAATATGGATTTTGAGATGAGGTACTTTGCTGGCATACGGTTTGTCGAAACGGCAAAATACCATGACAGATCGTTACCGGCCTCCTTAAGTTGGTTCCATATGTTTAATGATTTAAACTCACTATTTTTCTTATCATGCATAGAAAATGGGGATAGCATAGTTAATACAATCTATTATTTTTCAGATATTTAATTGGTAAGAGAGATTTCTGATTCGTTCTTTGTGTCAAACCAGTCGAGTCAGACATAGTTTGATTTGCCTCAACAATCTGACCAGGGGGGGCCCTTTGTCTGACTTTTAATCCTAAGTACTTCTTTTCGGTAGTTATGCCTTTCGATTCTCAACTACTTCAATACATACCGACGACTGCGTTTTCTAGAAAATGTTTCGGACATATAAAGCGAGCTAACCTTAAGTTGAATGAAGTAGGTCCTTGCCATCCAGGTAAGCATTTTTTGTATTCGAGTAAGCATATTCCAGCTCCTTTTATTAATATGAAGCTAATCACCCTGGGCGGTAGCTTCCACTAATAGATAAGTCAAGATAATCAAAAATAAAGGGTTAGCATGCAAATTTCTTGCCTGGAAGTGTTGGGTTTAGGCGCATATATAATTACAAGTTACTATTTAAGACTTTTACAATTCAAGACTTTTACAATCCACCTATAAATCTTTGATTAGATGATAGACAGGTCTCATGTGTATTCAAATCTGGACCAGCGATTTTCTGGAAATATAGATATCAAGGATGTTCCAGATATATAGATATCACGATATATACTTTCAAACTTAATGTATCATCAAAAAGCTTAGTGATGACAAAATAACCAATGTACGTACCAAAGTTTGTATTTAAGATTTTTATGCCCTTACCTATCGAGGCGTACGTGTACGATTTTCTAGATATAAAAATATCCAGCGTCATCTAACTTAGATATCAATCTGAAAACCTAGTTCCATCTGAAGAGGATTGTCAGATAAAAAGTCTAGACTTATCAAAAAATGTGCACAGTTGTAAAATACCTTAAACCATTGACTAACATCATTACATATGCTTTACAAAATTGTTTGTATTTAAAATTACAATGATAAAGAACCAAAAGAAGGCCGTCAATTCATCGTAATTTAATTCAGAACCGTATTGAGTTGCCAATACGGATTTACAAACTGGCTGAAACAATTTGGATGCTGATATATTGATATCCGAATATGTTTAGTCAATTAAGCTGGGCAAGAACCGTTGGGCCCTTGTCGAGTAAAATTTACTAGGAAATATATCTAAAACCTTAAATGACAATTAAGCACTGCACGCCTTTACATTAAGTTGAAATTGTATGATCGAATAGCTTAGCAATGAGAAAATAATCAAAGTACGTACCAAAGTTTGTATTTAAGATTTTTATACCATTACCTATCGAGTTATACCTAAACGGTACCGATGTTGAAATTGTATCATCAAAAAGCTTTGTGATGAGAAAATAACCAAAGTACGTACCAAAGTTTGTATTTAAGATTTTTAATATCTTCACTGCTTAAGATATGCATAAGACGGATCAAAAAGCTTAGTGATGAAAAAATAACCAAAGTATACGTCTAAGTTGGTATTTAAGATTTTTATGCCCCACCTTTCTTCTTTGGATCTAGTTATAATAAGACAGTATTCTAAGCTAAAGGTATATCATTAAGAAGTGCCGTCGGAACTAAAGATATTCTTAAATAACTTAGGTGAGGGGAAAAAATTTGGTAACATTTATGGAGTCCAATTTAGGTGAGGAGAATCAAGCAGGGATCACTCGTCTTCAAACTAATAACGAGGGAGTAGTAATCTGGTTAACTGGGCTATCTGGCTCCGGAAAGACCACTACCGGGAGGATCCTCGAAAAGCACTTTCGTGAATTAGGTTCGAGGGTTGAATTCCTAGACGGGGATGAGTTGAGAAGAACAATAAGCAGCGAATTAGGATTCTCTAAAGAAGATAGAGAAACTCATGCCAAGAGGGTTGCGTTTCTCAGCCAATTATTATCCAGGAATGGTGTTATCACTATTGTTGCACTTATTTCTCCTTATAGGTCATTTAGGGAATATGCCAGGAATTTGGGAGGCAATTTTGTGGAGGTCTGGGTAAAGTGTTCATTGGAGACCTGTATGAAAAGAGATCCGAAAGGGCTCTATAAGAGTGCCTCACAGGGCGATATCAGGAATATGACCGGGATACAAGCACCATATGAGCCACCAATCAACGCGGAAGTTATTATAAACACCGAAGAAGAGAGTCCTGAAAAGTGTGCTGGTATGATAGTTGATTTTGTCAGCAAGAACTATTTCAGCATAGGATAGACACGGGTCCGGTTCAATGCGTGGCGTCTCTGAATCATAAACCTTGATTTGCAGAGGCCCGCAGACATAACACGGTAAGTAGTCGTCCTCACTTTTTCGAACGTTTAATGGACGTTGGTATGTGAGATGTCTACGCAATCTACGTAATTAATTGCAGAATTTCATCAGTTTACGCTGTGCTATTAAGAAATAAAGAACTATGGGCTCTTGTTCTGTGTCATATACTCGCGCATCTGCTTTAGTTCTTTAACAAAAATGTCGTAATCATAATTTTGTGCCGAGTATTAGCAGACGAACAGCAACAAAATAAGGATAGCGGGTCAGAAATGAATGCTAGGCAATAGTTTATTCGCTAGCTTGGTTTCTTCCTCTATCAGGGTTATGTTTTCCCAGCCGTGTATGTGTTGGTCTCCTTCCTCTTTTGTGCTTGCTTCAATCAGATCCATTAAAGACCCACCTTCCAGGATTTTAGAGCACCAAATGCATTTCCATTTTCCCATATCCAAATAATGACAGCATTCTTAATAAGAAAAACAGAAAAACTTTCCCGATTCAGAATCCTACCAAACTAAGGTAGTAGGCCAGGAACATGCATAACCTAGCCCACTACTCGCCTATTCTGAGTGATTTAAGGCGTGGTTGGAAAGTATGATGAAACCCTTAACCTTTTCTAACATAGGATTCGAATATCGTGATAAGATATAGCTACCAGGAACAGAATAATCAGTGGTCTTATATCTTTATGCAGTCTATAATACAGTAGACGAAGTCTAGATCTGGAGGTGAAGTAAGTAGAGTGGATAAAGACGAAAGAAAACCACCTAACCAATACCTAAAGGACCGAAGCCTACCTAATCAGACAAACTAAAGGATGGAGAAAGTAAAAAGAAGAAGTCAAATATATTTTATCGAAGAATTCTAATATTAAACTGATAGTAATAGAGCTCCTAACCTAGAAAAGGAACTTGGTGAGTATATCTTATTGATAAGACTAATCTGGATAGTTGTAATTGTGGTAGTGCTTCTAGCTCTGGCTACTGCAGCGGTAATAATTCCTTTGGTGAGTTAAATTAGTTCCTTAGTAGTCTTTTTATGCATAATTTTCTGCTAGCAAATGTCTTCCGGGAGCC
>WHTU01000116.1 GCA_009377575.1 Nitrososphaeraceae archaeon | reverse complement strand
GATAATCTTCGTCTGTCATTGTCGTCTTTAGAGTAAAGATGCACATTTTTTGGATGGTATTTTTGAATCTTAACTTGAGATCGTAGTAGGGGGTTCTGGCATGTCAATATAGAGAAACTAATTGAAGGGGAAGAGGATCGCTTGATAGTCAATATGTTCGTACCAATAGATTTTCATGTAATCGGAGCCGAAAAAAGTGTAATGAAGTTTAATGTGCATGTGGAGGAGGTGCACTCCCCTTTGCTAATTCTTCATTAAATGTCCCTGCCGATTTTTCATGGTATTCAAGGTTGCCTTGATCTACTTTAACTGCTTGTGGAGGACATACAGAAACACAAGCCATACACCAAATACAATCATGTTCTCTAATTGGATCTGATTTATCAGTAAAGTCCTTTCTAACATCCTTCATGGAGTTCTCTCCAATTCCTTCACCTGTAGCATTAGCCATTTCTATCGCTGGGACATCCTGTTCTGTTCTATACCATTGGAAGACCTGAACAGGACATGCTTCAATACAAGCACCATCTGCAAAACAAGAATCCCAATCTACTGCTATAGTAGTGCCATGAACTCCTAAAGGAACTAGTTCTTCTCCCCTTTCAGCATATGCAGCCTTTACTTCTTCCTTTTCTGCTGCTTCTGCAGTTCTTCCTGGTCCCCATACAAAATGATAATGTTCCCCATCTGAATGGTTGTGTTTTCCTATTACTTCATGATTCTTTGGAAAGTCTGGATCTATTGGCATAGTACACACAAATAGTCAATAATGTAGATAAAGGATCCATTAGTCTGTCCCAACAAATCACTATTAGTATTGAACTAATAATGACAATAACCTCAGGGATCAATTTTAAGGATCATCAGTAATCTTAAGCTCATATTAATATCGATTTTCCTTTTTATGAACGATATTCAATATGGTGACACGATTCATATAATAAGTAGAATCAAACTGCATAGAATTTGTAGTAGGTGATGTATCTGGAGACAGCAATGATATCTCAAATTCTAGCACAGGATCAAATTCTACAGAGCATAAACCCGATACCGGTGATACATCTAGTCAGAGGAATCTGGCTTTATAACTAATAGTCGTTCACCCTTTTGGATTAGGTATCGATAAAATCCCTAAATTTGCGTAATGGGTTACATGACCCCCACTTACGGTCATGGACTATCAAAAAGCCCAGCCTAGAAAGTGGTTACTAAATGATATTTTATATCTACGACCGATTTATCTTTAGATAAATGTCAAATGAAAAGGAGCTAGAATATATCATAATTAAGAAAGGTGAAATAGTGTACAAAGAGTTAGAAGAGCGTGGAAGATGTGAAAGTTCAGTTAGGGATATACCGTTAGAGTCATATGTATACACATACATGAAACTGATTCATAATTCGTACAAATATGTTATCGATACTCACCTTCGTGATAAAAAGATGGGTCCAAGACTGGATAATCTACAGAATAACTTTAACCTAGTCATGAAGGACCTATGGTCATATTACAATGATAAGAAGTAATTTTACAAAACAAAAAGGACATTGCCTCTCTGACAAGTACTGCTTGATGGTCATATATCTTCAGTTGTGCTGAAGATTTGGCAATCCTATTCTCAGATGGGAAAAAAAGACATGACAGATAAATATTCCCTTTAAACCCTACTAATTGTATATGGTTAAACATAATGAGGAAATAGAATCACTAGGTCAGCTAATTGTTAGCCTAACAAAAGAAATGCTAGAAACAAACCGTAAGCTCCTGGAACTAGAGAAACGAGTCTCTGAACAAGAGAGACGAGCCTCAGAGGTAGAGACAAACCGTAAGGTCCTGGAACTAGAGAAACGAGTCTCTGAACTCGAGAAAAAACAAACTCAACCAGCACAGGCCTAAGACCGAGAACACATGCGTAAGTATAGTTCTCTCTTCCTTTTTTTCACTCTTATTTTTACACCTTCATATCTTGTCAGCCACAGGAATTTTCCTAAAGAAGGCTTCTATGTGCTCTTCATGCGTCGATTCTAGCCTAAGTCCAATCTTATCGCAAAATGAAAGAGTCATAATCGCATCATCGAGTTTGAGGATCCTGTCTGTTACATCTTTGGCCGTGGCCTAGTAAAAAATCTATTTCCATAGTTGGATAAAGTCTGAAGCGCATATCTTTCGCATTTATTGTTAAGCAGACGCATAGAATATATCATGTGTGTGCCAGAAGTTATCATGTGTGTGCCAGAAGTCCCACACACAATCAACATTGATTCAATGAAGAAGCATCTTACGGTAGGTGATAGGTCTGACCTTCCAATTCTCCTGGAAGATGCTATCTCCTACTATTACTTGTGCCTGTAGAATTTATAGAATTTATATCGATAGCTACAATTTTCACTGTTGAGAATGACATGTGCGTTGGTGTTCTTTGCTCGTTGATTACAGTACTTGTGTACTGCAGCGGTTGCGTGCACAACAAATTATAAAAAGGTAGGGCGACCTATGAGAGATACCGCAAGTCTAAGAGAATGTGGGTCGTCTACCTTATCCTATAGTGCTTGCTTTCCTTAGGAATTGGTTTCCTGATGCAATACTTCTGTGTACCGCGGCCGCATTAGGGCAATAAAGATCAATTTACAATTTGATAACTTTACCCTTTGCTATTATTCTCTCTTTTTCTAATTCCTATGAAGTTCTACATACAGCACAGACAGCACATAGTTTCTCATGGAAGTTGAAAATAATAGACGCGATTAATGATACGGTTCCAACGCAGGAAAGGCATGGGGTTATTAAGATGTTAATACCTAATAAGGCCATTCAAAATATTCGGGTTGCAAAATGCTGACCCTGGCCAAACCTATGACAAAAAGGAGACGTGGATATTTCGAAAGTGGTAAAAAGTTGTGTATTAGATGCCGCATATGGTACGGCAAGACCAAGCTGACGTTTTGCGCTGATTGCGGTCGACAACTCAGGACAAAACCACGGGGTAGTTTAGGACGACGGCGACAGCAGTTTTTTAATCCACCTACAAGATATTGATAGCAGACGAAGAAGAAATCAAGGTCAGCCGTGAAATATATGCACTCGTTGATAAGGTTTGGAATATCGTTTTGAATGTCGACAATGAGACCAAATACTTGCTTGCATTATGTAGTTGAACGCCTTCCTGAACATATAATCTAATAACAAGTTGAGTCTAGAAGAACGATGAATAAGATTTGCCTGAGTAACTAATTAAGGTCTAAGTGGTGCCAGGAATATGTTTGGACTCAATCTTATATGATCTCTATGTTTCCTATGCCAGGTAAACCGGATAGAACTATTTAGTGTGTGTGCCAGAAGTCCCACACATACTCAATAACGACCAGTGAGGGAAGAAGCATCTGTGTGGAAGGTGACATGCTGAAGATGATGACATGCCTATTTCTATTATGCATACGAGTGTAAGCCTACCTTCCGATTCTCCTGGAAGATGCTGTCTTCTACTTTAGTTACATCTCCAGGATTTATATCCATAACGACGATTTTCTACTTCAGAGAATGAGATGTACGTATGTGTTAATGATATAAATCTGAAAGCTTGAAATGGATTGATTTTTTTTGCCAAATTGTTACCCTTATTACCACTAATACCTTGAATGCGTGGAAGATGTATATGAAGTAGATGCACGAAATGCCTTTTCATCAAATATGATTTGACAGTTGGAGATTCCATTTATTTGCTGTACTTCTATGTGTTCAGGCATTGTAGTGCTGCTGACCTCATCAAAGAAACACTTCTAACGTAACCATAATGATTACCTCTTTTCGCAGTAAATTTAAAGCATTATTTATGCTTCAGTATCTTAAGTATTTGCATGAGAGAATTTCAGCAATATGTAGCATGTGAGGGATGTGGTAGAGGTTTTAAAGAAGACACGGTCCTTCCGATGAAAAAGATGGATTTGAGCAACAAAGCAGTCAAAGTCAAGATGTGTTATGAATGTGTCATGTCAATGTTTTGTGAAGATTAGATTCGCAAAACATTGAGGCAACAGGTGCGATCAAGACATGATTATTCATTCGGTTTTTATGAGTATCTCTGTTACCTTGAAAGTGAAAGTTCAGGCTATTCTTCGTGGTGCCACTAACGATGGTGTATAACGCCACGCATGATACTCATCATCTTCCATACTTTCTTCAAGAACATCTATGAAGTTGTCTTTGTCCATTACCTTCAAGCAATAATTGAAACCTATTAGACACACCAACATCCATGGAAAGATAGGAAAACAGCCAAGAAAATAGTAGAAAATGAGGCAAAGGTGTTCAAATTATTATGAGACTCATAACTTCTAAAATAAAGAGTTACCGTGGAATGATACATCAGACCGGGAGACAGTTAAGGTTTTGACGTTACTGGGATATCAGGGCTGAAACTAATTAAATGCGTCTTATTGTGGCTTGTTAAGTGATCACCATTGACAATGATAAGCGATATATTTCTTACAGACATAGGTAGGATTGAAGAGGATGCAATTGGGATATATAGATTAACAAGGAAGGTAAAAAGAATACAATAACACGTCAAAAACCTATGATCAAATTTAGGTAAGGTAGGCAGGCGGCCAGAATGAAGATTTAGATAGCCGGAGCACACTGGTGCTAGTGGACCGCCATACCATCGGTATCCGTAGGTATTAATTTTTGTGAAATATCATTAAAAAGAGATTTAATAAGGTAGTTATAATCAGGGATGAAAGCTAGGAAATAGTTTATTCGCTAGGTGAGCCTCTTCTTCTACTAGAGTTATGTTTTCCCATGCATGTGGTCGTTCATTGCTATATGTGTGAGTCGTGACCAAGTCCATAAAAGATTCACCTTCCAAGACCTTCGAACACCACAGGCATTTCCATTTACCCATGTCACTTCTAGCAAACAACATTGTTTATTAAGGTAGGCAGGCGGCCAACCTTCCTTTCGATTCGACTACCACGGTCGCACTGCCTTTACTAACACCACTTTTATAATTTATTGTGTAGAACAGTACAAAACTGTGGAGATTGAAAACAAACTTGTTGCGTTGGCTAAGCAAAGTTACTAGGTTCGTCCTATTATCCAGGAGTTTCCTACCGTTGATTTGGAGAAACAGGTAACCATGCTCCGGATACCTATTACGTAAAAAATGTAAAGTTAAAGTGAGTTTGTTATAAATCGACGTAGCTAGGTAGTGGCGACCAATCAGACAAATTCTCGGTCTTCCTAACTTGAAATTGGTAAGTTAAGAAAACGTTTCGAAAGTAATATCCCGATCTTCTAGCTATTTATCTAACCCTTCGACTGGATTGAAGGTTGCCAATGAATCTATACCAATTATAGCTCTGTTGCATAAACCATTTTATCCCTTCGTACATTATCTATATCTCCCTACA
>WHTU01000115.1 GCA_009377575.1 Nitrososphaeraceae archaeon | reverse complement strand
TCATCTTGCTATCCAATTTCAACGTTACCTACAATATGTTTAAGATGAACTAGGGTTTATTTATTACGTTGAAAGCTACTAGGAATAGCTATATATCAAATGCAATGGTAGTATTTAATTAATATGATAGCAAAATTGCTCTTTGAAATAAGAACAATAATCACATCAACTTTTGCAGATCGCTGATCCTTACAAAGTGTATATGAATATATGAATATATCGCTTATAAACAGGTAAACTAATATCGATATGAGTTTAGAACATTACCGATGAGTCGAAAAATTGTTCCGTAAAGTTATTCCTGATATTAGTTCTAGCACCGAACGTGATTTGTTGAGACTGACTAATGGATCCTTTATCTATAATATTGACTAATTTGCGTACATAATGCCAATAGATCCAGACTTTCCAAAGAATCATCAAGTGATAGGAAAGCACAAACTCCCGGATGGAGAACACTACCATTTCGTATGGGGACCAGGAAAGACAGCAGAAGCAGCAAAAAAGGAAGAAGTAAAAGCTGCATATACTGCTAGAGGAGAGGAGCTAGTTCCTTTAGGAGTTCACGGTACTATGATAGCAGTAGATTGGGATTCTTGTTTTGCAGATGGCGCTTGCATTGAAGCATGTCCTGTCCAAGTCTTTCAATGGTATAGAACGGAGCAGGATATTCCATCGATAGAGATGGCAAATGCCATAAGTGAAGGAACCGGAGAAAATTCTATGAAGGATGCTAGAAAAGATTTTACTGATAAATCCGATCCAATCAGAGAACATGATTGTATTTGGTGCATGGCTTGTGTATCCGTTTGTCCCCCGCAAGCAGTAAAAGTGGATCAAGGAAACCTTGAATATCACGAAAAATCAGCAGGAACATTTAATGAAGAATTGGCAAAGGGGAGTACGCCTCCTCCGCATGGCCATTGACCATTCAGAACATTTCTTGGTAATCTCTCAATTTACAACTCAGAGCTATTCGGAATACGTATTAAGAATGCCCAAGATCTTTCCGCAATTCTAAAAAGGTTGAATTTACAATATTGTGAAGTACTCTAAAGCCATGGTAGTTTGACCAGCATTTTGCTATCGCAGGTTTAAACTGCTGGTCGTTCTGCCTTTTCCTAATAACAATTTTTATAGCCTGTTATACACAACAATATTGCAACAGACCCGTGTCGTACAGGGACTGCAGGCATCAGTAAGTCTAGGTAGGATGGCCAGTTCTTTCCTGCACAATCTCTGGTCGTCCTACCTTTTCAATTAACATTTTTTATAATTTATTGTACGATGGCCACTATGACTGGGCTTTTCTAACTTCAAATTGCAGTTATCTGCTCGTTGAACGGATGGTTTGCTTTGAGTCTTTACTAAAACATTCTAGCCATTACGACCTATATTAAAAAATGCAAATGAAGTAATGGAAAAGACTGCAAATAAGTGTCGGACTTAGTATAAATGCACAACCTGGAGTAGTTACTACTGAAGTGGGTTATTAAAGTGACCAATAATTTGTCTGTTTCTTGTCAATATGCAACAAGGGCATCTTACCTGCATACACGCATTGGATTCTTGATGTTTACAGATAGAACAGGTACAGATATGTTCTCCTTCTTTACCCCCTGAATTGGTAGAGGAAGAACTGGTAATATAATCTGAGAAAAGGCGATGTTCTTCTTTTGATCTTACTCCTACGTATAACCAATATGCAAAAAGTGATACACCGATTATTATAAGTATTAGGCTGAATATTACCGAACGTAATGTCAGCAAAATGATACCGAGTGCAAGTATGGTCATTGCGAGGACAAGAATCCAGCGTTCAGGAGTTGATTGATTGTCGTAACTTGAATTCTTATCATCCTCCTTATTGCCATTATTCTTGGTGCCAGAGTGCCCTGTGGGATTATTACCATTGTTGTTGTCACTGGTATCGATGTTGCTTGAATTCAAGTTTGGGTAGACACCCCAATATTATTTGGCATATTTGTGAGAACCAATTGTTATGTTGTAGGAAGAGGACTCTCCTGTCCCTTTTCTTCTTCCTCTTCATTCTCATTTTGAACACGTCTGCGTTGCCGTCGCTTCCTGACTTCGGCAAGAATCTTATTAATCTTTTCTTCAGACAGCTTTGCAATTTTAGAGTCACATTCAATACCTTCTGCATCTAGAACTTGTTCAGTTACAGAAATAATATCAGTTTTATTCTTTATCTCCTCTTGTGTAAGTAGATTAAGACTCATAAATCGGAAGAATGCAAATTCACTCATCTTCGTTTTTTACCTAACCTATAGTACATTTCCAGACTAATATGATTTCGCATTCCTAGACCTTGATGTTCTGAAATTTAGAGGGCCTGATTAAGAAAGGGTATACTCACGTGGGATCTATTCTCTTCAAGATCCGTTTGGCAAACAGTGTTGACATCGCCGCTGCGATCGTTACTGCTAAAAGGCATCTCTTTTCAGCCCTGATCCTGTGTCCAAATTCGGGCACCGGATCCATATTCCGCCCATTTTTCTACTTGTGATGTGTTATTTCATTGTGCTTTACTAATTCTTCTTTAGTTTTGAACTTGCCGCCACATAATTTACAGTCATATTGAGTGTTCTTTTGTTTCTTGCTAAAGAAACTTGAAAAATTGAATTTCATTTGTCCTATCTTTCTAGCTTAACGTCAATGATATTTAAGGTACTACCTAAATAATCCTGTCTCTGGAGGGAGAAGCAGAATAGATAGGAGCGGCGATTCAGATTCATAAAACCCTTTCTTGTATATACATTATTATGGTGTTCCTAATTGGATACAGCAGACTATTGATTCCTCTTCATTCAATCTTTTGTGTTACCTTCCACAATATCTTCTGATTTTACAGATAATTCAAAGTCTGTTTGTAGCAACAGTACCACTTACTTAATATCAGATCCCGTGGTATAAAAGAAAGAATTAAAAAGGATATTTGTTTTAGGTTTTTCATTCGAATGTAAATATCTTTTACTTTGAGTTATAGCAGCCCCAACAACAACGAAGTAAGGTTCTGCATTAATAACTTGACACCCTCTAATACCACCTAATGTCTACGAGAATCTAGTTTTTTTGCTTTTTCCTCTTGTATATGATGATATCTGTCACTTTCCCTCACAAATTCTTCACCACAGGTTTGGCAGCGTGATATAGGACCATGGTGCTTTGACTTTACATGTGCTACGAGGTCGCTATATTCATGGAATTTTTCAAGGCAATTACTACATACTTGCTTCCTAGGTAATAAGTTCCCTAGTATCATCTCTATTGTATATTATGTATCTAAGTATTTATCCATAACTGATGGTTTTTTGCTATTGTTTTACGGTATAACCATGATTGGCTGCCCGATAATAGATACAAAGATGTACGGCTTTTGAATGGTGGTAAAGAAATGGTGTAAGAAGGCAGACCCATAACCAAAGTTATTCCACATTATCCTAGAGGTAGCTATAGAATACTAACTGAAGAATCACCCTATGAACCAGACAATAGTATAATACGTAATTTATTTGGAAATGAAATCGGTTTAGAAATGAAAAGATCTGTGACTAGTTTTAGAAGATTAATGTAACGAAGAGTACAATTTAAAGTAAGTCTTTTTATTGCTATTCTAATATGGCATTGATAGAAAATGGAGCTGAATTTCTTCATGTTATAATTACACTAGCAGCATTACTCTTTACTGCAAAGCTCTTCGCCGAAATATTCCATAGACTAAAAATGCCTATAGTTCTTGGCGAACTCTTAGCAGGAATAATAATTGGACCTTTTGCCATAGGTGGCTTGATATTTTTTGATGGCGAACCTCTAGTGGACCTTAATGAAACAGTACGTAATATCGGAGAGATATCTGCCGTTGTCATCTTGTTTGTAGCTGGGCTTGAAATTACACCACGAGAATTCTTGAGAGGGGGAGCTGCCTCATTTACAGTAGGATCACTTGGTGTTATTCTTCCATTTTTTGTGGGATTTGTTGTACTAACACTATTTGGATTAGATGCGTTAGAGTCTATGTTAGTGGCTACAGCACTTACGGCGACAAGTATTGCGATATCGGTCCAGGTTTTGACTGAATTAGGAAAAATGCAGACAAAAGAAGCCAGATTGATATTAGGTGCGGCAATTGTAGACGATATTCTTGCTATTGCTGTGCTGTCTGTTGTGACCACCATGGTTCAAACAGGTGATACTTCTCCGGCAATAATGGATATTATATTCCTTATACTCCAGATACTGGGACTATTTGCCGCGCTATTAATTGGGTCCATATTTTTGATACCAAAATTACTTCATGTTGAGAGGTTATGGAAATCGAAGGGCAGCATAGAAGGAATTGTCACTGCATCCTTCTTTGGAGCTGCAGGTATAGCTGCATTCGTGGGGCTATCGCCGATTGTGGGAGCATTTGCTGTGGGTATGGCAGTAGCTAGTACACGTCTCATTAAGCAAGTCGACGAGTATGCTGAAAAGCTGTTAATAATTTTCGGTCCACTCTTTTTTGCAATTATCGGAGCACAAGTGGATCTACGAGGAGTAAACCTAAACGTGTTATACCTTTCAGGCATAGTGATAGCCGTAGCTGTAGCAACAAAACTTGTTGGATGTGGCCTCCCCTCTATCATATTTCTAAAAGACAAGACTAAAGCATTACGAGTAGGAATTGGAATGGTATCGAGAGGCGAGGTGGGACTTATCGTGGCAGGAGTAGGGGTGTCAACTGGAGCCTTGACTTCTGACATATATACTACGGTCATAATTATGGTTGCTCTCACTACTATAATTACACCAATTTGGCTAAAGAAATCGTATATGAGAGAAAGTAATTTGTCTCCTCAACCGACATCCAAATCTAGAGACGAAACCAAATAGTATCATTGTGGCTGAAGTGAATATAAGACGACAAGTCAGGTTCAAAATAATACGACTAATATGTTTCTCTTCTTAAACTAGACAATATGATACTACCAAATGGGCAGCTGTAAAACAGGTAGGACTGCAAATTTAGCTAAAGATGATTTGCTCTCATAAGCCGATTATTTAGTATGACCAGTGCACATTCAAGCACTTGTGTATCAAGGTAATAAGATAAATTATCAGTAAGGTATGTCATTATTCAAACCATTATATTAATAAAAATCATGAATGTCTGTTTCATTAAATCTCGCCTTGCGTGGATATTTTCCGATCTACAATGCAAAGTCATGTGATTCCGTGGGTATAAGTGTCCTAATCCAACATCCTCAACGATGGATTACTGTGGTACCCTCTACCTATATTTTATATTATTTAAGAGTACATCCAGAGCCTCATCCAAAGCTACAGGATTTTCAACTATCATCCAGTGGTCGCTTTGTTCAATTACCGTGAATTCGAACCGTGAGATTTCTTTTTTCATTTCATTCATCAAATTTCTAAAAACGTCATCTTCTGAACCCACTATTCCAAATAATTTGCACTCTGTACTTTTTAATGAAGTTGTTACATCTTCAGGCATTGTATGTAATGCCATAAACGCAGCAACTATGTATTTTGGATTAGTCCCAAATATCTTTAATATG
>WHTU01000114.1 GCA_009377575.1 Nitrososphaeraceae archaeon | reverse complement strand
TCAATTGGTCAATATACTCATACCAATATGATAATGATTTGTGCAACAAAGCAGATGAGGAGATATCTTTCGTTGCAGAATGCTAAAAAAATAAAAATGTAATCTCTGCCTATTATAGGGGTTTAAAAACCTGGATACGAGTATTGCCGGTATCTGCTACGTATACCGTTCCAGTTTCCTTGTCTACACCTACACCTTCAGGGCCACTAAGTTGGCCATCACCCGCACCTGCTACACCAAACTTTGCTACGAATTGCCCATCATTTGTAAATATCTGTATTCTATTATTATTTTTATCAGTCACATAGATATTGTCATTTGCATCAATCGAAAGACCTGAGGGACCGTGGAATTGCCCATCAGCTGTTCCCTTACTTCCCCACGCCTTGATGAACTTGCCATCATTTGTAAATTTCTGAATTCTATCATTGCCATAATCAGCAATATACACATTTCCCATCGAATCGACTATAGAGCTTTCTGGTTTTGAAAGTTGCCCATCAGTTTCGCCTTCGGTCCCCCACTTCATGATGAATGTGCCATTGGTATCAAATACCTGGACATTCGCTAGGTCTCTATCCGTTACAAATAGCTTTCCTTCTGCATCATTTGCAGGCACATGGGGGTGCAAAAATTGACCATCAGCTGCGCCTTCAGTTCCCCACGCCTTGATGAATATGCCATCATTTGTAAATTTTTGAACCCTATAATTGAATTGATCGGCGACATAGATATTTCCTTCTGAATCTATTGATAATGCGGATGCTTTGTGGAATTGTCCATCACCCTCGCCGCCCTCGCCAAACTTTGTGATAAAGTTACCATCTGGATCAAAAATTTGAATCCTGTGATTGGCATAATCCGCAACATATATCCTTCCATTATAGAAATCTACGTCGTTTTGTCCATCAAATTGCCCATCAGCTTCACCTAGAGATCCCCACTTCGTATAATAATTGAATGCTGTGGACTGTCCCATTACGTGAGTAGTTGACAAAATGAACGAGACTAGTAAACCAAGGCAAAGACCAGTACTAAAACCAACTATGATCTTGTCGGAGAATAACATGAATGCCAATATCAAGGCAAAGATTTATGCATTACACAACACTCTTCTATCTTTTAGTATCCAAGAAAATGATGAAGCAAACGGTGCGGTGAACAGAAATTATCTACAAGACTGATATGGCAGACAACATTCGGTAGACCTGTTCCGCATGTAAATGTTCATCAAGTAATAAAAGAATATCGAAAGTAATATTCAGATTTTCCTGTGTTCATAAAACTGGCAGATCCAATATTCGATTTGGATCACGTACATTTTCATTTTTCAGCTAATTGGTACCCTTGACCACTGACTCGCCTCTATGAGTAGTGAAAAGAAATAGTATTCTACTACTAGGCAATACACTTGGTTTCATTTAACCAGCTTTGATACACCTTAATCAAATTCGAAATTATCTCTTCTCTTCAATCGATGATGGCTTTCTAATTCTTTCATTTGCCATAATTAATGCCGTTATTGCGACATACGCGATCTGAAATACTTCCACTGCAATGGCCCTTTCACTTATTGGTCCACCTCTACCCGTTATTGGATTGTCGGCAATTCTCGTAATTACCCATAACGCGATTAGTATAACTGTACCTGCAATTCCAACGGCGTACCAAACTCTACCCCATCTCTTTATCATTGGTAGGACCCAAAAGATCTGTGCTATGCCGCCCACAAGAAACAGGATAGCATTATTGATATTGGAATCGATAGCATTCGGTACAAGGGTCAGATGCAAGATTCCAGCTATACCGGTACAAATGGCTGCCCCATAATATAACAAGTCTTTACTGTTTATATTCAATTCTACTACTCTCTTCTCCTAAATCTACGTTTCAGTGCTAATGGCATTATTCCTCTTACATTCCTCACCCAAATCACGGATAGTGCCACAGTGGCTCCGATTGCTGCCATAAGAAATAGCTGATTAGATCTAACTTTATGCTTTATTGATTTTGCAGGAACTCCTGCAACTATATCTTCATCAATATTATTAATTACAGATGCACCACTACCAATAATTACTTTATTTCCAATCTTAACTTTATGTTTTATAGTTGAATTCAAACCAGTCCAGCACATATCACCAATTCTAGTACTTCCTCCTATAATAATTCCTGCTTTCAAAGCACAGTGTCTTCCTATTTCTATATTATGAGCTATATGCACTAACCTCGATCATTGCTTAAATGAGAGCCAATCAAGAGGAAGTACCTGAAAATGGAAAATAGCAAATAGAAAATAGAAGGGGTTCGTCCGGATATTATCATGTTTTATTTAGGTTAGTCGATTGTCCCTAGCAAACGTATATCTACCCTTAAGTGATTCATCAAGTCAGTAAATTATTTGCTGATGAATTTATATACATCTTCACCACTGTACATGGTGTAGTGGAATATGGAAACATGTATAAAATGCAGAAAAAGTTTCCTGCCTGCAGAATCGTATCGCGGATTTAGTAATGATCCGATGATCTGTAGAGATTGTTGGATTGAAGACGTTATGCAAAATTAATAGATATATATTTTCTATCTATAGCTTTCATCAGCGTATGAACTCCGGCTGAAGTGAATAGAGGATTAATTCCCATAAATAAAGAAAACCGATAAGAACAAACCTGATTTAGAGCTATGAGTAGTATCTTCAAAAAAGATGTCATATGCATACGTGTCTCTCTCACTCTTCGCCTTTTCTCTTCCAACAGGATACCAGCGATATTTTTGTTTCTTCTCACATGGCTGAATTTGATACTTTGAGGGATTCGATGTAAGAGTCTATTGATGCTATCGTAAATTCTTTGTAAGAAAGTGTCCTTTATTTCACATCTACCTCGTAATTGCTCGATAGTTGATTTCGAGTCGCTTCGAATATGTATATTCAGTTTTTTACTCACAGTTCTTTTAACAAATTTTCTTAAGGTGAGGTACCTCCGATTGTCTAAAAGAGCAAAATAGATGGCTAGTATTTCCATCCTTTGCACTGCATAATTTAAGTTTTTTATCATGGGACGTAAACTTCTAATTCTGCTTCTATCAGTTCTATAACCGTACCATGCAACAAATCCCGTTGGAGATCCATCAGCATCTATAAAGAGATGCAATCTAAAAACAGGTTAGTATCGATAGGTATAATTGACTTTTGTATGTGAACTATGATCAATAAAGAAAGTATGTGGTATGAAATGCAGGTATGGTTTGTGTTTAGATATTACTGGAGTTTGATTTATCAAATATTTGCTTGAGTTCACAGATTTACAAATGTGATTATGGCTGTTGATATAATTGTCGGTCAGTTGGTAACAGTCATTGTCACAACATTCTAAACAGTGTTTTTTAGGCTTCTAATATCATCTACTGACTGAAAGTGTTGTACATATTCACAATTTTTATAGGTAGTGCACGAATAAATATAATACTATCCGCTAATGATAATGATGAAACGAAGAACATTTGGAGAACGCAAAGAAGAGATCATAGACCTTACCGATATGGGTAACCATAATAAGACTTCAGTAATCCGTGTATATGTGCCAGATTTCCGTATGTAAGGTTTCAGGATACAAAGCGTTAGCCCTGTCTTTTATCTCTTTGAAGCTGTTAGCTGAAATTGTGAACTCATAGGTCCGCATCCTCTCTTCGACTACAAACTCTAAGCTCACATCCATTTGTATATTATTACTACCCATATATCTTCTATCTTGCTCTTAAAGAATTGACAGCAGAGCTGAAATATTTCCGAATGAGGATAGGTTAAAACTACATTAAAACTACAGCTAAAGAAGTTAGGATATCCCTCGAATTAATAACTCTTAATGAGAAGATTTTCCCTAACCGAATCTTTGCCTTTATAGTTGTTCCATCATTTAATAGAAATCTCTTTAATTTTGCGATTGGTTCTGTCGATATATCTATCTATAAACGGACGCAGATTATAAGATGGAGATAGAAGGAGTTCATATCGTTGAATCGAGGATTGAACTTACCGATAGGAGCGGCATGAATAGGACCATGGTTAGAAGGGAAGATAAGTGAATATTTGAGAACATCAGGTCTGGTAAATCTTAACTATAACAATCAAAAGGTAAACACATGGAAAACACAGACTATTCTGTTACCGCCGTAGCTGCAAAGGAAGGACCTATCGTATCAGTGGTGGGCGATACCTATCGTATTGTTATAGGGGGTGATCAAACCAATGGTGCTTATGTTCTTATTGATATGCTGATTCCTCCAAAAGGAGGACCCGGACCTCATTCGCATGCCACATTCCAAGAAGCGTTCTATATTATAGATGGAGAGATTAAAGTAATAACAAAGGAAAAAACATACACTGCTAAAAAAGGCTTCTATGTAAATATACCGTTCAACGGACCGGTACATAAATTTACTAATGAAACAGATAAAACGGCACATATTCTCTGTTTTATAACGCCCGCCGGTATGGAGAAAATGTTCGAAGAAATAGGAAAGTCGGTAGAAGCCGATACTCTTTTACCTATTCCACAAATGACGCCGGAAGAACTAAAACAGCTCCAGAGCATTGCAGAAAAGTATGGACAGAAGTTATATCCGCCAGATTATTTTGATTAATGACAAGTAGAACTATAGATTTGCAGATAGATCAAGCTATTAATCAGTGTAGCTGATTAGGATGTAGGAAGCAGGCATAGAAATGCAACAGCATCTATTTCTAAGAGTGGATGATTGCAACAAATGAGCTTGGGATCACAACACAACAAACAAGACCGCAGGCGGCAGCAGATAGAATGGCGCAGAACTAAGATACTGGAACTAATGAGTAAGGGCGAAAATAATCAATCGGAAATCGCAAGGATTTTACATATAGATAAGTCAATCGTATGCAGAGATATTGCGTCTTTCAGACGGCAAGCCCAAGAAGAGTTCAAGACATATCTTACTCAAAGGCTACCGATGGAATACGAACTATGTTTTGAGGGGCTTAAGTCTATCTTAAAAGAATCATGGAATATTGAATCAGACTCTGAAGATAAGAGAGAGAAAATGCAAGCCCTATCTCTAGCTAAGGAGTGTTATGCAATGATGCGTGATCTTGCGACTTCTGCCCCAGTCGTGGAAAGAGCTGCACGATTTGTTGAAAATGTTAGGAATCAACCCCGGAGTTCTATACTGCAAAATGACAAAGTAGCGATAGGTGTTACAGCAAAAGAGAGCTCGATAAGAGCAGGAAGAAATGACTCTACAGAATCTATCAAAGATATTAGATAAATATGAGAATTACAGCTGAATCCAAAACTAGCTCATATTATATCTAATCGTTCTAAGTGAAAAAGATATCGGTATACCCTCTTACTAAAAATTACAACTGCCAAAATACAATTATTGCAGAACCATATGGCAAACTATTCCTATTATATCATGAAGGCAAGGATAACCTTTGAAGGTTTTATGGTGTTCTTCCTTTACATTTTGAACCTTCTTTGATGAATTCTGATTGATACTCCTCTAGCTATATTGATGAGAATGGCTGTTCTGCTGCTCCATATCCATCATCAACAATCGAAAGCAACAACCAA
>WHTU01000113.1 GCA_009377575.1 Nitrososphaeraceae archaeon | reverse complement strand
AGCAAGGATAAGAACTCATTAACCCTACTCTTATTGCATGGAACTGGAGGAGACGAAACTGATCTAATTCCTATAGCCAGGATGTTAGAAATTACAAATGCTTCTATTCTTAGCCCTCGTGGTAAGGTAATAGAAAATGGAATGCCGCGCTACTTTCGCAGGTTAGCTGAAGGTATTTTTGATATAGAGGATTTAAAATTTCGTACAAATGAATTAGCTGATTTTATACAGAACGCATCAAAAACATATGCTCTTGACTTGAATCGAATAGTAGCGATAGGGTATTCTAATGGGGCTAATATAGCGGCAAGTATACTCTTGCTTCGTCCAGAGATTTTATACAGCGCTATCCTTTTTAGACCAATGATTCCGCTTGTTCCAAATGCTTTGCCTAATTTATCAAGTAAACGTGTTCTCCTATCTGCCGGTTTACATGATCCCATAGTAGCTAGTTACCAAACCAAAGATCTTTTTGATCTATTGGAAAAAGTCGGAGCTAAAGTGTCAATTCAATGGCAAAATAGCGGACATGAATTGACTCAACGAGATATAGAAGCCGCTAGAAAATGGCTATCGCTACTTTGATCGTCCTAAAGACTTATGCCGAGGACGTTTAGGAGAATTCCATAAATTCCCCACGATAGAATCTTTTGTCTTATGTGGAAGATTTTCGAACAATACAGCTATATTTTAATTCTCAAAATGATCTTTTCAACCCCTCCAATGATGCCCTTCTTCTGCCAAATATGCAATAATTTCATAATTACCACAATCTAAAAATCCTGTGATGAGGGTGATCTCTTAGATCAAGTACTATTTGGAGAGCACATATGAATGCCAAAATAGACATTAGAACGACTGGGAGTAACTTCAAGCCTAGAATTGCTATGGCAATAATAACAATACCGGAGATAATCCTATAAGTTGCCCATTTCATTCTGGCCTTGTGTTCAGTATCAGAATTGTCAGCTGCCACTAGATGAATTATAGCTTGAATGAACAAACAACTAGATACCGAACCACAAATAAGCCAAAGGTCAGAAAAAGGTAACGCAATTTCCTGGTTACTTGATGCTGCTTGTTTTATGCCAATGCCAATAGCCGTAAGTCCAACTACTAATGGGAAGTGTATGTACAGCCAAACATAGTATATCCCTCTTCTACCTTTTTCGGTAGCTGCTCTAATAGCGGAACCATCTATATTATCAAAGTATATCCACCATAAACTAAACGGAATACTTAGTCCTAAGCCTACTGATAGTGTCGAATATGTATTCCATTCATGACCAGCTAGACCCACAACTACTCCTAAAATTGACTCTCCAAGTACGATAATTGTAAAGAGTCCCATCCGTTCTGGTAAATGAGATATATGAGGTGCAATCTTGATGGCTAATTTTCCTGCCAAAAATGGAGTACCAAAATCTATTGCTAAACCTATTCCCCACAGAATAAATCGTAAGGGTGGTGGTACAAATGCCGATATGGTCCAGATTACGGCTGATGAACCAAACCCGATCAAGTATCTTTCTGTCAGTGGTCTAGCTGAAGTGATGTGACGTCTAATACGAAGGTACTCTATAACTAAAATAAATCTAATTGCAGCATAAGAGCAAAACCAGCAGAAGTCTCACCAAGACCATGAGATACATTTACAGCCATTGCTGCAGCTCCCATCATTTGCAGCAGAGTCAATATTCTATGTACTAGATCATCAGTACCAAACCTCGTAGCAAAAAAAGTAGCACCAAGCCATGCAAACCATACTGGAATAAAAAGAGCAACAAAGCTTAATAGTCCCATTAAGGAAATATCATGATCAAGATTTTCAGATAATTGGGAGACTACTGCTACAAAGACTAAATCGTAGAATAGCTCAAGCCAAGTAGCATGGCGTTCCTTTTCTTCTTTCTTTTCTTCTCTATTAGATTTCTTCATTTTAGTAGAAAAATCTAAAATCCATCCTTCCAACGATCCAAACCCATAATTACTTTTAAAAGTGACGGGGCACATTTAATTGCAACCCCTCCACTTAAAACTATAAAATCAGTCGAATCCAAAAATCTCTGATAGACTGGCATATGGCTAGAGTATTGAAAACTACACAACATGTAGTAGGACAGTGCTGTGAAATGTATTGTTACTAGTTAAGATTATGACATTCTTGTATTTTTCGGTCTCCATTAAGCTGTAACGCCTACTTCTTTAGCATCTCCACTCCGGTGCGACGCACTTCTATTTAGGAGAATTGCAAATGCGATAGACGACACAGAAATTAAGGCAGCCGTAAGAAAGATTAGATTATATGATTCTAAAGATGGGAATGAGGCTGAAATACCATCTGTACCTGATTCTACAAATACCTGGTCTGCTTGCAAATATATTCCTGCAATCACAGGTCCTACTGATGCTCCTATAAGATAAATTAAAAGATTCATTCCCAGCGATATTCCACTGAATTGCTTGGGAGTTGAAGTCAGCACGACATTGACTGAACCGATCTGCATCAATGCTAATCCAACAGCTACCAAGACGAGAACAGCAGCTATTGAAGCTTCTGTTGAATGAAACATAAAAAGGACAAAAAAGCCTGTTGTAGTAATGATAGTTCCTATTGTAATGGGTTTTAGATTCCCAAATTTCGATACTACAAAACCAGAAGCTACAGAGAATATCAATGATACTATCATGTAGGGCAGTTGAACATTTGCTATGCTTGTTGCGTCTCCTCCAAACCCTACAGGTGGTGGACTTTGTATCAAGATAGGAAGGCTCTGGTATATCACCATTAGCGCCGTGAGACCTACGATCATATTAATTATATTTGCAGAAAGTAAGATCTTATCTTTTAGTAACCTAAAGTCAATCAATGGAAATGGTGCTTTCTTCTCTATTTTTATAAATAGGAATAGTGAGACGACCGATGCAACAGAAAAAATTATAATCTGTAATATATTATTGGAGCCAACCTTTTCCAAAAATTGAAGTGTAATTAGAAATGAAGTTACCGTAATCGACAGTGTTATAGCACCTTTTATGTCTATGCTCTTGCTTATCTCCTGTTTGGTATCGAGGTTGTCCTCACTAATACCACTACTACTAGTAAATGAATTTGTATTTTCTGTTAATAATATATCTTGTCTTACATGAGTAAATCTGCAACAAAATTCAGACGCTTTATTTGACACCATCTGTTGCTGTCCCAACTCCTTAACGTGAACAAATTTGACGATTATCGCAAACAGTATTATTGCAACAGGCATCAGGAATAAGAATATAGCTCGCCATCCAAAGCTCTCAACTATGGCCCCACCTATTATCAAACCTATTACGGCACCCCCAGATAATGTAGAACTGAATATCCCCTGAGCTATTGCAAGCTTCTGCGGTGGGAATTTGTCCCTTATGATGCTAAAGGCTATAGGAAACATCGCAATTCCAATGCCTTTCATAACTCTAGCGATAACAAGAGAAAAAAAGTTAGTCGCCGTCGCTCCTAGTAAAAGCCCTAATATAAAAACTCCTAAAATTATAAGTAGCATCTTTTTTTTGCCATATATATCCGATAATTTTCCTGCAATTGGAGTCATAACAGCTCCTGTGACCAAAGGAGCGGCCAGTATCCATGAAGAATCTTCATAAGAGATATCAAGGTCTACAATGAAGTCTGGAATAGCAGGCAGTACCATAGTTTCGGCAGACATGGCGATAATACCCAAGCCGCTAAGAATTGCAAGTGTTATCCATGGAGAAGAAGTGATGTGCTTCTCTGGTTTTTGGATATTCATACTCTTATAATCATTCATTGTTTCCTGATTAATTAGTATTAAAACTTAAGTAACAAAATAGAGGATTCAACTCAGACTGGCTTGATTCACCACAAAGATATAATTTCAAACTCTCTTCGTTGGTTATCATGTCCAACGATGTATCTAAATCTTCGTTGGTTATCATGTCCAACGATGCATGTCCTCTATCAGGAATTATTGTCAGGATAAAATGAGTGAGGATATTTTCTATCCATTAGAATAATATATGATTGTCCGTTCCTGTAGTATTACCGCATGGATATCCACAGTCATGGTATGAATGGAAACATGTAATGCCAGCTTTGGCTAAAAATTATACAGTAATCGCACCGGATCTCAGAGGATTTGGTGATTCTTCAAGACCCCTTACAGGTTATGATGGCAATACTACTACAGAAGATATCTACCAACTTGTATCTCAACTAGGCTTTAGCAATATTTTCTTGGTCGCGTACGATGTAGGGGCACAGACAGCTTATTCATATGCTGCCACTCCTCCTAGCAATGTTAGTAAATTAGTGTTCATGGATTTCCCATTCCCAGGTTTTATACCTCCAGAATTTGGTGAGAATGGAGCTTGGTGGTTTGGTTTTTATCAAACACATGATGTGCCAGAGCTTCTTATAGAAGGTAAAGAGCGAGAATATTTATCATGTTTTATTAAAGGATTGGAGTACAATCCATATGCAATTACAGAAGAAGATATAGATGCATTTGTAAGTCACGCTGTAGCTCCTGGCGGGCTGCTGTCACAATTTGAGCATTTTAGAGCTTTCCCCGTGGATGCAGAACAAAATAAAGAATCAGCCAAGAATAAGATAACAATGCCTGTATTGGTACTAGGTGGTGACATATATCCAGCTTTGGGTGGTGATTTTCCAGGGAACTTTGCGCTAGCCTCAACACAAGCATTAGCTGCAAATGCAACGGGAATAACGGTTCCGCCTTCAGGACACTGGATTTCAGAAGAGCAACCGGAATTTGTCATTGAACAACTTGCAAAATTCTTCAACCACTAATTCTTGTCTATTCTTCCAATAAACATAAAGGCGATCATACCGTTTCCTACCACATGAACAAAAAAGAAAATAGCCAATCATGCGATCATCTGGAGCAATCAAATCAAAATACCAAGGCAAGGACACCTAATGGTTGTGAAGAATGCTTACAAATAGGCTCTCCTTGGATGCATCTGCGATTATGTCTGAGCTGTGGCCATGTCGGATGCTGTGACCAATCTATCAACAAACACGGGACAAAACATTTTCATTCGACTGGGCATCCAGTCATTAGATCGTACGAGCCTGGAGAGAGCTGGAAATGGTGTTTTGTAGATGAAGTTTTCAGGGAATGATAGTGACGACGACTTTTTCAACCTGAGACTTGCGAGGATAGTAATAATCTTGTTGACAACTAATATTCTCTGTGTTAGTGTGAAGGGCAGACACAAGGAAGCTACATTACTACTATGGAAAATGATTTACTTAAACAAAATGAAAGTAGCTTAGGGATCACGAAATGGGATCTGAAACATGAATAAAACTACTTAATCTTACTTCACTTTTAAATTTTCATCATCTTCAATATTGGCCTCTCTTCGGTTAAGGCTGGTTGGTTGTAGGCCCTGGATATGCTATGAATGGTCCTAATGTGGAGAAGGCGTTACATCAATCATTCGGGAATTCCCCTTATGCAGGTATGCTTCATACGCTAAACAGACCGGTACAGGAATATGAGAAAGAAAATAAAAAGTTGTCACAATTGTTCCGATAAACGAATATGCTTTTAAGCATTAATTGGATATCCCTGCTAATGGTAATGAGCCCCTTTACCTACAGGAATCTAACCCCCTTATGCCTAAAGCAATTTCAAGTTTGATTTTTATCTCAATTGATAGGTAGTGAAATCAAGACTATTCTAAATTTGTGTATACTTTTTTTAGAAT
>WHTU01000112.1 GCA_009377575.1 Nitrososphaeraceae archaeon | reverse complement strand
AGTCTATTAACACTGTTAATTGAGACATGTATTTTCGTAAACATTGCTTGCCTTGTCACTTGACAGACATAGTGTACAGATGCCTTCCTAGAGGTACTGTCAATATCTATCGGGATTGTCAACCTAGTTGTCAAATACTAGTAGGAACAAACGATGGCCGCTGCCCATCACCAATGTAAGCTCCTATTGTGATTAGTCATAACTATGACTAAGCAGCATTAATCTTTCTCGTCGTGGTATAGTATACTGATGGATAGAGAATTCAGTGAATATGGTAGCAGCAAAGAAGCATTGCTCGATCTACTGAGTCATAAGAGCCGCGTGACCCAAGTCTCTGAAAATGTTGCATATTTAGCCAATGGGGTGGCGTACTCGTTCATAGAAGTAACATCTGATGATGGTATACAGTATGGCTTACCAGCATATGGAGAAGAATCTCTTGAGCTCAATAGAATAGCTCATGATTATCTCTCTAAACAAGAAGAAGAAAAAGCACTGATTGTGCAGATTAAGTAGCTATCCGTTCTTTTAGTTTGAGCTATCCCAATACTACCATGCCAGTGTCACCTTAAGCTTCATTCTTAGGATTTCTTATAAGATCAATCTTATAAGATCAATCGTATGCAGAGATATCGCCTATTTCAGACAGCAAGCCCAAGAAGAGTTTAAGACATATCCTACCCAGAGGCTACCGATGAAATACGAACCATGTTTTGAGGGGACTAAGTCTATCAAAAGAATCATGGAACATTGAATCAGACTCTGAAGATAAGAGAGAGAAAATGCGGGCACTATCTCTAGCTAAGGAGTGTTATGCAATGATGCTTGATCTAGCGCCTTCTGCACCAGTCGTGGAAAGAGCTGCACGATTTGTGGAGAATATTCATAATCAGACCCAGATTTCTAAAGTGCAAAATGACAAAGTATCAATAGATGTTACTGCAAAAGAGAGTTCGATACGACAAAAGAAGCTATCCAGCTCTGAATAGTGCCTCTCTGATCTGCGGCATTCGAAGAGATATTACTGTCATTACCTCTGCTCGCTCTTGAGGATCAATTTGCCTATGATACACTGTCAAAAAAGCTCCTTCAAAATATGCATATATCATTCCGATAGCAAGCCCTAATACAAAGTCCTCTGCCTTGTCATACATCCATATCTTTTTTACCTCCCCCTTTCTATAGTCAGGCATCCAAGTAGAAATGGCTGCAATGCATGTGTCGATTATCTGTTCAAGCGTTCCCTTACTACTATTATTTAGTAGACTCATAACAGGACAATAGACATTGAAGCTTATAAACAACGAAAGTCTTTGAACCTATCGTATAAAACATTTATAATAAGATGAATAAGATTGCCGAGAAAGAAACTGCTTACTGCTAAACAGAACCGTTATACGGAAGATCCCGTATAAGTTCCTTTAAGTGTCATTCGGTGTTGGTTAATGTCGTATGGTCCATTCCTTAGTAGGCGAATATCCAACAAACAAACGTTAAAGGACTTTTTGCTGCAGGAGACGTTCAAAATTCTTATTCGGGAGCATTTGAGGCAGCTTATAAAGGCGGAATGGCGGCTACTTCGATAGTGCATGAATGGTATGATTAGTTGTTAAATTTGTAGATAGGTTACATTTTTTTTGATTACCAACATAATTGTATTTTGCTGCTTAGATTTGGTATGTAGAATAAATGTAATTAACCATCAGTGAGACCTCTTATTCCCTCGTGTTCTGTAGCCTTATTATATGCTTGACTCTCGTCCTCTATATATTCATATAGTACAATATTACATAAAACAATATGACAAGGGTGGCTATTGTGACAGGCAGCTCAAGTGGAATCGGTTATGAAACATCTCTACTGTTAGCAAGAAATCGATTTACGACATATGCAACTATGAGAAATTTGAATAAGAGTGAGGGATTAAGTGAAATTGCATCGAAGGAAAAGATCCCGCTAAAAGTAGCTCACCTAGATGTAAACAATGACTCTTCAGTAGATAATGCAATAGATTCCATTATTAAAGAAAACGGTAAGATAGATCTTCTAGTCAATAATGCGGGCTATGACTTGTTTGGTTCCCTATCCATATGGCTATTTCAATAATTGACACCTATTTGAAAGCTGGTGTGTAATCTTGGGCAAACTGGGAAAAGGGTATCGGCCTCTTTCCAGTCACCTCTTTAACTGCATGAGAGATGCTAGATAGATATCCATCTCTAGAAAGTTTAAGCAATTCTAAAAGTATATTGGTATGCCAGTCACTCATACCCATATGTCTGATTGCTTTACGTGCATCATCTTCAGAAATATTCACATAAGATACCTTTCTGCCTATATGTTCCGATAGAATTCCTGTCGCATCCCCATAGGAAAGCGCCTCAGGCCCAGTAATAGTATATGCTTTTCCACTGTGTAAACCGTCATTATTGTTAGTAAGAGCTTGAACTGCGACTGCAGCAATATCACACACATCCACAAAGCTGACTTTACCCTCTCCTACAGGAAGATAAATAGAACTTTGGCCTTTAGTAAGGTAAAAGTTGACAAAGTTTTCCATAAAGAAGTTTGGACGAAGAAAGGTAAATGGAATCCCTGATTCTTCAATAATTTTTTCAGCTTGACGATGCAGACGAGTGATATTGATTTGGGGTTCATCATCAGGATCAGGATCAGCTCTTATATGAGATAACTTTACTATGTGTTTAACCTTTCTTTCTCTTGCCCCATTTACGAGGTTTGAGGTGAAGTCTATCATTTTAGGATGAGTTGGAGTGAGTAGAAATAGTTTATCTATACCTTTCAATGCCTCTGTAACAGTTTCTGGATTGTCATATTCTATCTCTATTAGATCATGGTTGTCAAGCCTCTTGTCAATACCCTTCTTTTTAGTTATTGAACGTACGCCACCTACAATCTTCAAATCTTCTCTTTTTGATGACCATAGCTGCCTTATCACTTCACTGCCAATATTTCCGTCACCACCAGTTACAAGAATACTTTCTTTTGTCATTGGACAACAATCCTTCCTCGCATATCGTCTTGGTGTAGTGAGCAATAGTATTCATATACGCCTGGTTTGGTTGCTGTCAGAGTCGTGTTAAAGTACTTTCCTTCCTTAAGGATTCCTGAATTTACACCCAGGTCATCTATAAGAAAGTTGTGTTCATCAGATTCTGCGTTTAGTATCACTAGACCTTTTGAAGTATTTGTTGCTAGACGAATATCTGGGTTGGTACCATTGAACTTGTTATCATTGGCAACCATCAACAGACCATCAACATTTCTTATTCCAAATTCTGCCGGTGATTTAGCTTCATCATCACCATTTGCTTCCGTAGAGACGTCGTAGATCAAGTAGGCACTTGTCAGTACTCCTATTGCTGCGAAGATGTATACAGCTACTGTAATTATTCTATTTACCATTTCTCATTTTCCCTCTAAATACGGATTGCATGGATCTTCTTTCTAGATTTTTTGATATCTTGTTTTCAGATTTTATAACGGTTTTAAGGGGACAATAATACTTAAGACTGGTTCAAATCAAACTGCACATTATAATCACCTTTTTATTTTACTAATCCGTTCAGTTATGACGTATAAGCAAAAACTTGTCAAAAGCCGATGTAAGAATAGACGGAATAGATTTATAGATACTCAAGATTCTAACTCACAACTGTAGAACCTCATTTCGAAGCATCGGAAAAACACTCAGCATAAGTGCAAATACAGCACGAAAAAGGATTAATAATTTGATTTTAAATGAGGTGATAGAGCAGTTTACCATTCTAGTAAATTTTTCTCTTTTAGGATATAGGGATGTTCTTACAGTACTATTAAAGATCGACAAGAATCGTCATAACGTCAGTGAGGAAGTAGTCAAATGCATGAGAGACTTTGGAACTGTATATATGCATATAGAAGCATTGGATGGAGTTCATGCTTTTGGCATCGCGGTTAAGGATGCACATACCAATAAATACAATATTGATTCTCTAAGAAAGAGCCTTTCCAAGGCTTTAGGAAAGGGTATTTTTATACCCGATATATTTTTTGGTGAGCACAAATCATTAGTATCAGAGAAATCTCACATACGTAGGATAGACCTAGAGATCATAGAATGTTTACTATTAAATCCAAGAATGACATTTCTCGATATTGCAAGAACTCTTAATTGTTCTCAAGAAACAGTAATCAGAAGATTTGAAAAATTGGAGAGTAGTAATATGATTATGGGTTTTAGTTTAATTCATAATCCATCACGCATGAAGGGTTACAACTATTTTAGTGTGATCCTTCATACCAGCACAAACATGGCAAAAGAAGTAATGAAAGAAATCAGTTATTCCGAACTAAACGAATATATTCTAAGATTGCCTGCATTTAATTTTGAAGATAGGGTAATAGTCAATTTTCATATCGAAAATGTTTTCGATATTGAATCGATAGTCAGTAAATCGAGGTCAATTAATGGAGTAGTAAAAGTAGAATCATACCAGCCCATTAGGATTAACTGGTATCAGGAATGGTTAAAAAAGAAGATTAGAAATAAGATCGTTTCAATCTAAGAATAACTTTCTCTTACAGGGTGTTAGTCATGTATCTGATAAAAGGAGGAAGATTACAAAAATGGGAACTAATTACTGCATTAATTAATCCATTTAAAATTGTTAGTTGATGGGAGAGTAGTCAGTCGAGAAGGACTGTCTGTCTGTCCATTGCTAGATCGGACTTGATAACAAGTCATATGTTAGGATAGATTCCTTATTCTCAACTCATTCAAATCTAGGCAATTCTTAAGTTTCATAAAATAATCTACTATATCGTTATTGTCCTGCCCAGCAGTAATATCTCGATATTCAGTGCTATTAAATGTATCATCAGCTTGCTGTAATATCTTCGCGAAAGTGTCTCTTAACACAACGGCTTAACGATTTTGAAGATGCCTGGAATTCTCTGGCTGCAAATCCTCCTGCACGAAATATGGATTTGTATATTAAATTGGTTATTAGAATTATTTTGCGATGTCCAGTGTTGTTTCAGTAGTTTCGACCGTTTGATAATTCTTTTATGTCTTGAAATATTAGAAGAATTAGTACAAGTCAATGCAAACGATAGTTTTGACAATAGGTGGAATATTTTGGATTCTCACTTATGTCATTATAATATCAAAGGGTTTCAAAGACAAAACTTATGGAATGCCCTTTATGGCTCTATGTGCTAATATCTCTTGGGAGTTTATATTCTCATTTATTCTACCTCACTCTCCACCCCAACTGTTTGTAAATTATCTCTGGTTTGGCTTGGACTCTGTAATTGTATTCCAGTTTTTCAAATACCATAAAAACGAATTCCCAAATATGTCATCATTAAAAGTGTACATTACGTTTGGTTTGTTGATATTTTCTGCGTTTAGCATAATATTATTTGGTACGATAATGCTAGGTGACCACAGAGGAGTGTATGCTGCATTTGGACAAAACCTTTTGATGTCGATACTATTCGTAATTATGTTTTTTAAAAGAGGAAGGGGGTTAAGAGGTCAGTCAATTTTTATTGCAGTTTTTAAAATGATGGGTACAGGTTTAACAAGCCTACACTTTTATCTGTATGAACCGGTTTCGCAGAGTTCTTTTGTATTGCCTTCTTTATTTGTCTCGATTTTATTTTTGATCTTTTATATGTCATTTTGGTGGCAAATAAATACAAGAAAAATAATATACGTATACTCAAGATTTGAACATCTGTTATATTTGGTTATTTTTAGAATGTTTGTAAGATCCTTTGTCATAGTTTACTATGACAGGTTTCGTTTCCATCTCAGTTGATTATCTAACTGTGAGGTACGTCTCTTGTCTGACAGGTAGTACGTTTCATCCATTACAGATAAACTCCACTAGATCAACCTAGTGAC
>WHTU01000111.1 GCA_009377575.1 Nitrososphaeraceae archaeon | reverse complement strand
TTAAATCAGATCGCTAGGGCAAGAGGTTTTGATCCAATGTTAGTTTTGAAGAATGTTGCAATATGTAAAGTATATAATAGTTCCCATTTGGAATTGATTATAAAAGATCTTGGTAGATACATAACTGCATTTAACGCTAAATTAGTAATAATAGACAGTATCATCTCTCTTCACAGAGCAGAATATCTGGGAAGAGGCACACTTGCGGATAGACAACAGAGGCTTAATGCAATGCTGCATAAGATAATAAGGGTAGCAGAAATTTATAATATATCTATGGTGATTACTAATCAAGTGCAATCATCTCCTGATATGTTCTTTGGGGACCCAACGAAAGCAACTGGTGGAAACATCATAGCTCACACTTCAACGTATAGAATATACCTTAGAAAATCAGGTGAAAATAGAATAGCCAAGATGATTGATTCCCCCTATCATCCTTATTCAGATATACGTTTTACGGTTAATGAAAAAGGGGTAGATGATGTAGAGGAAAAGCCTTCCCCTAGGGGTAACAATAAGAATAGAAATGAGAACGGCAGCTTTTAGGCAATATTGTTTTTTAAGATTTATACATTCTATTTCTGCTTTCATTCAGCCTTTGAAAGCTGCTCCTATAGGCATATTTACAGCAATTATTGGTACCTATTCGATTACTGATACACTTATCCTTATCTGCTGTTCTTCATGACAAGGCTTTAATTATTGAATGATTATAGAATCAAGATACTTTTTAGAGTATTTACTCTAGACCTTCGAAGATAAGAGAACATGAACCAACTGCTGTGAACAAAGAAATGACGGAAACGATCGCAGAGTCGGGTCTAAAGGCAAGTTATGTGAGTCTTGAAGATGCAAGAAAGAGCAAGGCTGAACAGGCCCCCTATTCGCTGGAGAGATGCAAAGCCAGCCTTGAAGAAGCTAACAAACCATATATCTTGCCACATCGCAACTAACGAAGATTGAATTTTCCTAAAAGATTCAGAGAGATAGGCATTATTTCAATAATTCTGATAGTATCTCTTTCATACGGGTTGTATTTTATCCTTCAAGATCTTACCGAAGATAGCATAAAAACAAGTCTTTTTGAGCAGCAAAGGCTACGGCAATTGGACACAAACAATGCTATCTCACAACACGTAGCATCAGACATAGATTCGATTTTGTCTAAACTAAAGGTTGTTGCAAATTCGATCTATGTGCAACAAGGTAGCCTGACTGAAAACAAGACAGAACAAATTCTGCAAGAGATGTATAATGAAACTAGACAGTTGGTAGGAAAAGCAGATAATTTGTTTATTGTAGATAGGAATGGCACAATTGCTCTCATTGCGTCAGATCAAGAGAGCCAAAGAACTTTGGTAGGCACTGACATCTCATTTAGAGACTATGCAAATCAAACCAAGACGACTTTAGAACCAGTATTCTCAACTGGCTTTCTGTCGTTAGATGGCATATATAGGATAGTCATAACGCAACCTATTATAAATAGAGAAACGGGACAATATCAGGGATTTGTAGGAGCAGGAATACCAACCGTAGATTTCTTTAAAGGGTTTGGAAACGTCTATGATATTAAATCACAGTACTTGGCAGCCCTTGATAGAAATGCAACTCATTTAGTTCATAGCAATACACAGTTAATAGGCAAGGATTTCTTTGGAGAATACACTCAAAACTTTACAAGACACAATGACGATCTGAATAATTTAATGAAAAAGGTAGTATCAGGCAGGTCGGGTGACGTGGTTTATTCTATCGGCCTTGGAGAAAGACTCACAACAGGATTTCCTATTTCTATTCATGAAGACAACGAGACAGGGATACCACCGTACGTTGCATTTATTGTGACTCCCACTTCACAAATATATTCACAGATTGAGAGTATACTTTTTACACAGAGGATAGAAACTTTCTCTTTACTTGCCATTACTACAGCTGCAGCCATTATCCTAATTGTTTTTCTTATTAAATGGAGTAGTAATTTAGATATCGAAGTGAAAAGAAGAACAAGAGAACTTGAATCAGCAAATGAACAATTAAAAGTTCATGACAATATGCAAAAAGAGTTTATCAATATAGCAGCTCATGAGCTAAGGACACCCACTCAGTCTATCATGGGATATTCTGAGCTTTTGGCAACAGATCCTGAAAATAGTACAAGGTATATAAATCCTATAATTCGAAATGCAAATAGACTTCAGAGGCTTTCTGAAGATATATTAGACGTCACGAGAATTGAAAGTCAATCCTTAAAGCTGAACAGAGAGGAATTTAACCTAGACGATGTGATATCATCTATAGTAGGAGACTATAGAACCCTTCTGCTTGACGACGAAGATAAAATTAACCTGGATATTCAATATGAACCTAAAAGTATTATTGTGAATGCAGATAAGGTAAGGGTGTCTCAGGTTATCTCTAACCTATTAAGTAACGCCATCAAATTCACCACGAAAGGAAAAGGAACCATATATGTAACAGCAGAGAAGAAGAATTCTGAGGTCATGGTTAGCGTAAAGGATACTGGACAGGGCATAGATCCAGAAATACTACCTAGATTATTTACAAAGTTTGTTACAAAATCCTCTTCATCGGGGACAGGCTTAGGCTTGTTTATTTCAAAAAGTATTGTTGAAACTCATGGTGGCAAGATATGGGCTGAGAATAGTACCGATGGAAGAGGGGTCACATTTAGTTTTACTCTACCTGTTGTGTGATTATTATTGAAAGATGGAAACAATATATACCAAAGTGCCCATAGGAATAATCTAAGGATTATATCCTTTTAAAAGATTAGGATATTAGGTTAGAATGTCTAGGAGTCTATTAACCAAGGTGAAGCCATTTGGTCCTATTTGAATGGCATCTAAATCTACACATTTGTCACTATGAAATCGAATATTTGGTTCAGATTGGCCAAGTTCTAAAAGATCTGAGCTACCTTTTCTGTTATTTAGCCTAATCTGACTTCCTTCATGTAGCTTTTCAGAAGCGTCCAGCACTTATATATCCTGACTCAAACTATTTCGGCTCTACTATCAAATGATACAAGTCATACCAACTACAAAAGGTTTATCTTTAAGTTAGTTCTTCTAACTAACGGAGCCCGTTTTAAGAACCGGTAACGGCACGGATACCATTGGCCCACTACGTGGGTTCATATGATTCGGGATACATTAAAGGTGTTGCTAGAAAGTCAGATGAAGAACACCATCCAGTTAAGGAGGATATACTATTGCCTACCACACTTCCACAACAGTCAGACATATTTACGACAAAGTGCCAAATGCTGTGAACTCTAAAC
Organism: Nitrososphaeraceae archaeon; assembly: GCA_009377575.1. Taxonomy (GTDB): domain Archaea; phylum Thermoproteota; class Nitrososphaeria; order Nitrososphaerales; family Nitrososphaeraceae; genus TH5896. The sequence goes on along the minus strand of WHTU01000111.1, from coordinate 3,042 downwards.
TAATAGCTGATTTTCATTCTTATATGGAAGACAATAGCACTTCCGAACGCCATGAAAATAATAACCTCAAAGCCGTTATTGCCTTCTCCGAATTCCTAGGGCCGGATACAACATTTTACCAAGTAACCAGGACAGAGCAAATAATTAAATTCCTTGATATGAAAACCAAGATTTTTTCTGACGATCCTGAGAAGGGTTGGATTACCACATGGAATGACTATCTTGTCCGTATTAAGCATTTTTTCAGGTGGCTGCATAATTGCAGAATCACATTGAATAGACAAACCGAAGAAGATCTTTGTGCAGCATCATCCGTTGATTGGATAATACCTCGGTTTGCAAATATCAAAAGGAAGAGAACAAAGAGGCTAAGCCCTTATGGAGAAAACGAAATATGGGATATTGAGGATCCTAAGAAGTACCACATGAGACATGTCATTTGAAAATCAAAGGACATTCGCATCACTACAGGAATTTAGGGGCATAAATTCAAATCGAAAAGAACTAAAAGTAACCTATCAGACAATAATCCATAAATTAACCTTATCTATCATCAATAACGATTCACTAAAGTAAGATTCACTAAAGTACCAAAATCTTATATATTATTGTATTATAAGAAATAGGTTTAACGCCAGCCAGGAATCATACTTGAAAATTAAGTGAATGATAAATAGATCGTTATCATCAAACAAAAAAAAGAGATATAGGTTTGCTTATTTATGGTTCTTCTTCTTCTTCGATAGCTTGTTGGAAGCCGTCTAATGCTACTGCGTTTTCATCGCCCTGAACTTGTGAGCCTATGTTTTGGCAGAAGACATTCAAAGGTAGTTTACCATTTCCACAAGCGTTAGCGTGGCTGATCGCTTGATTCTTTTCATAATCCTTCTTTCCGCCTGCAAATGCGCTATCCGTTGTTGCAAGTGTTGTTGCTCCAATGAGCATGACTGTCATTGCTGCTACTATTACCATGTATTTGGTATTCATTTCTGATAGCATTGTGAGAATTTAGTTTATTTGCATTAAGCAAATTCAGACGCTCTGATAAATCTGATATTTTTTCTATTAGAACGAGTTCGAAATTAGCGTATAGCCAAACATTCTTCTTCTGACCAAGCTCACGGCATTATCTTCTTTGTACGTGCTGATTCAACCCACCAGCCAACAGGACCATTACATCTGTTGCAGCGAAGCTCTGTCCTGGAAGCTCTTATCTTAAAAAACTTTATTGTCCTATGGGTTGTTATCCGCCGAGTACAAGTACAATTTTCAGTCCATTTCAATACTATTTAGCAGTACATTATGGGCAACATGGCGATATTGCTAGATACGAGTTATGTTGCTATTAAAACTACAGACTTACTTTCTAATTGGGTTAGTATGATATAACAAAAGACCTAAGTCGTATCTGTCGAACCTGCTACTACCTCTGCAGTAGCAAATCTACTAACCACCGAATTAATCTTAATCTTTATATTTTTGTCCCCGGCTTTTGCATTTTTCACAAAAGTTATTAGACCTCCTATTCTCGCAACACCCTCCCCATCTCTGCCTGTGTCGGTAATGTCTACTGTATACTCTTTTCCTATTTCTACCGGTTTTGAGAAATTACTGTTAGTTGGTCTTCCGGAACTTCTCAGTACTCCGCTCGTCACTCATTAAAATCCAATAGAAGATTATGTATCATGATATATAACTAATGTATTGGTCTTGACTGAATCAGTGCTTTGTCTATATCAGTATTCTACATTAATATCGACTTCAAATTCTCTATTGATTCTCTGATACTAGCGAATGGAACCAACAGTAAATCAGGTTAAATACTTTGTTGACTATCTTTGAATAGAAATGGTTCTCGGAACAATTATGTACGTAATTCTAGTTATTATTGCCATAATCATCATAATATTACTGCTAAAGTTTCTCTTTCAATTATTCTTCGTAATACCTGTTGGAGCAGATTATTCTGCCGATCTTCTGTACGCTAAAGAAATTCTATTGCCGATGAACTAGATAATATTGTGTTTGATGGCGCAATATTTGTGGTAGTAGTGTCTCGGACGTCAGTTACTTACGACAGTATGATCATGTGTGATCCGGTCTCTACATGAGAAGCAAAGTCCATTCTGCTTAACTTCAATTATTTTGAGTATACGATTTATTTTTTCATTGGGATTGATGATTAGTGGAAGAATCAAGTCAGTGGCTAACAAAGACATCAGGCAAATGAGATTTTTTATACATTGATGTAGATTAAATGCATAACATATCTTTGAGTTTCGCTGAAATTGGTGTTAATTAATTAGGGCTTTGAGATTGCCACAATCTACCATAGACTCAGATTAGACTATGCGCCAGATGGATTGGCTATTAGTTTGAGACAAGAATTAGTCTTCTATTAAATCCATTTTCGTGCAGTTTGGATCTAATATACTTAAAGAGTACGATTACGGTCATTGCTCTTACATTATCTTCAATCATATGGCCACCAATAAACAAATTAATTGCTATTATCCACAATGCCAAACCAAACATAGGATTTTGATCATGATTACCTATCAAAAATGATATGAATATAAAGAATGCAAGAAAGGATAATGACAATCCAATGAGATGAAATAATTTATTTAGTGGATGTCTGTGTGTACTCTTCACAGCTTTTACAAGACTAAATGACATCTAGTACAGCTTCTCATTGCAAACATTTGAACCTATCCACATATTTCACGATTGAAGTTTATTCGGATGAAACTGTAGATCCATTAATTGATTGTTCAAGAAGTGGTTCAAAAACCATCCAAAAATCTTCATCGCTAATACTGAATACTTGAGCATTTTCAGGCGTAGCTTGGTTGGAGGTAGACAAACAAGACATGCTGCGCTACTAACGTGCTGTACCATTCAGCAAAATTATGCTCCAACTGTACTACGATGCATCTTGTCATATCTGAGCTTCATTACCAACAGAGTAATGTTTAGTGCAAAACCTGTAGCATTGGTTCCAATTATGACTGGGTCCGATCTGATAAGACCATAGATAAC
>WHTU01000110.1 GCA_009377575.1 Nitrososphaeraceae archaeon | reverse complement strand
AAGTCCACCTCCATCAGCACCTCCAAGTCCACCTCCATCAGCACCTCCAAGTCCACCTCCATCAGCACCTCCAAGTCCACCTCCATCAACACCTCCAAGTCCACCTCCATCAACACCTCCAAGTCCACCTCCATCAACACCTCCAAGTCCATCTAATCCAGGCAATGGTGACGCAGGCACTAATGACAAATTCGGAATTAAGAAAATCTATTCCACGAAATCAGGTGGCGAGGAATGGTATATGAATATGCAAGATCCGAATAACGATCCGAGATCAAAGCCACCGTCAATGTCAAAAAATAGTGATGGTTCATGGCGGGTGACCAGTGATCAAGTCAGATATGGAGTGTATACCTCATCTGGATACCACCCCGATCAGGTAGAGATCGATCATGGCGTTCTAGCAAGTAGAGGATACATGCAATCTCCCAACGACTGGAAAAATGTAGAATTGACAGGTCAAGTTAAATTCAATTCAGGCGATAGCGGTGAAAATTGGGCTTGGTACGCAAGAGGCGGAAGACATACTGGAAGCGGATATCCAGAAGGCTGTGAGGGGAGCTCACTTAAAGGAGACCTGAGATATACTGACGGTACTGTGAGATGGGCAAAAGAACAATGGCATGTGAGCTATGTTTTCCTGCCCTATAAAAACTCACCTGCATCTGCAGATGGTAAATTCGTGGGCTTTAAAGCGATGATGTATAATACGATAGTTAATGGTGAAACTGCGGTCAAGTTAGAATTGTGGGTTGACCCCAACAATAGTAACAACTGGCAAAAGGTGTATGATTTTATAGATCAGGGTGGATGGGGTAATGATGGAGGAGAATGTAACGGAGCTCCTGATCAAATCATTTCATGGGGCGGTCCGATAGCGTCATTTAGATGGGATGGAGCAAATAGTGTTGACCTAAAGAATTTAAGTGTAAGGGAGATCGCTCCTCCAAAGTAGTAACAGGGGTGAGAATTAAGACATTACAAAATTTGAAAGAATGAAAACGAAGACAAGCTAGAGCAGTTATTTTTTTCATTCACTTAGGCAAATGGTGTTTTTGGCAGATACAGAATACTTCAAATTCAGAGATCAGTTACGGATCATAATTACCTGTGATTAAGTTAAAACATACGAGAGCTCTCAAATGTTAATATATTTTTCCTGATGGAAGTCAATGTAACCAGCATGAACTCAGACAACCACTCATATTGATAATCCGCGCCTCTATAATCGGCAGTCAAATCATATCTAGGTGTTTGATTTAGTCACAATATCTTGTTCAGCGGAAAGCACCCTCTGATCTGCAGCAGCCCGAATCACTATCTCTTCGTAATACCTGATTACAGTGATTTCCTGAATTTCTGGCACCTTCACTTTTTTGTGCTCAACCATATCTATTAACATCATTGGAAAGTTTGCTCCTGCCAATGTCGCAAAAATTGTTCCACCGCCCATCCTCGGATTAATCTCTACGAGCTTTACAATCCCATTTACATCCTCTTTCATTTGAATGCAGCAAGGTCCTCTTATCCCTATGAAGTCAGCCATTTGCTTACTTTCATCCTCGATTTTTTTATTTTTCAAGATCCTTCCCTTTGTGGATATCCCCGCTTTGGTTTGGATCCTTATTCTAGGTACAGCCATTAATGCATTCTTCTCTAAATCAGATAAGACATCTATAGTGTACTCTGTACCGGGAAGAAATTCCTGAAATATCAAATCCTTCATCTTGGAAGTGACATATCTTACATCATCACTGTTGTCAAGTCGCATAATATCCCTACTACCTTTTCCATATCTCGGTTTTGCCATGATCGGAAAAGAACCAATCTCGCTGGGGTCGGTGGTAGTAAAAGGAAGGTCAAATTTGGCATTTAATTTTTCATAGGTCCGCATCTTATCCTTACATGTTGCAAGGCTTTCCAGATCGCTAACCACAGGAAACGCTCCCCTTTTTATCAACTGTTCTCTGAATTTGCTATATGGATAAATATCAAATCCTGATGTAGGTAATAGCAGATTAACTCCATACTTGTCGACTATCTCATTCAACCTATCTATGAAAGAATGATTGTCCGCCTCAGGTATCACCTCGTTAACCTCGCACATGAAAAAACCTGGGGACAGATAACTCGAATCAGTGGCCACTATCTTCCCCTGAAAACCACCCATCCTCAGCGATTTTATTGCATTGATTCCAGCAGGAGCAGCCGCTCCAGGAACTAAAATCGTGGATACCTTTTTACTCGACAAATGGACAACCAGGGTTGTTTTAATGAAATTCAGTTGTTTCTTATAAAGATTTGGAGCACGCGAAAGGCATTAATAAAATTCCAGCCATTGTTATCTAGATTGCTAAATATTAAGGAAGACTTCCACGTCCATACAAGTTATAATGATCATTCTGCCCTTGATCTGAATGTTGCATCCGCTGTTAATTATGCTGAAGCAATTGGCTTAAAGACACTAGCATTCACAGAGCACGTGAGAAGAGAATCAAATTGGATCGACAGTTATGTGAATGAAATTGAAAAGATCAATACAAATTCTAATCTGAAATTAATCACAGGGTTTGAAGCAAAGATCCTTAAAGACGGATCGATCGACTGTCTACCGAAGTATAGCGACAATTATTTTGTTATCGCTAGCTTCCATACCATTTACGGTAACAAAGAAATTTGGATGAACGCCATTAAAAATGTGATTCAGAATCCAGATGTCAATGTCATTGGACATTTGGCTCCAGAACAGAGTTTTAGTTTGGATAACGAGGAATTAATAGAAATATGCGAGTTGCTCAGAGAACATGGGAAAATAATTGAATTAAATGCGAAATACAATAGGCCACCTCTAGACTGGGTCCTAGAATTCAAAGAGCACAATGTAGAGTTTCATCTGGGTAGCGATGCTCATTCATTAAACGAAATTGGAGAATTCAGTAGAATTCGTAAATTAGTTCAGGTTGTCAACTCTTACACCTAGACAATCTCCATCCAAGAAGAGAAAAAGTCGTACTGTTAGCCTCGTAGAGCATAGTATCTACTCTTCTTAGATCAGTATCCTAACTGTCAAATCCTGGAAATTTATATAGTGGAGCTTAGTTGATAGTCTGTTAATACTCAATGAGTGCTGAAGCATCCATAGGCCCAACACAGTGCATCAGATCCCTTTTTTCTGAATATGAAAGAGTAAACAACCATATAGTCTCAGAATATATTTCATCCATTCCTGAAAGCTTGTCAGATGCAGTAAAAAGAGTAAGAGAGCAATTAACAGTTACTAATACAGAGAACGTTTTATCTAATCGCAGAAAGCTGGCAAAGCATATTGCTGCCTTTCATAGTCAAGCTGGTACTGACTTTCCCGACGTTAACCGAAGTAGAATGAATATACAAGATCCATCAGCCCAGATTATGATATCTATACATCAACCAAATCTTTTTGCCTATGGTGGAGTATTTAAGAAGATAGTTCTTCTCCAAACTATCAAATCGATGCTGGAACAAGGGAACGATCCATCCAATACTAGGTTCATCAATTTGTTTTTGATTGTTGATCATGATTTTATGGATGATGTATGGGTAAGAGTCGCACAGCTTCCAAGTGTAAGACATTCTGATGGCGTTCTAGAACTAAGAATGCCTATTACAGGTTCAAATAGGTGGAAATTGGTACGAAATATGGAAGCCCCCCCTGTAACGATCGTCGACCAATGGAGAAAACAAGTGGTCACTTGGATAAAAAATGGATCCCTTTCTTTAGGTCTTGGAAAAAACGAAAGACTCACACTTTTTGAGAACTTGGAACAATTTTGGGAAGAGGTGGACGAATCATATAATAGGGCTAAGTCTTACGCAGACCTCAATTCTTTCATCATATCCAGAGTGGTGAATAAGATTTGGGGGTATGACACCCTGTTTGTACGGCTATCTGATATTTCAGAAGTTTTCGAAGGAGGGTTCAACTTTCTGCTCAATAATTTTAAAAAATATTCAGGAATATTGAGCGAGAGTGAAATGATGTTTCTGCGAAGTGGTATTAATACGGGAGTTAGCCAAAGTACATATTTGAATGCTCCTGTTTGGCTGCATTGTAAATGTGGTAGTAAGGCCTCCGTTAAATTGAAGGAAATTGAAGGTGGTATCTTTGACTTGTCTGGTGTCTGCATGTCGTGTAAGAGGCCTCTGACTGTAAGGCTAGACAGATCTGACTCTCATCGTATACCAAGTAATATACTGAATGAATTATCTCCAAGGGCTATTCCAATTCTCCTATTACTTTCCAACGATTTAGGTCTATGCTGTTACGCATCCGGTACAGGCGGCAGTATGGGCTACACTATGGTAGGAAGAATGGTATTCAAAGAACTTTCTATAAAGATGCCTGTCACCGTTGTATGGGCCTCAGAGGATGTCTACTCAGGATTGGGCCAAACAGAAGCCCTCCAAACACTGAAATTCAAAAATTCAGCTGAGGTTATGAGATATGTCGAGCAATTAAGACTTACTCTTTCCAACTTCAATACAAAGGTAATCCCGCTGTTGTCCAAAAGAGCAGACTTAGCTAAGGGTGGGCATGAGATGAAGGATGTCTTAGATGAACTAGATGTCTTGAAGCAAGAACAAAGGAATACAAGACAACGATTGAAAATTAGCGACAAAGTGATAAGAGCCTCTACCCTCAAACCATGCATAATTGATTACGCAGTAAATTTCGGATTAAAAAATACCGAAAATATATGGAGAAATAATCTGATTCGAAATGATGACTTGGCAATGCCCATCCTCATGCAAGGTTAGCCTATCACTGCACTATAGATCCAACACTTTAACCACTTACGTGGTTAATTTTCCAATATGCACTACATTTAAAGAAGTTCGTTGACATGTGTACTAACATTTCGGAATGAGCATTGGTATTGATGAAGAAATTGAACAGCCGGCCTATTCGTCAACCGTTCGAAGTAAGACGTTGGAGAAATATCCAAAAAAAACACATGCAACTGTGCTAGTTACTGCTGCCGGGGGAATTATAGGCCAAGGGATCATGAAATCTCTGCGATTGGCATCTAATGCGTCTGTTTCTCCTATCAGTTATCAAATTATATCCACTGATTCCAGTCCTCTGGCGGCTGGTCTTTACAGATCGGATATCGGTATAGTCGTCCCAAAGGCATCCGATCCAGAGTATATTGATTCAATCATCGAGCATCTAAAGAGCTATAATGTTGACGCACTATTCGTGGGTTCAGATGAAGAATTAATGACCATCGCTACCGCAAAGAAGAGAATCGAAAGGGAATCTCAGACCAAGGTGCTAGTCGCCGAACTAGGCGTGATAAAAATCGCACGCGACAAATGGGAAACGTACAAGTTTCTAAAGTCTAATGATTTGAGCTGTGCCGATTCTTGCCTCCCCGAGAACAGAGATGGATTCATTGAGGAGTTCGGGTTCCCCATAGTGGTCAAGCCTCGAGAAGGATTCGGTTCAGTCAACTTCTTTGTCGCTAAATCAACTGATGAGATGGAATATGCACTCACTAAAATTCAGGATTACGGTTGGAAGCCAATGCTTCAGGAATATTTACCAGGTCGAGATGAAGAATTTACATCTGGAGTAACAATTGATAAGAGTGGTACTTACGCCATGTCATCGATCGCGATGAGGAAGTATTTGAAGGGCGGGCAAACTTACAAGGCGTTTATTGACGACCATCCAATAGCCAGGCTATCAGCTGAAAATGTAGCAGAAAAATTAGGTGTGACGGGAGCAGTGAATATACAGGCAATGTATGTTTCAAACGATGAAATGACCAGTCCTCTTCACACTGCTGCAGCATTTGAGCCTAACAACCTTAATGAATCCTTACACAACGGGAAAATGAAGATATTTGAGATTAATCCTCGCTTCTCAGCTACTTGTCCGCTTCGTTCATTTGCTGGAATCAATGAACCAGATATCGTATTTAGAAACGCCGTGTTCGATGAGAAAATAGAAAAACTTACCAAATGCGAAAGATTGGTCTGCATGAGGTATTGGAATGAAGTTTATGTAAATCTTGCTACATATGAAAAATTGAAATATGTCGGCTCACTCAAACAAGGATTAGAAAATTCTAATTCCCCACATTATTTCTAGCTTTAATTGCCTAACTTAATTATCAAAACAACTGATGACCCTCAGTTTGTAGCAAAACTAATGGGATTTTTTTTTAGTATATTCCCTAAGAAATGCTTTTTTTTCTTGAAAAGTGCAGCTCTTATTTCTGGAGAATATTCCCTAACTCTTATCCATTTGAGTTCAGGCGGTAATGCTGTCTTTGTGGCTATCGGTTATAGATGAAGCACAATCAATAGCTTGTTCTTCCCGTTCTACGACTAGTTTGTATGTTTGCAGTTTGTGACGCTCGTGA
>WHTU01000010.1 GCA_009377575.1 Nitrososphaeraceae archaeon | reverse complement strand
ATCTTAATTACCGAGCTGATTTCCCTCTCATCACACACCATGATACTTGCTAGCCCTGGACTAGTCGAAGTAGGAAAGAACTAATGCGCGGTAAGCCAGATTGACGGTGCCCCAGCATATTGGCAAGGTCGGAGAGAAATTCGCCCTGCTTCGATATCCCTTGGTAGGTTGATCTGAAATAAAATATCAATCAGTTGACCCACATCTCAGCTAGAATAAGAGTACCATAATAAGTTAAGTATTGATCATACAGTATATTTTTCTACTAGAATTACCTGCTGGCTCGGACGTTCGGGGTAACGCAGTATCAATTAGGAGCATAGGTATCCTAGCGAGAATTCTAAGTCTTTCATTAACCGCTTTTAGCAAATGCCTAACATAAATTTGAATGCCTCAAATACTTCCACCACGCTAATTAAGACCTTATGTCGTGTAAGAGATTCTTGTTCAGCCAGCTATAGTTTTGCTTATTGCCAAATTCGAGCCATGCGCTCCATGACGATTCCATGTCAAAAAAAGATAACTACTAGCCTATTGACTGATTCTAGAAAATTAAAAAAACACAGTCCAAAGTTTATTTTCAGAAAAATAAAGGGTTGTTAAGAAACAACCACCTTTCCAAACATCTGCGGGTGCAACGTACAGTAATAGTCGTATTCACCGGCCGTGTCGAATGTGAAGTCGAATGTTGCCTTTGGAGACAATATACTCGAATCGAACACACTGCCAGAGTCTTCAGCCCCCACAGCACCTGAAGTAGCAGTGTGTATTTGGCTATCGCCATTTGTCCAAGTTACTGACTCTCCTACCTTCACTTCAGCGGGGTTAGGGACATATGCCTTATCCCCTAATGTTGCCGAATTTGGTTGTATCGCAACACTTGCTCCTTGGGCATATACAAAGGCATACCCCATTGACAAACCAACAGCGAGTACCGCGAACACACTCAATACTACCGCTATTTTTATTGTAGACATTATGGTTGCTGTTAATGATATTGAATAAGTAGTTTACGCCTCCCTCGAGCTGGAGTTATATCAGTTTTAAAAGGGCAAGCAGGCTGTACTTCCTAGAATGGTGTCTTGATATAGGCTATTCTGGTTGGTTCTCCGTCATCGAATTCTGGCTTGCAAACCTATCCATTATTCCACACATGCATTTAGTGGTTTTAAGGAGTAGATCAGTTCTAGCGAATTCGTTGGGCGAATGCATTTTTGAATAAATAAACGTGCTACCAATGGATATGCACGGCACGTTAAGATTCTTTGAGAAGGAATCCATTGGTCCCGTAGCAGGAGATGAAACGCTTATTTTTGCATCTCCATATACCTCCCTTGCTGACTCACTTACTACATCTACAAACGGATCATCGACGTTTGTTCGTGAGGCAGCCTCTCCGTGCAAGAGCCGAACCTTTAATGACCTTTCATCGAACCCATTGTCAAAAAGATATTTCTTGAGTCGTTCAAATTGGACAAGGGGGTCCATTTCCGGTACAAGTCGGAAATCGATTTTTACACTCGCTGTCGAGGGGATGATAGTCTTTGCGCCTTCTCCAGTATACCCGGAGATCATCCCAGCAATATTACAGGTGGGCATTGTGACCAATGCTTTCTGGATCTCTACGCCTTGAACATTGTTCAGGAATGAATGAATACCATATTCCGTTTTAAATCGAATCTCATCAAAGCTCTCTGTGTTCAAGTATGCTTTTTCGCTCTCAGTAAGATCTCTAACTTCCTTGTACCAATCATTGATTAGTATCCTACCGGAGGTATCGGTAAGTTTGTTCAAAGCGCGAACCAACTTCCAAGCAGGATTTTCAATCAAAACTGCAAGGCTGGAATGAGCATCCCGGGTGGGGCCAGTGGCAGTTAACTCCACGAATAGCAAGCCTTTCATTCCAAGGGTTATTATCGGGATGTTCTGTTCATTGACGTAGCCGAACTCCCAGATGACACCGTCGCATGCGAAATCGTCGTGATACTTTGCTAAATACTCCCCTACATGAATACTGCCTATCTCCTCCTCTCCTTCTACAAGAAATTTGATGTTACACGGAACATCACCGAAGAATTTAAGATAGTATTCGACTGCCTTAATGCGAGTAATTAGCTCTCCCTTGTCATCGGAGGATCCTCTGCCGTAAATGTAATCTCCTTCAACTATACCTTCGTATGGATCATGTTCCCAAAGCTCAATGGGATCCTCTGGTTGTACGTCGTAATGGTTGTAGAATAATAGAGTTCTAGGAGTGCGGCCTGTCTTTCTCTTCATTTTCACTTCTCCGTAAACGATAGGTGGTGCCATACTGCTCTGGCCGTCAGGCTTGCCATCTTTGGGCAGGTTTAAAATCCTTGTATTGATGCCGGCTTTAATCATGATTCCTGCAACGACGGCTGCACATTGTTCCAAGCCTTGCTTCTTTGCAGAAACACTGCGCTGTCTGATGAGTGATTGAAGATCAGCTATTACATCATCCTTTCTAGAATCGATGTACGAAAAAAGATCTTGTCTATCCAAGACATGATCAATTTTTAAAGTTATAAATTAATAGTTTGTGCCTTAGATAACTCTCCCTGAACCTTGATAAAACTAGGTCAAGACTTCCTGCCCCTAAGTGAAAGGATTTATAACAATATGATCTAATTACATATATTATGGGATTTGGACAATATATGGCTGAAGAATTGATGAGAGAGCTTGGAAACAGGTCAAGAGAATTCTACGAATTCGTGATGCCTGCATTGGATATGTATGAAGACGGCTCCGACTTGGTCATTTTAATCGACCTTCCAGGATTTTCAAAGCAAGATATCTCGTTGAGATTATTAGACAATATCCTTTCCATAAATGCAAAAAGGCAAGTAGACAAGAATCTAAATACGGGCAGCGTCTACTTCAGGCAGAGACCGATACATATCAACAAGAAGGTTCCATTACCTATCAAGGTTACGGAGGAGGACCAAGTGCTGGGTTCTGCAACATATGTTGACGGCGTCGTTACCTTACGGATACCTATTCCTAGATACAGTACAATCCCTATTTCGTAACTGGACTAAAAACTATCGTTTTCTTCTTGCAACGGCGAGGGTTGCGATAAATGTTCCTGCAGAAGCTAATAACCCAGCTATTCCTAAGTACAAATTGTATTGAATGAATATTGCTGATCCAATAAATAATCCTGAACCTATAATGCTAATTGAAGTTAGCCATTGTCTTCTAGAGGACATCTCCTTTGTGCGAAGATCCGCTTCCATATACGATCTTAGAAAGGGTGCTAAGCCAATACTAGCCTCTATTCCGTTTGCGAGCCGCTTGAAATAGTCTTTAGTCTCTTCTATGTATGCATCTCTTAGCAATCCTTCTTCAGCCAGTATATCAGCCAACACTTTAACAAATTGGAATTTAACCTTATGATGGTGATAAATCCCTTCAAGTATAGAGCTCATCCGCATATACAATGCCAGATTCTTTGGGAGTCTAAATGGGAATTTACTCATCGTCTTATTCGTTAGGTCGATGAGGGCCTTCACTTCCATCCTGTCTACTTGCTGACCATGAAGCGATCTAATGCTAAACTCCAACGCCTTTTCAACAATGTACCTGTTAACGGAAGGTTCTAGTGTACCCAAATCTATTAATACATTCACTGCTCGCACAGGGTCTTTTTCAATTAAGCCTAGGTACAATCTCACTAGTTTTAATCGAGTATCATCATCGATTCTTCCTACCATTCCAAAGTCGTAAAGAATGATCCTGCCATCAGAAGTAACAGAAATGTTTCCAGGATGAGGATCAGCATGAAAAATACTATCCTTCAGGAGCATTTTGAAGAATATACGATGTACCTTCGATACGATCCTCTCCCTATCCAAACCCATGGCGTTCAATGTTGCAATATCTGTTATCTTTGTACCAGGAATGTACTCCATAGAGAGAACGTGTCTAGAAGTTATCTCTGAAATAAGCTCTGGAATCAGTACCATTGGATCATGGCTCAAGTTTCGCCGAATCGTCTTAAGATTTCTTGCTTCAATTCTGTAATCCATCTCTTCGCTAATAGTTTCGACAAATTGCGAAAACATCGCCTCAACAGAATACCTCAGATTGGGATCTATAAAGCGGGTTGCTAAAGGAAGGATTGACTTTAGAACCAGAATATCTCTTGAGACTGTTTTCTCTATATGAGGTCGTGATGCTTTGATGATAACATCCCGTCCCTTGTAGCTAGCTAAATAGACCTGCCCAAGGCTAGCTCCAGATTTGGCCTTCTTATCAAACTTATCGAAGACCTGGTCAATTTTTCCTATTTCCTTTTCTATGGTCTCCTGAACCAAGGAAAAATCTGAGGGAGGTACATCATCCTGCAGCTTGGCCAGGACTTCAAGATAAGGTTGAGGGAGAACATCAGTTCTGGTTGATAACCATTGGCCTAGTTTAATGTATGAAGGACCAAGCGCAATGAATGTGGCAAGAGTCCGCTCTGCATGCTTGATGTATTTCTTGGTGTCAATATTTCTGCCCTCCCTTTTTACCCACTCCCGACGGTCCCTTCTCAGATGAATTAGTATTGGAATCAGCTTAATTAGTACCTTAATAAGATATAATTTCGAGACTCCTGTCGCTGATTCCATCGTTTTTGAAACTGCATCTGCAGTGGTAATAGGCTCGGAGGAATCCTGATTATCTAAATGCTCTATTTTTTCCAAAATCTATCGTCGCCTTTGGGCCAGCTTTTTTAAAGACTTGGTGATAGTATAGCTAGAATAAGCAGCAAATATTCCTGCAAGATAAGGTGATAGCAAATCCTTACCTCCAATTACTGAAGAAGATTTCGAATTTACGCCGCTCTTTCTGGAACGAGCGATAGGCACATCTTTGAAGCTTGAATAGATCGAGATTCCAGAGAGAATTCCAACCAAGTATTCTGGAGCATCAGCAATTATATGCCCAAGAGGATCATTTATCGGGCTAATCTTGTCTGAATGGACTGAATAATAATTATCGTATTCTCTTATGTGAAGTTTTCCAAGCCTGAATTGCCTTGATGCACCACATCTATCGCCAAGTACTGTCTCAGGATAGTCAATTATAGGTCTAACAGACTTTGGTACTATGATAGAACCTTCGTCATCAACGAATTTCACGGTTAAATATTTTGGGTTTAGGAGAATATAACATTAGCTCTAGTATCCAGATAGGAATCGCTAGAATCCAACGCATGTATTGACTTCAGGGAGTTATTTTTCGTGAGTGTGAAGGATAGCTAATCCCAAAATTCACGTATGGTTGAATGTCAACAAAACTTGGAGATGACAAGCAAAGAAAAACCCCTAATAACATGAAAATACTACTAAACAGTATGTCAAACGATCAGCAAAAAAAGTATATTAAACTTTCAGGAAGTGAGATAGAGGCAGCAATCTCCAGTTTGGAGGCTTGGTCCATTAAGGATTCCAAGCTTCATCGATCATTCAAATTCAAGAATTTCGTCGGGGCTTTTACTTTCATGACCGAAGTTGCTCTTCATGCGGAAAAGATGGACCATCATCCGGAGTGGTTTAATGTATATGACACAGTTACGATCGATCTAATGACCCATGACGTTAAGGGCATAAGTGACCAAGATATCAAATTGGCTAACTTGATCAATAGCATCTATGATAAGAAAAAATGATTGGTTGCAGAGGGTGATATTTGCCCTCTTTGACTGCTAGCTGTAAATCAAGGCTACTCTTAATTGGTTTACAGAATTCATAATGTGACATTCTTTTGTGCAGAATAAGCTAGAAGACCTGCTATAGTCTTGCAATCCTGAATCTCTCCACTTAAGCATCTGCGAATCGCAGTTCCCATCTTCATTCTCTTGATAGAAATATTCTCATCATCGTCAAGCTGGCCCCGCACCACTCTTTTCAAGTCAGTACATTGGAAGAGGTACATTAGCTCCGTGTCATATCCGGGAGCAAGGTAAAAAGTCGTTAAAAGAGAAAATTTTCCAGTATAGCCTATCTCTTCAGCTAGCTCCCGAAAAGCAGCCTTTTCGGGAGCTTCGCCTTTTTCAATTTTTCCAGCGGGAATTTCTAGCAGAGATTTCCCTGTTGCATGTCTATATTGCTGAACCAAATAGACATATGAATGACGATCTACAGGAATCATCCCCACTGAAGGACTATGTTCTACTATTTCTTTTTCTATAATGTTACCATTCATTATGAATTTGTCAATTCTCAAGGAGATTCTTCCTGAATGAACTTTTGCAGTGTGTATTACGTCGACCGGTCTTGAGTGATTATTCCGTAATTTTTTTTCCACCATCATTCCTAGCTTCCCAATTACATGTAAAGTCCTCGAATTTCTCGCCACCCTATTATCGTTAAGTAGATACTGTGAAAATTTCATCCAACGTTACTGAGAAGGGTTTGCGTCCACTAATCTTGAACCGAGTCGAGTTGCCCTTCGTACCTATCTCCTGTATATATCCGAGTTTCTTGAAAATCGCAATTCCTATTTTGCCTCTTTGTCGATTGTTTCCACATGCTACTCGTTCCCTATCCTGAAGATCCTGGAGTATGAAGGTCCCATCCTCACTCTCATCAGACAACTCTAATGCCGCTCGCCATATCTTGTAAATATAAGAGTTAGAATTATTGAGCGAACCCATATATAGCGTCCTCGAGCGTGACATCGATTGAGTTATCAGTTGTGCTGCAAATTCCATCCTGTCTGTCTCCCTTGTGTAGAATCTGTAAATATTCTGTCTGCGATACTTTCTGCCCTCCTGATTGTTATCAAACCAATAGACGAAGCCTTCCGGTTCAGGCATAAACGGCTGAATCACTTTGATTCGGTTCAATTTAGAATGCGAATTGATTATACTTTGTGCTACGTCTATCATGTCGAAATTGACCAGATACTTCTTCTGACGATGCGATTCAAGAACCATAACAATTCCTTCGTCGATAAGGGAACGTAATGCGGATTGGAAATTAGGTTCATAATGTCTTCCAGCCTCCCTGAATAATTGGCTCTCAGAGATACTCTTGTGAATACCTTCACAGATTAACTGCTTCAATATCCATTTTTGCCATTCTTGGATAACTAGCATCTAGTATAGCTAAAAATTCTCATACTGTTATTTAAATTAATCAAATTAATCATCAATTATCAAATCAAATGTGTTAATCGCAAGAAACCAATGTTACACTCAAGTTTAAATAATTGACTCTATTAATTTTCATACAATTTGGAATCCGCCACCATTTATGATGTGGGAGCTCGACCACTCGAAGATATCTTTGGGAATGCTATCGCAAGGGTCTTGGATTTTCTGATAATCAACGAACCTTTTGACTATTCGCTGGGCGAGATTAGTCAAATCGTACCTATTCCGATAGCCAGTCTGCGAAAAATGATCCCAGCACTGGTAGAGAAGGGTTTGCTGGAAGAAATGGGAAAGAAAAGCGAAACTAAAACCTTTAAGCTTAACGAAAAAAGCGATCTAGCTCGATCACTGAGACAGTATGTACTTGCAAAAATCAACAATGACATCGAAAGAGAGAAGTTTAGTAGAAGGATTAAAGCGAAAGTACCTGCTCAGGGTATTAAGAACAATTAAGCAATTAGAGAATGGTAATTCAAGTCGAATTGAAAGTTGGCTAAGCTGTAGTTCCATCTTAATTCAGATGAAGTCGCGATGACAGAATAGTATTCATCTTTCAATGCATCATGTCTGAATCAATGGAAACAGAAGATAGGCTAAAATAGTCTATCAATTAACTAAACACGCTGCTGTCATATGGATCGCATAAAGAGAATATCTACAACAGTGTTGGAGAAGTATCCGGATCGTTTTGGTCCAGATTTTGAAAAGAACAAGAAGGCCCTGCAAGAGATTGCGGTTACGAAATCAAAAGTCCTTCGCAATAGGGTGGCGGGATATATAACCTCGTATCTTCGAAAACAGAAAGTTCAAGAAAAGATTCTTGAAGATGATTCCGACGCAGATATTGAAATTGAGGACGAAATTTCGGAAGAGAAGGAGACAAATAACGTGTAACATTGATTACAGTTCGGCTTTTGGGGGGCGTAAAAAAAATCGTTGGGCAGGAGTTGATTCGTATCACAGAACCTGTCGTCAAGGTGTCTTACATAATGGACTTGCTAAGGAAAAATGCCGCAGAACCTGCTAGACTCAATTTCGACAACGTTGTCATCGCCGTAAATGGTGTTGACTGCTCAATATTAGGTGGGATGGATGCATCAGCTAAAGAGGGAGACGAGGTAACCGTCGTGACCATAGTGCATGGCGGTGGAACTGCATTCTGATGCTTCACGTTGCAATGAAATTATGGAGTAACCTATAATTGGAAGGGTAAGAGATATCACTTTCGCTGCCTCTTTTTGCTTACAAACTTTGATGAAACACAATTGAATGGAAAGAATATCTCCTCTGTATTCAGGTTATCAAACTTCTACGTTTCAGCCTTTTGTTGTGGTAAATTGGAGAGTGTGATTGGGACTAAGTTAGTAGACCAAATACGACACCGTTTTGAGAACGTTTACATTCAAGGATTTAATCCCGAGGCCATTTTTGGTTTGCAACACTTGATCGAGGCATTAAAGATTACCTTGGAAGCTCTTAGAAGAGGGATTACAGCTGCTAACCGACCAGAACTTGACCTGTTATTACGAATTTCTTGCACTACTCAAATTTCTAAGGCAATAAGTTATGCTGGAATAAAATCTGGAAAATGTGCATGCTTTGTCCTGTTTTCTAAAAATAAACGTGATTTGCTCAAGGCTCGCGATTATGCATTGCAATCGTTACCAGAAGCTAATAGTACCGATTTCACCGTTAATGCATCAACACGGAATACGATAGCAACCAAACTAGGTTTAGAAGCCAGTTCAAATTATTTGACAGATGATATTGAATTTCTTAAATATCTCATTGAACGTGCAGCACTAATCACAAAGTCGGCCCGAACATCCTTCTGATTTCTGATGTTATGCCAAGATAGACCAGAGAAGCCCGTTATATCTTGAGGTAAACCTTCTTTTGGACTCTAATCGGTCTGCGCTTCTCCAATCTTCCTTAGTCGCCTATAAACAAGGTTACTAGATTAAAACGGGAGCAGTGGAATAACAAATGGTATGGATACGACAAAGGGGATTACTTGAATTTTGCTTCTGTGTGTAGAATCGGCAAAAGAGAACGTATACATTTCTTTCTTAAGGACTGGGTTATTCCAGATAAAATTCATGCTTCAAAAGAAAGGCAAGGAATCGAACGATTGTATAATATCACGTTGGTTCCTCAAGATAGCTTCCGAGAAGGCCTGAATGATACTATAAAAAGGAATCCAGTTCGAATCATATAGGCCTACGATCTTTAAGAATAAGGAAAGAAAATAATGTTCATCCACTCCGGACATCTCTGCGAACACTTGTTTAACCCAATATAAGATATCAAAAGTTCCTTTCTATATTAACACGATCATTCTCACACCCAGTCCACGTATCGGGTGTAGGTAATGTGAGAGGTGAGTGAATGAAGAGATAGTTAACTCAAAGCAGAACTATTTGGCTGTCCAATTTAGTACAAGAATAAAGAAAATGTTTAGCCATTCCTGTACTTTACAGTAAGTGTCACCTAATGGTTATAAAGCAATCCTTAACTCTTCGTACAATCTAGCACCTTGATGACCCTACTTTCTTATGGATAAGCCGGACCGGGTCTATCCCTGTACTACCAAGCAATTATCTTTGATATTGCAGGAGCTATTAAGGGACTAAGATCTATTGTCTCAACGAACGCACCTATAGCTGTCGATTTAGGAACAGAATTTGTTGTAACTATTTTATCCACTCCAGCGGCTTTAATTTGTTTAGCCGACTCTTCAGTCATTAACGCATGAGAGCACATAACTATAATACCTTTACAACCATCTGATTTCAAAATCTCCGCGGTCTTGATTATAGTGTTTCCAGTACTGACAATGTCATCAATTATTACAATATCCTGCCCTCGAATTCGGTCTTTATGTAGAGACGATGAGTAATCAACATTCACCTCACCCGTGCTCCGATCTCTTGTTTTCTTCATGCAAATAACATTATTATCTAGATGACGGGCAAACGACTGTGCTCTATTAAATCCTCCTTCATCAGGGGATATAGTGACCGAGTTATTCATTTTCATTCCAAATTTGGACTTTGCGTAATCTGCCAATAACGGTACTGCAGACACATTTATCGAATGCATCCTTTCTTCGAAGTAAGATAGCGCACGTAAACTATGTATGTCTACCGTTACCATATTGCGAGCTCCAAAGATCTCATACATATTTGCTATCAATTCGGTAGTTACTACTTCTCCCTCAAGGAATGCATTATCCTGCCGCGCATAAGCCATGTACGGCACAACAACAACGATATTCTTTGCAGAATCATCAACACATTTCTTAAGTAGCATCAGAGTTTGTAGTATGTGCCTGTCGACTTGTGGAGGATATGCAGACTGGACTACTATGCATGCCTTATTTTTTAATTCCTCCTTAATTCGAATCTTGCTTTCGCCGTCAGAAAATACCCGTAATTCAGGACGAATCAAACTCACACCCATTGCTTTAGAGATATTTGTGGCCAAATCTAGAGATGATGGTCCGGCAATTACCACTGCTGACGATAACACAGCCTTTTGGTGTGAAGAATTTGAATCAACATCCTGTTCTATTTCCATATTCTTCCCCATTTAGAAAGAGATTTCTTCTCGATCTGGCTCAAGGAGTAGACCATCATTTGCTTAAACATTTCAACAAGATTAACAAGTGTATTTGAATGTTGCAGTAAGGATGCAAAATTTTATCTTCCAAAAATCTTCGTCTTTGGGATGTACTGTAATGTTCTCATTTAGGTTATGAAAACTTGTCCATCTTGTTCTCAGTACGTTCAACGTACGACGTTCCACTCAATATCCTTCTACAATTAAGGATATAGATAGTAACTCCTACCAAAATTGCAATTTTAGGAACAACAATTATTTGTAAAAGATATTTGTTCGGCGCGGGTACCATTGCAAATTTTTCCTGGGTCCTATTCTTAATGGGTGCAAATAAAGGCTTGCGTCAGTCTCCGAGCGCCCAAGACATGAAATTACCTCATCCTTCATAATTTTAAAATATCTTTATGCGAACCTTACACTCAAATCAGAACGAATGGGATCGAAAATTACTATACCCAAATTTATTGCGTCTGAATCCGTAACTTGACTTAAGACTATGCTCAATTGCCTTTCTTCGATTCTATCTAATTGCTAAGTGTGTTCAACATTGGTAATGCATTAGCCGGGTGGGAGAGCTGATGAAAAGCAAGGTGACAGCTGTCAGCCTTGCATCTACATCACGTGAATGGTTAACCTGTACCTACGCTCTCCGTGGGAGGTGTTCCGACATTAGGCTGTCCAAATTGTTCAGATATTCCCTTATACATGTTTAATTCCTGGGTTGACAACGGTCTAATCTTCTTGACAGCCTCCTCAAAATGCCTCATATGTATTTTAAGTTCCTTCACATGTGCATCTGCTTCTTTAGGGTCCTTGTATTTTGTGACATGTTCTCGTAGTGCTAGCATAACTGCCGCAGAGGACAGAGATGAAATGTCAGCACCGGTATACCTATCCGTAAGATCTGCCAACTTTTGAATATCTACATCTTCTGCTAGAGGTTTCTTATTTGTATGAATCTTTATTATCTGAACTCTTGAATCTCTATCTGGCGAGGGGACATAAAGCAATCTATCGAACCTACCTGGTCTTAGCAGAGCAGCATCTATAATGTCAGGACGATTAGTAGCACCAATGACAATGACGTTGGTCAACACCTCAAGCCCATCTAATTCTGTCAAGAGTTGGCTTATTAATCTCTCAGTTACATGAGAGTCTCCAATGTCGCCGCCTCGTCTTGGGGCGATGGCATCTATTTCATCAAAGAAAATAATACACGGAGCCGCCTGCCTGGCCTTCCTGAACACTTCACGAACTCCTTTCTCTGACTCGCCGACCCATTTTGAAATAAGCTCTGGACCTTTAATGCTTATGAAATTGGCTTCGCTCTCATTTGCTGTTGCCTTGGCCATCAATGTTTTACCTGTTCCAGGAGGACCGTAAAGCAAGATTCCTTTTGGAGGTGTGGCGTCAGCATAGGTAAATATGCCCTGATACTTCAGTGGCCACTCTACGGCTTCTTGCAATTCCTGCTTTATCGATGATAATCCGCCAATATCATCCCATTTCACATCAGGGACCTCTACGAATACTTCCCTCATCGCAGATGGTTCCATTTCCCTGACAACATCAATGAAATCCTGCATAGTAACTATGATTTTCCTCAATGTTTCAGCTGGTATGTTTTCTGAAGTTAAATCAACTTCAGGCAGGACTCGCCTTAGCGCTCCAAGTCCTGCTTCCCTTGTCAGGGCATGAAGGTCCGCTCCCACATATCCATGGGAAATATCTGCCAGCTTTTCCAATTTTACATCTTTTGCAAGTGGCATTCCCCTTGTGTGTATCTGCAATATTTCTAATCTGCCCTTTCGATCTGGTACACCTATCTCTATTTCCCTATCAAATCTGCCTGGACGTCGTAGAGCCTCGTCGATAGCATTAACTCTGTTTGTTGCCCCTATCACTACTACTTTTCCCCTTGTAGACATACCGTCCATCAGGGAAAGCAGTTGGGCTACGATTCTCCTCTCGACTTCTCCTGTCACTTCTGCTCGTTTTGGAGCAATCGAATCGATTTCATCTATGAAAATGATTGAAGGTGCATTCTTTTCAGCCTGTTGAAATACATTCCGTAATTTCTCTTCTGACTCTCCATAATATTTACTCATTATTTCTGGACCGCCTATAGTGTAGAAATTAGCATTTGTTTCATTGGCGACTGCCTTGGCCAACAAGGTCTTTCCAGTTCCAGGAGGACCATGAAGGAGAACACCCTTGGGTGCTTCTACTCCCAGTCTCTTGAATAATTCTGGATGTCTTAAAGGAAGCTCGATCATCTCTCTCACTCGGCCAACTGCGTTTCCCAGCCCTCCTATATCCTCATATGTTATGGAAGGAGCGCCTCCCTCTTTTGATACTTGTACTGCCTTCGCGCTCTCCTCAGAGACGGTAATCTTTGTAGATGGAGTGATTATTACGGGGCCAGATGGGTTTGTAGCAATTACTACTAGATCAATTCTTTGACCCATAACACTCAAAGGTATTGTATCTCCCTTCGTCATCAACTGTCCATTAAGATACTCTGCAAGATACTCCTCTGCTCCAACAATTCTCAACGGTTCAGTAGGGGCAAAGGTGATGGTCTTTGCTTCCTTGGATTGAACCTTTTTAACTTCAATTTGATCGTTGATACCAACGTCAAGCCTATTTCGTGTGTAGCCATCGATACGAATCAAGCCGTTGCCTGTATCTGTACTTCGTGCAGGCCAGCTAAGAACAGTTGTTTTCTTTCCAAGTGATGATAATTCTAGTGCATCTCCACTTGTAATATTTAGACGTTCAGCTACTTTGGGATCCACACGTGCAATCTTTCGTCCGACATCGCGTTGTTCTGCTTCTGCAACCTTTAAAGTTGCCCCCTTGGAGTCCTTTCTGGAAGCATCAGTAGATTCAGTTATATCGTTCGGGACAGGTCGCTTCCCTTCATAGTTATCATCATTACTATTGTTATTTGAAATATATTTCCACCGATTTACTCTAATTGATATAGCACTTAAGTATTTTGCCCACACATATTCAAGAAAAGTAGTTTGATGTCCAATTTTGCTAGAGCTATAGAATATTACATGGTACATCAAAATAAGAAACTGTGTTTACATTAGATTGATGAATCAACCTTGACGTTCCCAGGATATTCTTTCCACAACATATTGCTCAAACCCCTTTTAACCCCTCCAAACACCATCTAATAATTCTAAAATCAACGAAATGAAATCAGCGATATAGAACTGAAAACTAGACCCATTTGTGGTAAGTTTATAGCGAGATTGAGTATTAGTTATTTGGTAATTTGAAGAGTGATAACATTAATACCTTCAACAAAGTGAGAGTCACTCAAAAAGAGCGCAAATATCTGTTGGAAAATGAAGCATGTAGGATAGCCACATCGCATGATGACATACCACATGTTGTACCTGTCGCATATATCTACGAAAAGGGATATATTATTTTTGTAACAGATTATGGAACAATAAAATATAGGAATCTGCAAGTGAACAGGAATGTTTCGATAGTTGTTGATGTCTATGATCCCTCTGGAGAGAACAAAGCTATAGTAATACAAGGCAAGGCGGTTATCATTGAAAGAGGAAAGGAATTCATAAGACTGTATAAAATCTTTGATAAAAAATTCGAATGGGTAAGAAAGAATCCTTGGAAAGAAGGAGAGGCCCCCTTTGTGAGAGTGGTTGCTTTCAACAAAGTAAGTTGGGGATTGTAAGAGGGAAGCAGGTGGAAAGCAGAGTAAATATGTTTTCAAAACTATTTTCCTAGCAGATAATTCTCTCCATCAATGAAAACTTAACTGAGATTATCAGAATAATCATCAGGTTGAAGACATATAAGCAGACAGCTTTGTCTAATTGGAATTGGCGAAGTGGATTTCAAAGGAACCATTTTAATTTACTTGTTCTAAGGGAGGAAAGCTTTTATGATTTACTATTAGTAAGCATTAGCACTCCTTACGCCTTGAGATTAAAAATATTTAAGGATGGTACTCTGACCTAGGTTACTGATGACAAGTATAATGCTAAGTAAGGAATTAACGGCGCCTCTCGATAGAGTGTGGGATATTGTAGGGGACCTGGACAGAGAACCTGGATTCTGGCATGGGGCCAAATCCATTCGAAATATTAGTAAAAAAGGAAATACTATCGAAAGAGATGTTGTCATTGCATTTAGAAATTCCGTTTGCAGGGAGATTGTGCAATTGGATCCTAAAAAGAGAATTAAGACAGAGATACTTAGTGGTCCTATCAAAGGAATAAAGACCGTAACACTCATATCCATAGATAGTAGTGCTACCTCTATAAAGGTTAATTGGGATATTGAATTATCTGGTTTCTATAAATTTCTTTCTGGAATGGTTAAGAAGCATATTCATAAAGGGACTGAAGACGCACTGGAGAGAATATCCAAAAAATTAGCTCAGAATCAATAGAATCCATCAAGGCAAATTCCTACATAAAAACAAGATCAGTGTCATACGATAGCAGAAATCAGTAAATATATCGACCTACCTGATCTACTTAAAAAGCATCCAAAAGTCTAGGAATACGAATAGCTCTTCTGGGGGATTTCGGTCTGCAGAAGGATATTTAATAACCTGGTGTTATCAATATGATCGAATGCCGCAATTGCACTTGTAATGATTACCTAGTCAGTTTCTAGAGGAAGTAACAATGGAAAATGTTCCAAAGCAAGGCAGATAGATCTTGACATTATTTTCTTAGACTATAAATTATGAAATTAGCCCCGTATCTGTTTCCACGAATCTTTTTGGAATCGCTATCCCTCTTTGCATTAATAGTTCGAATTGGTGTCTGTTTGGTAGTGCATTCTATACGCTCAATCTTGTAATGGCACGAATAACAGTAGTTACATCTTACACAGATCGTTGATTTCCTCGAACAGCATAGAACACAGTTCTTGTAGGTTAATGTATTACCAGATTCGGACAGATATTCATGCATCTATAATTTCTTCTAATGGTACTGGTACTATTGCCAATAGTTATACTTGCGGCCACCTAAAGTGGAGGGAGGGTATAGCCCATCTTTTCTCCGTATACTATTATTCTTTAAACTTCGGATATTGATGCATTAGATACTTTTGAAACGTCTGATAATTTTGCTGCTAAATGATCGATAAGACTACTTTCGACAAAGTTATGGTCACGCTATTGAGACGTGACCACTGTAACTCTGCCGGGGTTTGGAGTTATTTCAGTCGGTAAATTAGGCTTCGTTATTCCAATTTAAGAGGATTTGTGACTCTCGCTTCCCAAATTATGATATTAATTTATTTCTATCACTGGATGTTACATTCAACTCTGTTCCGAATATCCATCTCTGTTCTTATTGTTCTAGTGCACTCGATCTGAAAGAACTGGACTAAAGTACACTGGCCTCCTTGCTTCAAGGAGAGGAAATGGAGTAAAATAATCAGGTACAAGCTTTTTAATACTATGCCCGGGAATCCAACATGCATCATTTGCATCTAATTACATGCATAATGGATCAAATACCCAGTTTCTCAGGGCTTCAAACTATATGATTTATTTACCATTTTCCTGCATTTCCTTCTAATAATCCTGAACCAGTATGTATTCTATCAATATGTTTCGATAGATCTTGCTTGTTTTCGAATTTAGATTGACAGTAGGGACATGAAACTTCTTCTTTTTCCATACTGATTATATAGTCTCAATATACCCACTTAAGCCTATGCTTTAACTTCATTAGAGCAAAAAGAAATCTGGGTCAGTCAAAAAAATCCTAGCTAAGTACCAATCCTTAGAAATAATAGAGCTTTATGAGCATACTTAATCAATCTGGCGTTATCTCAAAGTTAACGTATATGAATCCATTTGAAATGGTCGGATATGTTGCATTAGGTTTTGTCCCTACGCTAATCGCAATGAAGATAGGATGGGATTTGGCAAGAAAGAAGTTAATGTTTTCATATCTCAAGAGGGATAATGTGTATTCGACTGCTGAGCCTGCAAAATTGACGGCAAGAAACTGAACTGGGAACGCACAACATCTAAATCGTATTCAACAATTCATTTCTTTGACACACCTGTAAACCTCGTGTCGTTTCAAGAAAATAAGCGAATATGACTAAGGCTACTGTAGTTGCTAAGAGAGCACCTTTGATCATCAGATGACTTGTTGGGTAGGCCTTATCAGTATCTCGTTAACATTAACGTGGAGAGGAGCCTGTACTGCGTACATTATTGCATCTGCTATGTCATGTGCTTGTAAGGCTTCCATCTTTTTTGACGCCTCAATAAAGCGTGACATAGACTCATCAGTTATTGTTTCAAGCAGCTCTGTCGATACCGCTCCAGGCTCAATACAAGTTACCCTTATCTTCGACCTCGGACTGAATTCGATTCTGAGCCCTTCGCTAAAGGCAGTTATTGCGTGTTTAGTCGCACAATAGACGGTCCCCCCTGCAAACACTAATCTTCCTGCTACGGATGACATGTTTACAATGTGTCCTGATTCCTTCTGTAGCATATGTGGTATTACTGCCGATGTACAATAGAGAACCCCCTTAATGTTTACATCAATCATCTGTTCCCATTCATCAAACTTGTTGTTTTTGAAAAAACTTAATGGCATCAAGCCAGCATTATTTACTAATATATCAACTGTGCCCCATTTCTTGACAGCGGCGTCAACGAATGAGTTGCAATTTGCCCTGTCGGTAACATCAAGATCATGAACAAGGATTTCTGCCCCTTGAGAATCGCTTATTTCTTTTTCTAATTCCTTTAACCTTTCAGCTCGCCTCGCTCCGGCTGCTACATGTGCACCGGCCTTTGATAGAGCAACTGAAGTAGCATAGCCTATCCCACTGCTTGCTCCAGTAATTAGCGCTACTTTATTTTTCAACATCTAATTGACACTTCGTAATTCTAAGTGCCGGGAAACATCTAAATAAATATTGGTTTTGCCATAAAGACATCATAACATATTCTATTGGCCCGAGATGTTTTCATAAAAAAATCTAATAAGGAGTCAGTCCTAGGCTTGTCCCGAATGTACTCATAACATAGGAGGATAAGGGCAATTATAGATTATCGTGTAGCTGGGGCATCACCATTTAAGGGCAATCATATTTTAGACCACCGCCATAGGTCTGCTTGCCCTCCTCGTACCTTCACTTAAGCTGCAAACCTGACAACATTTGACTGTATTCTTATCTGGATTTGCTAAGGAGATTGCCCATTCTTCTTGGTCAACAGATATGGTTACGTAGTGTGCATCTCTTGTTGCAAGTAGGGAATTTCTCTAGGAAAGCCTCCATATAGTCCTCATGATTTGGGTGCTCACAATGGTCAGTTTTCATACTGTTGATTACTTGATTCACCTAATAACGTATCAGGCCTTGAGTTAAGTACAACCCTGAATACTCAGGATCAATCTTGAAATGTAATAGCCCATTCAGATAAAATTATTTCAATTTAGAATGTGAATATTACATGAAATGGCACAAAAAACAGAATTGTCTATAAGAGAGGCCGCCAGACACATTTGGACTCCCTTAGCATGTAAAAACTTTGGCAATGCCTTGTGTGATTGTGGGTATTGCAATACAGAAGGATAATCCCCAATCATCTTTTTGCAAGTTCTCGAATATAAACAAAGTTTATCACAATAAGGGATATTTTTATAACTTTTAGATTTGTGTAGTATCATAATCTTATGTCGATGGGTAGAAGGACTAAGCACAAAGTAATCTTTGCCTTAATAGTGATTACTACTGTACTTCTGATTGTTTGGGCTGGATTCGTGAATTATAGGAATGTACCAGTAGAAAATAATGCAACGATAATGGCTGACCTGACTACATATCTTGGGGATAGAAATCTTTCACTTTCAGGTCATTAAAGATACTCTCTTTATTTGGTATTTCTTCTGGCCATGGATTATTGCATACCCGTTAGCATATTAATTATTGTTAGATTATCATCAGGTCTCCTAACATCCTTACAAAGATATTCATGCATAACCATTCTAGTCGATCTCCTGCTCAGCAAAATAAATAAGGTTCTAGGGCTTGTACTTTTATAAAAGTGATAAAAATAGGAACCTTGGTCATTTCAAATACCTAACTGTCGTACTCGTAGTCTTCGTGACAATTGTTACTATCATGTCCTTGACACCGAACGATGCAAGAGCATCTACTACATCATCTACAAGCACTGGTTTTCATTCTGCATTAGATACATATGTTACATCTGAGCCTCAAGGATACGGAGTATATGAGGTAAGAGAATCGAATGTATTTAGTCCTGGTGAGACATTGTTACTGTACGTTGAGCCAGCAGGGATGACATATAACCCAGTTACAGAGGGAAAGAGCAATTGTACAACTCTAAGATGACTGCAGATATAACAATCCCTGATAATAACGGAAATGTTCTAGCAGAAGTGCCTGATCTTCCAGTAAGTGATCTAGTATCACATCATCAAAATAAAGAACTATTCTTACTGCTTTCACTGGACCAGCAATCACCATTCCCTCCAGGAGATTATGTAATCAAATATGTCGTAAGTGATGATATTTCTGGAGATTGCTTCGAGATCGTAAGGAATATTGCAATATCAGGATAACAATATGGGTTAGAACAGCTGAATTGCATGTAGAGCTCTTAAGATTAAATTATATGATTGGACGGGGCAAAGGAAGGTACGGTGAGCACACGTACTGGAGGCTAGAATATCATAGTACCTACCTACTTTCAATCCTATTATAGTTCGATTTAAACCCCCATTTATCGAACGCAATTATGGAGATTTTACTCAAAAAGATAACGTCAACCTCCGGTAATGCTATGTCTTTATAAGAGTTGAAACTCTGTCTCATGTTATTAGGGGCTAGTTTTCGATTGTCTCTCATATCCTCTACGTACTGGATTAGTAAAGCTTGAGCTTGTTTGAGAGGCAGTTCTAAGATTTGGTCACATTTTTGCCCTGCAAATTTAAAAAGATCGGTTAGGCATTCTGCATATCTTATTTTGGTTTCTTTGGAATGAAGAGAGCTTTTGAATTGAATATAGGCTGGCGAGATTTCGAGTTGTTGCTCTAGTCTCATCTACACTCTCCCACGTATAGGAGAGGTTTTTAGGTTGTATATACAGACATTCCAATAATATTGGGATTCTAATCTCACACCGGACCATAGTCACAACTCTCAAAGATCTTGTAATGATGGATTGTTTTAAAAGTATATATCGCCATAAAGTGTACAAAAGTAAAAATGTGGAAACTCTAACATTCTACGGACGACTGTTATTCCAATTTTAATTTTGTATCGCTCAGGCCGCATTCTACGCATTTATAGACAGCTGCCGCCCTCAATTCACTTTTCAAAACCATCTCACCACCACAACAAGCGCATCTCAACACAGATTCACCTCTTTTAGTTAACGTATTATCCTTTTTTTAACTTTTGGTTATTTTGATATGTTGGAAGACAACTCTACCTTATCATGGGACATTGTACTAATCCGCAACTAAAACAATACAACTTTTGTGCGGATGCACGTTCTTCATTCCAGTAACGTGCCTGGATCTAAGCAGCATTCTCAAAAGGGGATTCTAAAAGTGAGCAGATGCTGATTCATTTAATCCCGAACCTGATAAAGTGACCATCTGGTGTTTATTTTTTCACACCTTGGAACCACTATAGTGATCACTAAGGTACCCTAAGGGTTATGTGACGATAATAGTATTATACAGATAGTAGTGAGGTAGTCTTATAATTATGCTCCGGGTTCCCAGAATTGTAGAAGGTAGTCAATTATTCCTCTATAAAGATACCCACGAGAGCAATATGGAATATTCACCGATGTTGTTCATCAATACATTCTGTAAATCTCAACCTCCTGCGCGAAGCAGAGAGCACCTTTTCCAAATTCCCTCCTGTCAAAGATCTGATGTTACCGTGCATATTTTTTCGATTTTTATCTTCAACTACTCATGAAATCCGTAACGAACCACTAAGCACCGCTGATTAATAATTATAGAGACTTATGAGTAGACTTAATCAATCTAGCAGGAGATTAGAATTAATGTATATGAATCCATTTGAAATGGTTGGATATGTCGCATTAGGCTTTGTCCCTACGCTAGTTGCAATGAAGATAGGATGGGATTTGGCAAGAAAAAAGATACTGTTTTCATATCTCAAGAGGGATAATGTGTACGCTACCGATGAGCCTAGAACATTAACAACTACCAACATTTAGACCTTGGTCCTGGCTATTAAGGTTGATTCATGCATCGACGTAGCAGGCAAAAATGTTATATTTTGAGCATTCTTCTTATTTTTCCACTAAAAGGATTAGTGATACCAGCAAAAAACGCAATTCAACTTCGGCATTAGTTTGCTAACAAAATGAAACAGAAAGAATTCTGCATAATTCTGTACAAACTCCAGTATGGAATACACTAATTATTCGTGAACCTAGATGTTTTTTTACATTCATCCCATTGTAAAGATACAGGAAACAGAAACGGATACTTCCTGTTCCCCTGCCAGAATAGGAGTCGAAGAGGAGGCAGTTCCTCCTTGAGCTGCTGCGGCTTCTCTAAAAAATGGCTGAGGTGGAAGAGGTGGAACAGTCGTAGATCCATCAACGATTATTGATTTCACTCCGATTACATTCAATTGCACCGCCGAAGCAGCTGCCTCCGCCTTTTGTTTCGCGTTATCTATTGCATCAGTAATTAATTTACTCCTAGTATCCTCTAACCTTTTCTCAGATACCGAAAAGTCTATACTATTTATGCTATTAGCTCCAGATGCAACTGCAGTGTCAATCCACTGAGAAACATTGTTTAAATTTGAACTTTCAATCTGTACTGTATTGGTTACAGTGAAGCCAGACACATTTAATCTCGTTCCACTTTCAGTATAATTATACAGTGGAAAAATGTTAAAGGAAGAGGTGCGAGTCTCATTTGATCTTAAACCATGATTCCTCAACTCAGAAGTGATATTATTCATTAATCCAGAATTTAACGACAAGGCATCATTGGCTGTCTTGTCAGTAGTTTCAGCGCCAATCGAAATGACTACCCTGTCAGGTGCTAGCCTACTAATTGCACTTCCAGTTGTGTACACTGTGCTATTTACATTTGTCATATCACTATTACTATTCACTGAGACATTACCAGTCGAATTCTGGGCGATCGCGCTATTAAATTGGAAAAAAAAACTCATGCAGAGAAAAAAAACCAGTAAAAAAATTGTGGCCGATGGAACAGCATTGCCAAGATGCTTAAGAGTAAATGGAGTAAGATTGTCGGCCATAATGTAATCAATAACGACCAATTGGAAACTAGAAGATGTACTTTGTGCCTCGTATTTAATGATTTTCTGCAAATACGTGGAAAGGAGAAGGCATATTGAGCTTTGAACTCCGTCTCTTTACCTGCGACTTCAGCTCGACAGAACAATTACCTTGATAATAGTTCTCCTCTTATTGCTAAGGCCATTTGATTCATATCTATTGACGAAATTTGAGGTCTTTTCACAAACATCGAATGAATTGGTCCTGCCCCATCGTGTACCGTCCGAGGGATAATATGAACATGCACGTGGTCGACTTCCTGACCAGCTTCCTTTCCATTATGAATTGCAATAGTCGACGAGCTGACATGTGCGGCCTTTTCAATAGGGTCCACTAGCCTAAGCATAAGGCGAATTAAAGCTGATCCATATTCTTCAGTCATATCCTGGACTTTAGAAAAATGCATTTTTGGGATAACCAGTGTATGACCTTTTGTCAGTGGAAAAGCATCGAGAAACGCAATCGCTTTTTCATCCTGAACAATGATATTTGAAGGCAAATTTCCCAATAAGATTTCGCAAAATATGCATTTTGAATTCAACAATCCTTCTTATTGATCAGACTCTCCGAGGCATAAATATCGTGACATAGAATGACTCTGCAATCGATGCTAATAGATAGATACCGAATAGATGCGGAAAAGTGTGGTTGTTTATTGGCATCTATGTTACCGACCGTCTCTTCCCAGCATGCTTTGCCATTTAATAATAACATTGAATTCTTATTCATAAAAAGCAACTGTATATCTTTCAAACCTTGAAATGAGCTGAATATGCATATGCAATACTTGCAATATTCCAAAAATTGATTGTAGTCGTACTACGATCTAAATGCCACTATACAGATAGTGATGCGATCGCTTTACGAAAATTCATAGACAGGCATTTGAGCGAAATTCGGCCAGTCAGAGATGAATCCGCAGGAATTAGAACTATAGTCTATTTATATCTGGTGTTGTCATATCATTAGGTTGTTGTATGACTGACCTTATTTACGGTAGAGGAATTACAGAACTAGTAAAGGAAACGCCCTTTTACTTTAGCATCTTCAACAAGATTATAGGGATAAAGCTCTTTCATAGAAAACCTTACATGTACGGTTCTGCAGATATCATAAATGTCTGCAATCTTCATTGCACACACTGCTATTGGTGGTTGAACCGGAAAAATGATGAAAAGGATGGGCTTAGCTCTGAAGAATGGAGAAAGATAATAAAGGACACCTTTAAGAAACATAATACTTTTATTGTGACTTTGGTCGGTGGAGAACCTACCCTCCGACCTGATATTATTGAAGCTTTCTGTGAAGAAATGCCTAAGCGAATATGTGTGGTAACCAATGCTACTTTTCCTTTAAAAAGATTTAAGAATTTGTATTTCTATTGGGTTTCAATAGATGGTACTGAAAGAATTCATGATAGCATAAGGGGTAAGGGTACATACGCAAAAACGAGGCAAAATATACTTGATTATATTAATGGTCCACCTAATCGACGTAAGCCAGCATGGAAAGATATTTGGATCACGATGACCATCAATTCACTAAATCATTCATGCATAGATGGTCTCATCGAAGAGTGGAATGGAGTGGTAAACAAGATGGGTTTTCAGTTTCACACACCATTTTCAATGAATGATCCCCTGTGGGTACCTTTTGGGCCTGAACGTAGCCGCATGGTTGACAAGCTCATTGAACTGAAGGACAAATATCCAGAATTCGTAATCAATAGTCAAAAACAGCTAGAATTAATGAAGGGTAACTGGGGAGGCTCTGGAACTACACCTATAGAGTGTCCCTCCTGGGCGATTCTATCCTTGGATCATTTGGGTAGAACCAAGCAGCCATGTTGCATAGGGAGCGCTGACACCAAGAACGGATTGAAGCCAATCTGCGAACGTTGTGGGCTTGGTTGCTATTCTGTCCTCGTCGCAAATGGGATCAAGGGAAACAATTAGCGCCGATTCATTGCGAGTAGGGCAATACCGAATGAGAAATACTTAATTCTATTGTTAAAGCTCAAACAGGATTAAGAAATTTTGATCTTTCCCTATAATCGAATCCTCTAGGTTCCCCAAAATTCATACTAGTCTCTTATGCAGCAAATTTTTTAAGATGATTCAATTGTGTTCTACATGGTTTAGGTGAGGACGATTGAAGAAGGCAGTTAAAGAATTCTTCCGAAAATACAGAGATATCCTCTTACTAAATAAATCCATTGCTGTCAGCGGAATCATATCATTTGTGATAGGGATGATTTTTACTGAATCTTATGCAGGATTTGCTGGTCCTGAAAGCAGTATTGAAAATTCAATTTATACACTCGTTGTAGGTTACGCTTCGTATCTTCCGATATTTGCATACCTCTTCTATAGAGATAACAAGGATCGCTATGTTGATCCATATAGCAGCACCATCAATTCACACAAGTTAATCCGTGATATAAGGAAGTTATTTGCAGCATTTTCGGTTTCGGAGGCTGTGTTCATCGTTACCAAAACCTATATTCATTTCCATCAGTTAGAATTGGGATATTTAGAACCATATCAAGCATATTTCGTCGCAGAACTTATAGCATGGATCGTTTATTTTGTTTCAATGAACTCGATTCTGAAGGCCGTGAAAATGTACTGGGTGGGCGAGAATTCACGAAGACTAAGTGATCCAAGTTAATATATCTAAAACTGCAATTAATGTAGCTACACTGATGAAACGGAAACAGTTTTACATTCCCCCAAATTATTTCAATAGATTAGACGATCGAGGAAATTCAATATGTAGAGTAGATAATTGTAAGAAGCAAACCAAGCTTCCGTTCAAGTACTTTTGTAGCAGGTCCCATGCAACAGAATTTGCAAAATGGCACTTTCTGCATTGTACATGGATGGGCGTCAGATTAGCTATTTTCAAGAGGGACAATTATACGTGCCAAAAATGTGGTAAATCTTGGGATAAGGAACGGATAATTAAATTCACAAAGCGCAATATGCGATTCCTGAATTTTGCAGATGTATTGGATGTGAAGGGAACCGATTTAGAATGTGATCATATCCAACCAGTTGTGCAGCTTGTTGAGCATTTCCACAAGACGACAAAAAGTAGTAAATCCAGTCCAACTAACTCGTCGAACAATTTGCCATTTATAAAGGAACGATTGTTGACTTACGACAATCTTCGAACACTTTGTTCTAAATGCCATAATAGTATAACTGTCAATTTTACATTGGCTAGACACTATGAGAGCAAGGTGCAATCATCTGCAGAAACAGCTAAAGCTATGATCAAACATTACTCGATCAGAGCAGACAATAAGATGGGTTCAGTCACAAGAATATAACATAGCTTTAAATGTCAAATCTGTGCCTGAGACAAGAAAAGATAGAGGGTGCCAGTTTCAAGCTAGTTTTATTTATCCTGCCAAATGATGCCTGCATCCACTGAAACACTCATTATGGCGCATGCAACTGAAAGTAAACGGATTTTAATTAGAATTCTCAGTTCTTGAGCCGAGATTTAACTATAGAATATTAGTACAGAATTTTTTCATTAGTTCAACCCAAATATTTCCTAAATAATATCAGTAATAGTCTTAGGCTGTGAGTAACAATAGATTGACGCTAGCTGGAAGAGTCCTTCTCATGACGCTGTTCATGATGGCCTTTCAATACGGCGTGAGCTTAGAGATGGCCTTTGCATATGAGTACGGTTCCAAAGAGGAAGACATCGCAAATTCTGAAGTTACGCTTACTACAGAATCTAGTGAATCATCAAATGAAGACAGTGTTATCGCTAATCAACAAAATGAATGTCAAGGCAATATAGTAATTTGTCAAAACATCCTTACGAAATTCATCTGTAGTGAAAAGGCAATATGCATAATGGGTAACTTGGATCCATTCTTACTTGTACTACCTAACTAAGGTTCCTATAACTATTGAATCATATACACGTGCCTTGTGGAGGTTTATGGGTAGTGTGGTGTGTAGTGAGATATTGAAAGTGATATGGGGTTGTTTAAGGACGCTTTATCAACCAATAATGAGGGAAATTTGGTCATGTATCAATATCTCCAAAGAAAGAACTAACTCGCTAGATACACCCTTCAGATTCGATAGACAGGATTTATTGCCAAGTCGCGCGGGTCCCACCATCGATGATATAAAATAAGCTATGGACTGAGCTAATGTATAGTAGGCTATCGAGAATCCCGATTGTATTGTGACCTCTGCAATAATGATTTTTTCTTATTCTATGCAGACAATTTGATCTGTGCTCGGCAACCACGTTCTTTTAGTTTAAATGAAAGCCAATATACGAACTTGTCAGAAAACTTTTTACCCTTAGATTTGTCAATTTCCTCAGTGTTACTGTCATACAATTTCTCTATAAATTGGCCAGCAACGAACAACTTTGAAAATATCCAACCCGCACTTTGAACAGGATCCAATATTGCAAAGGCTTCAAGACTCTGATCAAAACCACATTCGTCCTTCAATTGCGAGAGTAACGCAATTGCGATTTCTGAATCTGCTTTGAAATCGGTAGACATAAAGTCCAAAATGAGAGTTCCTAAATACGATGACATTTTCAAGAACTAACAAATTGAAGAATATAAATTTGCAGCAGCATAAACTCTTGTACTAATGGAAATTTCTTCTACGTTCGAGCAATAGCAGTAGTGTTATTTCTTCGGGACCTCTAGTCATAGATGTTTTCTAGTCATCAAGTAATTCCAAGGATGACGAATGGTAGCTGCAGGTCGATATGTAAGCTCAATTTCAATCATCAAAAGATAGCAATCCTAACAGTAATTAACCTTAGAATCAGCTAGCAAGTTACGGATACGCTAATAAGGAAGTCTGAACCCCTGGTATAACTGGTAGATTACTTTGCATGAATGAAGAGTGGTTTCTTGCTGACCCATACAGGCCTGTCTTTAGTTAACATTATTCTTAGTAAGCCTCCTTCTTCCCAACTCTTAAAGCTCTTTTCAAAATGTTCATAGATTTCAATATTGAAACACGCAGCAGTATCATTGTCGAACAGGCATAGTTTTTTTTGGTGTATGCTTTCTCTATGTAGCTTTTGCAACCACTTGTCAACTTCCTCGGGATGTTCCTGAAGTATTGTTTCTAAAATCATTGGTGTATAAATCCCAATTTTTGTAGCAAGAGAACCGTTTGGGATCAGATTATATCCTTTCAATACCAGACCCAATGATTTATCTTGCAGGATTTCAGACATATGCTAGGATCTATATATGATCAATCTGGATTATTAATTTGTTGTATATAATATTACAAAACTATTTGTAATATTTCAACCATGATGTTCTTTCTATTATAAATCTAAGCAACTAATCGACCATTTCATGTTTATATTATAAGTGCTGTTTCCGTATTTTGACTTCGCTACGATTCTTCAAGGCAGAACACACACAAGGGCTTAGCTTTGTGTTACTCCAATTCTCACATTTGTCATTCTCTACAATTTACAAATTACTTTTAGCTATCACTTGATCCGCCTTGAGTGTAGAGAAGCGATCAACTTTATCGTAATTTTCGATTTCATAATTAATGCCAAACACTGATCAGAGCAATATACTGAGCCTAAAAAAATCCCTAGTATGCAATCTATGTCACTTGTTTGAGAATTTGACAACACTTTATTTAATGTGAAATATTATTAGAGCACATACTGATGCAGTATTTCATCCATCGCGAGTTATGAACCTCAACTCTACTCCACGCTTTTCAGAATAAGCATACGTGAACGATTCATTGGACAGAATGGGAAAACTCGATAACCCTACCTCCTGACATCTCGAACATCTACTGTCAAGGACTGGGAGCCTGCTCTTGTCTAGGTACGTCGTGGCCCAGAAGCAAACGTCACAAATCACAAAGATCCGTTCATTACTCTTGTAGGCTTGCACATCAGAGATGGTGTCGTCAGCGAACCTGTCTCCAATAACACGTCGACCATTTAAACCGTTGCTGGAATTTGGATAAGAATTTGGTGTAAGCTCTATCGTATTAACTCCGACTGCATTCGATTCGCCAGAATGTACCGTTGATTGGTGACATATAAATCATTATTTCTGCAATTAATGCACGTAATCAAGAATTTGTGTATGTCTCGATAAACGCGCGTAAAGATGATCGGCAATGAAATTGCAATAATCGATTTAAAAAAAAAGTGAGCTCAGATAACACACTTGGTGGGGACTGAATCGCTCTTCGTAAACCAAAGGTTATGATGATTGTTTCACTTCAGAGATCTATTCGTAACATCTGAGTTGTTACATTAACATTATCATGCAAAATCATTGAGAATGTTGTTTAGTATCGATTAATTTCTGAAGAATAGTCTCTAACTATTGTACATTGAGGCGCGATAAAACAAATCGTATGCTTAATAAGATTGTAGAGATTAGGTGTCTTCACATTGAAACATAACCCAACAGTAATAGTGATTGGAGCCGCACTCCTAACCATAGGAGT
Organism: Nitrososphaeraceae archaeon; assembly: GCA_009377575.1. Classification (GTDB taxonomy): domain Archaea; phylum Thermoproteota; class Nitrososphaeria; order Nitrososphaerales; family Nitrososphaeraceae; genus TH5896. The sequence goes on along the minus strand of WHTU01000010.1, from coordinate 52,764 downwards.
TGGATTTATCCTAATGGCGGCACCATTTGAGAGCAATCACGCTGCAGCATACCCAATGGATCAGCGAGGCGATCACAGCTACGGCATGATGGAGCCTGGTCACTACGCCGCAGGTACAATAGCCAGCATTCAAAACGATGAAAACGGGAATCCTTCTTGGATATTATCCGGTTACTGGAAAGCGAGCTTAACTAAAGGCGAAGCAGGAGAATATGGAAATCAAAGCGCCCCAGCTTCAAACTCAACCTCAGCTATGGTTAAAGATATGTCACAGAACGGTAAATTCGTAGCATCTTTTGATATGGTAATGACAAACGGCTCTGCATTGCATCAGCATCAAATAGACAACTTTACTTTAACGGAATTGTCTATGCCCGATAACAAAACCGCCGTATTCAACGGAACCTCGACGATTACTATGAAAGACGGACCAGTTTCTAATGTCCCGACATCAGTTACCTACATGGGTAACAATGTGGTAAGCATCTACTTAGACCCAACTGCAGTTAGTAATCACTTTGGAGACACACCAATATACGGAACAATTACGAAGTCAGTCCAAATAATAAAGTAGACAATTTAGCCAAGTCAGATCTTCTGACGGAACGTCCAAACTCTTCTTTTTTTATACTATTTATGGTGTTGACACGAATCTACCGATGTAAATCGGCCAGAACTCAATCGATCATTGGATCTACTTCTAGTCAAGATAGCTTTTCAAAGATGTCACACACACACAATAAATTATCGTGAGATGAGAGAGTAAAGATAAAGAACGGCTTATCGCACTTCAAATGGAAATTCTTAAAATATGATGTTGCTACCTTATCAGCTAACGATCATGTCGTTTACGTAGAATTGGGTTCAATTACCTGAAAAAAAAATGCTAATAGGTAAATGTTTACAATATCTAGTGGTTACAAGTGATAGTAAGAGTGTATTTTTGCAGGGAACCTGAAGCTGATTTACTTATCAGAAATAACAGTATCAGCTTCCAAGCGCTATCTACAGTATATGATCTTGTTTGGGAATCTGAGTTTAAGAATGTATTAAATGTAGGAAGGATTTGGTTGATATTCAAAGAACAAAGGAAACCATTTGGGAAGCCCCTAAGAAGGAAGAGAACACACGATAGAATCTCACCAGGAGACATAATTGAGATAGGACAAGACCACTATGTTGTTAGCGATATTGGAGCTAGAAGAGTGACATTATCGGATTGAGCGAAAAAGCATGAATAATGCATCGTCAATTCTCTGCTTGTCACGTGATCAAGGTGGAACTTACGAGAGCTGAGGAATGGCCATACGGCTTGCTCGTCGGTGTAACAAAACAGATAGGAAGATCGAACCAGCTGCAATCACTGTCGCTGTAGAGAATATCATCACGAACGCGAAATCAGAGGGGTAAGACCTTGATAGTACACCTATATCTATGACAGTCTGACTTGATTGCATATACATAGCCGCAAGAGCAGGTCCTATAGCGCTCCCTATTATCCTCACTAGGGTGGCAATACCAAGGGATATGCCTGTATATTCTTTTGGAGTGGCAAGTATTATTACGTTCATTGCCCCGATAGCCGCGAAAGACAATCCAGTAGCAAGAACACCAAGGTTAATTGAAATTGCAGTTGGACTGTCATGGAAGAATACAAGGCCTAAAAAGCTAACTGTAATAATCGAAGTCCCAACTATTACAGGTCTTAAGGAACCTAACTTTGAAATTATAAGACCAGAAGTCGGACCAAATACCAAAAATACTAATGCAAATGGTAACTGAATTGTTCCAGCGTCTACGACGTCTGCTCCGAAACCTAATGGCTCGGGATTTCTCACTAGTATTGGTATGGTTTGAAACACCATAAAATTAGATAGCCCTACGATGAGGATTATTAGAATTGATGGCAGTATCGCTTTATTTCCTAAAAGTCGCAAATCGATAAGCGGATAACTCTCTCTTTTCTCAATTAGCAAGAATAGAACAAAGGAAATAACAGCTACTATCGCTGAACCTATAATCGTGCCATAGGCTGACAAAATGCCAAAAAATGAATTGTTTGAAGTGCTTAAACCACTAGAGGTCTCAATTAAGGTTAGGCAGAGCAAAAATGAGGTTATAGAAACTGCGAGAGCTGCTGCTCCTTTAATATCAATTTGTAATTTTCTTTTCCTTTTCTCATCAAAGTTGGTTACAGGAACCAAACTAGATTCCTTACCTCTTCCAACTGAGTCCTTTATTGGCGCTGGATCAATTTGCTGATTCTCTCCAATGTGTACGAATCTCCAAATGGTAATTAATAGTAGAATGACGATTGGGATTATCGTGAAAAAAGTCGCTTGCCATCCAAAATTCTCTACAATTAATGCTCCAGCTGAAAGCCCTACCGCCGCCCCTGCTGCGAACATTGAACTTATAATCCCCTGACCTATTGAAATTTTTTCCCTTGGGAATTGATCCCTTATTATGCCAAATGCGATGGGAAACATGCCCATTCCGATTCCTTGAATAGCCCTAACGAGTAGCAATGTGTAAATGTTTGAGGCAAACCCTGCGAATGAGACTCCTATCGCATAAATTAGCATTACCAATAAGAGAACCTTCTTTTTTCCGTAAACATCAGATAGTTTACCAACTATCGGGGTGGCGACCGCTCCACTGATTAGATAGGTCGTCAGGATCCAGGAAGAAGTTCCGTAAGAGACATTAAAGTCATTTATTAGATCAGGAATAGCAGGAATCAACATGGTCTCTACATACATCACCATGGTAGCAATGGAGCTTAGAATAACTAGCAATTTCCAAGCCGTACGAGGTATCGCGGTTCCGCCACGACTGGCCAAGAGATTAGAATCCTCTTTAGTTGACAATCCTTCGTTTCGTCTATTTTGATTTTGTTTACTCTTTAGCGGATTCTGCATCTTGTAATAATGCTCTGTACATCAGACCTGCTGCTGTTGTGCGGCCGTTGTTTCTTGTAATCCTTGTTTTCGACTAACCATTCCTGCAATGGTTGCAGGGGTTTTATTGGATAGTTCCAGATTTGCCTGTAGATTAATCCACATTTTTTCCAATACCTCCTTCATAATCTGTACGTTGTCATCTGGAAGACCTGCCAATGCTATGGTGAGCACCTTAGAGGCACACTCAAGGGTAGTCTCCCAAATTTCGAATGTCCTCTTAGCGCGAAAGATTCTATTGTTCCTTCTATCATTGCGATCAACTCTCCTTTCAATAAAACCATCTTTCTGCAACTTGTCAAGAATAGGTATCAGGGTAGGTGCTTCCAACCCAAGACCCTCGGCGATTTCCTTTTGTGAGAGGCCATCATGGGTTTTTGTTAGCAAAACAAGTACTCTCCACTGGGCAAAAGTAATGCCGACTGTATTTCTTAGCCTAATATCTAAAGAACGTGAAAGAGATCTTGCAGTCCTGTTTATGATGAATCCAGGATTAGTTTCATAATCAAAAGTTGACATAGGGTACTAATCCTTAGTGCCCTAATCATTAGATATAAATCTTTACGCTATTTGCGAAAAGCTAATCATTCAGCTAATCGATTCCACCAAATCGCGTCATTGCCACCGGATAGAATCAAAGTATAGGCTTACAGGAGTCTGGTAAATCACCAAGTATAAGCCCTATGTGAGACAAAGTGAACCACTCTCAAAAAGAAAATGAAATAAATATTCGCTTCATCGCTACCAGATCATCCTTTCTACATTAAAATTCGGATGCTTCAGCGCTAAGAATGAATTCCATTACCAAACTTATCGATCTGGCAAACTCTGATAATTGGATACTACCAAACCTTGCTAGCTTAATTCATAAGCACCTATTAATGGAGGCTATTATCCTATGATACGAGGTGTTGGACATTTCGACCATATGTGATTCTAAGTAGACGCAAAGGAATTTGTCTGCAGTTTCAGTAATAGGAATGAAGCCCAATTTGATATTGCTAGCAACATCCAAGACATAAAATTCGTTGATCTCGTAAATCCGAATGGCACCCGCCCGATCGGCTGTGTTACAATCATAGATCGAAGTATTGGATTTCATATCAAAAAAATGCTTTTTTACTATTTCATTTAACATTGGTGCAAGATGTTTGAAATATATGCTAACGACAACTTTATTCTCATAGTCACCAATATAACAAAGTAATCGTCGTCTGTTGGTATCGGCATTCTTCTTTTCATGACCGAGCAAAAGTTTACCATTATTGTCCACTATCCCCGCAAAACTCACTTTCCTGCTAACAGATAAAGCACTTATGCAGACCTCATGAAGGAAATCTCGCTCATGCATTTGCTAAGGCAAGGGTATTACTATCCCATGTTAAATATTAACTATTTGGTAATCTTTTGGCAGTAGAATCCTACAAACATTAAAATATGCCCTAACGTTTATCATGTTTTTAAGGGTATTATTGAATTATTTTTATAAACTTGATGATAAATTTTCCGTACTTCATATCAGGACGGCAAGAAAATATCTAAAATTAATTTCCAGCGCCTTCCGAACGTGACCCTAAGCTTCTTGCAGTAACAATATATTGTATCGGCATATATATCATGATTAGTAAATGAAAATTACTGACGTGTGGGGTAAGGAATCAGAGCCAATCTGCACCTATTATCGTTGTAAACACAAATTTTCTGAACATGGTAGTAATCTCTGCCGGTGCAAGCACCCGCAGAACGCTATTATTGGCGCAGTTGGTTAGTAGGAAACGCGATATTGAAGCAGTGCTCCTTGGTGACTGGGGCGTAACAGTATGCACAAATCTTAAGGAACAGTGAAGATCATCAAAAATTACTGAAAATTGAGAATGATCCTATATTTTTGGTTAAATGCAGCCGAACGCGAGCGCTTCATGGTATTTATCACATAAACTTTAACGAATCTAGCATTGACTGTATGATCGGAAGGTATGATTCATATTTTTCTGGATAGGCTTTGTATGTGATTACATAGACCAGATTTTCAGGCTTTACAACTATCTGCATTGCTGTCCTTTTTGCATCGTTATCATCTGTTGCACTAAAAGAAATCTCATAAGAATCAAGGCTATTCAGCTTCGACTGACTGGAGCTCAAGAGGGTAAAATCCTGAGTATCTTGTTCAAGATCAGTGATTAGTTCTTTTGCTATAGAATCTAATGTGGCATCTACAGTTGAAATATTGTGTGACTTTATACCTAACCCAGCTGGGAACGAAGGCGAATTGCTTTCGCGTGGAGCTATAAATGTGACCTGATCCTGACCGATTTTCGATCTCTCCCAATTGCTAGGATATTTGATAGCTAACCCGAGACCCCGATCATCAAAGGTAACCATATTATCTGCCAAAGGAGGAGTGTGGAAAAAAGCCAAGACATCTGGACTAGCGGAATAAGCGCTGGAGACCAGGATATAAACAATCAAAACATAGCAAATAGTTCTTGGAAAACGTTGACCACCTTCAGACCAATTAAATCCAATCATATCGATCGATAAGATCCGTCCTAATGGAGATTTCCTTATATTAACACTGTACTATCTAAGACATGGTTCGCTCGTTCTCAAGAACCTATTGCCGAAGTTGCATAAAATAAGGATACCGAAAAGTCAGAGCAGGAAACATAAGGCGTATGTACCTTTGTCAGAGCCACTCTTTTGCGAGACCAAAAATACCTCCTTCTCGTCTCGTGCAAGAAAAAATAGGAGCATTTGCGGATTGATTTGGCAAGAATTATTCCTCCTTGATTCTCCGCCAAATTGATTTATAAGGACTAGGAAAATGTTAAGTATTTTCTCCTCCAACAAGAGAATCTATGTCTAAATCCCAGACCCCCATATTCGAATGGCAGATAAAGGATAAAATAAAGGAAACCCCCGATTCCTATACTTATGTATTTTCTCCGTTGTCGGCTTCAGATCGATTTACGTTTAATGTAGGAGAATTTGTGACAATCAAAGCATTTTTGAAAAGACCCACATCTTCTGGCGGCATTGTGGAGGCCGAAGTAGAAAGGGCATATTCGATCGCTTCCTCACCAACAAGGAATGATATTGAACTAACGATAAAGGATGAAAAACCATATGGTTACATAAATCCGGTCATCGGCAAGGCAGATGGATTTGCAGCATATTTTTTTGAGCAATTCAAAATAGGCGATAAAGTGTCTGTCAAGTACAGCAGAGCAAAACAACCTTTTCTCTCAAAGTTCGCATCTGGAATAGAGAAGGATATCGCATATTGGTCAGGATCAAATGGTGCTGAATGCGCCCGATGCCTCTTGCAATATATGGAAGATCGGAGAGACTTGGATATACGACTCGTGTTATTTTACAGTAACCCCAGACTTTATTCGCTTGAAAACAAAAGCAAGGTGGGTGTAATGTATTACAATTGGCTACTGGAGATGGCAAAGAAGCTAGATAATTTCAAAGTGGTTTTCACTTTTACAAGAGATGATGAGACTACTTTGTATTCCGATCATCCGAGGATATCATACAGAAAAGGCAGATTCTTTAAGGATGAAGAAGGGAAAACTGAACGGACTCTCCAAAAGTTTCACGGAAATGTTGAATCGGCATTTAATCCTATATGTGGAAGTAGCGGATTCATTAATGGAATTGTGAAACTCAAGACTGGCTCCATAAATAGAGGAAGAGGGGTAATGCAAGATTTGATGGAAATAGAGGGAGTAAGACCGGAGAAGATAGACAAGGAACAGTTCTATCTAGACGTATCTAAATGAAATACATGCATTTCTTGATACAGCCCTGGCAAATTCATTCGAATGAATAATCGCATCTGACCGTCTAAAAGATAGCCCTTTTTGCCTGAGAACCGCAAGTGGCGCATCTCGATCCCTTTACGCGTGATCCACAAGACATACAGACATACTTTAGTGATACTTTTGATTCCGTTGGTGCAAAACTCCCCCCTGCCTTCTCATTGCTAAATCCAAGATTTCCTAAAGCCTTCTGTTGGCTTCTTCGTATATAGAATACCAAACCAACAAGTACTAGGATGTTAAGAGAAAGACCGGCAATGAAACCGAAATAGTAGGTCAACACTAAACCTAAGAGGAAGCTACCTGCGATTAGGGCTATCTGTTTAGCCCAAATGCCCTTGAGTTTATTGGTTGGCAAAGTATTCCCTGTATATATCTGAATTAATAATATTTACAAGTTAGCGTCAGACCCATGTTCATGAAAAGAATCTTTTGCATTTCGACTGTTGATGGGGCGTTTCTAACCGTCTGAAGATGAGCTGATCACGCTACCTGTCGAAGGCACTACCCGCGTTCACCTCTGGCCAATATTTTGCTTGCGATTAGAAACCTTCTTTCTCACTTTGTATGTAAAATTGATAGGCTTGCGAATATATAGTAAGAGGAGGCTGGAAATAAGTTTAAATTGCCCTTTCCTGGACTATCGCCTATTGTTGAAAAGGTAAGAATTTTCGATACCACCCTTAGAGATGGTGAGCAGACACCAGGCGTTTCCGTGAGCCCCGAACAAAAATTACAAATTGCTATAAAATTGGATGAATTAGGGGTAGATGCTATCGAGGCTGGCTTTCCCATTGTGTCAGAAGGTGAAAGGCATGCGATAAAAAGTATTGTTAGACAGGGATTACATGCGGAAATATGCGGTTTGGCTAGAGCCGTGCAGGAGGACATAGACGCCGCACTTGGCTGCGATCTAGGATATATTCACTTGTTCATTGCCACCTCAGATATTCATATGAAATTCAAGCTAAAGATGGACAGAGACCAGGTACTCGAAAAGGCTGTGTGGGCTGTAGATTATGCAAAGAAACACGGAGTACAAGTAGAGTTTTCAGCTGAGGATGCTACTAGATCAGAGACCAGTTTTATGAAGGAGGTCTTTCAAGCCGTATCGCAATCTGGAGCTGATCGATTGGATATCCCTGATACTGTCGGCTATTCAACTCCAGATTATATATCAAGGCTCGTAGCAGATGTAACAACTATTTCGCCACTGCCCATAAGCATGCATTGTCATGATGACTTAGGGCTTGCTGTTGCCAATACTATCGCGGGAATAAATGCAGGAGCAACATGCGCCCACGTAACAGTAAATGGAATAGGAGAAAGAGCTGGAAACGCTTCTCTAGAAGAGGTCGTTATGGCGTTGCAGTGCCTATATAAGAGATCGCATGGAATCAAGACCGAATTACTATATGAGACTTCGAAATTCGTTTCCAATGCAATGAGAATCATAGTCCAGCCAAATAAAGCCATTATCGGAGAAAATGCATTCGGTCATGAATCTGGAATTCACACACATGGTATAATAAACAATCCACTAACTTACGAACCCATTAGTCCGGAACTTGTAGGAAGGAAAAGATGGCTCCAAGCAGGTAAACATGCTGGCGCCCATGGGATAAGAGCAATGTTAGAAGAATTTGGACTGAAGCCGAATGACGAACAGCTTAAACAAATTTTGGAGAGGCAGAAAGGTATTGCGGACTTGGGAAAATCTATAACGACAAGTGAATTACTTTCTATCGCAGGTAAGATAATGAAAAATAGCACATTCCAAGAAAAATTCCAGCTTCGTGATTTTCATACCGTAACAGGGATAAACATCATACCAACAGCAGTTGTAAAGATCAATACAGGCGATAAGGATGTGATTTCCTCTGAAATCGGGGTAGGACCAGTGGATGCGGCACTAAAGGCAATCCAAAAAATAGTGAGCCAATTAGAGGATGTGAAAATTAGAGAATATCGCCTCGAGTCAATAACTGGGGGGTCTGACGCAACTGCAGAAGTAGTTGTCAAGATAGAGGATAGTAAAGGCCATACAATTTCATCCCGGAAGACAGGGGAAGATATAGTAATTGCTTCCGTGCAGGCTATGATGGATGCTACGAATAAGATGATACTTAGAAAGGTTATCTTATCAGGCGACACTATATCAACTCCCTAGTCTATTTCATGGTCCTGAGTTATCGATTACGGATACAACACTTGCAAGGGCAGCATGAGGCACTCCTAATACGGCTGAAAAGCGGTTAATTGATGGATTCAAAGCTCCACAAATTGAAAGGTCGAGGACGGTAACGATGTTAACGACATTGAGAATTGTAATCCCCTATTTAGGAACGTAGACCTCTCCTTTTTCTTGCCTTGACATCCACTGAATGGAATCGAGTTTGAAAATTAGGTAGCAGCAAATGTACTTATATATGTAAATATAAGGAGAACGAGCTATCAGGTACTAGCACCGCTGAAAAATCCGTCAAAAAATTCCCAGGGGGTTTACTTAGGTGTGATTTCAGTTTCTCGCGTCTTGCTCTCGTACCAAGCTTTATTTCAAATGGGAGAAGAGTATGCAAGTGCTGTTCTCATTCACGGAGGGGGAGCTGGACAGGTGACATGTTCTGATGGCTCAACTTTCGAAACGAATGTTTCGTTTACAGCGCTGTCATCCAACAATACGATAGCTGGAAATTGGACTCTCTATAGCTTTGGTACAGGGAATGCGGGGTTGGTTGTCGGCGGACCAATATATTCCGGCAATCTTTCGGTCTCCGAGTACCAGATGCAAGGAGATAGTCCAGATGAGGATAATAAGTTTATGTTATGTTCTCCTCCTTTATTTGGCCCTGTTACAATAAGTGGTTCCTGCGGCCATGAGGTAACTATTACAGTTCAATTTAGATCCAATGATCCTGTAAGTGCTGAGCAAACTTTTAGTGGATCTTCTGATTGCCAGAACGCAGATACACCGATCTTAGAAATAGGGTAGGCGCAGGAGATTGACACATATCATTCAATGCAAATATGGCTGATGTGTGCTCAGTACAGATGTATAGTAGCTTGAGTTATTGGCTTGGATGAACAATATATCCTAAATAGCTCATAGACAGGGTAACGTATCGTTCTACTAGGTGAAATATTTTGTAGGTTTACATCTTGATAAAGGGGGCTTCGAACTATGAGCAATTTCAGACCAATATTCACAGCACTGTTACTATGTTAAAGCCCACATTGCAATTGGTTCCAACCTCGACCCATGAATGTATAGTGGAAGAAAAAACGCTATGGCAGGAAGATGTCTCCTGTGTATATATTTGAGGTTGGTGTTGAAGACATGTCTGTTAAAGAACTTTGATTTGTTCTATAAGGCTCGGTTCCAAGTATTGGAGTATCTAATAGATCAGAACCTGCGTCCAAGAACTCCAACGGTGACAATTCTTCTGGCTGAGAAATGGTATTGTTAGGCATCTGTCTGGTTAGGGTGTCTGTAGAATTACTCTGAGCACTCGAATTTCTAGAAGTTTGGGTCATTGGAAGAGCTTTTACTATAATTTCTGAGACAATTGGATCATCATCATCGTCATCATCAACATAAAACTCTGAAACACCTGGTATGGTAATATGGACGAATCTTCCGACCAAGCTGTCGAGATCATGACTTGACCAAGATTCAGGCGATGTTCCAGTTGTAAATTCATCAACAACTTTATGAAGACTCTTGCTGCCATTTGAAACAGTCACGGAAAAACCTTCTTCGATCTCTGCATCATCATCGAAAAGTAAGTTGATGTTGCAAATTTTCTTGATCATTCCGAGGTCCATGCCTATTAAAATATCTGAACCAGAATGGTCCCACCGGGCAACAGGGATCTGACTTGGCATCCCGAAATCAGCGTTATTTGAGTTTAATTCATCTGATCCTTCTTTTGTTGCACGGAATTTGAAATTATTAATTTCTTCTTTTTCATCAGTTGTCTGACAGCTATCCCTACTAACGGGTTTCATTGGAACCTTGCTTAATATCTCTTCGGTCAGCATTTCTGAAAATCCTGTTTCTTTTCCTAAAGCAGAGCACTCACTACCAAGGCAAGCCTCTACCAGGCACATGTCTTCATTACCTTCACAATTCAGCTCAAGTTCATTGTCTGATGCTGCTCTAGCTTGATTGGATAGAGGGAACTGAACCATGGGTCCATCAGTGGCTGTGGTAATTGACATGACGATTAGCACAAAGGTTGCAAAAACATAGGTGAGGGTTGTTGCAGATTCCATATTCAATAGAAGTGAGTTTTCCGTATTAGTGGATTAATGATGAATTGATATAGCTTTTCAATATATGTATGCTACTTGAGTACCCTTCAGGCACATGGCTCATAATAATTTGACACTAATCTAGTTATGTTTGAATATAAGGGGGGTGCTTTCACATTTTTGGGAACGAGGCACCTATCTACATTTCTCAAATTATCCCTACGCCATATTTTAAATAAGAAATGACTTATTAAAGTTAAAGAAGGCAAGATATTTCTGTATTTCCCAGATTCAGGTCTGTGGTTCGCTACTAGATTGTCTAATAACAAGACGGGTAACTTGACCTTTGTTAGTGGAAGCGTAATTAAATATAGGCGTGTTTTACCGTGTTAGGTCATATGTATATTGAGCAAATTAAGGATGCGCTTTCAATAGATAATGGTCAGAAGCTTGCGAGAGGAATTTATACTTTGGCGTCCGGAATACATCTTCTTTCTGACCAATATTTTTAATGTTAACTATCCACTCAGGGGTTACTAAGTAGTGGTAAGAAAAGTTGTTCTACAATCTTTACTTATTCTTCAGATCCAAATAAGTTCCAGGAACAAAATTCATATCTAACAGGCCACTGCTCAGACTACAGGATCTGGCATTTGGTAGTATACAAGAATCAACTCATTATTTTCATGGGATTGGCTGCAGCAGTAGGTACCTTCGGCTTAGTAGAGTCTGCATATCTATCGTCTTTCATTTTCTTCGCTTTAGCAATAGCTAATTATGCCATGGCCTCATTCTTCGCCTTTAAATATTTTACATATGACAGAGGAACACGAAATTCGTACAATTCACGTAAGCCTAGTGGCAGGCGCTCCGATAGGCGATAAAGGACAAATCTGAGCGGCTATGCTTTGGTAAAGCCCAATTGTAGACCGTTTCTAACAGTAAAAGACCAAATTAATTGACTGAATGCAGTACTATGCGAATAGTCATATGCCTTCTTTTTGCTGCTTTCTTATATTGATGTTATTAAGTTATTTCTTTATTATTCCGGACGACTCTCCTTGAAAGGTGTGCCGTGTTAAGTAAGGACGACAATACATTCTCAGGCCTCAAGTATACCAAAACACGTTTGCCAATATTTTACCAGACGCCATAGAGCTACAGTTTAGGTCCGCGACACGTTAGCCAAGACATCATCAATAGCTTGTTTGAATACAGGAAATGGTTGGGCGCCTTCTATGGCTATTGGCACCGTCTCGTTAGAAATTATGACAAAAGAGGGAGTCGATCTAAGGCCAATTCCGTTAGCAAGCTGAGTATTGGCTTCGACTAAATCCTGATGAGTGTGGTTCTCAAGGCATCCAGAAAACTCTGTAAGATTCTGAATTCCGATTCTCGTCGCAAACTGCTTCAAACTATTCTCAGTCACCCAACCTGTGTTTTCTCCGCGAGAATTATCGTACAGTTCATCATGGTACTGCCAATATTTGCCTTGGTCAGCAGCGCAATACGATGCTTCGGCTGCCAACGTTGATGCACGGTCGGATGGAAGATCATTGATCACGAAGTCTTTGAAAACGAACCTAATTTGGCCAGTATCTACGAAATTGTTCATAATTTGATTCTTTGTTTCGTTATGAAATCTAGCACAATATTGACATTGATAGTCACCGAATTCAACCATCGTTATATTAGAAGACCCACCGTCTGCGGCGAGTACCGGGACGTTCTCAGAAATAGGGGCAACTATTCGCTGAATGACTTCGTTATTATTGTCTTTATTCAAAGCCGGAGAAGGAGAGCTCATAAGAACAGCGGCTACAGCACCTCCTACCATTATAACGGCAAGCGCTACTCCAACTATCAGAGCTTTCTTATTCATTCTTCTTTTATCAGTCTTGTGTTTTCTTCCGCCCTTCACCAATTATTCAGTCATCATTACGACTCAAGCCACTTAAAAGTCATGATGTGGCCCTTCAAATGCAGAGACTGTCTAAGCAAGCCTTTTTTGAAAATAGTATACCGGCCAAGGAAATGCTTTCTGATGTCGAGTAACTTGCTAAAAATATGAGAAGCGGGTTCTCACAATTCTAAAAGCATTGTGGGAAGAATACTACCACGAGTTCTATGAAACAAAAAATAGAGATTCGAAAGTCGCTGACTAAGGACAGTACTCTGAGGTGTTTCCAGGCATCTGCATGCAGTCTTCTCGTATGTTTACATCGGTCGCATCAAGCATAGTGTTGTTAGGATTGTTTATGGCGGTGTCATTTGCCAATATAGCCGCATCACTTCCGGCAATCTCTTCAAATTCAGTAGCTGTCTCTGGTCCTGTCATATTTAAAGGCGAAAAATCCGGTTCTGACTCATCTGTAACCCCAGCTTCTCCAGGTGGACCTACTTGAGCAAAGGCTGGATTCAAATACGGGGTGTTCAACAAGATTGCCGATAATGTGAATAGAGTCGACAGTGTCCCTACAATGGTAGCTTTTTTGTTCATTATTTCTAAATTGAAGAGAAATCCTACTTAAATATTTTGATTGTAGAATTCGCCAATCTAAAAAAAAGGTATAATGTCTCGCATAAGGTGATCTAGCCTAAATTTAGGCGTTGTCTAATGTCACCTTAAATTGGAGAACAATCATAGTGGTAAAAAAATTCAGCGAGCTCCCATGATCGGCTGCCGACGAGTCCACTTCCTTAATTTGAAAGGGATGTCTTCACAAACTCTTCGTAGGTCTGTTCTGTAGCAGCACCGACTGTCCGACCAATTTCTTTTCCTTCCCTAAAGATTAAAAGAGATGGAATCGATCTAATCCCATAGTTCATAGCAAGCTCTTGATTTTCATCCACGTTCAGCTTAACTATTTTGATCTGATCCGACATTCTTTCGCCTAGCTTCTCGAGAATAGGGCTAACCATTCTACATGGACCACACCATTCTGCCCAAAAGTCGACAAGGACTGGAGTATTTGATCTCAAAACGTCATTCTCCCACGTTTGTTTGGATATCGCGACTACCATTTGAAATAGAGATTATGTGTTTGGTGAATATAAACCAATTATCCAGCATACACTAAGGGGGTTTTGAGAATCGTCTGCCAGCAAATTGCGAATGAAAGAAGGCAGGCCTCGCCTCCCCATACGTGCATCGCAATTGTAGAATTTGGCCCTGTGCTTTGCGACTTCGCAGAAAAATTCATGAGCATGGCAAACAGTCACGAACCAGGATGTTTTCCTGCTATACATTAATAAATTCCTACTTAGGAACGACGGGCCGTAGATCGTCATCTAACTCGCTGAACAACTGCAAACTTCTCCGCCCTTTCTTGGTCATTTCGTAATATGGAAAGGGTTTGAAATCAGTTAAAATGAGCTGTCCAACATTAACTAAAGCTTCGAGATACTTCACTGTCTGCGGATGTGTCAGATTAGCTTCATGCCCAATGCTGGTTTGACTTCGTCTGGTTCGAAAAAGCGGCTGGGTATTATAGACTATCTCAAGGATGTCTTTAATTATGTTATGACGATCACGCTGAGGCAATAGTTAAAGAATAAGTAAGCAGACACCATATGACAGTTTTGCTAGAGAACCGATCAACGGAGTACGGATTAGCAGGGCATAAGACAACCACTTTGCCAAGCTTACAGATTGCAATTTAGAATGCATCTGAGATCGGATAATATCAGGCAACTCCGTAAGTTTCTACAGCGCAGAAATGATGAAGAGATGCACACAGGATTCCACGGGTAAGCTATAAGGAGATAATGGTTCTAGTTCATTGACGGGGAAAGAATCTATTCTATCAGCAAATCCATGGCGAGACCATTAGACTTGCGATGGACCGGGACACTGATCTTATGGTCAGCAATGAAATAACAAAATTCATCATCACATCAGTTCCTGACCTCATGATATTGCACAAGACACCATAAAGTGAAGAGCAACAGCAAATGAGATAATTTTTGAGACTTGTAAAGCCTACAACTATGCAGTGCATCCAAAAGGAATGCACGTTAATACCATGATGATATAGAACCAGACTAGTCACCGATTAATTAGGAAGATAGGCTTCTAGATTACTACTATCCTGCTTAAAATGACGTTACCCTATGAAATTGCAATTTTAGCCATAATCTATAATCTCAAATATCAAAACGGTAACTACTGCATTCTGTTACGTTTTATCCCTATCCTTTGTGGTTGAGCTAGATCAGCGTTTGGTCTCGGGAGCCATTTCAGTCTGGTTTGTATATAGCATGGTTTCGTTAACTACAGTATCATTCTGTGCTGTCACTGACGATTCACTCAAAAAAGTCCATGAAGCAAGTCCTGCCACAGCGAAGGCCAATACTGCGAATACAGCTACAGCCACCAACCTTAGGGAATAATTCGTATTCGTCCCCATAATTGGTATATTGCATATGGTAGTATATAAAGTAGCTCTAAAGGCATTACCATCACAGTTACCATCAATATTCCAAGAAGCTTATGTCAATATTGCATTGACACTCTCATGCATCCAATAGGTCGTCACGAGACGTCATTAGACGTAGCTCCCTTAGCTTGGACTACTTCCATCATTCTTCACCGGAGCTCTTAGAGTATTACTAACGTTTCTACTGTTCCTCCCTCCCTCTACACAATAATAAATGGTTATGAACATAAAGCTACCATTCTATTAGACGCATATCATTCACACAAACCATTTTATTATACGCAAGGCGGATAGTATGATTGAGCCTCAGGATTGACAGATAAGCGCACTCACTACGGTACGCTTGAAATAGAGCCCTCCGATTTGAAGGACAAGATGGATTCTGGTGAAAATTTATACATTTTGGATGTTCGGACCCCTGAGGAGTACAAGACCTGGAAGATTAGCTACGATAAACATCTAGAGCCCTCTCTCGTACCTTTGGACAAGTTGTCGTCTGAAGAAATGATTAGGAATATCCCCAAGGACAAAGAGGTGATCACGGTCTGCTCGCACGGCATGAGATCAAAGATGGCAGCAGAATATTTATCTCAACTCGGGTATGATGTCAAGAGCATAAGAGGAGGCATGGTTGCTTGGAACAAAATAAACGATGTGGCATTGATACCATGTTTATCAGATCGGAACATGAAGATCTGGCAGATAAGACGAATTTCAAAGGGTTGCATGACCTACCTGATTTCGTATTTTAATGATGCTGTTGTCATCGATCCACCATGTAGTTCGGTTACCTCAATTTTCGAGATTGCAAAAAATAACGACCTTAGAATCCAAGCTCTGATCGAGACGCATCGACACGCAGATCACTTGTCTGCTTCTAGGACTATTGCTAAAGAAACGGGTGCAAAGCTCTACCTTAGCTCTCTGGAAGAATACGAAACTGAGCCAAGTAAGATTAACGGATTGGACCTGAACTTCCTTGATGATGGCAAGAGGATTGAAATCTCTAAAGGGTTATCTTTCGAAGTAATCCACACACCCGGCCATACGGCTGGGAGTATGTCTTTTAGATTAGAAACCTTGTCAGAAGGGGGGAAACCTAGCAAAAAGGAAATATTTCTTTTTAGCGGGGATACACTCTTTGTTGACGGGATCGGTAGACCTGATCTCCATGATAGGATTGATGAATTTTCTCGAACCCTTTTTCTTACCTACAAGAAGCTCTCGGCTTTACCTGATGATGCAATACTATTGCCCTCACATTACAGCAAAAGTATGAAGCATAAAGAGCCAATTTTCAAAACGGTTGGAGAAATAAAAGCCTCTGTAAAGGCATTTAGAATGGATGAGAACGAATTCATTAGTTTCGTTGTTTCCAGCATACCTCCTCAGCCCATGAATTACAACAGAATATTGAGGCTCAACAAAGATCTGCTATTTTGCAATATCTTGCAATTAGACGACCTAGAAGCAGGGCCGAATTCATGTGGAATCCAAAGTTAAGGGTTACTTTTGATTAGAACTGATCGCAAATTCAAACCACAACAGAAAATAGTTCGAGAATCCTGCATGAAAAATAGTTGGATAGTAAAGCACCAAAAGCAATTCTAAATTCAAAAATCGTCGATTCTAAACCATAATCATTCTTTGCTTTCCCTTAATTTGTATAGTATAATTTTTCGTTCAGACTTGCTTTTAGTTGTCGATACGGTTTAGAATTGGCATGAAAACAAATTACCGGCGACGTTTCCATTACCATTCTCATTTCTATCATTTCGCCTTGACAACAAGATAAATCGATCTATCGCTCAGACCTGAGGCTTTGTGTTTCATCTCATTCATCACGCGATGATCCTGCTACGCTTTCATAGGCCTCTTTTAACTTGGGAACAGTGTCATATCTCCAAAGTTCACCTATTGCTATCCATTTATACTGATTATGTTCTCTGCTAAGCCTTATTTTCTGACTCTTTGATTGGAAAAGGTATGGATGAATATTGTATGAAGTATTCGGACTCTCAGGATCGATGGCTAGAAGTACATCGCCCGATCTCACTAATTGTACGTCATCATTTTCCAAACCAGTTTCTTCTTTGATTTCTATGATAGCTTGTCTTAATGGTTCATTATTTTCTAAATAGCCGCTCACAGCCCCCCATTTCTCCTTCATTGTTTTCACGCTAGTGCTTCGTCTAAGGATTAATATTTGACTTTTAAATTGCAAAAATGCGGTCACGACATCGATCCTAGTCAGGTTTGGCATCTTGTGTCAACACTCAGAGAGAGATACCTAATAACATTGTCGAAGAGTATAGATTCAAACCTAAACTATTAATACGCGAAGCCGGTCGCTATATTACTTTCATCTGCCTTCATCCTGGGTAAATCTAAATCTCATAACATCAGAACGGGTATGGTAGAACCACTCTTCGAGCCTCAGATACGAGATTAGCTCAATCATATCCTGATCACTTCGAGATCAGTTTTCTCAATCGTATCCATAATACTCCTTTTATTTTTTCCAAGTCCCTTCCAATCCATAAGAACATGGGTTATCCTTTCGGTACTCCTGGCCATCATTTGCTGAAGCATCTGGTCGTCAATAAACTGCAGATTGTTCTTCGTCACAATGTACGCTATAGAAAAATCTGTTTCGTGAAGTATTTTGTTCAATTTTTCAGGGTAATGTGTTCCACCTAGAGCCAGGGCTACTCTACTTGAACCTCTTAAATCTAATGAAGAAATCTCTAAAATGCTATTGCAAACTACCCGGGCTGCGTTCGAGTCCCTCCACTGTACTGGTCCAGAACCTATTTCGACAAAAAGAATGGGCCCTTCAAGAGATGTAGGGCCGTGATGGGTAGCCTCTAAGGTAATTTGATAGTCACGCGCAGAGTTGCGATTTCGGTATAATTCATTAAAATAAGCCTTTAACATGGAAGGACTGGCCATTCCTAATTCATTTGGCTCACCACCATACAAATTATCATGAGAAAAGTTACCCGTTGAATGACATGTAAGAGAGGCTATCCCACTTGCTGACCTATGTCTTGAAAGAAAGACGAATGAAGTTGGTCGTTCACTAATATTGTACTCCTCAAGGAAGAGCAGATCCTTATCTGTTAAGTAGAGTTTGACGTTCCGATATTTGCTTGATTCATAGACCAGAGGATCGCTGCTGGTCATCTGAAAATCCTTGTTGAATGTCAAGAAATTTACCATGTTCATCCCTGCTTCATCATTTGCGGATGCAATTAGCGAAATACTTTCCCTCACGAGGAGGGTGGAAGAGAACCTACTATAAATTCGCTAGCTAGAGACGGTGGCAGATGGTCATGGGTGTAATTTGCGTGCATGATCTAAGTATCCTAGATTTTAAAGGCCTGAATTGACGAATCTGCACCAGTAAATGCAACGTAAACTTATAAATTGCAACAATATATCGTAAATACATTCGCTAAATGGATGCTAACTTACTTGACATTAATCGTAATTTAGAAAGGGAGAATGTAGGGCATGGCGGTAATTCTACTAGTGTAACTGAAGACTTCAACCTTGCAAGCACCACCTCAGATGGCTTTGAGGTTAACACACCTAGCAACATACAGGAAAATAAGGCAGTAGATGAATCTGTTCCAGCCCAAGCTATCGACAAGACAAATAAGCCCACGGCAGAAGATGACACTAAGGCCAAATTTTTTGCTATCAGGATAACAGGTGGCCAGGAACGCGTTGTTGCCAACATTTTACACACGAAGATTACCACAAAGAAATTGAAAATTTTTTCGATATTGGCATTGGAAAACTTTAAGGGCTACATTATTGTCGAGGCACCTGATGCAAATATAGCATATGAAGCACTGAGCGGCGTAAGGCATGTTAGAGGACAGATACGTGGGGAATTACCCTTTAAGGATATAGAAGGCTATCTTGTGAAGAAACCTGTAGTTACTGATCTGAGCATAGATAATATGGTAGAGGTGGTAGCAGGACCGTTCAAATCAATGAAAGCAAAGGTGATCAGAGTTGACTACGAGAAACAGGAAGCAACAGTAGTTCTACTAGATTCACCATATCAAATTCCAGTTACTGTTGATGCAAATTATCTCCGAAAAGTGGTTCAGTAGGGCGAATCGGCCACATACCAGACCAATTATTCAGATTCTGGTTGAGTAAATAGACCTTTTGGAATAATATAATCAGTTTATATTCAGGTTACCCTTTTGTTCCGATGTATGGGAGAAAAGAAAAGTATTTCGGCCCTTGTAAGCGGTGGAGAAGCCAGCGCAGGTCCTCCTCTGGGCCCGTCGTTAGGCCCGATGGGGCTTAACGTTTTGCAAGTTGTGAATACCATTAACGAAAAAACCCGTGACTTTCCAGGCATGAAGGTTCCCGTCAAAGTTGAAGTCGATACCGAAACGAAGCAGTTCACCGTAGAAGTAGGAATACCTCCGACTGCGGCTCTAATTGCAAAAGAGGGTGGATTTACCAAGGGATCTGGAACTTCAGGAAGTAATTATGTGGGAGACCTGCCTATAGAAAATGTTGTAAAAATAGCAAAAATGAAACTCGACAGCTCCTATGCGATTGATATTAAAGGAATTACTAAAGAGGTAATAGGATCCTGTTTAAGCATGGGAGTAAAAGTAGACGGAAAACTCGCGAAAGATGTTTACAAAGAGATCTCCAAAGGAAATTATGATGATAAGCTTGTTTAGCGTAGTTTCCATTGGGCCACGATGATTTGCGACAATACAACTTCATTTGCATGTAAAACTAAGTAATAGCTACTTCTTTTTTGTGGCGGTTGGCTTCGAAACATACATATCAGAATCTGCTACAACAGAATAGCTCTTTCCCTTGTGGGTTTGTAGTTTATCTACGATAGCCAATCCGAAACTTGCGCCAGAATTGCTAGTGATATCTTTTGGTTCAGCTAAGCCTCTTCCTATCGCTATAACCCGACCCTCTATATCGTAAAGTGTGGCAATAGCAATTGAGTTATTTGCACTAATGGGCCCAGAATTGAATATGACACCATTGATAAAATAGAATCCCAAAATATCTTGTCTAGATGAGTCTATCCTAATTTTGAGATCTATGGGCTGAGTTCTGGTTTCCGTTCCATTTACATATAGTTTGAAGTCCTTTACCTCACCGACAGTCTTCGGGTCTATGAAAAGAACTTCGAAGGGAGAGGTAAAACCCGGATTGATGGTTCTCAATTCAGCAGATCTCTTGTATTCATTTATAATTTCGCCTTCTGAATCTAAGAATATGACCCCAACCGTGACATTTGTCATAGATTTATTTCCAATGTTCTTCAATTCCCCAAAAACATGCATGATCTTATTATCATCCGCGTAGCTTGAAACATGATTTATTTCGAAATTATCTTGAAGGCTTGAGTATAAATTGAGCGTCGTAAAACACATGAAAAACAAAAAAAGAATCCCGAATAGGAGTATTTTCCCCTTCATGCAACTGCACTCAAAAATAACAATGGGTATCTAAAAAAGGCTTCATGCAATTATTACTTCCTAAAAATACTGGAGACAATCAACAGAGCCTATCTAAGTAATCCTGACAAAGTAACCAGCATCAATCGCCCCATTACGACATTTACTTCGTTGACTATAACGAAAGTATAGGTGTCTGCATTGCGTTCGTAGGACGTCGACGGATGAAATAACTTTGTTCATCATAAGATAAATAAAGGAACATCCCGTTAAGGATTAAAGACGGGGATATGGACGACAGAGCGGCTAATCACGGAGATAATGAGAATTTTGTCAACAACGATGACGACGAATTAGCCAACACTGCAAGAGCTAATTTGTTGACATTAATGGACACATTCATTCAACAAATCCTTAATATTAGGAAAACACTATTAGGTGTTTCAATCTCTGCTTTAATCTTAGCTCCCATTGCTATAGGTCTCTCTGTGTACTTGATAAGACATCCATCTTTCTTTGCAATTCTTGAAATAGAGAACGAATTTGGGACTGTATTAAGCGTGTTATTAGGTTCAGTTATTGTAATTTCTTGTGTCTGGCTCTATGCAGGAATTAAGCAATATAGAAAGATCGGTTCATGGAGTAGTCGATACAATGACTACCTTAATGAGAAAAGGGAGATTAATCGGAAAATTTCATCTCAGTTTGGTTTGGAATAGATTGTAATATATCGAATATAGGGGTATATACCGCGGGTATTCGTTTTGCACTAGTTTCTTCCAGGTTTCTTTTAATCAAAAATTAAGGCTCAGGTGCACATTGTCTTCTTTTGCTTACATTGAGTTAGGTTTCGACCCACCCTGATTTCTTCTTCGCGGAAACATTTTTTCATAAGGGGCCAGTATAGTATTAAAAAAACTTATACCTTCAGGAGTGGTCACATAAACGCTAATTGATTTCTTACCAATCAATCTTTCCTTTCTCGTAATAAGATTGTTGGATTCCATTTCATCGAGAATTACTTTATGTTTCTTGAGGTTGAGACCACAGAAACTTATCAATGCTGTCTGGTTCAATTCCCCATATTCTGCCAGTTTCAGGATAATATCTTCGACAATGTAGATCCTGTCTCTGTATGATACTGTAGAACCAGACAACTCTAGTCACTCGATGCTCTCAATTGCGTATAGGTTATCTCATCTTAATTCCAGGCGGGTTTTTTTTCAAGGTATAGCGATAGTCTCTCAAATAGACCTGACAATCTGATCCGGAAGTCATTAGCTGAATTTGTCCTGAATTGTTTGCAACGACAATAATATGATTGTCAAATAAACACTTTAAAGCCATGAAATATTTGCAAATCTATTTCTGCCCGAGTGTACTAACTTGAGCAAGAAACGCAGTGAGCTGAATATCGGCATGTGCTCCGATGCTCAGCCTATAGTCATACTCGGCCATAAGCTCAGCAAATTTTCCTGGATCACTTAATTTCATAGAGAAAGCTTCTTGGGCCACATATTTTAGAAAGTCTTTTTCAGACATACCATACACTTGGGTCAACTCCAATAGCATTACTCTGGCTTCATTAAACTTACCTGCAAGGGCGAGCTTTATGACCTCGCCTACTTTTGCTCTCCCTGATAACCCGATAGACATTTCCACCTTTTCAGATGATATGCTGTTATTAGTCACTGCAGATTGCAAAATATTGATGGAATGACGAAGATCTCCTAAAGTAGAATCATAAATTCTAGAAAGGGCTTTAACATCAAATTCTATTCCTTCTTGTCTACAAATTTCTGATAAATGATTCACCACCTCCTTCTTGGGTAATCTCGTAAAGCGAAATATGACACATCGACTTTGTATCGGTTCTATCAGTTGGGAAAGATAATTGCAAATAATGATAAAACGTGTGGTCCTTGAACTATCCTCAATAATTCTTCTCAATGCAGTCTGAGCTTCAGAGGTCATCTCGTCAGCTTCATCAAGAATTATAATGCGATAGGGCCTATCATTGCTTTCCGTGGTACTTGAGAATTTCATGACTGCCGCGAACTCCTTGACACGCTCACGGACCATCTTTATACCTCGTTCGTCTGAGGCATTCAATTCAAGGGTATCCCTTCTCCAATTTTCCCCTAACAATTCTTTGGCAATGCACAAGGCTGCCGTAGTCTTGCCGACTCCCGCTGGACCTGCAAATATGAAATGAGGTATTTCATTAGGATTCTGAATTAGATTCTGAAGTCCTCTGATAACATCACTTTGATCTGCTATCTGTTCAAGAGTAGACGGACGGTATTTCTCTACCCACATTAAACTTGATATAATTTGATGCTTACTTGACATGAACTTTTAAGTAGATTGTTGAAAGCAGAAAACAGAATATTAGCATTACTATCACAAATCGGTCATTTGATTGAATGATATGACGTCGGTAGACTGAGATGAGATCTGATCCCACGTATAAATTAGACCGTTTGCTTCCGCCTCAGGGAAGATTGCTTCTTGGTTTTACCAGGCAGAGAAGTCTGCAAACCTATTTGCGCAAAAATTTCTACCTGGGTCGAAGATGCAATTAAAACCGTCCTTTATTAACGTGTCTACACCCACCTCTACCTTTGATCATAATTATGGGATGCAAGAGAACGAGATGAGCCTCAAAAAGTAGATGCTGTTGGAAGTATGTGAATATTGGTACTCGCAGAGCCTGCCTATCATTTTGCATGGACGGTGAAGCTCAAAATATCCTTATGTGATGGTAACAAAAATATTGTAATGGAGATTTTTACCAATTGTGTCTGTAAATTTCGAGACTATATGTGACCTGATAGAAAAATTTATCAAGCAGGAATTACAGAAGGCCAAACGTGAAAAGGTAGTTGTTGGCTTGAGTGGAGGACTTGACTCGTCGGTGACTGCTTGTTTGGCTGTTCGAGCTTTATCGAATAAAAAGGTTCTTTCATTGATACTCCCTGATTTTCCTATAACGCCAAACTCGGATGTAAATGACGCAACCGAACTTGCCAGAAGTCTGCATATAGAATTCAAGATTATGAACATAAATAATATCAAGTCAGAATTCCTTGTCAATCTTCCTAGGGATCAGTACGCGGAAGGGAATTTAACTGCTAGAATAAGAATGTGTATTTTATATTATTACTCGTTCATATATAATGGACTAGTTTTAGGAACATCAGATAAGAGTGAGTTAGTGCTCGGATATTACACAAAATTCGGAGATGGTGCGGCAGACCTGTTTCCATTGGGAGACCTATATAAAACGCAGGTGAGGGAGCTTGCCAAATATTTAGAACTTCCACTTTCAATCCTACAAAAGGAAAGTAGCCCTCGACTATGGAAAGGCCACACTGCTGAAGAAGAGCTTGGAGCAAATTACGACGAAATTGATATAATTCTTAAGAAACTGGAATCTGCTGGCCCTAAGAACAATGGTGATGAGCTTGATAGTTATAAAATTTCAAATAGCAAGATAGCTGGGATTGAACAAACAATCAAAAGAAACGCGCATAAGATAAGACCTCTGAAAGTATGTAGTATTGGCAGCAAATTCTAATCCATGTTAAATCAATGATTTCCATTCGGAACTTTGTTATTTTCGAAAAAAAGCGATGAATTGTGCAGTGCACAACAGAAGTCTTTGACACTGGATCAAGTCGGACGAATAAAGCATGGTGTATTAACACATAGATTTAATACTACACTACTATCCTACCCACCTAATTGCTGAGAGTGTTCGATGATAAGGTTACAATATTTAATTTCTCTATACAATGAATGTATAATTCCTTTGCAACTAAATACGAAATAATTCAGTGCCAAATTGTGTAACTCTTATTTACATATTTGCATATGCCATCAAACTATCGAGTCGTCTCACGATTGACGAGTGAAACAAGATCAAATAAAAATAAACAGTATGATCCTACTCAGTATCCCATGAACGGTAGATAATATCCCTAAATCAGTAATATACTGAAACTCATCTATTACATGTCCTCCGGGAGAGAACTCATTCAGTTGATTAATACGAATGAAGTTCTATTTTATGGAGCTTTAGTTCCTTCAGCGTTCCGAACAGCACGCAACATTTTTCGCACTTCCATTGGTTTGCTCTGGCCTGCTCGTAGCTATTGTAAGTAGCATCCTTACTTTCATACCGCCTTGTTTTGAAATTATACACAGACTGGTTATAGTTTACCCTGTACTTCAATTTAGAAAAGTCAATCAATATGTTTCTTACTTTAGCTGCAACTTAAAAACTATATGTCACAAATATGAATAAAATTTAGTTGTAACATTGAATGTATTGTTTGATTAGAAAAACTTTCATTGTAAAATTTGAAGCTTTATTCTTACGTTTAAATTTTAAGAAATGAACTTATATTTTTTTACCTTTTTAGTTAGATAAGACTGACAAGTATTAGGGATCCTATTAAAAAGCAATAGAACGAAAATAGGTAGAATTCTCCTTTGTTGACGATGCTAATTAGGAATTTTATCGACACGTATCCCACAGCAGCAGCTGAGAGGGTCCCGATTATATAAGACTCTATTGGAATACGAATTATTTCAACCTGAGAAATATTATCTGCAAAAACCAAGTCATATAGCCCTGCCCCTAAAATCGCTGGAATAGAAAGTAGGAAAGAATAGGTGATTAATTCGGATCTTTCAATGTGTCTGAACATCCCAATAGAAATAGTTGCTCCGCTTCTTGAGATGCTTGAGAAAATAGACAGTCCCTGTCCCACGCCTATCAAAACTGCATCGACTTTTCCTATTGAATTCGTGCCCTTGCCGATAAACTTTGTGACGATTATCATAGCTCCGCTTATTATGAATCCCAACCCTATTGACCACATACTGTAAAAGGATTCCTCAAAAATTGATCTGAACCCTACCCCCATCAACGCTGTAGGAATCATTCCTAGAATGATAAGCAAGAGATACCTTCTACCCCACATAATGTTCTTTCGCTCCACTTCAGAATTTTTGCCATTTCTTTGATGAATAGATTTAAACGATTTTAGGATCGATAGCAGTTCATATCGGTAGACCCCAATAACAGCTGCAAGTGTACCAAGATGCAATACGATATCAAAAAATATTGGAACTTGAAGGTTCATGGCAAGCTGGGCTAAGGCCAGATGTCCAGAGCTGGAAATAGGAAGCCACTCTGTCAGTCCTTGAATAATTCCGAGTATCAGTGCTTGGATTGCATCTATCATGATACAAGGGAATAATTTGTATACCCTATTTAATTTCACAGTTGGGAAGAATTATTGAAACAGATAGTTGAGGCTGTGAGAAAACCGACTTGAATATATGAATGCGGAGAATTATTCCCTATGACAGTCACCAGACTTTTCTATGATTGGGTTACAGATAACGTATATGAGGTAATTGTGAAAGTTGAAGATGCAAGACAAGAAAAACACTGGAAATAACAATGGATGCGAACAGATTAGAATTTGACCTAAATCAAACCCGCAGCCAAATACTCAGACGAGAACAATAGATCTTGTGGTTCTCCTGAAAGTACTTTATCATTAGATTTATGAAGGTGTTTTCTTCCATCTTAATTCGAATAGACTCAGCGAAATAAGTGCTCTTAATATACCATAGACGAGATTTCTCAGTAATGTCAAAATGCGCAGTTCATTCCGATTTCTTTGACGACAACTGTGCAGAATGTAAGAGAGAGTATGCAGATATGAAAGGACATAACGACATTCCTCAGCAGACGAAAAAAGGAGGACGCCGATCATCAGCAGATAGATTTTCAAATTATAAAGAATTCACCGAAGAGCGAGCGAAAAAACTCTATGAGCAGCTGATCTTGCAATATTTGGGTAAACAGATCGACGAACAAGAAGCGGTGGAGCGAGCACGCGTAATAATTAGAAAACAATGTACAGTAAGAGGTATTAAAATCTGGCCGTGGGTATGATAATACCCTCTCCCACTATATGCTACCAATGAAGGCAGAAGGTCAGCCATGGTATGATGTTGTTGAAATTAAAAAATCAGATCATCACTCATGTCTCAAAGGTATTATCAAGAAGCTTTTCCTTTCATTTTTGTGATTGCGCCCTCTCCAATAGTTATAAATACTAACAGCCAATACACCTTGCTAAAGTGCATCCGTTACTTATAGCAGCCTTGGCAGTGGGTATGAATGTACCTCTTATAGTACTTCTTGTAGGTTCGGTCACATTTATGAAATGGAGTTTTGGAGACGAACCATACACCTCATTGTCTATGCTTCTTGGGATTGTGGCCATACCGTTTGGCATTGGTTTAATGACAATCTCCATGGAGGTTCGAAAGAACTACAAGAATCGGATTCGAACATAGTAATATGAAGAATGGATGAGATATGAAGAGTGTTCGCTGGTTCCCATCTGAGAAGAGTGTGTAATCTTACTGGTCTTCTCCCTGTGTATTTGATCCTCTCAATGGATGAGAACCTCCTTTTAGACCTATGAGTATGGGCTTTTGGAAATAAGGAAGATCATGATGAACGAGCTGGCTCTCTTGTAGGTTTATTTGAACAATTTTTTTATCATAAGATTGCTGTTAGGTCATAATCTCAGGTATTAGAAAATCTGAATCGAGAGTTGAATTTTAATCATTTCTCAAAGATGAGATGCAAATCAGTTTAGATCAAGATATACGAAGAAGATAATATATGATTCAACTTAGCTTGGATGAGTATTCTGAGACGACAATATATCATACTGTAAAGCAACGATCGATTAGGAAAATAAGTATGAGCAGGTTGAGAAATCTTATACTAGGCATTAATCATAATTATGGATACCCTTTTGCTCACAGAGTCTGATGAACAAGTTGTCATTGGTTCGATTTCGAAGTCTTACAACTTGTGCATCATCAATGTTTTCATTTGATGTCCCTTTCGTTCGCATTTGCATATTTACACTTTTCTAGAAATATCGTCGGCTGGAATATACGGGTTGTGTATGAATTCTATGGTACATTATATAAGAGATAGTAATCTATATAATCAGTTTACTTCTAGTAATGTATTGACCTAATGGCATGTGATCATTATGATTGACTTAAAAAATACTAAATGGCTATGACACTCAAAATAATATTCACGAGATAAATAACCCTTCCATCTTGGTGCCTCTCCGAGATGCCCGTCTCTAGACTCAAATCCCGGGAGACTATATCAGATAAGAGTCACAATCGCTTGTGTCATTTTCTGCCTTCAAGAAACATTTTTGTCCTCAACCTTCACCTTGATGTCATTGGAATCTAACTGCATATTGTATTCCACTGGGATACCCAACGACGAGATTAAGGATCTTTTTGCTTCTTCAAACAAGAATCTAGGAAATCTGAACAAATCATTACATCTAAGATCGATATGGAAAATGTTTCCATCGTACACTACATGGTGTATAGTTGCATGACTTTTTTCAACTGCTGTAATAAAGTTGAGGCACGAAGATATTTTTTCTATCGATCTTTTGTTTTGTGGCGTGTGAAGGATTGACTTATACTTCGCGAATAAGCGATTTGAAATCTTTTGCTTCTTTGAGTATATTATTGAAAGACATAATACTAGCAGCTCACCGTGGCTTAGATTCTTGTATTCCTCGTCTATCAAGGCATAAAATAAACTATTTGTACTGAGTATATTATGAAATTGATGGATCCGTTGAATAGCTTCAATCAAGATTTGAAGTTCTCGCTCCTTTAATAGTCCAACAGATAGTAGCGTTTCCAGAAAGCTATGGTAACGACTTGGTGGGGGTATGCGCCTGCAACCGGTCTTGACAATGTACTCGACTTGAGAACGTAGAGTTGGTTGGATGTTATCTGAGGATAGATAACCTGGATCGTTAATGAAAGAAAGGACTAAGCCTTCTCTCAACCCTTCTGTACTTACAACTACAGAGTCATGCCCAAGTTTTCTCATTAGCGAGGATATGACGTAACACCCAGGGACGACTGTATCAGCCCTGCTACTTCCTATTGATACAATTTCAGTGATTTCGGCTACCGACATACCTGATAGCTTCTCTGTTATTTCTTCGATGTGTTCAATTTTCATCTTATAATTGTTGATCTTATCCAAAGGGTAGTTGGTTAAATCTTGGTCGTACTGTGCTATCGTTCGAAGAGTCCCTCCCACTCCTACCAGAGTAACGTCAGGGCTAAAATCGAATTGTTTCCTATCGGGCAGTGATTTTACAATATGCTGTTCCAGCTTCATAAGATGCCTTCGAACGTATTTTTTTCCTAGGTCTCCGTTTTTTTGATTCAAAATTCTCGTCATTCGTAGGGCCCCTAAAGGAAGTGAGAGATGATTATTAATCTTGAAATCGTGGGAATGTACAATCTCCAGGCTCCCTCCGCCCAGGTCGAAAAATAGAACGTCTGAGATACATGTGGAATGGAGGGCCCCACACCAAGAATAATATGATTCTTCTTTATGTGAAAGTATCCGGAATGTGAATCCAGTCTTCTCATAAATATCTGAAATAAACTTAGCTCTATTCTTCGCCTCTCGAACAGCGCTTGTTGCCACGGCGATGATATTTTTTACGTCGTCCGATACTAATATATCGCGAAAGAGCCTTAGACTTTCAATCGTATCCCTACTCGCTACTTCACTAAGATAACCGCCTTCTGTTAGTCCTCTTCCGATCTTTGTCTTGACGCTTCTTCTATCATAAGCCCTAAATGTGCCATCAGAGTTTACTTTATAGCATACTAATTTGACTGAATTGTATCCTAAATCAATAACAGAAAGTTTCATTTCCTGTCCACAAACAATCTAGAGATTATATAATTGAGTAAACCTTGCAAGTATCCAAATCTCCCAGTAGTTGTTCAAAGGGACTATGTCCGTCGCATCAATCTGGGAGTCAATAGCCAGCGCAGCTCGGCAGTCATTTTTGGAAAATTCGACAAAATCCTAAGCTTCGCGAAACCCCCTTTCTTGAGCACTAGGTTTCCACCTGGATTTCCAAACGCAATTTCGCTTATGAACGAACTAAGAAAGGGTTCATGGCCCACTAAGAGAATTGTGGAATCTTCTTTGAGCTTGGAAAGTTTCTCAATAAGTGCTTGTTTGGCTGCTTCCGGTTTTAGTTCATCCCAATCTTCCAAATTGTTAGCGATCTTGAAAATCTTGGATACAATAAATGCCGTCTGATGTGCCCTCTTTAGCGGGCTAGAGATAATGAGACTAAATTTGATGTTTAAATTTTTCAGAAAATATGAAATCTCTTCTATTTCTTGTTTACCTGGCATGGTTAAAGGCCGATCCGCGTCGGATGCAGAGGGGCCAGATTGAATGTTCTTGACCGCCTCACCATGCCGCATTATATAGAGTTCCAATTTTGACCTATTTAGTCGGCATACTATATATTATATTTTTTTATTTGTAAGATCTAGATTCGTTTGAAAACATAATCCATTACGTAATTGGTTATCATTAGCCAATTCCTATCAAGTATTTGTGAGTAGTAACTTTCCAATTGTGAATGCAAATCAACTAAATCTAGATGCAAATCGTTATCTTTGAAATACTTGTCCCCAATATAGCATGACATGATCCATATGATATTTGCATGACGACCTGTCCTTAAATACTCTTAAGTGGTAACGCCCATTTATTATCAAATTTATGCAAATACTTGCTAACCCAGTTTAATGACAAACATCATGTTCAGTATGATCTTATTAGCCATTTACATGATTCACTACGTTGACTACTTTGTTGTAGAACTCATATAAACGATGATATCTGACTTGTTGGGTAGATTATTGATATATCAATACCCCTTGACTCTGAAAATATTAACAGTTTTATAATCTCTTTTCTCACATCCTTTGAATATTTTGAACATACCAGGCCCGACTAAGACTTTTGCACTAGATTTTGATTCGGTCTTGGCAGACACAATGGTTATTTGGGTAAAGGAATACAACGAAAGGCACCACACAAATATTACCAAGAACGATATCTATGCATGGGATATTTCTAAAATTCTTCCGATTACTCCGGAGGAGATTTCGAAGTTATTTAACTATGTATGGGAATATCGATGGCAAGAGATTCCACCATGCGAGCCCAATCAGAATAGGACCATAGAAAACATACATGAGAGTGGTTTTAGGATATCTATACTTACCAGGAGAGAGAGACCGACCGTATCCTATGTGGCAAGATGGCTTGATCATCACGATGTTTTTTCAGACGACCTAATCTTCGTATACGATGCCATGCCAAAATCCGAGTACCCTTTCGATTTCATACTGGATGACTCTCCTATAAACCTCATTGACGTAACTGCACCAAAAATAGGAATACTATTTGACCAGCCTTGGAACAAGGATTTTCAATGGCCCTTGAGGATTAAGTCACTTCAGAATGCCCCTGGTATTGTACTTGGAGAAGACAAAAAAATCATTTAAGCTCCCAAGTATCGATTAAGCCATCCGTTTTTCATCTCTTATCAGCTGTTCCTCAGTAGATCTCGGATAACATTTTCAGGTTGCATCAATTTATTACCTCTAATTAGTTCGGAAAAAGTGATTCATCTTTCTAGATCCATTAGTATGGATAAAGTGATGCCAAATAGGGCCAAATGGCTAGCTACACGAAAAGACTGAGGTCTGAATTGTCAGATTTATACCGTTATCGAATGAGAAATTTAAGTCATGGCTGATCTCTGTGAATCAGGAAGTGTTGCTAAGTCTATTACACCATTCAAGAACTCTTGTTCGAGTCTATTACACCTCGAATGGTCTGATTCATAGCCGCTTCGGCAATATCACTTGCATGCTCAGCTGTCCTTCTTATATCTTCTAATATTAGCTTGAGGTTGAGATTCCTGGATCCGCTAGAAGATGATTCGCTATTGTCAATATAAGAAAGTACTTCATTCTCAATTAAACGCATATCATTAGCTTTGTCTACTATGCTATCCGCGAGAGAATAATCCCTACGCAAGAAAGCCTCTACTGAATCGGTAATTAACGCCAGAGATCGCTTACTCATGCTATCAATGTGCTGCAATGTATCCTTGTCAATTTTATCCTTTATTGCAACACATTTATCAGCGATCCCCGAAGCATGATCTGCTATGCGTTCAATGCTTTTTACTGCGACCCTGTAGCTCAAACAATCAGAAGATTTTCTCAATCCAATCTCCTGCAGAATTCTCTCATTTTGTGTAGCGATTACAAGATTTCGTAATATGTAAAGACTAAATCTATCTACCTCGTCATCTGATTTTACAACTGCTTCTGCCAATTCGTGGTTTAACTCAGCCAATGAAAGCATGGCATCCCTATGCATTGCTGCAGCAATTAGAAACATTCGTCGGACGGCAGTATTTATTGAGAGTTCAGGCAAGCTTAGGAGCACTTGAATAGTAATTATTTCTGATGCATCGGCGATTATTTCAGTGCCTACCAAATTTCTTCTTACCACGTCCCGAACAGCATCCCTTTGTGATGGCAGTATTCTTCCCGTCTTTGATTTTAGGTTAATAATATTATAGCCTGCTAAGTACATGGACACCACTTTTCGTTTGATGGTATTAAATGATTCAGTGCTAAGCACAGTTGAGTTAGCCTCATCAATCGTATTAGGGCCTCTGACAGCACTTGGAATTATCGAAAGATAGTTATTTGCTTCACGTACTATTGTTACAGGATCACCTGCCTTGAGACGCATTTCACTCATCCATCTCTTTGGTAATGAAAGAATGTAAGTAGATCTACCTGTAAATTGGATCTTGCGTATTTCATTATTTTCAGGAATGGAATTCATTTAATTTCAGTTATTGAAAGAAGATAAAACACATTACGATAGTTGATCATATAGATGCTCCATATCTATATAGTCTAAATATGCGAACCATAAATTACGCGGTACTATTAAAATGCAGTACTTATATATTACGACTCTAAAGTCTTAAGGATTCATTTGGACGCGTTTGGGGCTTGATTTTCCCGTTACTATGTATGATACTGAATCTGCAATATAGCAGGTGTGGTCTGATATTCTTTCAAGATATCTCAAAACATGAAGTGAAGATATAACGCATCTTGGATCAGAGTACATATCCTTTGACTCCTTGCTGGCTGTGACAATCTCTCGTAAATAATTCCGATAGATGAGATCAACAGTATCGTCCATATCATATAGCTTATCTGAAGCTAGCTTATCTTTAAAATCTAACGCGTTCACACTAAGGGAAATCATCTCGGAAGTTACCTTTGCAGCTTCTGTGACGACTGTTTTGTCGCATTCTGAAATTGAACCCATCATGTCCAGAACTTCGACAATTTCATAACCATATCCTCCAAAGCGTGAAAGTACGTATGATATCTCTAGGCATGACTTAATGTACCTTAAATCTGTCGCTACAGGTTGGTATCGGGCTATGAGCTCAAATGCCAAATCAGATACCTCCTCCTGAAGAATCCGTAGCTTCTCTGCCCATTCAAATATCTCTCTTTTTTTTACGTCGCCTTTAGTATAGGACTCCAATACCGTAGACACGCAGATCTCCGATATCTTGGACATCTCTCCAATAATATCGCGGGTTCTTGCTATGCCTAAGTCAAGCAGTCGAGTCAATTTAGTTTGACATGCACAGCGATATTAATTCTAGGTAAAGCGGCCGTAGAGTATCTAGTCGTCAGAATGACACTATCCAAACTTGCCACTGACAAATCTCTCAGTAAGTTCTTGTTCAGGGTTTTGAAAAATCTGCTTGGTGAATCCATATTCAATCATCTCACCAAGGTACATAAACGCGGCACGATCAGCTACCCTAGCGGCCTGCTGCATGTTATGAGTTACTATAATGATAGTGAGATCCTTCTTTAGTTTGTGTACTAATTCTTCAATCTTAGAGGAAGCTAGAGGATCTAGAGCTGAAGTAGGTTCATCCATCAATAGGATCTCAGGTTGCATGGCCAATGCTCTCGCGATACACAGACGCTGTTGCTGCCCTCCTGAAAGACCCATACCAGGCTTATCCAATTCATTTTTAACTTCTTCCCAAAGACCTGCGCCTTCCAAACTCTCCTCAACTATTTCTCTAATAAGCTTCTTGTCTTTTATCCCGTTCAGCTTTAGACCCGCCGCGACGTTGTCAAATATGCTCATAGTGGGAAAGGGATTCGGTTTCTGAAAGACCATTCCTATCCTTCTCTTGATGATAACAGGATCAATGGACTTGTCATAGATGTCGATACCATCTAGTATTACTTGGCCCTTAGCCTTAGCTCCTGGAGTCATTTCATGCATTCGATTTAGGCACCTTATTAAGGTGGTCTTGCCACATCCAGAAGGACCCATGAAGGCGGTAGCAGTGTTCTCCTCAATCTCCAAGTTAATGTTTTTTAAGGCTTGTTTTGAGCCGAACCATGCATTTACTCCCTTGATGGAAACTTTCGACCTACGTCGAGGTTCCTCTCGTATACGCCTTGTCGTTTCGGACGTGTCACTGCTAATCTCTTTAGCAGATAAAATATCTTCCATGCGTTTTGTAGTTTCTGCTGTGCGATTGGTAATCTCTTTGGCTGACAGATAAAATATCTACAGAGAGACGCCAATTAAATCCTTGTCTATATATACAATATAGAGCATATAGCGAGAAATCTCGTTAGCAATGAGCGAGAACTACAAAGTATTCGCGACAAGAAGTGATTACGTTGAAAAATAGAAGCAAAAAGTTCAGAATTCTCGAGGTTTCTCTCAAACCGGTGAACAAATCTTAAATCTCGGCCCTTACTGAAAACCCTCTTCGTTGAGCTAAGAGTCTTAAAGCTACACTCAAAGCCAGCACCATTAGGATGAGCAAAAGAGCGGCTCCCCACGCTTGCGTTTGAGCACTTTCGTAAGGTTGAGAAGAAAGGCGCCATATTCTTAGGGGTAATGCGTCTACCGGATTATTGAAACCAGTAAAAAATAAGCTAGTGCCCAGGATCGTCATAATAAGGGGGGCGGTCTCTCCCGCAATCCTTGCTATTGCAAGCACAACTCCTGTCAGAATGCCGCTAATTGCAGACTTGAAAGTTATGAAAAGAGTAATCTTCCACTTTGCGATGCCGAGCGCAAAACCTGCCTCACGAATTGAGTTGGGGACGATTTTAAGGGTCTCTTCAGTCACACGGGATACGATCGGAATCATGATAATTGATAACGAAAAAGCCCCAGCCCATACAGAGAAGGAACCGATATTGATGACAATTAGGATATAGCCGACTATCCCCATAACAACGGATGGTAGACCTGTCATTACCTCATTGAAAAACCGTACCCCGTTCGGAAAAGGACCACCTCCAGCGAATTCTGAGAGGTAGATACCAGTGAGTATTCCAATCGGAGCCCCAATCATTGTTGCCAGACCTACTACGATTAACGTTCCTTGAATCGCAGGGCCTACTCCCCCACCGGCTCGACCAATAGCAGAGGGCCTTCCTGTCAAGAAGTCCCAATTAAATGCTGCAATTCCATTTTTTATTACCTCAATTAATATGCTTGTCAACGGAATAACCGCTAGAATAACACACATGATCGCAAATATGCTTACTATTTTATCGATTATTTTAGCCTTTCTTGCATTTTTTACCATAATCTGCTGAACTTCTCTTCTATGAAATCGCGCAGCCGATTTACCGTTGTTTCCAGACATTATTCTCTACCCCCTGGAACCACTTTGACCATCCTTGAAACCATAAATCTTGCACCAATGTTTATGATCATAGACAGCAACAACAAGATAGCGCCCAGCCCAATCAACGCTGAAAGATGTAAGTCGGAAGCTGCTTCGTTGAATTCATTTGCAATAAGACTCGCTAGCGACTGCCCTTGTGAAAATAGAGTGGTTGGGATTGCAGCCGGACCGATCGCGTTTCCTATTATCATTGTGACAAGAATAGTTTCCCCTATCGCGCGTCCCAATCCTAAAAATGAAGCACCAAGTATGCCGGATTTTGCATAAGGAAAGATAGCCGTTTTCAATGTTCCCCACCTAGTTGCACCGAGGCTGTACGCAGCCTCGCGCTGAGAATTAGGCACAACAAGCAGTATCTCCCTTGTTATCGAAGAAATAATTGGGATTATCATTATCGAAAGTACAATCCCTGCGGTAAAGATATCTAAGCCAAAAGGAGTCTTGTCAAAAAATGGGATCCAGTTCAAGTGTTCGTATAGAGGACGTTCGATAAGATCTCTTACCCAGAATCGGAATACAAACAACGCCCAAAGGCCATATATGATGCTGGGCACAGCAGCGAGTAACTCAACGACGAATGATAGGGGAGTACTAATCCTATGAGAAGCCATCTCTGTGACAAAAATGGCTATCCCTAGACTTATTGGAACGCCGATAGCCATCGCAATGGCGGAGCTAAGCAATGTACCTATGATATATGGCAACGCACCAAATGACTCACGCCCATACACAGCGTTCCAATCAGTTCTTATGACAAATTGAAAGCCTTCAGCGGAGAATATCGGAAGGGCTCCTTCGCCTACCGCAAACGCGACGAGGATTAGCATAAGAGCACTATAACCAGATGCAGCAATAACTGTCCCATGAAATATCTTATCACCGCGTCTCTTACCTTTGAGAAAAGTTGAAGCGAGTTCCTTTTTGGTAATCAGGTTAGGTTTCAGATATCGTCAGACCCCTTTATTATCGAGGCTATTGAGCCGTATATCATGATATCTTATAGTTAACATGGAGATCGACGTTTGCCTATATACTTCTATATAGACTTAAGACTATAGATTCGTATCGCTGATATTTATACTGCCGGAGAAATCAGCCACTAAATTCTGTCTGTAGAATCGCAGTCGCCCTTGTCTCGATCAATACTAGCCCCTTCAATGGGGGGATAAGGCATTAGACTGTAGGAGAAATGGTTTATGAAACTAAATCCGTTGACTTTTTCTCAAAATACCAAGATATCAACGTTAAATGTACTCGGCGGGTTTGGACTTGGATCATAAGTACTCACGCAGTTCTCCTAAACCTCATAGATTTTGAGATGTGTGTCACCAGAAAGTGTGTGATCACATCTTCCCTGTATCATTTAGATTTCCTGTGCTTGCGTCTATAGACCAGCTGAACTCGAGTTTGTTCAGAATACAATATCTATGTGCATCTGCATTCGCTGTCATGGAGCAAGAATTTCCTTATCCTTTTTTTTGTAGACATAAAATTAGCTTTGGCTAGGTGAGATAAGGTCTTTCAATCGTCAAATAGGAAAATCATATAATCCTATAATGTAAAGAATGAGCGCCGAATTGAAATCATCATCCTGGGAAAGACTACGAGAAGACTTTCCAGTCACTAAAAAGTTTTCATATTTGGCAAATGCTGCGATCTCTCCAATCCCAAGGCAAGTTCAAAACGCAGTGGCGAGATTTTACAAGGATAACATGATCTATGGGGGAACACGCTGGCAGAAATGGATTGATTTAATTGAAGAAGCTCGTAGGATGTACGCAGACTTCATTGGGGCTCGTTCCGAAGAAATCGCGTTCACTCACTCAACAAGCGAGGGGATGAATATTATAGCTCATATGCTTGCGCACCGTGGCCATGCGATATCAAACGATTTGGAGTTCCCATCTTCAAACCTACCATGGATCAATAGGGGAGCAGATATGACAATAGTTCCATCTCTGAATGGGATGGTACCCATCGAGCGGATCCGGAAGGCCATAAGAAGAAGAACTCGAACGATCATCACTAGCCACGTTCAATATTCAACAGGATTCAAGCAAGACTTGGAGACATTAAGCAAGATTTGTGGTGAGGAGAATCTCTACCTAGTGGTCAATGCAACCCAGTCAATCGGAGCATTGAACTTCGATGTTGATAAATTTGGGGTTGGTTTTACAGTGGCTAATGGCCACAAATGGCTGCTTTCATCCTTTGGAATAGGAACACTTTACGTTCAGAGTAAATTGCTAGACGATGAATCTGGACTGAATCCCCCATTCTTCAGTCAATTTGGACAGGAGGATAGAGAGCATTTTGATAACATGAAAATCAGGATGTCCAAGAACGCTTCGAAATTTGAGCTCAGCACGCCCCACTTTCCAAATATCATTGCTCTAAAGGCAGCAATCGCGTATATCTCCAAGATTAACATTCTTCGGATTGAAGAAAGAATACGTTATCTTACACAGTATCTAATCGACAGGCTTGCTGAATTGAAAATTCAGATCCTTTCTCCCCTCTCAAACATACACAGATCTGCCATCATTGTATTTAAGAGCAGGTCTCCTGAACATTTGGTCGCGTATCTAGGAAAAAAGCGAATAATAGTGTCTGCGCGGGGTGGAGGTATCAGGGTATCGCCTCACTTCTACAATGACGAAAGCGACATTGATAAACTGATTTCGGCTTTGAAGACCTATCAAGCATGATTCGACGTAGACAGCCAGAACAAGCCATCCCCTCGTAAATACTCAATTCGTATTTTCAACTACATTTACTACTGTTGTCCCTTTTTTGCATATGGACTGAATGCTTTTAACAACATGGACCTAGATCAAGGGACATAGGATCAAAGAGAGTAACTAGAAAAAAGATTGGCTGTTCGGTTAGTATGGCTTGTAATCAGCAATAACGCAAATTTAATAACGATAAATGGAAAGATAATCAAACAAATTGCGAATTGGTTCATATGAAATTCCTGAGGTAAGATTCACTTCAGGGGCCTTCAACGACATCAAGAAGATATATGATAATGTTAAAAGCGTAGATCGTCAGATTCACGCAAATGATCTTGCTCTCTTGCTTGGATACAAAACACCTACAAGTGGAGGTTTTTACAGGAGAATAAATAGTCTAATTAGCTATGGACTACTTGAGGGAAGAGGAAAATTTAGAGTCACAAAAAATGGTGAAGATATTCTATACCCACGAGATGAAGACCACCGAAAACAGTCGCTTCGCGAGTCAGTACTAAGAGTATCATTATGGAACGAGTTTTACAAAAAATTCAAGAGAGATTTGCCTGAGAACCTCTGGCTTGAGATTAAGGATTTAACAGGAGTTTCATCTGCGGAAGCACAGAGCGTTGAAAAGGAGGTCAGAAGGTGGTACTTGAATGATACTGAACCAATTGCCGGTGAGGATTCGTTGCTAACCCCTCCCGATAAACTACGAGGAGGTCCAGACAATGATTTAGCCGAGGATACACCCAGAAATCTGAATTTTCAAAGTCTTCAAACGTTGAGATCCAATGAGATCGAGGAAATCCCTTTTGCAGGAAAATATGCTATCAAGAAACCAGCAGACGAAGATGTACG
Source organism: Nitrososphaeraceae archaeon (assembly GCA_009377575.1). Lineage (GTDB taxonomy): Archaea > Thermoproteota > Nitrososphaeria > Nitrososphaerales > Nitrososphaeraceae > TH5896. The sequence goes on along the minus strand of WHTU01000010.1, from coordinate 13,461 downwards.
GAAATCCTGGGAGAGATTGAAAAGATATATGGAAATATATCTCGAGGATTTTAGTGAGGAATCATCGAAGGTGGCTGTTGACAGCGGAACCTCAGAAACCAACCTTGAATAGAATAACACTTCTTTGAGGTCTGCAAAAACTTGAGGTCCGCAGAAAACATCTTCTTCCATAAACACCTTGACAGAACCGTATCACTTGTCCAAGCTCAATTACATCGTGGTGTAACGGATTTTCAGGTAAATTCAAATAGTAATTTAGGCGTTGCGGTAATGGCATGGACAAAAGAATGTCGGGGAATCTATTAAATGGATAGACTCAGGCAAGGTAACGCAACGAACGGACAATGCATGTGTTACTATTTACAGGCTATCGTACTAACGTACTCAAGACACTGCATACTCGTTACGAGCGAATTAATCCGGAGTACCAATGATCCCACATGTCTACTGAAATATCAATGATCATCGCACTACGGGGATTCACGGTTAGTCTCCAAGGGAATGATTCTGAAATTAGCAATCGTAGGTGTGATTCAAAAGCAATTAAAGGGGATACGAACTAGACAGGATCTTTCACATCACATCTATCCTAACAATCTAACAAGAGTTCATATGTCTGATGAGTAATTTGCAGTCAATAACACAACAATGATGAGACCTTGGTATTTGCTTTGCGTTTACCTAACCTTACAACTGAGGAAGCCATATTGGAATCGTCTAACGAACTTTCTTTAATGCTCAGACCATCATTTACAATTCTTCTTAGATCCGCTTTCATCTTAATAACACATTGTAGTTAAGTAACAAATATCAGATTTCAAAGTACCCATTTACTTTTCTAACCAAATCGTCATTAGAGATCGGCTTCCGTATAATCCTATCTGCGGAAATTTCAGGAAATACATGTTTTCTGTACTCCTCATAGTACATCTCACCCGCGGTCAGGAAGCAAACTTTCACTTTTTTATCTTTTTTTCTTATTTCCTTGTATAACATAAATCCATCCATTTTGGGCATCACTACGTCTATAATTATCAGATCGTAAAGACCCTCTCTGTAATTTTCCAACGCAACTAATGAATCGTTAAAAGAATCTACTTTGCAGCAGAAAGATAGGTCTTGATGCATACCTTCCAATATTATCTTGAATAAGAAGGTGACATCCTGCTCGTCATCGACTATCATTATTCTCCTTAACTTGTCCATATTCTTATTCTTGATTGGACTCGTCATCATGACCTTGGTGGCCTTTGTGACTGCAGATGGCCCTCCTGTTTCAATTAATGCTTCCCGACTAATTAGACCTGTATCATGTGCCAAACTCCGAATGTGCTTATCCGTTATAGCTTTATCGTATTGGGCCTGGTTTAGTTCCCTATATACTGAAATTCCACTTGGCGCTAGAGCTGTCGTGAAAATGAGCGTTCTCATCCCAACGTCTTGTTCTGATTCGACTTTCTCATGAGTGTCACTACATACCCTCAGCCATAAATCGGACAATAGTCGGGAAAATCGCATAGTACTGTATTCTCGTCTCTCCTCTTACAGCTTGCTTAATGGTGATGCAGATTCATTAGTACCCACTATTACAAATAATAATTTGACGCTTGGATTGTAATTTAATAAGCACTGCCCTTGTATTCTAAGGTTCTTTCCTTAAGAATCAATAAATAGACTGCTTGACAGTAAATAAACTGAAGGGCTATAGTCGTATTATGGATAATATTGATTTCCAGTCATATTTGAATGTAATTTACAGGGGAGAGATGACTTTTGAACAAAATGGAACTTTTGAGGCTAACCGCGTAGAAGTTATGAAGTCCTAGTGAAGTAGTAAGTTGGATAATTTTGGAATGACACAGAAAGTTAAACAAGACATCACAAAGATCAGATCTGATAACGGATTTAAGACAATAGTAATCCTTGATGACGATAGAGATATCACAACTACTTTCAAAACGATACTGGAATCAGATCTTATTTCGAAACACAATATAGCGTTGCGATTCAGGGTGTATACTTCTAATAGTCCTGAGCAATTCCTGTCTGACTTCGAACCAGGCCGCTACGATTTGTTGCTTATTGATATCAATATGCCAGGCATGGATGGATTTGAAATAAGCAGAAGGCTTCTAGAAATGGATCTGAACTTGCGAATCTGTTTCATGACTGCAGGTGAGATAAATTATCGAGCATTGAGAGAAATCCACTCAATACGGAGTATTGGGTGTTTTATAACGAAGCCAATTTCAGCTGAGGACTTGATAAACAAGGTGAGAATTGAATTAGAATAGGTGGTATAGAAGTTAGTGAAGATGCGTTACAGTTAGGATTTTAAGTTAGCCTTTGAGAGATTCCCAAAGGAAATGAATAGAGGTACATATAAAATTCTTAGAAATTGAGCGACTGACCTCTTATTCATGTATTTGGTATTAAAAAAAGGGGCTTTCAAAACTCGACATATAGAAAAAATAGCAAAAACAGAGATGTCAAGCAAGCTGCCGTATACATTATTTCCGGTGCATCCTCAGTCAAAAGTAAAGTCCTGAGGCGTAGTATGTGCAGGACTGTACATAGAACAGATTGTACAGAAGAGTAAATAGCCCCTAATCTCTGAAATAAAATTTATCAGTCATCACTAACATACAACTAAGAGAGCCTTGATATGTCAATCTCAGAATCACATCTTGTCAAGACTGATAAACATAATACTACACCCGATCTACCGGTGTACGTGAAAGCTCTGGTTTATGATGACCTTGGCTAATACAATGATTTATAGTTGTATCCGATATACATCGGCAATGATATAATAAATGAGTGACAATCGTTAAGCACTTCAGCATCTAAACTTTCACAGATTGTAAAGGCATCAACGAAGACTAAAAAATAAGTTAGCCGATTCGATGAACATGAGCTATTTAGATTGCCTCATTCAAATGCCATATGTATTTGAAATTAGCATACATACTTACTACGGTAAGTTAGTTGGTAGCTTATTGATAGCTTAGATACTTAGGGATCTACTCTATCCTGGTGCCGATTAATACCTTATTAACATGATTACTTACTGTACTATATCTTGATCCATACTAACACATCTAACAAACCAGAAAGTAAACGGCAGCAGATATGGCGACTAGTTTCAGATGGGAATTTGACGCCAAGGGATATCGCCTTGAGATTAAACACTAGTGTAGAAAATGTATGGAAGGAAAAAAGTCTGCTAAAATCAAGAGCAGGATCAATAGTAAGCAGAAGTACTACACATGAGTCAAAAAAGCAGAGCGAAATGATGCTTTTTGATCCGGAAGAAGAACAGGGAGATCGAAGCTCTATGGCACTACAGAAGATAAAATTAAGAAAAAGTACTGGGCTAAGCGACTATTTGATAGATATTCCACAGCTGGATTCAGAAGGTCTCATGATTCTTTATAGGGAATTCAAGTCCGGAAAAAAACCGATTGATATTCTAGCTGAACATGGTTTTCACCCTGAGGCTGTCGAAATCGAATATCGAAGATTTATTGAGCTAAGCGAAAGGGATAATGATGAACTTCTGGAGCAGATAATGCTCAACGTGATTCAGAAGGGTTATGAAAAGGAGCCGGTTAAGAACATCAATATCAAAACACTAATTGATCGCTCTCGCCAGAGAGGTTACCTAACGAAAAATGAGATATCAGAACTCTTAGCTCTATACATTGAGGAAGAAGTTCAAAATAAAATGGAACTATCTCTTCTCGATCCAGATCGGAGACTTCCAAGGGGATTTAGGAGACTAAGGTGTGGCAATTGTAATAACACACACATAGATGTGATTGTACACGACAAACTACCGCTAGGCAGAGAGTTGGTGAACAGGTATCACGGGAAGGCGCTATGTCACGTGTGTCAAAGCGAGAAGAATTCAGGTGGTGGCTATTGAAAAGAGATCGATCTGGTGTCAGGATAAGACTTACCCAGTAAATTGGGCCGGGTCGGATTCGAACCAACGACCCCCGCCATGTCAAGGCGGTATCTTAACCAGGCTGGACCACCGGCCCTCTTAGAATGTTCTCGTGTCCTGGCCTAAATATATGTTCTCAGAAGTGCTAAGGATATCATTTTGAGGCAGCAAAGAGCATGCCTTGTACTAACAGTATAAATCTCGCTGGCTGTTGCTAAGATTGATCAAAACGTATTGAACACTTCTCAGAACTCCTTTGTTCAGTATGAAAAAGATGCGGTGTATAAAGCGATCTTTTCTCGTAGGGATGTTAGGACCAAATTTCTGGAAGAGAAAATACCGGGGAGCGTTTTGGCTAGGATTCTTAATGCTGCTCATCACGCTCCGTCTGTGGGATTCTCTCAGCCATGGGACTTTATTCTAATTAGCGATATGAAGATAAGAGAAAGGATAAAACACTCATTCATAGAGGAATTCCAGAAATCTGTCAAGATGCTTGAATCAGATCAAGAAAGGCAACGTAAGTACACATCTCTAAAGCTTGAAGGGATTTTGGAATCTTCATTAAACATTTGTATTACGTATGATCCAAACAAGTTTGGTCCTTTTGTGCTTGGCAGAACGTCTATTTCGGAGACGGGAGTATACAGCGTTTGTTGTGCCATCCAAAACCTCTGGCTAGCAGCTCGTGCGGAGGGTTTGGGCATGGGATGGGTAAGTATCATCTCAAATTGTAAAATCCGAGAAATCCTTGAGATCCCTGATTACGTTTCACCCGTTGCTTATCTATGTCTAGGTTATGTAAGTGAGTTTGAAAATACACCTGACCTGGAACGTTCTGGTTGGCTACGGAGATTGAATTTAGAGAATGTTGTTTGTTATGAGAAATGGCGTGTCCACCAATCTGAACAATGGTCCGATCTGAAAGACGAGATTGCAAGAACTGATTTCAATAATAAAGGGAAGTGAATTAGCTTGGTCAGTATAACTATCCCGCAAGGTTATTGAAGTTGTGCTATAAATTCGAAATCTAAAAACACAATGGTGAAAAGAACATGAGTTATTTCGGTGATGGAACCAAGTCATTTAGCCTTTACTACAATGATCTAGCAAGATGGCTCTTCATCACTTTGACATTCAGTGGATTACTTGCAACTGGATGGTTTGGAATACCTCTAACTCCAACTTACTTCATAACTAACCAAGTCGACACCGTTGCGGCTATACTTACGTTGATGAGTGCGTTAGGAACTATCTGGGGTGCGATGGCTTATCGGGAGTTAACTAGATCGGCAGAGAGGGTATTATCGGCGAAGTACAAGGCAAAACAGCTTGATCCTCAAATTGGAGATTATCAGTATCGTTCCTATAATCCCGAAACCAAGCAGTATGAAAATGGTTATCTCCCGTTAGGTCCCATCGATTTTTGGGACAAAGAAACTAAAGCTCCAAGTTGGCTCGATAAAGGCAAATATTGGCATATACTCCTTGGTCTCCAATCCAAAGACAGGGAAATAATAATTCAGGTTGTTCGTGACAACGAGCTCCCGTTTTCAAATGGACGTAGAAATGTTGCCGTTACAATTAAGGAAAGAATTGCATTCCTATCCTCGCAACAGAGCAAACGAGGTTACTTCAGATATAGAGTAAAAATTCCTCAGTGGATGGTGATGAACACAGAGAGATCAAGATATATCGACCCCCGGGAATTCCAATCGTTAGAGGGTCAGGAAATTAGAGCCCGAATAACCGACCTGAATAAAGCATTGGTAAGCGCTTCCGAAGAGGTATTTGAACGAGAGAAACCAAGAATAAAATATCCTCACGGGATAACTATTTTTGGCATTTATCTTAATAAGAGTTTGCCTCTTAGAATAATTTATGAGGAAGTAGCTCGTTACTTACCCCGCTCAAAAAGGAACTTTATAAGCGACATCAACAAGAATCTCGCAAATGCCAAGGACGAAGAACTGATTACCGCCATAATTCAGGTTGCTACTGATCGAGGTATTCCTCCAAACAGTATTCGCAAAATAAAAACGCTAACAAGTTTCTTAAGAAACGCGTACGACAACCAAGGATTAGGCGAGGGCTCGACAGAGTACCATAATTTTCACCATAGCCTAGAGGTTTCATATATGGTCTTGCAAATGTTACCCCGAGATTTTCGTGGATTTGTGTTTACTGGGAACGACTACGAACTCATCCTTGTTTCAGCTCTGTTGCATGACTATGATCCGGTACAATCAACATTTGTAGCAACAGCTGTCAACGATAACGGGACGCCGGTCTCTGTCATAGGACCGAAGGTTAGCAGAACTATTAGTGAACTCAAGAAGACTAGAATTCATGAAGCCTATTTCATCTTGAATCCATCAGAATTTGAAGAGTATTTTCGGGATCACGCGCACTCACTGAAGATGCAGGCCGAATTTTCCACCACGCATCCAGAGTATTTGCAATCAAGAGCATACGAAAGGCCAAAGGAGAGCCTAGTGATAGAAGCACTTATTTGGCATACTGATTTTCCGTACTCTGCGCTGAAAGAGCCACGGAATACATTCTCAAGTCTCTTGAAAGATTTATCTGCTGAAGGATATGATTCAGAAAAAATTAGTCTCCTCGCAGAAATACTCTGGTTAGCTGACCTGTCAGTTACATATATGAGTTCAGATCCTATTCGAGCATGGGATAGAGTTACGAGTCTTTATGACGAATTGTATCTCCCCAAACTTGAGGCCGTCTCGCGAACGGATGCTTTCTTTGCAGATTTCGCAGAAACCAAATTATTCCAAGAACTACTGCATAGTAAGACATTTCCGGATGTATTTAAACAAAGATGGAACTTGATTTATCAATTCTTCCATGAAGGTAACCCCTCAACTCAATTGAATCGGACGATTGCTGATGCAAAAAAATTATTCTTAAAAGTAAACGTCCAGCTCGCGATGTTGAATGGAGAGATGCTTGAGCAAGTGGCCATAGACAATTGGGCTGAATATTTTATTGGCATAAGTCAAGATCAGCAGGAAGTTCTTAGAGCCAAAAATCGGTTTGCAATGTTGGATCCACCTAACGCATCTGCATTTTGGGGAAGTCCTCAAAAGTTAATTCCAAATTTATTTGACAGTGTGGTGGATAATTTCATTATTGTCCTATCCAGAGATATATTGGACCAAAGAGAAGATTCGACCCAAATCGTATCATTCAAATCATTACTTTCAATTATGAAACCTAAGGTACGTCATGATGGTACCGTGCAAATTCTAACTGACATTGACGACTATGGAGAGCACGAAAGTCGTATATCACATACCCTGGGTGAATGTGGATTTAAATTGGTCACTGATCAAAATGCAAAGATATATTTTCCAAGCATATGGAAAGGTTCCCAGTTGAACAACAACAAAAAAGTTTTACTACTTAAGATCAAGAATGCTTCTTAAATCACAAGTTATTCTGCAAGTTAATCCGTATTACAACTAAATTTTCGATTTCAACCTCTCTTGACGGGCAGTTGGAAGAGGAGGGTTTGTCTATAAAATTTTGTTCTTAGTGTATGCATTTTTATTGCCATAGAACTGAATGGTATCAGCAAAACTCGGTGGAAGTTAGAGCATAGGCATGATATTGATCGATAACCAGAAAATATTCAGAATAATTGAAGAGAGGAAACCAAAATCTGTTGCATTGGATGGTCCTGACGGACTTATGTCTAAAATTCAGGAAACGGCAGACATGATCGCAGACAAATTCGAAATACCAGTTTACATAATAGGAGATACCTGCTGGGGTTCGTGCGACCTCAATACACATGCAGCCAACGTGCTCGGGGCCGAAATTCTCTTTAACATAGGGCATACAATCTCGATGGATGGTTTTGGAAAAGAGATCGTCATGATAGACGCATATGAGGATATGCCTTTTGATGAAGTTGCAAGGCGATTGGCAACTGAACTCCTAAACAGAAATTATAAAAATGTATCGCTACTAACAATTAGTCAACATTTACGTCAGCTTGAGAACGTTCGTAAGATCTTTGAACAATCAGGAATGAGCGTCACTATAGGAAGGGGTAAAGGCCAGCTCAATGACGGACAGGTTTTTGGATGCGAATTTTACCCTGCTCATAGTGAGTTAGATGAAGTGGATTGCTTTGTCTTTTTGGGGCAAAGTACTTTCCACTCAGCCGGGGTAGCTTTATCGACAGGGAAACAAACATTCATGCTTGATCCTTATTTTCAGGAGTACACTGAAGTAAGTAGCGTCGCTGAGGAATTACACAGGAAAGCGATTCTGTCTATCTACAAAGCTGTCGACGCTCATATGGTTGGAATAATTATTGGTATAAAGGATGGTCAGTTTGCAAAGACCCGCGCGCTGGAACTGAAGAAAGAGTTTGAAAAAGTTGGAATGAAGGTGAGATTGATTGGATTGACCGAAATAACTGAGGAAAGAATGCAGATATTTAGTCACATAGATGCGTTTGTACAAGTCGCATGCCCGAGGATCGGTATCGACAATCATTTTAAGAAGCCTATGCTTTCAGTACCTCAAGCAAGAGCTTTAATCAGGATATTAAAAAAAGAGCCGGTTGAAGATATTTTCCGTCTCAGCCACTGGTTGTAAAATCCAAGCCTTAAGCATGACATACATGCCCGCAAGTGCAATCTGGCAATCAGTGATTTATTAATTTGATCTTGATCATTGCTTAATTTAGCAAGTCCGAGAACAAAAGGTACAAATCGAGGTGCTATTGGAGACAGCCCACTGGTTCCAATAAAGGTCCAAAGCCCCCTCTCAAGCCTTGCGAGATCTGCCACGTAGACGTGCCAGCATAACCATGCAATCTTAGAGTTGCTCCCTCCCGGACCTCACCCATTTCGACTATACGCAGTCAAGACCATGCCTTCGCATGACATGCTGCTCATAACCATCCGGCACGGCATGACTTCATTTCAGCTAGGCAAGCAGGTACCTTGTACCAGTAGATTTACCCAGCGGTTGCTGATCCCAGCATGAAGTCGGTTTCTGGTATGGGGTACGACTAACACCCCGATCCTCCCTGTCTCCAAATATGTAATCCTACGTTAGATTATATTTATGTTAGTGTCGCACAATGTTCTTGTCCAATTACCGAACAAATTTAACTTAATGGCTTGAAATTCTCCTGAATCTTGCACACGGAGCAGATCTGCTTAGCGCAATCTCTGCCACAGTTTTCGCAAATGCCCCTTACACTCTCATGATTGTTTCCGCCCCGAACAAGAGCTGAAATATCAGCTGCAGACTTGTACGAATTGTATTTTATTCCGGGATGTGCTTTCTCCAACCTGTTTAGAAACTCACGGATTTCCTCCCTAATGCTTTCATTCATGTATGGGCATTGCTCGCTCTGGAATGGAATTTCTTTCTGCAGTGCATAGAATACGATTTCTCTCTCATATGTATCAGCCAGCGGTTTGATCTTCTTCATGCAACCTGTCTTGTAGCTCGAAGAAGCTTGGTTCCATCCCATTCGATTTACGTCACCTGCAAAGAGATTGATCATGAATGTTTGTATCTCGTCGTCCAAGTTATGCGCTGTGGCAATTACATTTGCCCCTACCTGCTCTGCTGCTATGTCTATCGCTCTTCTACGAAACGTTCCACAAATAGTACAGGATGTTAATTTTGCTGACGGTCTTATCTTCATAGCTTCGTCCATTTGAGTTCCGAAGAGTTCCTTATATGACAGAATAGTAAGTGGCACGCCCAGTTTAGAACAAAATTCTGAGACTATCTTCAATGATTCATCTCGATATCCAGAGATACCTTCATCAATTGTAATTGCGCTAATTGTAATTCCCCTGGCAGTGTCAATAACGGCATTGAGAATGCTCAATAGAACCAAGCTATCCTTCCCGCCTGACGTAGCTACAGCTACATGATCGCCAAATTTGATCATTGAAAATTTGTTTATCGTTCGCTGCACTTTGCGATCTATTGATTCTATAAAGCATCTCTTGCAAAGCTTTTCCCCCGAATATTCTCTAAAATAGACCGGCGGATTTCTATTACATTTATTACATGTTTCCATCTTCTATTAGGGGGCTGCAAAGGCAAAGGGACAATACTTCTTATTTAAATCTTTTTGAATTTAAATTCGGACTGACTGGGAATTGTCAAAAAGTGATCGAACACAGGTCTCGATAATCTCAGTCAACGATACCTAACGAATTTATCGAATTTACAATTAGCTGTCACTCACATGTAAACTTATTACAGAACTCAACTATCTATTCTGGATTATTTCTGTTTATCTTTCTTTGAACTTTGCCACCAGTCAAGATAGTCATTGTGTACTCGTTTTCTACCGTCCCCAGTTTCATAATATTTTTCAGCCGCCTTGTCTCTTAATTCGTCTAATTTTTCGCTGGAAACAAACAAGCCACAACCCTTGCATACAAAATTCTTACTAGGATTGTCAAATTTCATATCACCACCACATTCGGGACAAAACCTAGCCAATCAATTATTTAGTCTCACACACCTAATAAAAGGATTATGTACATGTAACATGCTTTCAGTCTGAAGGGCCACTTCATGATCGTGCATTATTCGGAACGAGGAATTGAAAAAATTTGTTGTTTACACTTAATTTGGATAAATCAATATCTGCTCTCTTTCCCCATCAACAACCAATGCCTGGCTATTCTTGAGCGCGTCAATGATGTTCCTGTGTTTGAGGTAAACAGCGGGTATGTTTGATATCGCACATCCAGAAGCCGTCGTTATGTCCATTTTGTTTGAACATACAACAGCCAATGGGCCGGCCGATTTTTTTTTCAAGCTGTACAAGACGTAGGCCCCAACACTGCTACCTACTGAATATGGGAAAACGAATATCTTATCCTTTAATGTCTTGCCGTAGAGGTAATGGTTTAGATCCTTGATCTCCCCATTCTCAGCGTCAATCATCGTAAGAAAATTTATGGGTGTGTTTGATATCAAAGCTTCGCCTTTGGCGAATCCTTTTACGATGCATATGCACTTAATTTTATTCATGACGTAATCAGCTATAGGTTCCAACGATGGTTTTCATATCCTTTAGCGCTACGCCGACACGATTGGAATTTTTCATATAATATGCTCCCTTTACACTATTGGTAATGATGGAATCAGTGTTGTCTCGGGTTATCAATGGCGAAAGACACATACAAGAATCGCACATAAATTCTGCTCCTGATGACTCTACTTTTGCAGCTAGTCCAATTTTCCTAGCTTGATCATGGACGTATCGTGAACAAAAAATAATACATCTTTTATCAAATTTTCGTCCTGCGATTAGGTCGTGCAGATAAGTTAGCTCGCTAAGCCCGAGTTGTGGACTACCAAACAGAATGAGGTCGCCATCCTCATCGGTACTTAACTCGTCTTTGGCTCTAGTCATTTCCTCGTCGTCTATTGCAACGGAATCACCTGCCTGTTTACTGCCAGTCGTAAACATTCCACAGGATCCTGAGGTTCCTAGGCCTGAGGAAATCGCTTTTGCAGGCATCATTTCCATCTCGCTTTTCAGATCTGAAAAAGCAATACAGCTATCTTTAGCGATTTTTCCGGCTATATAACCAAGTAAGCCGTAATCAGTTTCAGTGTTTATCGCGACGCCACCGTGTTTTATGGCTACTCTCGGTGATCGTGACTCCTCTATACGAAGATCAGAATATGGGGACTTTCCTGTTATAGCACTTGCAAGTGCACTAAGAGCGCTTTCCTTATTTGTCATCAACCCCAGGAAAGAATTGGAAAAGACGGCTGCGCTGCTTTCTGCGAAACTCACAGGAGTACCTCTTTTCGGAAGATTGAATATTTCATATGGAGTACAGGAAAATGATTGTATGGCTCCCATTCTTCTATAACTCTCCACAATTTGCATTTGCTTCGACAAAAAATTTTTAGAAAGTGTAACGGGTTTAGTTCTATCAAAGCCCATAGGATTTATAGTCGTTCTAACCTTGAACCGTACCTCTTTGGATACTTCTTGTAGGAAATCAACTCCTGCATCGCCGATAGTATTATAGTTTACACCAGAAACATGAGCCCATTCTATCGGAACCAGTTTTTCGGCTTCAGTTGCCTGTCCTATCGCCAGTAACACTCTATAGGCAGAAGCATAGATCTCTCCCATACTCCCAGCAAGGATTTTTTCTTCGGATTTAGTAAGTCTCAATGTTAATTATCTCTCAACGGAGTGCCGTAAAAATCGAATGATTCAAGCAAAGCGACACATTTTCCGAGCTCTCAAGTACAATTGCTGGAGAGACTTAAATGGTTATGCAGGACAACCTTCCATTTTTTGAATATAATAGCCGTTACTTTGAATATCTGTCTCTATCGTCGGAGGAGCTTGCTGGATGTGGCAGAATTGGCATTCCTCTTGAGTCATCTGTTGTTCTCCCTCTCCTACGGTTTCCAAATACTTCTTGCCATATTCGATAGCTTTTTCGTGTGGAGTCTTTGCTTCCACGACAACATCAAAATGCATAACGTTCCCATCTTTCTTTTTAACATATGTATCATATACTGCGCACTGCATGAGAATATTCGCCCACTAACTCTATTTATTCTAATCTGCCGAGAAGAAGGTGTTTCTGAGTTTGGGGTGTAATGACATCCGGATGGAATTAGCTAGCAATAAGATTCTTTGGAAACTAGTGGATTAAGAATACTTGTTTCAATCTTTCCTTATATCTATTGCAAGGGTATCTCCGACCTGCGGAATTCCAATCTTCTGAAACCGCCTTTTAGGCATGGTAATCTGTATAGTTGTCTGAGAGTACGTATTGACCACGGTCTGTGGTTGAGCTCTGAGAATGGCTTCCAGGAACGGCTTTACTTGTTGTTTAATATCCTTATCTGAGACGAGGTTGTCAATCGAGTCCAATATTTGCTGTTGCTGGGACACCTTTTCCAGCTCCACATCCTCGGAGAGACTTAAGGTTATGCTTATACCAGTATCGATTAGCTGGTTAACTTTATATCTGGTAACAGCTTCGCTTCGATTCTCCATAATCCACATCAGTAACGAAATTCTCATCATATTTTAACCATCTTATTGTTAGCTCTGAAGAAATTGGCCTTTCCTTAGAGTGGATCTGCCGAAAGAGGACAACCTAATTCTGGGCTATACGAAGGAGTATCTATCGTGGGATTATTCTACCTATGATTACCGTTTTAGGGGAAGATCACTAATTTACTCACTGTTTAAAATATTAATCATAACAAAGCACTGTACCTATCCGCACTAAAATATTACTAGTTTTCACTATCTTACTGTATATTAAACAATAAAACCATAAATTTCTCGGTTGTTAGATAATACTATTTGTGGATTCACTTTGCCTAAAGAGGACTTTGAGATAATTAGCGGGAGCTCACAATCAAGCTCTTTGGGAACTGAAAATAATTCTCGCTTCGACAAAGTTCTTATAATAGGTTTAGGCCAGCTTGGCCTTCCAGTAGCAAAATAT
>WHTU01000109.1 GCA_009377575.1 Nitrososphaeraceae archaeon | reverse complement strand
CAATCAACACAGCAACAGGGGGAGGTTCAATCAATGAAAACTACATTTTGAATTACATTAAATATGAAATTAAATAAGTATCCATGTAGGTTGTTAATTGTTCTTCCATTTTTTTTGAAATTCATAGTTTTGGCCATATGAATTTTTATGAATTTTTGTGAAATTAGAGACAATTAGTCGTTTATTCAAACTCTGAACGTCAGAAACGACAGCGGTTAGGAGTGTTATGACCTCATGACTCACCACAAATGCTCAGTTCAATCTTTATTTGATATGCTTTCGGGAACTGAAGCTTTTCTGGTAGGCTATCAGGTATTCTTCAAAAAGGTTTTATGCCATGTATCAGACCGATCATTTTCTTGGGATTCGTTAGTTCATTGGTTAGAACTGGTCTTAGTTAGTGGCAGCAACTCGACCATACTGTTTTGCAAGTTTAAATAATGCAGTCCCTTGGCTGTAGTTTTGTATGTTAAATCCTGTTCATTATAATATACTAAATTGCAATTTGTCAATAATAGCACATATTTTTTGACCTGTTTATAAGTTAAACCAGATTTTTGAACGATACTACTCTGTCGTAATGGCTGTCCATTCAATAACTCAAGTATCGACGAAATAGATTGTGATCTGTCCTTTCTATTTACCCGATATCTTCTTGCCTTAAGACTAACAAGGTCAGTCGTCATAGCTGAGTAAAGACTACTCAATTTATCTCTACGTCCTCCAGTGTTGTGAGGGATACAAGAAAAGAGATTTCAAAATCATTATTACTACTACTATTACTAATATATCTCAATATACAAGATTATCATCAAGAGTGGTAATTAAGTCAGCCATATATAAAATAGTTTGATGAATATACCCCTATATAGACAATTTATGAATCTGTTTCTACTAGTTCGATCCGGGTCCTTGATCGTCAATAACAATGGGAAGATGTTTCTACTAGATTCTCGATTGGATTTTATGTACATTTATGCCTACTTGAAAATTCTGTCAAATTATGCTTTGAATTTTCTTATCTTAAATATGCTCATAAAGATTTCGAAATAGATTCCCTAGTTATTATGTGCGCCATTCAATTCTATAGTCTCTACCGTAAATACCACGATAAAGACTAAGAAAACGAATGTGCTAACGAGATGTTGTTATTCATAATCCACAAAAATACAAACGTAGGTCTTATTAAATATATGGAAGAGAGCCCACGTACTGTCGATTTATCCCAGGATTATGTCCGGACGGTAAGAATGTTTCGAAGACGAGAACGACACTTGGATGAATTACAAAAACTTCAACGCATTCTATATTTTATAAGATAACAATGGGATGATAATACAAAGTTCACTGCCAAGGTCTGTTACCATCAGACTATGCCGGAACATCAAAGAATTGGTTCAATCGATATTTCCGTCCTAATATTTCTGAATCGAGGCATTGATATGCATCTCCTTTTCTAGAATTGCAATTTATCTCTAACCCTAAATATCCAAATCTGACCTAATGAAAACACACACTATATTTTCATTATTTCAGTTATCATTTCAAATCTCATACTTTTATCTTCTGTCAAAATGCAGATTCACATGGTCATTGCAATAGTAAGAGGAACATTTTGAACATTTATTTGTAGGTACATTTTTGCAATCGACGATCCCGCACACTTCTCCTCTCTTTGAAGCAGCATCCCAATTGCGAGGAATCATAAAGTGCTATTTTTGTAAGGCGAACATGTTTATATATCGTATCAATATACGTACTCGTCCAACCGGTCTCTCTATCTGTTCTTACTGAATGTATATGAAGAATATAGCAATTTGTTTTGGAGACTGCAGGTTAGCCAAGCCTTCTATGATTGAAGCGTAGATTTGGTCGCTTGAGTAACATCTTACTAGTGGTATTTTTGTCGCCTCAACAAATACTTCCTTTAACCAGTAGTAGAAAGGGTAGGCGAGCCTTAGGATTTGGAGGTATTTGTGGCCGCCACACCCATGAATTGCAGGCTTGCTATTATTAAGGCTGTGATACTATAAAAAGGTAGGTAGATAGGGAATTATCCTATGCAATTAGAAAATAACGGGGAAACTCTTTAACAAGACTTGATAGTGATCATCCAGACGAAACCTCTACCAAGATGAATGCCTGACGTATATCATAGACGGCCCTTCTGCATTCTAGACTCAACCAGTAGGTAGATCAACTCTAACAGCTGTGGGTAGAGATCGATCGCTTTGATAAATGATCGTAACAGCTCACAAGTTAAGGTCGATGTGGGTTCATTTTCGAAAGGTAACCAAGCCTTTTGCTTAACTACTGACATTTCTACTATGCATCTATTGCTGATATGGATCTTCACTACTTCATTTGGCTTGATATTACATTAGTTAGTGAAAGGTGTTCAGAAAATACTTCGAATATCTGAACTTTCAATGGACTGGAGATTAAAGCACACAAATATAGATAAACATACGGCACATATATAGAGTCTCTTTATTCTACGTAGTCACATCTATTAGGTAGTTAAACGTATTAGGTAGCGAATCTAATATGAAGTTTGGCCTACAGCATCCCAATTTTAGCTATGACTACAGCGACCAGAATACTTCTCGGATTATCGATACTCTAAGTAATCTAGTAGCAAAAGCTGAGAACAAGGGTTTTGATTCTTTTTGGGTAATGGATCACTTTCATCAGATTTCAGTTGTGGGGAAGCCAGAAGAACCTATGCTTGAGGGTTGGACAACAATATCTGTGCTTGCGGGCATTACTACGAGGATAAAACTGGGTACACTTGTAACAGGTGTCATATACCGCTATCCTTCCGTATTAGCTAAAATTGCTGCCACACTTGATGTTTTGAGTAAGGGGAGACTCTTTTTGGGGATAGGTGCCTCTTGGAATGAAGAAGAATCATTAGCATATGGTATTGGAGAAAGCACTAATAATATCGGTAATAATAATGAAGCCTCTCCTATTTCATTTCCATCTAACAAAGAGCGACTACTTCGCTTAGAAGAGGCATTACAAATAATACGAAAGATGTGGACAGAGGAACCTTCTGCCTCATTCAAAGGCAAGTACTACCAAATACATAATGCTTATTGCAATCCCAAACCAATTCAGAAACCAACTCCACCGATTCTTGTAGGGGGGAGCGGCGAGAAAAGAACTTTGAAAATAGTAGCAAAATATGCTGATGCATGCAATCTCTTTGGATCAGCTGAAACAGTAAAGAAAAAGCTCGACATTTTGAAAACACATTGTAGAAATGTAAATAGAGACTATGACTCAATCTTGAAAACCAAACTTGGTGTAGTAGCCATTGATAATGATGGGCTGATGGCTAAGAAAAAAGTACAGCAGGCTTTCATTGGAATGCCAGAGGCGCAGCTAAGAGAATTCGCAATTTATGGTACTCCGGAGGATGTATTAAAACAGATAAAAGAATTTGAAGATGTGGGTATCCAATATCTAATTGTTGATTTAGAGCCACAAAGAGAAATTGAAGCGGTAGAGGTATTTGCAGATGAAATAATCAAGAGATCTTGAATCTAAGAGGCAAAAACGACATTCAGGAGAATGTCTGATCTACTTTATATTAATTATAGATTCCTTCATTATATTGAGTTAATAATCCTGTCTAAGGAATTCTAGATGGTTTACCAATTCTGGCGGAATGACTGAAGAGGATATCTATGGTATTTCCATACATCTACAGAAACTAGTTGAATGAACTAGCATATAGATAGATTAAGAATTGTGATTTGTATTTCGGGGTTATTGTTCTGACATCAAGCGAAGCTTGGAGCGATGGCTCACATTATGATATAATCTCCTTAATTCTGCTGATTTGTGTACAGCGAATCTTCTTTTGCCTTGAATCTTTCGAATATTAAGTTCAGATGGTTAGTTCTCCATTGTGATTGAACACTGACTGAACACTGACTGAACACTGACTGAACACTGACTGAACGCCCATAAGGCAATTCTCTTTGAACGTTCTGAACGTTCAAGATGTTCAATACGATATTGCATGTACGAATCTCATTGACCAAATAACAAATTGGGATGACACAATCGATAGCTACAGATAACAACTAATGAGTATAGAACTCAAACCAACTTTCATAGTATGGTAATACTAATGATAATTCGTTATGGGAATGGAATCAATGAAGGCCCTTCACCAGAATCTTTTCCCTCACTTTCTTTTGAAGCTTCGTCTTCGTCGCACTGCGCTTCATCGGCAGAATCGCCAGCAGCATTTTTTTCATAATTATTTTCAGCGACATCATTATGATTATCGGAATTGGTAGTTTTCACGCTTTCGGAGGGTTCAACATTGTTGAGATCTTCTCTTGTCGGTGAGATATTTGGAAGTATTAAAGATGTTTCAGTATCAGAACGTGAATCATCCATGGTTTCAAATAGATCTCCCACTACGATTAGTCTGATTAATCAGATTAACAGATGGATCACATGAGATAGTGCTCCCAAAGAATTGAGT
Source organism: Nitrososphaeraceae archaeon (assembly GCA_009377575.1). Classification (GTDB taxonomy): domain Archaea; phylum Thermoproteota; class Nitrososphaeria; order Nitrososphaerales; family Nitrososphaeraceae; genus TH5896. The sequence continues at coordinate 2,115 of WHTU01000109.1, read as the reverse complement.
TGATAGCATCAAAATGAATAATGTGAGAATGGACAAACCAAACACTGACATGGGATGGAGGCGCAATGCTATCTATTTAATTCCATTTGTAGAAGAAATATGTAACTTTTGCAGAAATTAAGTTACTAGTTAGCCTGCTTAAGCGATGTTAAGATCACTTAATTCTAGTGGCTGTCGATAGAATGGTTATACGTTCCAGATGAATTTTTAGTGACTTTGAGAAATAATTGTACATTAGTTCTAACTCAATATTTGTCAGATATATGAGAGCGCCTGGACCTGCTTAATCTAGATAAACATTACTAATCTTCATCGTATCAGAATCATGTACAACAACAAGAGTTTGACTATAGCTGTCGTTGCTGCAGTAGCTGTTATGCTATGCTTATTGCAACATCAGCTGTGGCAACAGAAGATGCATTTGCAGACAAGAAGGAGAAGAAAGAATACCACCAGGCAACTTCACAGGCCAATGCATGCGGGAACGGAGAACTTCCGTTAAATGTTAGCTGTCAGAAAATCGGTTCTCAAATTCAAGGTGACGAAAACGCAGTGTCACAAGAAGCAGAACAAGCATTCCCAGCATTCGACTACGGACCAAAGTAACAGACACACTTGAACTGAGAATTATCACTTCCATTTTTTTCTTTTTCATAATTATTTAGACATTGCAACTGGTCAATCTGATGCAGATATTGGACATGTTTGAAAATCAACTTTTTAAATATTCATGTCTACCATAAAATCTTACATTTACAATTACATATAATATTTTGATAATCTGAGAATTGTTGAGACTGGATCGTTTATGGATACGATTTACCATGCCACCAAGGATGATGAATTACTTGCCTGGAGCAATGTAGGTTACGCACCTCTCTGTGCTAATATATTGTGCTACCACTTTATCTTTTCAGTTAAAATGAAATAAGAATAGACAAATTCTGCTGCACCGACTACTCCTATTACTCCTATCGCCAGCGATTTTTTGCTTTTTTCATGTCTAACATGTTTTCTTAGTTTATCTGGATTTATACAATCTAGTTCCCCACCCTACTTAGTCATAAGTTAGTGACGAATTCGTGCATTGAATCGTAAGTGTAGCGTAACGGACAAGAATAACTGAGTGAGATAGTCTCGTTTACATATCTTCATGATGTATCAGGAACGAAGCTACATCAACATCAGCATTGTCTGAAGTTACCAATTTGTCTAGTTGCAAGATCGTAGCGATGGTCAAATTAGATATGGATGCCATGTATTCATAGTCTAGCGTATCATGGGTATCGCTACTTCTATGATAATTCGGATTCTTTGTTACCCCATCATCATGAAAACCTATCACGGTATATCCTAACGCTTCAAAAGGGAGATAATCAGCATTATCTCCATTAAAAATGTATAAATAAATAAACTGACTGAACATAATTAATGCAGGTCTTACGGTCGCAAAGTACTAGAGTTAACACCTTTTTGGATAGTATTGCACGTAATAGTAAAGGTTCAGCAAAGACTTACGGTAACGGCATAAGACATTTTGAAAGGTTTCTTAATGGTAATACAATCGATAATATCATACAACAATTACAAGAAGATAACCAGTTAGACGTTTATACATTACTTAATGAATTCGTTTCATATCTTGACCAATTAATACCTAAGTTAGGTGGTTCTACAATTACCCTATACGTTGCCGCGATTCGTTCACTATTTGAGTTTTCAGATATAGAAATATCACAACATAAATTCAAACGGCGCGTTAAACAAGTCAAGAAGTATAGAGAATACGAACAACCAATTGATGTATCAGACATCAGAACTTTATTAATAAGATGCACTAATCGTAGGTTAAAGGCCTATATTCTAGTATTAGCAACTTCAGGAATGAGGGCAATGGAAGCCTGCTCTTTACGTATTAAGGACGTTGACTTTACTGTTTCACCAACTAAAATACACGTAAGAAAGGAATACAACAAGACACGTCAAGGTAGGGAAGTATACATAACAAATGAAGCAACTGAATATATAAAGGGATTGATTGAATGGAAATATAAGGATAGCTGCTTTGTTGCACAAATCATTATCATATTGGTATGAGTATATTGACCAATTGAG
>WHTU01000108.1 GCA_009377575.1 Nitrososphaeraceae archaeon | reverse complement strand
AGTATTTCTTGATGGACAGAGCTCACAGAATACAATATCAGCCAATAACGTACTTGAGAATGTCATTGACCTTAACAATGCAAACGGCCTTCCCACAAACATAAACAATAACCAGTTCACTGATAATAACTGTCAAACAGGTAACCCACCAAGTCTATGTATATTTGAGAAGACCGAAGCAGAAGTTCCTTCACCCAATCCTGAAATTGAAAAAGTGAATACTGAATTCTTTCGGACAGAGAAAGCACGTAAAACATTACCACCTATAGGATCTGCATCGTCACCAATCCGATTTACTGTGGTTAATGATACTGGGAAAGGTGATCTGCTGGATATGATTCCATTTACTAAACCTGGTCAAATATACATCGACATTAGATCTGGAAGCGGTGATTTGGATATTACAAATAATCACAGTGATTGGATACCTCTTAGTTGGAGTGGAAGTATACTCTTTGACGGTGGTACAGATCAAAAGTCAATCGGTGGCCGTGGTTGGGACCGCTTCATTATGGATTGCACCCCGGGTACTCCATTCGGTGTGACGGCACAGAAGGATACCGAATCTGGTATTTTAGAGGTGTCTACATATGCTAATGAAGTAGACGAGAATGGCAATAAGATACCACTAGCACTTACTGAAGAAACCCTACCCTATGGTCAAACAGAGGAGACAGGTGAAGCCTACGGATTGATCTCTATATCAGATATATGCCCAGAATAGTGCGTATACTAGAGAAAATACCAACCTGGAATATTACAGAATGAATTATAAGATAATATTTGCTGCTGTTGCTGCTGTAATTATAGGTATTGGGGTACTGTCCTATTTCCTTTATTGGTACAGTTACAGCCAGGCTAAGGATATATTGAGTGGTGTTTCTGAATGTGGTAAGAACATTCAATTTAATGATGTTAAGACAGAGGAATGTTATAATAGAATCCCAGAAGAAGGCGATTTCTATGGTCCTCATTTCACCCTACAGAACATGTCATACAATGATCCAATTAATGAGGATATATACAGTTACATGAGCTATGAAGATTTAGTATTCTGGGCTGAACAACCCGAGGAAGTATTTGAACTTAATGTGGATCTAATTATACCTGTTAAACCAGAAGATAGTGTGCCTAGTCTAGCTGTAGGAGAAGAGATTATACTTCCTGTACGTGGTTACTTCTTTACTGAGTATATGGCGGTAGGCAATAGGAATAATACAATACTCAACTCTTACATAGGTAGTGGACAGGTACAGATAGGTGGTAACTATTGGTATCAAGTACCTGCTGTATATCAAACATGGAACAATGGGTATAGTTATGAAATTATGATAGGTACGTATAGATGGACTAATGTCCTAGACTCCTAGCTTTTATAATTTCCCTCTGCAGTTCAATTCCAAAGTTTCTTATAGCTAAGTGTTGTACTACTATATATTAGGTTGAGTTCCCTTACTCTCATTGGTAGTGAGTGCTTAGATGTGTTACAAAGCTCATATAATTGCTGGGGCTGGGTAACTCGAGCCCGCCATTTCAATTTTAACTAAACTAACATTGCCAGAACTCTACTATCTCGTGTTTCATCTTATTCTTATGAGGTCTAGGTTTGCCTCTATTACTATCCCCTATCTTCTTGGTATCTTCACTATGATTATGACCCATAAATGCTCTGCTGGGGGTTGTAACTCTTCTCCTGTATCTAGGTCGAAGAAGCCACGTGTAGAAGCAGTAGTAAATAGTGCTGTTTGACTTAACGCAGGACTAGAAATGGAAATTGTATGGATTAAAATCAAACCTAGAGTAGTCATAGATATAAAGATGCATCCAAGCATGTTAGGCTTTTTTAAAGTCATACTCACTTCTAATTATCACGTAGCCTTAAAATAATAGCTAAAGTCCAGCTACCATATCTAACAACTGTTGGATAAGAATCAACTTCAGTACTGGAGTAGAGTAGATTTACACCTTATGAAAGGCTATTCAACCCCGATGCTTATTAAATTTGATTGAGTAGATAATCGAATTACGTTATCATTGCTGGTCTATGAATACATGCTTCAGTTTATGGAGAAATTAGACGCTTAATCCCAAATTCCGTTTAAAGCCTTAAAAGCAAATCTGATTTATATTTTTATTTTGACGTTTAGGTACAATAAGAAGCTATCAAACAGATACAAGAAATATGGATTCAGAAATTATTATAATCCATCTAATAGCAATATAGTACTACCTTCTGGATTTACTGTTAAAAGTGCATTTAGAGGGTTGAAAAAAGCATGGCTTGGATTTAAAATTGCCAAAAGCAAAGATGATGATGAAAAGATGATATATTATGCAAGAATCATTCAAAAATTACAAGAAGAGCTATGTCTGCCAGTGTCTAATTTTACAAATCTTGACATGCCAATTAGGTGAACAGAGCTGCATGATGAGAGAATTAATTAGACGTGCGCTATTGCCGGTGCATATACATAATATCTTGATGCTCCGATCATTTGTAACGTACATATCCTTTCATATTATCATTAGTTAATTGATCTAGATGTTGCGTTTCGTTGTACCTTTCCATTATTTCAAAATTCATACGTTTTAGTTCATCTTGACCAATTTGTAAATAAGTTCTATGTCTGACTATCTCATTCTGAAGTCCAGATACTTCATCTAAGAGAGTGTTTCTCTGAGCTGTCAAGTTAGTTATTTCGTTTGTGAGGTCAAGAAAAGTATTTTGTAGATGTGGGATCTGTCTTGAATTTTTTATAAGATTTGCTGCATCAATCTCTTTTACCCCTGCACTCCGAAATACATCATATAACTTTATGAATGAAGGAAGTTGGTATTTCAGCCTGGTGTATATAAATGCAAGATGATGTTGATTTCTTAATCTCCAGTATGCCAAGTAGAAATCTTCAGCTTCATTAGAGCTGATATCTAACTTGATAGCTACTTCCACAGGACTCTTGCCATTCGAATACAATCTAAGTGCTTGTGTTTCCTTTGATTTTGGAGGCTTAACGTCGCTATCTTTACTGTTATCACCTGTTACTCTTCGTATGATATTTCCAATTGGACCAAATGACATGTGAACTTCCTTCGCAATCTCACGAATAGTTTTACCTTCTTCATAAAGTTGTTTGACTAATTCTTCTTTTTCTGACCTTTTGAGTACCATTCTATTTTACATTTGCGTATACAATGATGTTTCGTTTATAAGATTTAGACTGTTTATCACTGTTATTCTTCGTTACTTCTTTGATACTTATTGTTATGTCAATTAATCCTGTTGATTCTAGCTGTTATACCTGCTACTTCCCTACTTTTCGCCATCTCAACTAAAATGAATTTTGAGCTCAAGATCGAAATTAAAAAAGATGAATTTTCAAGTTAATCGAATAGCTATCACATAAAGTATTGATGGCAAGCAATAACCATTTTTGCCAGGTACATAGTGTTTTCAGTATGTACTGTAAATTAGTCTCCCGATTTGAGTGTGGATAATAATATTTGCTGTCTTCTATCACACTATCACTAGTTATAATTGAAGTTGAAGTCCTAGTACCGTTATCGATGGCAAAATAAAGATAGTGGGGATTCCTGACTTTCCTTGGATATGCAGTGAGGTATTGTATAAGAAGTTAAAAAGTGAATATTCATTAGAAGGAAAAATAGACTAGAATAAGTCGTTTTAGTAATCAGTTTCTCTGTATTCTCAGTGCAATTTCTAATTTTTCCTATTGGTCTCTTTTAGTAGTGCTGCATCTTTTCTGAATCCTCCTAGTTTGGATATAGAAAAGAGAATAATTACAATAGATAATCCTGTAAATATGTATGAGTAAGAAGTCAAAAATATACTGGTGCCAAGAGGTAGTAAAACACCGATAAAAGAAAAACATGCAGGACAGACTCCAATCACAAATCCTAATAGGGAGCCAGCAAATCCTGGTCTAGTATCTTCTTTTTTACAATCTAAACATTTGCTTCGAGAATACAGATATAGCGAAATGAATATTCCAAAAAGAACCGAAAAAGATCCATACATTATAGCAATTGTAGGTTTCTGTAATAGATCTCTAAACCATATCTCAAATGCCAATGGTGTGGTGAAACCTTGAATGAGAGGAGTAATGAAAAACATAGTAACAATCATCATAAATGTAATTACAGGTCTTTTTTTAATTGCATAAAATATCCGTATGTTCTTCATTTAAATGCATCGCTCATTGTGTTAATAATAGTGGTTCCAGAACAGGTTTAATGTTTGAATATTCAAGTGGCTTAATATCAATCCATTTTATTACTCCATTCCCATCGAAAACATATTTAGTGTCAAGAAATTGTACATTATATGTTTGAGCCATATCAATTCCTTTTGCAATATACCAATCACTTTGTCCATATTTATTCTTCCAATCAATGAATTGTTTCTCTGTTTCTTTATCATCTACAAATACAATCAAGACATTGAAAGCGCTTCCTCCTGTCTCATCATCATATTTAGCCAGATTTTCAGCACCAATCTGACATGGAGTACACCATGTTGTTGTAAAGAAAATGAATAATGGTTTTCCATTGAAGGTTTGCTTTGTTACCGTATTTCCGGTTTGTGCATCTAATAATTTAAAATCTGGTGCGGCTACGCCATTCTGTAAAGCCTCAGCAATACCTGTTTGTTGCAGTAGTACGGTGCTAACGACAGCAGCTGTTATTATTACACTAAAAGGAGTAATATATACTGCAGATTGATGTTGTATAACTCGAGATTTTTTCTTTTCTTCCCTTCTCATTTAACTTTCACATTCCCTTCTATTTCAAATATCCTTTTACTTATTTTCATTGACATAAAGTATATTCCTCCTACCAGAGCAGCAACTGTCACAGGAGCCATAAAGTTGCTATATATTGCAAGCATGGAAAATGCTGTAGGGCCTATTACGAGGGCCATAAGACCGCCACCACAACATGCAAAACTTGTGAAGAACGCAGGCAGAATTCCAAACAAGCCTTTCGCACCTTCAAGGCTTCTTGTTCTACAGAATTTATTTAACTTCCTTGAATAAAATGTTAAAGCTATACTTAGCCCTACCAAAAATGAAGATGTCAGTATAAAACCTATGGTCTGATAAAATACAAAAATGAAGATATTAGGCGCTGGAATAATAGAAATTCCATATGAAGTTGCTCGAACTATAGGATAGGTATCTGTTATTGAAGAAAGCCCGGGATAATATGATATGATTCCAAGAATAAACATATAAGACAGTACATAAATAGCAGCTGAGGTCAAGATTATCAATTGATATCTTCTTGTTACTAAAACACGCTTAATAGACAGAAGTTTTTGTATATGATCAGGTGCAATAGTAGATTGACCAAAAATAAACATATTCTGTTCTACTATTACTAGTCCTTGGATAGTATTTATGCTATGAAGTTTATGTCATGATAGTAACTATCTTATGAAATAGTAATGGTCACATATTAGCCATCCCTTATTAGACTCGGTGTGAAAAAAGCTATGTCCTATAGTTATTACGGAAGGCTTATGAAGGCTTTCACTCTTGCTGGTGTCTCACACTGTATTGAATGGTTTAATCAAACCCAGAATACTTCAGAAGCAACTTAAATTGGTTTGATTATGCTTACATTCTATAGGAGTCTATCAAATTTAGAATAGTCAGACAAAAAGTGAGCTATATGATATTTTTTACTATGCAATAATCTTTTTCCCCTTTTCAATCATAGAACACGAGCAATGCGCGACAACAGTTCCTTTCTTTGAGATAGCCCATTGCAACAGAGGAATTATAGCCCTTCGAAGCTGTTCACCGTCCTTTGTAAGTATATAATCAACTCTTGGTGGAATTTCGTTAAACGATTCTCTGTTGACTAAATTATGTTTTCTTAGATCTTTTAATGTATCTGCTAACGTTTTTGGACTTATTCCTTCGATTTCTTTCATCAAATCATTATATCTAATGCGCTCATGATTTCCAATTTCATTTACTATAAGAAGCGCCCACTTTTTACTAATAATATCAATTACGCCTTCATTAGAAATTAGATAGAGCTTTTCATTTTACTGCTTCTGCCTTGACTTTCATTCAGATATCTGATTTTTTCTGGAATTTCTGATCGGTCTTCATGTCATCATTCCTCACCATGCCGTCCTTTCTCACATCCATTACACAACTTTGCGTAATCCTCTTATGTATAGAATATAGTGCAAAAATTAGAATCACAACAGAGATTATTCTCAATGGAACCTGATAAATTGTAAGCAAGTTAGAAGCAATAACACCAATACTACCAAATGTAGATATCAAAAGAAAGCCTACAGATGAACAACTGCTACACACACTTGATATGATGCTCAGAGACGATCCAGAAAATAATGACCTCCTACTAATCTTCAGCTTGGAATGTCTTATTACATAAATATTCATGCTTACTAACATGCCAATCAGAATCGAAACCATTGTGGTCAAGATGAACCCTAAAATTGCATCTTCTGGTAGATAAAAGATCCAAATCGGTTCAAAGAATATGAGCTGGTCAAAGACATTGAATAGCATCCAAAAAGGAATTGTAACAGCTGTAGCTATTACTATGTACGTAGGTATTGAAAATACCACTTTTACTGATAATGGTAATGAATCATTTCCCTAGTTCTTCTAGCTTCTTGTCAATTACAGATTGAAACGCAGGAAAAGGTTGTGCTCCTCTTATAATCTCTGGATCTGAACCGTCGATGCTATTTACTATGATAAAAGAAGGTGTATCAATAAATCCTTGGGAATTAGCAAGTTCGATATCATTATCGATAAATCCCTTATACGTTTGAGAATCGAAACAGGAGTTGAACTGCTCTAAATCTAGTCCTGGTATTTGAGATGCGAACTTTTTCGAGTTATCTTCATTA
>WHTU01000107.1 GCA_009377575.1 Nitrososphaeraceae archaeon | reverse complement strand
TATGAGTGTTCAAAATATTACGGAAAAGAGGATGAGACACGGAATTTATTTATTGGAAGATCCTATTTCTTTCTATAGGTGCGAAAGAGCCCAATTATTGTTGGGTTTTTCCGCTGATATTAGAATTGATACACATCAACAGCAGCGGAACAAGCTGCAGTTGATTATAGAACTAACTCCTCATGCATATGTCCGTGAAAGCGTTCTCGACTATGTTAGATTGCGAAGAGAAAATGGAGCTACAGCTAATGCGGTTATTCGTATGTTACTAAATTCTAGAAATAGAGTAATTGTAGCGCCAACTGGTCATTATGGTAGCACAGTTGATGTTGTATCTAAAAAGGCGTGTAATCAGATAGTATCCGAACGGGATAATCGAAATCTGGTAGAATTCTGGAAACAGGTTTATAACATAGAAATCTCTCCCGATGAGATTCCGCTTTTGAAGATTAAGATGTTGAATTCTGAGAATACGTTCACCTATCCTGCGAGTATGTGTTATTTCGGGGATGAATCATTGTATATTCCGGCCTCAGTCCAGAAATTTATTGACTACAAACGATCAAGACTCATCCCGAGAATATATGACGTAATAAAAAGAGCAGTAAAAGATTCGAGAATTGGCGACGATGTAAAGATTCAAGCGATGAGCAATATATACAGAGTTAATGATATAGAAAACATACAACGACAAATACTAGATGAAACCAGGCAGAAACTGTATGGCAGAAATATCAATGCCAGAGGTTCAATAATGTATGTACATGACGAACTCTGGTTCTTCCCCAACCAAGTCCACATTTCTTAGAGTGAAAATATGTCACAATCTACGAACTACTCGATTGCCATGCCTCAAGCCTATTCAGCAATGAAATGCGCTCTTGATTTGCTAAATCAATATGATGCTACGCAGAAGATGTCCACTGGTTCAGCAGAGCTTGATTCATTGATAGATGGAATGCAAGAAGGTCTTTTTTATTTATTTTATAGTACACATGAAAACCAGTTAATTCTGGACTCTCTGCTAAACAGATTATTGGTAGGCTGTATCTTACCAAAAAGCGGTAAAAAGCATGGCTTTGAATCAAAAGCTTTACTCTTCAATAATATCGACTATTATGCAGATAAAAATAAACATCAACTTCTGAACCCTGAAAAAATAGCTACCATTTCGAAATATGCTGGAATCGAGCCGAAAATTGTATCCAAAAATCTATACGTTCAGACAGCATATAACTTAGAACATCAGGCAACAATTGCGCAAGAGATAGCCAAAAGAATTGATTCAAATGCTGACATTAAACTGATTGCGATAAGAGATCTAACCAAATTCATTGTTATGAATAACAAAGCTGGTTATGATACACCAAATAGGAACGATGATAGCGGCACATTGAAAAAGGTTTTGAGCATTCTGTACCAAACTTGTGCGAAAAATAAGGTGACAATGATAGCAACTGGATATTGTAATGTTTCTAGTAGTGGGATAGTACCCAGACCAATCGGCGGGACTTATCTCAAACATACTGTGAATGTAATTGTCAACTTGCGACCTAATCTAAATAACGGCTATTATTATACGACTTCTAGCAATACTGGAGGTGGTTCATCTGCCTCATATAGAGCTACAATGACCAAACACCCCTACCAATTAACTCCGAAATCCACAAATATTTATGCAACGAGAATTGGCAAGCGGAAAGATCCAATGTTATTCATATTAGATTGATTGATTACATATGGGTAGAATAACTCCATCTTTTAGACAACTCTATGAGGAAACAATAGCTGAGCTAAAATCAGAGCTCCAATCCGCTATGGTGGATCTAGGTCATAAGAGCGCATTCGATCTAATATTAAAAGATGCTTGGAATCGAGAGCAGGCTGCCATGGGCAATTCCACCTTACCAACAGTCTGTGATAAGCTAAACCTTGTGGCCTCTATATATAATAGAAAACTAATTGCCTCACTAGTAAAAGAGTCTAAAGACAAAGATATAAAGTTAAAACAGGTATCCGATAGAGTCGTCGAGTTAGAGAATACTGTCAAGATCATTATGGATAAACTAAGAGATTCTGCCCTCTCAAAATAGTATTACATTATGGTCACTCAAACTGTAGCAGGATGGCTATTGGATGTTTCGAAAGAAACCGGTGGCAATGATATTATCATACTCATAAAACTAGTTGATGGTAAAGTCATCAGTTTCAAACAAAGACTCAAAGAATATATTTTCTACATATTACCAAAATCTTACCAAGCCGGCCAAGATCTCTATCAACAACTAACAAGAAATAATCAACTAATAAAGCGAGTATTTTGGGATGAAAAATACATTGATCTTCAAGATAAGATCAAGACAAGTTTAATCGGAATAAGCATAGATAACAATGACCGACAAGACTTCAAGATACTCATTCAGAAATTGGGGCAGGACTCACGAGTGAAGTCATTGTATAATATTGACCTGTCTGATGTTATGCAATTCATTTATACTCAACTAAAAATTCCACCAACTAGTAAAGTCGAGATAGAATATGATAAAGATACAGAACGACTGCTATCAATAGTGAAAATAGATGACAGTCATGAGATAGCTCCTCCCCCATTTTCTACTATATATATCGAAGTCTTGAGCGAAACTGCAAACGATAGTAATCGCTCATTAAAGCTTGCTGTGAGAATTGATGAACAATCTGTAACTCTCGCAGTTAGCGACTTATCTGACCCAGAGTTTATTTCACATATTTCTCAGAATGATCCCGATATAGTTGTCTTTTGTGGAGACTATAATTTACTGGATTCTCATAATGACAAAAGCTTTAGTGAAATCCTCAAGCGGAAAGTTATCATTTATAATCGTAATTCAATTTATGATATTCATCTTCTGGAATTAGTGGAAAAAGCGAGATTTGGATATCTCCCTCTTAAATTAGCCTCAAGATACGGAATGATCAGACTAATTGATAGCAGAATAACTTACGAGTTGCTGCAAAGAGAATTCGTGATTCCAGCTAGAATGAGAGCGATATCTAAACATCATGAACAAATTAGAACGTTAGAAGATATAGTTGATATGGACAAGGCAGGAATGATCGTATCTCCTGAGATTGGTTTACACGAAAATGTTGCTGTTTTGGATTATAATGATGAATATGCAAACCTTGTCTTGAGACATGATATTAGCTATGAGACCTTAACTAATAATCATGATACTCATAGATCTTCAACCGATGATCAAATGGGACTACTCCCAGAAATCATGAATGAAATTGTTACTCGACGTATTCATTTCAAAAAACAGCTTAAAGAGAGACTTGAACCGAATAGTCTATTGTATAATCATTGTGAAATACGATTAGAGGTATTAAAACAAATACTCGTTTGTCTGTATGGTACATCTGGTTCAATATGGAACAGATATAGTAACGTACGTGTATTCGAGGAGATCAACAAACGTTCTAGACAGGTATTACTAAAGACAAAAGATATCGTGCAGAATTCAGGGTTCGAACTGATTTACGCAGATACGGACGCAGTCTTTCTAAAGAGAAAAGGTGCGACTAAAACAGATTATGAAAACATAATGTACGAACTTATCCGAGAGACTGGCCTTGATATGACTTTGGAATATCACTACAAATTTCTGGTGTTGTTATATATAGAAGCTGATGAAAAGATGGAGGCTCGAAAACATTACTATGGACTTACATTCGAAAATCAGTTAATTATGAGAGGTATAGATACTAGGCGACACGATTCGCCGGTATTCATAAAAGAGTTTCAGAGAACGTTGCTATCTAAGTTATTCGATTGTAATATCTCTGAAGACATTTTATCAAATGGATATCAGAGTGCACTCTTGTACATCACTCATAGCATTGATAAAATTATGAACGGAGAGATACAAATAACTGATCTGGTTATCTCCAAGTTACTAAGACAAAATATAGAAAAATATAGAAGTTTATTCCCCCATGTCGCAGCAGCTATTAGATTAAATATTTCTGGGGTTATTGCTGACAGGGGAGATAATATACAGTATGTTTATACAGATTCAAATCATTCTGATCCGCTGAATAGAGTAGTTCCAGCCAAACTAATATCCTCTGAGAATTATGACAAACAGAAATATCTTGAGATGTTATTAGATTCGGCAGAGGCAGTATTATCAGTATTTGGATTTAATCGATCACTATTAGGGTTTGATAGAAAAAAAACCTATCAGTGGTGGAATGAGATTTACCAACAACGCGAGAAAGACATCGAATCTGCAAAATCAGAATTATGAAAATGATTATGGGAGTACTAATCAGAGGATGAGTCTATTTCCCGAAGAGGACGTGCTCACTCGAGAAATCGAGACATGGCGAGACTACATAGACAAACTTCCCTCGGAGGAGGATAAAGTTGTACTCACAAAACTGCTCAATGGTTGTTATAAATATGCAGTGGCCATAAATAGTCACGCGCAGCTACATCCATTCCCCGCAGAGTCTTTGATTATGTCTTTGCTATTGTCACAGCATAAACTCATTAACCAATTAAAGTTGATAGCGCACTCTAAACTGGTTCATGAGGACCAGGATAAGAATGTGGACAAGACTAGCTCAGACCTTTCATGAGTAAGCTAACAACTAATCTTTCACATAATAACTAAAAGATAAATAATAGAGTCATTACTATAAATTCACTCATAGTTGAGAAGAAACGTCACTAATTTCAGTAATAAGAGAATAAACTCACTTGTAATTGCCGAGCAGTCTGGAATGAGCCAGAAATGAGCGGTAGTAGACTGATTGTGACTGTTAGTTTAGTAGTGTTGCTAGCAATAGTCATGACGACATCAAATCAGTTGTTGATACGGGCGTCGTCAACAACGGAAGATGATGGTTGGGTAGAGGGTGACGATGATAGCCAGGGTGAAATATCAAGTCAGGAAGAATTGGAAGAAGCTTATGAAGGTTCGCAGTGGGAAGATGATATTGGACCGAATGAATTCGAGGAGGCAACCAATAATGATGATGACGATGATAATGACGACGAAGACAATGATAACAATGATTCACCGTACTGCGACGAAGTTGATAACGACTATTCAGGAAGTTGTTTTGACAGATATGATACTGACGATATTACGGGATTGTATCCCTGTAAAGATGGATCACAAGTTAGCGACCCACAAGGTTGTGAATCAACATCTAACGTGGAAACAACGTTGAATGAACTTGGTGGAATCGCGTCATGTCTCTATGATACGTCACTACTACAGTGTGCGCCAGTAAATGGTGAGTGTCGGGATGGATACGGGATGAATGAAGATGGTAGATGTTTCCCAGAACACTCAAAATGTCCAGATGGTTATCATGGGCATGAAGATGATGAAAGCGGGGAATGTATTCCAAATAATATACCATGTACTCAGGGCTACGTAATGACAGTGATGACAAATGGAGGTGACAACTGTGAACAAAGACAACAAATTAGTTGTGTCGATGTGCCATTCTATTTGACCTGCGACAGTCAGAAGAAAGATGGTAAAGACAGCAGTATCAATAGCGGTTCAACCGGTAGTGGCACTAGCAGCAGTACTACAAAGACCATAATTGTGAATTAGCCTAGCTCTACCGCAAATGCAGCAGATGTATCAAATTGTAAGCTTGATGGCAGTGCAGACGGAATACAACAAATATTTGATACAGCAAAATATCAAGCTTGCAAGCTTCATACATATAATGACAGAATATACTACGATGGTTTTGTTACTGGATGTATGCAAGTCGGAAATACAAAACTAATCTGCGAAACTGTAGCGAATAGCAATATTTTGAATATAAACACGCAAAATCCACAAACCCCTGCAGCAACAACAATACCACAATCGTCACAGGCAATACAACCGGCGGCAATTAATTGATGGTTGACCATTCCCTACCTCGATGTAAACTATGTAATTCACCTGTTACTGATTCAATTGAAACAGAAATAGAATATCATGGAAGAGCAAAATCTGGCAAATACATTGAGGGTTCATGGATATGTAACGATTGTATGTCAGAAAGAGATGAGGAAAACAAAGTTTCTGCTACCTTGACTACCCAAGACGACATGCATCATGAACATATAGGAACAGCAGATAAATCAGATGTATCTCCTAATACTCCCCCGGCGGATGAAACCGATCTATAATTACATAGAGTAGCATAATATTAAACGAGTAGTATCTAAATTGTCAGCCGTGACTAAACTCATCATATAGGAAACAAACTGCCAAAGCGCCTAACGAATCCACCCACAGATCAATTGCAAGATCCATTGGCTCTGTCTGAATATACCCACCTCCAAAACCAGTCGCAACTGCTGCCAGTTCATAGACTTCCCATAGAACAAATGCTATCCAGGACGCACCTATTGCAACGATATAGTACAGTTGTCTCTTTCTCGTCAAATAAAAGTTCAAGATTAATGCAGTGATGGCCTAAAATATCCATGAGTGAATTTGCCGATTGGGCGCTATTCAAAAACGCATTTAACTATTATAAAATTCACCCCTGCAAGACACCAGTTGAAACTTATATCATGAATTAATGTGGTTCTAAAGGTCTTTATACCTAGTGTGCCAAAGTTTGCAGTCACGCATTTTGAATTTAACCATTAATCATCATAGTAATAGTAATATTAAAAGAAGAAAGAAAACGATAATGATATGTGAGAACGAACCAGACGTGCGTTTATTATTTGGGTTAGTGCTCGGATCAAGATACGATGTAATAATGGTAGACTCTGGCGAAGAGTGTATTGAGAGGTACATAGAAGAAACAGACCGGGGTAACAAAATATCTCTTATACTATTGGATTATAAATTGGGGGGCATGTGGGGAGACTCTGTTGCTCGCAGGATAAAAGAATGCAACGAAACCAAAATAATTCTCAATTCAGCATATAATGTAGAT
>WHTU01000106.1 GCA_009377575.1 Nitrososphaeraceae archaeon | reverse complement strand
ATTTACTTATTATATGATTGCTCAAGTCACTGTATCTGTAATCTAAAGAAGTTGTGACTTATTTAATATTTCCACACACATAAAATGAGCAGTAAAAACCTTCAGGAAAAAGAATAGGCAATATCATGTCGGTTCTATAAAAAGCGGTATTCGCAATATAGTCATTAATATTTGGATAGAGACAATATCTCAGTCAATGACGTTCATTAATCCAATAGCTCCGATCTATCTGAAAGTAGTTTCTGTATTGAGTTCTTCTTTATCTTTAGCTATAGCCATAACGCTACTGCTGCTCCCAATCCCAGTTGTGCATGCCAGTAATAATCTGGATAGTACAAACCAGAAAAAGTTAGAATTTGGAGACACTATTAACCTTACAAACAATGAAAAAGACTCTGTCTATGGACAGATTAGCACATCAAATAATAGTATTTATGTTGTTTGGCAGGAATCGATGCCAGGAAGCGATATTCGAAATTATGATATATTGTTCAAAAATAGTACGGACAATGGCAGCAGTTTTTCACAGGAAATCAATCTTAGTAACAACTCAGGTTTCTCAGAACATCCACAAATATCATCAGCCGCTGATAATGTCAATGTAATATGGGCTGATGACACGAAGGGAAATAAACAAGTCTATTTTAGGGCAAGCAACGACAATGGAAATACTTTTGGGGAGGCAATAAAACTGAGTAATGATAGCTCAAACTCGTACAATCAGGATATTGCGGCCTTTGGTAATAATGTATATGCTGTTTGGCTAGAGAACGAATTCTTTGGATCGTACCGGGTTATGTTAGCTGTTAGTGAAGATGGTGGAAATAGTTTCAGAGATCCTGTAACATTGAGTGAAAACGCTAGCACCCAGAGCTATCCAAAAATTTCTGCGCTTAATGGTCATGTGTATGTTACCTGGAATATAGAAGGAGATCTTTCCAATGGCAATACTGGCACTAATGAGGGGGTTTACTTTGTCTCAAGTTCTGACAATGGTTCAACATTTGGGAACGTATCCAAATTAAATACCGAGGATAATGGTTTTGGTAAACCTCAAGTTGCCGCAGGCTCTGACAATGCCGTTTACGTAATTTGGGGAGGGTCTAGTAATAATCAGGTAAATAGCATATATCTTGCGAAGAGTTATGATAACGGTAAAAGCTTTGGGGATATAAAGAAGATTGAAGAGACCGAACAGGGTAAAATAAACAATCCTTTAAACGTTGAAAGTGTAGTGGATGAAATCAACAAACTGTTCATAGCATGGCAGGATAGAATTGGAACATCAGCAACAGCAGAAAAAGAAGATATCTTATCAATAATCAGCCTTGATGGTGGTGAGTCATTTGAGAGTGCTACGAATATTAGCAATAATGCAGATACCTCTGAATGCCCATCAATAGCTGTGAATGGAGATAACATCTACATAACATGGGAAGATCTCACTCCAGGTAATCACGAGGTTCTCTACAGACAAGGATTATTATCTATCTAGTTTCTTAGGAGTAGATGCGGTTACATTGTTACTATTACATTTGCCTTTTTTTCATTCCTAGGTAAATCATAAAATGGAAATAGTAGTAACAGGTTTAACAACTCCGGCCGTTCTACTTCTTCCGGAATTTCTATACGGAATAAGATAGGGACACATTTTTCGCAGAAGGGATTAGAAAGTATTTGGCTTTATTTGACAACTTATTCACAGTTAGAGATACAATTAATGTGGATAAAAAAATAGTTTACTTGTAGTATAAGATAGAGTAGTATCTCATTTATTAGGCAAAAGAGAATTGTATGTGAATCTGATGTTAGCTCGGACAACAGACCATAAACATGACAGAAATAACATGCAGTTGTCGTCACTTATTAGAATTGGTGTTCTTTGTTGTACTCTAGTTGCAGTGGTGGCATCATTTAGCATTTTAACTAGCGACAGTAATATTTGGGCACTCACACGTGGAACTATGTATGATGATTTGCTAATAAGTGATATGATCAATGGTAGTAATCAAACTGATCAAATGAGCATAGCAGAGGCAACAGGAGTGCAAGAAAGTCAGAACGCCAGAAGTGAATTTATCTATGGAGATTATGGAAATGATGAAATCCAGGGTTCTAATAGAAGCGATCATCTTAGTGGTGGACCTGGGAGTGACGTGATATATGGTAACGATGGTGGGGACTTCATCCAAGGAGGACCAGGGATAGATTCACTCTACGGGGGGGCAGGAGATGATGTTCTCTCCGGCGGAGAAGGAGCAGACTATTTTGACTGCGGACCTGGAAGAGATAGCATAGATGATTTTAATTCTTCTGAAGGGGATTATGCCCTGAATAATTGTGAAATAATAGAAAATGAGGAAAGACCATCTCGGTAACATATCTAAAAGACAGTGATCAAGCGCCGCTGTAGAAGAGGAACTTGTCCCAGCTTGTCCAGAGGGTCAAGTCTAGGATGAAGATACTGGTCTCTGTGTACTGGAGGAGCCAGAAGTAACTGAGGAGCAACCGTCTGAAGAGAAAGAAGACAACTCAGAGGAAAACAGCAATAACTAGTTGATAATTTAGTTATGATTAGACTAGAGTTCCATATCTGGAGTCCACAAATTTAACTAGATATATAGGAAATATACAATGAACTCTCGTTGGTCTATCATTGGCTGGACAATTACAGTCCGTGTTTTAATTAGGACGAAAATAGCCACTGTACCCATCATCCCCCCCAAGAACCAGAAGAACCTGTATTGGAAAGCCCCCTGTTGCTGTGGCAGTTCCAGCTGGGGCCTCTTGTGTGACGACGACGAATTCATGATCCCCGCTCCTCTGGATATTGGAGAATCCAGCCAGAGTAATTTGCGCGTATGTAGCAGGCGTAGTAGAGCTGACAACAACCGGCATACCATCTATCGTCACACTAGCTTCCCTTTCTATTTCTTGGAACGTCCCTTCTCTAAAACTACTTTCTCCTAGAGAGTATATTGATACCACCCTCGCGCCGCCTATTTTCTTTCCTTTTATTCTGAAGCCCTTTGTCAACATGAAGGTTACTCTTCGTTATGATAATAATCGCATAATAAATTTTTTTATGAACGAATCAATCGACCTTTTCGAAACTGACGCATTATTAATATATTCAGTTGTTTTGAATGAAACCTAATGTTAGGTTTACTGTTAAACCTGTCTTCGTTTACCAGTATCAATACCTACTTATCAGAAATTTATTCATCTCAATGTCATGCATAATGCTTTGTCATATCAATTGCAAACCCCCCCCTAGAATGAATACAGATTGAAGAAAAATATCCTTATTACTATTATTAATGGCGAAAGTTTTTCTGTCTATATTAATATGGATGTATGGATATTATTATCTTTTAAGCAGTTCAAACCCAAAGATTTCTGCCAATAACTGGTGTTGGAGGTTTTATTTCTCTTACACTAAAATACTTGATATCCACTTCATCAGCGTTATCCCACCTAAAAGTCGCTATAGGTCCTCCCCAAGTTATTATCTGAGCTGGTTTGCCATCACAGTGTTCTCCTCGCTCTCCCCAATGACCTCTATCGATTCTTTCATCTATTTTTTTCCACGTTATACCATCGCCATTTTCGTTTATCCAATTTTCCATCTTGACAAAAACAGTACCATTCTTTAAAGGTGGCAGATTGTATACTACAAATTTAAAACCAACCCATCTATCTTTAAGAGGATGAGTTACCTGCTCTTTTTCATCTGTAAACGCATAACTTACAAACCATTGTTGTTTTGCAAATCTACTATCTCCTTCATAGAATAGTTGACCTTTATATGCGGAACCCTCACAGTCCTCGGAATCAGTGTGCTTCCCACCTCTGGCATACCAAGCAAAATTCTGATCGTCATTTCCTTCTTCATATTTTACAAATCCGGTCATCTCTACATTCTTCCAATCATTCGGTGATTGCATATAGCCGCTCTTTGCTAGCTCTTTCTGATCGTATGTAGTTATCTTGCTTTCATTATATCCAGAAGATGTGTATACATTCATCCTTATCTTTGAATCATCTACGTGCCATGATAGATCTTCGTCATTATGTGTAAGTTCAACTTTTGGATCAAACTGAGGATCGTGAAGGGGATCGCTCATATTCATATGCCATTCTTCACCATTATCGATATTTGGATATAGTTTCTGAATCCCAAAAATATCAGTTTGATAGGGAAATTTGGGTGACATAAAATTAGATACATTAGTAGTAGGGATCTGGTAGTAGCCTTTACTATCATTATATCCATGACGAATAGAATTAAAAGTACTATTAATGGACTGAGCAGACTTAACTATATTGGATTTTGGTTCGTATCCCAGTATGTATTGAATACTAGAGTTAAAGGCACAGACTACTACAATTATCGAAATCAAAAAAACTAGAACATGTATAATTCTTTCTCTACTAGTAATAACGTTGGATATCAAACTCATTTATGCTGCATATAGGTTTTATATTAATCATTCCAAATATTATGACAAATGTACTATGATATCGTAATATTTCTTGGTATGTATACTAATTAAGAAATTTCTAGAGTCTTGATACCCAGATAAGATTAAGTGTAATTTTTATACCACATTTGGATATTCTGATATTCTTATTAAAAATTTTAGGTTTTTTAGTTTAATAGTATACTTAATAGGGAAAGTTTTTCCATCTATATTATTAAGAACCTTTTGGCTTGCTTATGGCAAGTCATATTGGACGGAAGGGCAAGCTTTGATCCAGACATAGGCGACGCTGTAACAACGTATCTGTGGAAACAAACAGATAGTAGTGATTTCCAAGTAACCAGGGTAATCCCAAAATGGAAAGGACTTTCTTACTCTTGAACTAATACAAATATTAGGTTTGGCAGGAATTACTCGTAACCCTTTTCTAGCCTTACTGCAGGAAAATGCTGTTCACAAAATTCGTCATCAAGACACTAGCAAATAGAAGCAGATCGCATTGATCAGACCTGCTCCTATAGACCTATTTATTCTTTTTTTATTATCTTGAGCGTTTCTGAATTGGTAAATCCGAAGATACGTTGCTCCTCTACAGACTTCTTAATTAAATCTAGCTCATGGGGAGAAATTGATCTGGACATTATTTGAGCGTGATAATGTCCACCTTTAGGACATTAAAAGTCTATAGCTAAAGAAAAAAGAAAAAACGTTTACCTGGTATATTCTCTATAGGTGGTTCTATCTTCTCCAATCTATCGAGTATGAATCCGTAATTATACTTGTAAGATTTGCAATGGTGTCTTTGGTAATCTTGTACAAAATCTTTTGAATTGGTATACTATTTTACCCCTATTACTTGCGCCTTTCCGATTACCGTCCTTCGGGGCCATCAATAGGGCGAGCAATTCCATTTCCATAATTAATCTTTGACAGAGATCTTGATAGAAAGCGTTCCCAAAAAGGAGGAGAGATCCACTCCAAATCACACTCAATTAGTCGTGTCCTTAGATCAAAACTACCACTGTATCACCAGTATAGCAGAGCACAGTTTTTACCATATGATATTCCATTTATCGCATGGACTGTTGGAATCCCATGGACTAGTAGAACACCTCTATCCCCCACGTGTTTCTCATAGTATTCCCTTGCCTTTGAAGATCTTTAATACTGGTGCGCCTTATTTTCGACATTATATGACTGACAGGATTGTCACTAGTTGTCCTTCCATCATCTTCATTGTCGACTGTGAAGGATATCGGATTTAGGTCCTCTTCTGAGATAGGGAGGCAAGACTTCTAATTATTTTTTCATTTGATAGCAATGCTGTGCTCTGCTTTCGTATGTTCCTACTGGTTAGACTAAATACGATGGATACATAGTCAAATTAGCCGACCAACTTTTATAACAAATATTAGTACCGTCGAGTAAGCAAATTAGTATTGGAAACAATAAAGACACAGTATGAATTGGATCAGACGAAGCGGCCAATTGGATTTTTGCAACCGCTTTCCTATGCCCGAGAGGCTGTTAGAAACGAGGGAGTAAGAAGGCTTGCGAGGATACATGGTCCACACTTTGCTCATTTCATTTACTATAAGAAAATTCGAAAGACTCCAGAAACATTCATTTTTTTAGGCCGTACACATCGATACCTCACAGCATTATATAATGCTACATACACAAATGAAAGAAGTGTAGAAGTTCCAATCGCTTTGAACATAATAAATGCTTACCGTGGAAAGCGTATTCTGGAGGTTGGAAATGTATTATCACATTACTTGGTTTTCCCTCATGTTATAGTTGACAAATATGAACCAGCTGTGGTGGTCATTAATGAAGATATACTTGATTATAGGACGGATGAGAAATTTGATCTGATCATATCTATCTCTACTTTAGAACATGTTGGTTGGGATGAGACTCCTAGGGACGACACAAAGATTCCCAAGACACTCGAAAATTTGAAAAGCTTGGTAATGCCAGGTGGTCAAATCATCATCACGGTACCCATAGGACAGAACCCAGTGTTAGACGACTTGGTTCGTGAAAGATCAATAGAATTTGACAAGCGATACTACATGAAGCGGGTCTCGAGATCAAATCTATGGAGCGAAACATCTGAAGAGGAAGCGTATAGCTCAAAGTACGGGTCGCCATACCGATATGGTAACGCCATCATGATCGCCTTTATCTCTAGATAACAAATTATTACAGCGGTTGCATTTGTATTTCTACCTTTTTTGGCTAAATGCCCCAATTTTTTTCTCCCATAACGCAAAATTAATTCCATATAGACTTGCTGCTAATTGCAAGAATATTTATAGAATAAGAAAGCGATGTGCACGATAGTGTAGTGGCCGCTGTCACGGCTCTGCATCAGTGAAGTCATTTCTTTAGTAGTTACGAATGGACCTGATCTATATGTCTATCTCCAGCAGAGCGTACAAATTATTCGCAGAAGAATTTATGATTCCTAGGGAAGTGGCAATAGCTCTGAACATAGATGCCTCAGAGGCTATGAAATATCATGACGAGTTCCTTGAATTGACCAACAGAGGAAGTCTTGTTAAATTATTCAAAGAGTTGAGCGATAAAGAAATTTCATGGTTATTACAGTTGTGTGCAGTTGCCAAGTCAAAAAAGATGAGTATAAGTCAAGTCATTGAATGCGTTTCGATCTATGGCGAAGATCTTCCTATGATTAAGCAATTACGGGAAGATGCAAGGAAGGGATTAGAAGATCTACAAAAGCAAGAATATCAATCTGATCTCCGTGTAGAGTACCTAAAACATCTAGCTGAGAAATTAGCAGATGATGCGGAAACCAAACAAACC
>WHTU01000105.1 GCA_009377575.1 Nitrososphaeraceae archaeon | reverse complement strand
ATCAACAATAGTAGCACCAAAAAAAAGTTCTACAGGTCCAGAACAGAGATTATAGCAGATATTTTGACTGCGGTAGCAGATAATGAACCCAGAGGCGTAGGTAAGACAAGGATAATGTTTCTCAGTCAACTCTCATTTGATCCGCTAACAGATTATCTTGAAGATCTTTTAACCAACGGCCTATTGATATACAAAGATAGAAAGGAACTCGATAACACTAACAGGTCCGTCAAGGGTACATATCATATAACTGCGAAAGGCTCCGAGTATTTTGCTTTATACAATTTAATGAATACTGAAGATATCAGCGGACTAAGACCCAAGGAAAAATAGAGGAGAAGAAAGCCTTTGACGAAATGTAAGTACTGCAAATCATGTAATAGAATTCTGACTATAGAACATTTGATACCACCTAAGATAGACTGTGAGATTGACGTATGTCTGGAGTGCCTGATAGCTGCCTTCGAAGAGGTATTAAAGGAGAAGCATGTACTACTATGAATCAAATCATTAGTTGTAGCTGATATGATGACTAAGGAAAGTATGGAGAACCCAAATAACAGTAGTTTTGAACCAGAGGGAACTATTTTACTGAAATATAGGACGATAGAGGACTTGAAAGAACCTGGACAGAACAAGAACAACTCAGAAACCTATGACCAAATCATAACGAAGTTGATTAGAATCTATAGAGAACAGGATAAAAAATGACTGAGAATGATTCAGGAACCATTACGGTGGACGTCTGGGCCGAAGGGAAGAAGATAATACTAGCCAGATATTCAAAAGAAGGGAGTGGAACTTGGGGAATGCTGAAAGACGATGCACTTAAGAGAGCTCTGAAACTCGCAGAGGAGACTTGTAAACGAAAGGTTGACAACCGTAATCCTTTGAAGGAATGCGGAAAAATAGAGATTGACGAGAATGATTTTATGCCTAATGAAGAATAAACTTGGAGGATTAGATTAGCATGCGCCTAGTTAGAAGTTACAACAAGGAATACCAACCATAATGATGACAATGATGACTGATCAGAAGTTGTATGCAAATGTAAAGAATACTTCGTACAGAGGATTGTTACCCATTACAGGTTCAAATACCTCAATCTTTATAGCCACTAGGGTCTAATAACCAAAATCCAGATAAGGATTTTCTCTTTCGGTAATTCTACATACCCGACCAATCTTAATCCCTATATTTTCAGCCGCGCTTGCAAGAACAGACCATCTTGTTACCTTTGGAAGAAAAAAGATGCCTTCTATGATCCTCATAGGCTATGTCAGCTTTACCTATTGCTGTCTCAAAACTTGAGACTATGCATAGAACGCAAAGTCGTTATGACCTGTAGTAACATACCATGCCGACATCAGATAATGGGGTTCAAGCCATATTGATCAGATTTCCTCGTCGATCATTGAAGACTGTCATAATGAATTTACTCCTGTTCAGGTCTACGAACTTAATGTTGGATGAAAGAACTCGTACACTACTTCCAGTGTTCATAGTTCTGATAACTATGGTCGTGATGGCATCAATAACCCCGGTTGCATATGGGAAAACCTATATTAATTGATGTGCTGCAAAAATAATAACAATTGAAACTAATATGAGCCTGCACAGATCCAGTCTCTTACTCATAAGACTTTTGATCTCCACTATTATATGCATAATGAGCCTCATAAATTTGGTTCTAATATATTTAACTTCTAGTTATGCACGTTACCATAGTTTAGTATGTGGATATACATATTCTAAATTAATTATTAACCATCCATTAGCCTAATCGAAATATTTCAAATAAAAAGTAAGATCAACGAGAGATCTGCTTCTTAGCCATAACCTGAGACCTAATTGATGCCAGGGATTGATCAATTTGATATACCGCCAATTTCTCTCTTCCAAATATCTCAAACTTTTGAAGAATTGATTGAAATAGGATCTCTTCCTCTACTTGTTCGCTTACAAACCATTGTAAGAATAAGTATGTAGCACGGTCTTTTTCTTTGTCAGCAATTTCTACTAAATTGTTGATGAGCTTTGTAACAGTCTGCTCACTCTTTAAAGCGGCTTGAAAAGTAGATTCTAGTGAATCAAATTTACCTTGAGGTTTTTCCATTGCTGGAATTATAGCTTCGGCCTCAGCATTATTAAGATAATGAACGAACTTTAACATGTGTGTATTTTCCTCAACTGCTTGTTCGAAAAAGAATGCTGCACTACCGTCGTATCCAGTTCTTTCACACCATGATCCCGTCGCAACATATGCATTGATAGCTGATGCTTCATAAGCAATTTGATCATTGATCGCTTTTTCCATTTGTGATGAAATTCTCATTCCAACAACGTTAGTATTTACTGATATCTATATTTTTTTGGAACCTCGAGAACCTTTTAATACACTTTAAAGTCTTGCCAAACCCCCTTGGGCCCACAGTAATATTAGTTCTCAAATGGGATTCTCTGACCAGGAAAAAGAGGAGAAAACAAGTTGAACATGTTACATTTAGACGTAGGGAACGCATCGGAACCCTATGATTTATTCGCCTTTGCTATTAACGCCGACCAGACCTGAGAGAAGTATATTGCACGATTTAAAAAATTCTTTGAAATTCCTATTCCTTTTCATGTCTCCGTTCGCTTTACACAAATTTATAACGTTTGATTCGTTCCGGATATCTCTGCAGTTTTGGCATTAATCTGGCTATCGATTTATTCGCGTTAGAGGTTTAGATGGGGAAGCTGCTAACAACCTAGGGTATTTGTGAAGATAAAATGGTTAATTTCTTATAATCTCTGACTGGATCTGGAAGCCAGCTAAAAAGATCTTCCAGAACCGTTTGTTCCATTGGTCCAAAAGCAGTCAACCATTGAGACGAAGGATAGAACACATGGCCGAGGTCCGGATACATTAGAAGTGTTGGTGGAACTACATATGAAGAACAGCGTCCAGTTAAGGAGGAAGTATTGATGCCTACTACACTTTCCACAACAGTCAGACATATTTACGGTAAAGTGCCAAAAGACATGGAAACAACAAAGAATTATGTACCTGGCCTACAATTGGATCTAGATTTTGATGCAATTCGAATTACTCCCGCTGGTCCTGAAGCTGCTCTATTACAAGGTTATCCATTCCAGGTGTCAGTGATTTAGGGCTCCTCCTTCCAAAATTGTCTGTTAAGTCATGGCTGTATGGAGCAACTCTTAGTTGACAGAGCCATCTAAAAATTATCTAAGGACTCGCATTAATCGTTACTCTTCTATAATATATAGCATCTAATTATTCAATGAAGCGGTCGCACGGATATGCCATATTCTGTTCTTCAGAATTAACACCCCACGAAGATCTGACCTTACCATCCCCTGTTCAATTTTCATCGATAATTAGTTAAATTATAACAGGTTTTTCCGCTATTCAATTAGTGATTCATGTTTTTGTTATTCTTGTCCTTCAATAGTGTTATTACATCACAGAATCTTCCTGATAAGGATCATCGATTACTACCCCATTTATGAAAGGTTCTTTAACTTGCCAGAAATCATCTCAGCACCCGCCTCAAAAAGCAACTCCGTGAATTTCTGTCCAAACTCTAAATTTATTTTTTGTGTATCCCCTTGGTTTATTATAAGCCTCAATAAGGGTTGTTTATCAATATCTATTGTAATAGTCCCACTGTTCACTGGCCCAAGAATATTCGAAATCATTTCGGATACCGGATCTAAACCAGCTTGCTGTTGATGTCTTTCAGTTCTTCTAGTCATTTCATGACATAGATGGTATTGCTAGAAATATAATCGTTTAACAATTCTATTAACAGGTGCAACTGGCAATGTTAGAAGTGAGGTTGTGAGTAAGAAGAGATTTAGTCTAAACGATTTAATATATAACGTTGTTTCAGAAAATAAAAGTCAAATTGAAAGGAAACGGGGTTTCAAGAAATAATATTTACATCAAAAGATGACACCGATATAGAAGTGAGAATATAGTCTGATATATATGTAAATAGGCATATTGCATATCGTGCTCAAAATGATGCAGCTGCTGTATCGATATATTGCAGTAATACTTTTTACATCATTTGAATTAGGACACCTACGAACAGACGATGGGAAATGAAATTAGTTTGACTGAAATCCTAAAGAGTAATGGTAAATTCTACCATGCTTTTGAGGGCCTATCGATAGATATGATGGATAACTTGTGGAAACATGATGAAAGTATTATTTGCGTTCATCCTGGATGGGATTTATTAGTTGGATGATTAGCAATACGGGAAAGTTGGGTTACAATTTTTCGGAATACTGAGGTGATCAAATTCAATACTACGAACACGAAGGTAAGAATATTTGATAATGGTGATATAGGAGTAGTTGTGTGTCAGGAAAATATCAAATCTTTAGTTAATGGACAACAGGCTAAGATAGGTGTTATAGCAACTAACATATTTGAAAGATACGAAAATCGATGGCTTCTAATTCACCATCAAGGTTCCTCTATATCAAACTATATGCCTCCCAATCTCTCTCCTCAATAAAATCGTCTAGTGCATTTACTAATATAGTTATACAATCTCCAAAAAGGTGGACAATAACAAAAGGATTGGAGTAGTTACATTTCTAGATGCATTAGGGGCAAAAGGCATCTGGGACTCTAAATTCGACTTTACTAATAAGTGGGAAAATGTAAGGAAAGAATTTTTAGTTCTTAAGGAAAAGTCGTAAGAATATGTTGATTCAGGATCACATATTAGGTAGTACACGGTGGCCTTAAAGTCTTGTACCACATCGAGGACAATAATTTCCTGATGAAGCTAATCCACAGGTTGGACATATGTGTGAATGCTGTCTGCTTCTGAAAAATCTTGCAAATGGAATAAAAAATACGATTGGTAAAAAGAATAAGTAAAATCCTAACTGAAAGAGAATAAAGGAAATCGCAACAGAAATTGCTGCTATAATCGCAGTTAAAAGCCATCGACCATTTCATAATACTGACATAATGCTTAACTATTCATCAAATTAACCTTGATGAGGACGGTGGGTAACCAATAACGATTGGATTTTTCGTCTTAATACAACATTGCTTGAAAGTAAACCTACTATATTCTGATATTCTGACGTTTTACTGTTATCTGCCGCTATATACTTTAACCTACTAAATATTGCAGACTCTGGATCTCTGGTGAAGGTTGATGATCATCTCTAGCTGAGGAGGGAACCAGCATCTAACCTACGGACGAAAATGAATCAGATTACTTCTCGTCATCCAATTCGTTACTGCATTCTATGGCATTCCGTTTCTATAGGTGAGAAGCGGAGAATTGTCAGGAACACCATCGAAGTATATATCGTATGATTGTCGTACTATTCTCTTCCAAACTTCGACCCCAGTACGGTACAGTGGATCAGCATTAGATAGTATATCTACGTGGTTTCTACAACTGAGTTCTCTTTTCTGTGGAGTGTTCTCTCCAGCTCGTTATAGATGAGATAAGAATGTTTTTCGTAAAAGAAATACAAAAGATAAGAACATGAAGCGTATTTCAAACATTAGAATTTCAAACGATATAATAGATAGATGATGATTCAATTTCTTTAGTGAGGTGCATTGAACCAGCAGCTGTTAACCTGTGCCAGTTGTGGTAATAAACAATATGTTCACCTACAGTTAGTCGAAGTCTGTGATAGCTGCGGCGCTAAGAACTGGACCACCTAAAGGATATCAACATACGACTCTGAAAATTAAATCACTAAAGGAACGAACGGCACGAGACGATGGTCTAAAGGAAGAACGGAGCTGTACTGTACCATTCGGAAAAAGCATACTAATTAGTCCGATTGAGATGTTGTACTCACCAGTCCATCAACCTGGCATAAAAACTGAAGAAGAGATGAGAAAGTGTGCTAAGGATGATCAAGGCAAGGTTAACTTGGTCAGGGTAACAGTAGACGGAGTTGACGTTTCAGATATCAAAAATTATAGAGTTCACTCACCTCTGTTTAACCTAACACGCCCTGAAAACAACGTCCAAGGAGTTCCGGCGCAGGAGGTTCAGGGTGTATCTGATGGTTATTTTGTTATGTTGAAACCATTGTCTAGGGGAGAACATGAAATAAGATCAACAGGATCTCTAGTAGGAGTGACTGTCGAAGGGACACAAAATTTTGCTTCAGATGTGATTTATCATATCAGGGTAGAATAAGAAATGAGACAGCGGTACAGTGTGCCTCAACTACTGATCGAATAACAATGCTGATTATGCTTTCTCGGAACTCTATAGCCTCAAAATGTTACCATGCCTGTAATTTCATCTCTTGATGTATCGTAAATTCTTTAATACACTTTAAAGTCTTGCCTAAGTTAAGATGCCGACACTATCGGCATCTATCTACCATGGTCGCCTGCCTTTTTCTCGACCTGCCTATTACATTAGGTTTCTTCGTTAAATGAATGACACAATAGATTCACAGGGATATCTTTCAAGTAGAGGTCTTCGGGGCGCAAAAAATCAATGCGCAACATCTGAGAAATATTTACTATATTTGAAAAATTGAAAAAAAATAAGAGTTCTATTGACTTTGAGAAATTGATACGGAGTTTCCGTCACCCTGAATCTGAGAACCGGCATTCTGACACTTGACAAATGCGCAATTATTACTTTGTGAGGAACTCTGACTGTTTCCGCCCCTCTTCTTCTTTTTCTTGGCATCTGCGTCATCCGTCATTGCAAGGGTTGCCGAGGTAATTAGGACTGCCGCGATTGCCGCCACTAACACGAATGTTGTTATCTTACTGTACATTTCTGTAGATATTTTTACTGGGGAAAATATATGCCTTAGTTACCTATCGACCTAAAGAAACTTCTATTCTATTGTCCCCGAATATAGAGACAAGGACATATCAACGTAAATTCACTAGTCTGAGACATATTCATGTTAGGTTTTTGTCACGGTTCAAACACTTGCATATACTTGTATGGTACTTCAGGTAGTATCGTTGCAGCAAACAAAACAAAAATGACATTAGACATCTGTGAATCTCTCACAAGTTTCTTTTGTATTTCCGGCTGATTCACAACCTGCTAAGAATCCATTAAAGTATGATCTGCTGTAATCATAGCATGCGTTATTTCTATCATGATCAAATGGATTGTTTTGACCATCTTCATAGCCATCGTCATAGCAATCTCTCCCATTCTCTTCTCTTAATGATTCATGGTTGGTATCATCATTGTTTTCTTTTTTGATGTCATTACATTCTTCTATATATCCCGCACCTTCACAACCATAAATCCAAGATGCATTGTATTGATCTCCTGGGATATGATTACATTCTTTAGCTCTATCCCTATCA
>WHTU01000104.1 GCA_009377575.1 Nitrososphaeraceae archaeon | reverse complement strand
TAGCGGAGCGGATGTATCCTCGGTTGCAAATACTGCCGCATCTTTAGCTTTACATGATTATATTCAAAAATATCCATCTCCCGAAGACGCATTAAAACATACGTCAGAAGCACGTATATCTATCCGACATTTTGAAGATGCTGTTAAAAACGTAAGAAGACAAAGAGAAATGAAACCAGAAGAGAAAATGAATTTATCACATTTTAGATAGGGGTATCCATATATATCTATCTATAGGAACAGAGCGGATAAAATCTAAATCTTGTATTATTGAATTAAATTATACAAATCATCATTTATATGAATGTAATAGTACGCAAGTATTCCAGATATGACCGACTCGATTATTATTTCCAGCTAGGAAAAACGAAGATTCATAAGCAGGTACTTTTTAAGAGCCCAAATGGACAGTTATGATCAAATGCAACCCAATCCTAGGTTTAGTGCAGTGAGTTCATAATGCCTAGGGCAGTTCCTGTAACAAGTATATATTGCTAAAATTAATCAGTCATATAGCATATCAGTTGTCGTATGCTAAATTTTGAGTTTGATCTGCTTTGATTTGAGTCACATATACTGTGTAAGCAGCATATACTTTTGCAACACCATGTTTACTTACTAGCCACTCAGACGTATGATTTCTGATTACACTTTCAGTTTGTGGACTTTTTTTAATCACGTCTTTTGATTTTTCTACAACCAAAGGCCATCCTTCTTGTTTACTCAGGTCAGAAATTAAATTATCAAAAAATCTATCTTCTTCTCTGATACTCATGTACAATTCTTGCGCGCTATGCAATTTATACCCTACATCAATCGAAGGGTGAAGAAACTGAATGGTCCTAACCGAAATTCAAATAGATTATTCTTGTTTCAAACATTAGACAAGAAGCCAGAGATTATGTGAATAGCCCAGAATAGCTAAAGACCACTTAATATGAAGCAATCAAACATCACTTCAAACTGCATTCCATCATTAGTACAGGACAAATATTAACACGTTTACATAGAAATGTCATCTAAATTAAGC
This sequence comes from Nitrososphaeraceae archaeon, assembly GCA_009377575.1. Lineage (GTDB taxonomy): Archaea > Thermoproteota > Nitrososphaeria > Nitrososphaerales > Nitrososphaeraceae > TH5896. Next base: position 6,545 of record WHTU01000104.1, on the reverse strand, counting down.
AGTCGATTTACAACAATTGTCTCTATTATCACACGCACAATTTGTTGGCTCTTTCAAGCAAAATCTGCACATAACTGCGCCTCAACCACTACATGTATTATTCTTCAGAATACAGCCCCAATGTTTGCAGTTATCCGCATAGACTATAATGACCGAGGATATAAAAAGCAAAGCTATCATGTAATGACAAACAGGAAGTCTTTTTAAGCAATAAAAAGCATTATAATAATAATGTGTTTCGACTATGAATTTCCAGAACTAGAAAAGGATCTAATGAAGCCAATAAAGCAGAAGAAAAATATTGAAACAGAAAAATTGGAAGAAAGACAATTGACTGTGACTGCCTAAGCACATCGAATCCCGTATTTATTTTTTAGATAGCCTTGTCATGAGTAACGTGCTACCTACTTAAATGCCATGAACATGAGGTACATCAGATGTCACGAGTCCAGTCTTTCTTTTTCTAGCCTGCTACCCTCGTAGACTTAATTTTATAAAATATATGCATTTTTAGTACACATCTTCATAAGGACAGATTGTCCGTTTCATGTACCATTCTCTTAATACACGAAGATATTGCTAAAATATACTTTTGAATTTCAGCTATTGGCATTACTAATGTACAACTAGAGATTGGTAAAAAGCAAAACCGATTAGCTTTCGAAGGCATGTGGCTTTCCCTGCAAGACTATTTTGATAGGCTATACTATAACCCTGTGGTTTGCCCATACTATCCTATGCTTATACTCCCCATCCTTGTCTAGGGGATGGTTAACCTATTACATAGACCAGCATACATCATTTCCGAAGCACATACAAGCCTTTACTTCTATGTGTGGCCAAAATGATGTATCAGCCTACTTTTTCGGCTAATCGGTTATTCTAGATACGCATTACAAGTAGATAAATTTATGCATTAGGATACTATTGATAATTTTTGATATTCTACCAATAAACTTCATACTCATTCCATAATTTGCCGAATGACAGGAGGTGTATAATATTTAAGATAGTAACGCTATTCAGCTTGGTAAATAGTAAGATTTATCTGATGAGAAGAGATATATAATACTGTTATTAAATCACTCGAAGACAATCCTCTTCTTGCAGGTCAAGGATTAAGACTACTGAAGAAAGGTCAGAGTGCTACAGATATCGTTAATGAAATAGTTTCAAAAGTAAACAACATTATTTCATCAAATACGATTATAGATATGCTATCAATACAAGATCCGAAAGAAAATTAATGAAAAAATGTGTGGTAGGCGTAGTATTTGTGTAATCAGCGTATTTCCAGGCCAGCATCCAGATCTAATCTATCTTCTTCAACTTTCAACTTATCCATTAAGGTTGACATGTAACAATAATGGTGACTAATCTGTTCCCGCCCATAAAAATATTCAAACTAGTCTTGTTAACCGATACATGCCCTTATACGGGCACAAGCTATGGTAGGTGGGTAATGGTGTCTATGAGTCCTCACCACGCGCCTGCCTACCTATCTGTGTATTTGGTTACACGAAACCCGGAGGTTAACTGCAGGGGTAAGTAAGAGCTAAATAAATAATTGATGCTGCAAATACTGCTGAAGGCAATGAAGAGTAAGGGCTTAGTTATAGCAGGTATTGTATTAATTATAATATCATTAATATTCGGTGCTTATTTTGCTCCGATATACAATCAAGCAGGGGAATTTGGAATAAGTGGAATAGATCCAGATCAGGCTGTACCTCTAGTCATTTTTGTAGTGATTTTCTTTACTGGAGTAGGAGTGCTTGTAAAAGGCTTTATCTGAATGTTAGGGGCCATGGAAGGCTAATACCAAGGATTCAAATTGGCTGTTCTATTAGTCTGTGCCCCAAGGATTTTCTATAACTATAAGCCATGTCCCATCTGATTGTCGACGTAGAACTACAGTACCTCTACCAACAGAATTAATTGGTGTACCATCAGCGGGTTCAGTTCCAGTAATCGACCATTCTGTGATTAGAAGTGCGAGGTCGTTTGCATGAATTACTCTTTTAACTTTGGCTTCTAATCTAGCTCCCATGTTAATGAAACCTTGTAGGTTTTTGCGTATGCTCTCTAGATCACTAATAACTTGCCCCGGCTGAGAAGCAAAACATGCATTCTTTTCATACAGCGTCATGAGGAAGCTAATGTTTCCTTTGTTGAATTCTTCCACTTGTGAATTGAGCAAGTCTTCCGGAGTCAGAAATTTTGACATTGGTATTACTTTTTGTTTGCCTAGTAAATGTTATTCGCACAGCATCAGCATCAAACGCTTCATAGATTAGATCTGTCGCATAAACTAATCCTTTTCTACGCTGTACAGATAGAATATGTGCTTGTGGCTGCAACCAAATTAGAAGACTGAGAGATAAAGATGGAGTAAAAAGATCATTTATAGGAATACATGGGGTTAGTGGTAAAAACTCTCATCTCTGGAAAGGTGGAAGAAGGCATACAGGTAGAGGATATATCCAACTTCATAAGCCAGATCATCCATATACCAGTTCTGAAGGTTATGTATTTGAACATAAGTTAGTATACGAAGAAACTCATAACTGTTGTCTATTACCTTGGATTCACATACATCATAAAGATGGAAATAGATCAAACAGTGTATGGTATAACTTACAAGCACTATCAAGAGGTAAACATATGTCTCTAGAACATACTGGTATGAAACATTCAGCAATAACAAAACAGAAAATCAGTTTAACTAATAAAGGTCGTAATAAAGGAAGTGATTAAGACAATAGAATATAGGGTCAATACCACATATACGCTCTCACCTTTATACACTAAGCAATGAAGTTCAGAAGACGTAATGATTTAGAAGTAAGAGAAGGAACTAGACCTGGTTTCACTCAAGATGATATAATGTATCTACGAAGAGAAACACATACACCAAAGACACAAATTTTCAGTATGGAAGAGTTAGAGGACCCACCAGAACAAAGAGAATACTTTTGTGCGTTATGAAAGAGCAGGCTTAGCTATCTAGACAAGACAGACACAATTTGGAGGTGCGATAATTGCATAGAATACTATGATAATAAAATCCAAGACGCACCACTTAAGGATATTAATAAATTTAGAGTAACACCTTGGTCTGGATTACAATACTACCCAATAGCAGACGCAGATGATCCAGAAGTACCCTTTGCTGAAGGTATCGACCATAATGAAATGGTAGAAGAAGATTTAGAGAATAGATCCTTTGAAGATAAGCGAGTACAGCACTTAGACTTTCGGAATACAAGTTTTTCAGAAGCTATTCTAAAAGGAGCTCTCACAGCTAAGAAGCAGGAACAACAAGAAGATGCCTAAGAAAGGATACGTTCAGTCTGAGCAGCACAAGAGAAAGGCTATAGAAGGAGTTAGAAAGTTCTATGCGAGTCCAGCTTCAGAAGTTACACGTAGAAAGATATCAGAAGCAGTAAAGTCTCGTCCTCCTATTTCTGAAGAAACAAGAAAACGAATGTCGAAGGCACAAATATTACGATATCAAACTCAACCTCACCCAAAACTAAACCAAGGTAAACATTTATCTTCAGAATGGTGCTCGAAAATATCGAAAGGACTGAAGCAATTCTATTCTAAGAATTAGGTCAATAGCAAAGGCAAACGACATTCACAATTAACTAAGAGTAGAATCTCTGAGGCAATGTTCCAGTTATGGCAAAGGAGGAAAGAGGGAGGGAAGGAGTAGTATTAATGACCAACAACAAGAAGGATAAATGTCAGTAGGTCAGTCATTAATGAACAGTAAACAATACTATCCTTCTTCGTTAATGAGTGACCTTTAGGCGTTATTTCGTAATGTCGATAGGGTCTAGCATCTTGCGAAATACGCAGTAATACTTCGTCGATTAGGCCTTTGAGGTATTTGACTGTCAGCCAATGTGTCAGGCCGGCAGCATATCCATTGCCTGTTTTATGTCTACTTTTAATGATTGAATTATCGTTGACTATACGGATAATCGTAGGCAATCTCATACCTTGGCCTGTAGGTTATGTATGTAGACGGCATATGAAGTGAATAATAGTATAAGTACTGATATCCTTTATATCGTCAGCGAAACATTATTGGAGAACTATAATGGAAGAGTCTTATATAACTGAAGTCTGTAATATTTTTCCAGAGCGTGATGATTATAATGAGGTGGATTTGCATTTACCGTAACTGTATAATGGATAGCACGAACTTTACAGACTTCATTAAGCAAAGTGACAACGACAAGAATAGCAACCAGGAAGCAATAGTAGAATACCACGGTTGGCGTCTACTGACAGACTAATAACACAACTGTAGAGATAGTACGAACACATATGATGGACATGTCGGTAGGTATCATTAGTAAGCAGTAAACGATACAGCCTCTTCTCATTCAATGCCTGAGAGGACTTAAATCATCTTCTGACTCGCCAAATAATTGAAGACATCGCCATTTTCCCTTTCTCGGTGATTTCGTAATGTGAAAAGGGTTTGAAATCCGTCAAAACGAGTAGTCCTCGGTTTACTAGCGCTCTTAGATATTTGACAGCTTGCGGGTGGATCAGACCAGCCTCATAGCCAATCCTTGTTTGATTCACCTGATTGCGATAAAGAGGCGGATTGTCATAGACTATCTCGAGGATGTCTTTATGACATATCGATCGCGCTGAGCCATTAGGAATGGTTTAGCGAAAAGCGATAGCCATCAAACACATATACAAACATTTATCCTTTGGTCGAGGTTAAAGTTGGTATTCAGTAATAATAGGAATGATAGGGTTTTCGCAGGGAACAATAAAATGCGACGCTTGTAACATGCCTACACCAAGATTCGTAAATGTCAAGGTTACCGACGATGAACAGGGGAAGTTTATTGATGAACGATGGTGTTTAGTCTGTTTTTATCGACACGGAGATGAAAAGCACGAAACTGAAGAACAAAGCCGATAGATAAGATAGGATAGAATAGAATAGAGATATTGCCAGAACTGCAGATAGAATATTAAAACGACATAAACGCGATACTTTATTTTTTATTTAACAGAACGCCTATCGACAACTCTGTATTACTTCAGGTAGCGAATTATCTCTAAGGCATAGCCAGGCCAGATACTACAGCATAAACTCTGTAATGCTTAGACCCGCAGCCTTCGTTATCAAGATGTGTTTGTGCTGCAGTAGTGTCTGATAGAGCAGTTACTGATAGTCAGAGAGTGGGAACTCTACGCCGTTCTTTCTAGGCCGGATTATTCTGTGGTTGAATGTGCTAGTATCAATATGGTCTTCCCAATCGTAACGTAATATCTTTAAATAATATATAGCGTCATATTGTGTGATGACCATAGAATCGAGAGGAGTAATGATTAGTGTTACAGCGGCTGTAATGCTTGCAACCCTTACGACAACAGCTACAACGTACAGTTTGACGAATTTGGTACTCGCACAAGGTGCACCAACATTTGTGATAGACCTATCAGGTAGTGAAGAAGTACCTCCGGTTCAGACTGAAGCGACGGGCGTGGCTGAAATCACACCAATGGGAGCAGATTCTATAGCGTATAGTGTAAATGCTACTAACATAGAAGGTGTTACAGCAGGACATGTACATCTTGGCAAACAAGGTGAAAACGGACCTGTAGTTGTTACACTGTTCAACTATGATTCTCCTATGAATGGCGTGTCAGAAAATGGCACGATTACAGCTGATAAACTCGAAGGACCTATGGCTGGGATGCAAATATCTGATCTAGCAGCTGCTGGGGCCAACGGTACACTGTATGTCAATATTCATACAGAACAAAATCCCGATGGAGAAATCCGTGGACAAGGCGGACCCCCTACAAACCAATAGAAAAACAGCGAATCACATAAAATCCTCATCTTACTTTTGGCGCGTCATATCTATCCAGTAGCTTATTCAGACCTTGTCATGTCATTCTTCTTCAAACTCTCTTCAAAGGTAACATCTATGGCTACTTTGCCATTTTAAGTATTAAATACATACGTAGAAGATGATGCATCTGCAGCCGAGGATACGCTAGGATCGACAATAAGCACACCTACGCCATAGTAGATAGAAGAATACCTTGACCATTCTTTGCAATAACATTTTCGAACCTGTTAAGAAAGGTAGCTTTTTTCTCAAATAACAAGGAAATAACATCATTATTTATATTCTCCATTTTTTCTATAGTTTCCAGCAGCAATTCTATATCCACTTTCTTGTCCTCTTTTCCTTTGACCCAATTTCTAAGGAACTCTGTTACCTCAGTAACGATTTTCAAATATTCACCATAAGATATTTTTTGCAAGTCTTTAATCAATTTATTAACCATTCCCTCAACGCCAGTTATCCCCGCTGGTAATGATGCGCCTGCTCCTAGAAATAACATGATTTCAGTTGCATGGTTTTTATTATTCTCAGATTGACTATTATTGCATCCATTTCCGATTGATGTTTCAGCCATGACGTCTACTTAGCATATCTTATCATTAAGATTTTGGTCGCTAGACAATTTCTAGAAAATAGAAATTTAGACGT
>WHTU01000103.1 GCA_009377575.1 Nitrososphaeraceae archaeon | reverse complement strand
ATGCCGGGAACGGCAGTAGCAAGGCTGCGATGAACCCTATAGCTATGTATAAGCTCATCCACTTTAGAGTATACAACAGTAAACGCCTATTATCATTAGGAATCCCATTCATGATGTGTTACACCTTTGATCATATTTCGCAACAAACACTAATAAAGTGAACGTGTACTTTGCAATGCAGGAATTTTCTGATCATTTTCATACAGGACGCAGCGGGTTACTACCACTAGTCATGAAAGAGGGACAATACACTTTTTCCGGGCCTGTCATGACTTTTGAAAGAGATAGATAGAATAATCGCCAAATGGTAAAGTACTCAATGTGTAATCTTTTTCCGCATAAAGTAAATGGATCTTTTTTATAATTCTATTGTGCAGAAGACAGTAGAGGTCTTTAAATCAATCAAACTTAGATCTCACTGTCGACAATATGTTACAAGATAATCGATCATGTTATCATGCTTCGGCCAAGTAGTACATCTATCCTTTTAGATTAAGATTAAAATTTTTATGTTAGTACTTGTATTATTATCAATACTAGTAGACCAACAGGTAAGAAGTGACGGCCAATCATTACGTCTGTGTCGCACTACCTACCTCTTCTTACTAATATTAATTATATTCCTGCGACACGATTAAGTAGTAAGTCGTACAATGATATAATAGAATTGAGTAGAGGGAATAGAGATTTTTTCTCTCAGCAGTTAATGTGGATAGGAATCTATGTAGCGATAAGCCTGGCGATATCCTTTATGGTTCCGTTTCCTTATTCTCTGCCTATAATTATTGGTGTAGTAATTCTGCTAGGTTTCTATGTCAGACGAAGGATGATTAAAGGGAGGGGCATGCCAGGCAGTTCTATGTTTGGTGGTCCTGGTAGCTCGATGCGTTATTACTGTATGAGTTGCGGTACAAAACATAATCAACTTGCTTGTCCTAAATGCGGCTCCAAGATGAAAAGAGTAGGATAACTATGTTATTATTTTATATATTATAGCTCCTAGAAGAGTTAGATCACTACATGAGTAACAAATGTGACCTACGCATCAGCTAATCCCACTCCAACTTAATTCCTCAAAGTTAATGCAGAAACTTTTATGGTAAAAGGTTTTAAATCAAATTGGTTCACACATATATATTCATTATCGTGGACGAAAGGGACAAACCAGAAATGGATTATAAGCCTCAGACAAAGGATAGTATAACGCTAAAGGATAAAGCAATATTCACTGGAATCATAATTATTTTAATTGTAATAATAGCAATTCTTATCAATGCACATTATTACAGAATCCGAAATCTTGGGGACAGAAAAACAATCGGTTACTCGAACCTCACTAAGATTGTGAGTTTAGCTAGCTAGATAGTATCCTTTTTCTCAACTATCATAAGAAGTGGTTTCGAACTCGACTTGTATCTCAATATTGTTCGTTACAGATTTTCAGTCGAGAGGTTCTTCTCTTTGAGTACTTGCTTCAATAATCCTAGATCATAGATATTCGTCAGATCTGGTTTATTTCCTCCTCTTCCTATCAAACCTAAATCATAAGCATCCTCTGCCATGCTAAAAAGCGATCTCCTAATCGGATCATATGTAAATTTAAGCCTTTTCAAAGCGTCTCTCAATTCATTTTCAGGGATAGTATACCCAGCTATTCTTTTCAGACCATCATTAAATGCGTAGATGAGTACCTCGACGCCGCCGTCGTCATCTTCGTTGCGGTCACCACTCGTTTGGTTATTTTCGTTCCCTGATACTACACTGGCATTGCTCTGCCAATTCTTAAGAGAATTATTTATCCGTATTGTCCCATCAATGTGCGCACTAATGAGTTTCTTTACTATTTCAGGATTATTCTTTAGATACTCAGATCTAACGATGATGTTTGTGGTTACGAATTTGCCATCTGGAAGCCATAAGTCGCGTTCATCCAAGAATATCCTTCCATCGGCCTCTGCAACCAGTCTTGCTCCCCATGGTTCGGGAACCCATGCACCATCAATTTCTTTCTTGAGCATAAGGGTAACAATATCTGAAGGTTTTACTGGGACGACCGTTACATTACCACCTTTCTCAACCGTCTTGTACCCATTTTGGGTAAGGTATTTTCTCAAGGCTACATCCTGTGTATTTCCTAATTGGGGAGAAGCAAATCTCTTTTCACCTAAATCGTTAATGGAGTTTATTCCCGAGTCATTTCTTACTACGAATACAGCTCCTCCGCTTGCAGATCCTGAAATTATTCTTATCCTTTCACCGTTGGATACCAAGTAACCATTTATAGCAGGAATGGGCCCAACGTACGCAATGTCAATTTGACCTGCAAAGAGCGCCTCGATAACTGAAGGACCAGCGCTAAACACATATTCCTTTATTCGGACAACTTCTCTTTTTTCTCCACTTTTAGTGTCGTCTTCAGATAGCGCTTTTTGGAAGTTCCCATTCGCTAATCCTATGATTACCTGGGCATGATTTAGATTGGGAAAATAACCCATTCGCAGTACATTTGATTCCCCTCCACTCCCAGTACCGCTGGTCAAAGAACTGGTCATACTTGAAAGAAGATCCGAATTGATCTGTGAACTTAAAATAACTACAATGATAATCATCCCTGACACTAGGAATTTAGTCCTTACCTTCACAACTTATCACTAAATCTCTAATCGAATTAATTTTCTCTCCAATATTAGTGGTGCATTTAAACTAACTTAACAGGCAATATACTATACCATAAATAACGCATATTAGTCTGTCTCCATTTCCAAGGATATTGATTTCTTGATGTAGATCTATCATTCACATCAACACCTGTTAATAATGATTTTGATATTCGTATTGTAAAAGGCATTCGGTGTTGAAGACACTTTATGGAACATGGATTACAGACAACTCAATGACACAAAGCAAAATGATAATAGTAATATTAGTCCTTTACTTTAATGGGATATTATCCATTCTGGGTAATGGTGAAGGGATCTTTATTTATCAAAAGGTTTAAGGTTCCAAGGATATGGTTTACTAATTTTACAAGAGATTTCATCAGAAAGTTTAGAGAAGAGAATCTGATCGGTAAATTACTAGTTGCGGATTCCTTCTCTCTTCACAAGCAGATTTTATAAAACATAATACCATCTACAAAAATAACTGGGCAAGAACTGCAAACATAGTAGAGCATGAAATTGAATATTAATTCAGGGATTGGTGATTCGTTTCGATTCGATTCTACAGAGTTGAACAATAATTTGTATTGATTTTGGTCAGCGCAAGCAATATTTTTCTTTTTGTCTCTAATAATAGACAGGAATTAATATGTATAAACAATAGTATGAATATGTCCCCAAAGTTATTGGCGGTATTCTTTATTGCAGGAGGCATTCTAATCGTCTTCGCTCTTTCGGGTTTTCAGATAGTCAATCTTTTTTCTACCGGATAACCGAAGATGTAACAATAGAAATTAAACAAAATGATGTATGCATAGTAGAAGCCTCTGATAATATTCCAAGACAAATTCGTAGTTGTCCTTATGAAATGGGCCAAGCAATAGAGATAACCTACAAGTCAGGACAACCGTCGATTTTAAGTCATAGTCCCATATAGAGATCTTTCTAATTCTGCATTTGATTTTCGATTTCCTGCAATAGTGATTGAATTTCTAGTTTGCTTAATACGTAGATTTGATTGTGCAGCCGGTGGCCTAATATCTTGATTTGGTTCTTTACGCGCAATTCCCACATCTGATTATCATAGTGGGACATTAGCATACTTTCATTTTGCTGACGGATCATTTTGCCATAACCCAAACGTGTTCTTTTCTGTGTCGGAGCATACAGCAAGATATCCCATATTAGGAATTGCCATTTTTGGAACTTTAACTACTCCTCCCAATTGCTTAACTTTGGCAGAATATTCATCAACTGATTTAACATCGATATAATTCAGAATTCCTTGCTGTTCGGGCACCGTCCTTTTCATCAATCCTCCGTACTTTATTCTGCTTGAACTTAATGATCATTGATTGAGATTCGAGTTGAAGTCGATTACTATGGTTCCCCCACAAATACACGTTAGTTCTTTTACGTGTTTTCGAGAGCAATCTACATATTATGAAACCCACAGAAAATTTAGAAAGGATGTAATTGTTCTCTTATAAAAACAATAAAGGGCTCTTTATGAGACATTGAAGAACGAGCAAAAGAGAGATGCTCCAATAAATTGGTCTGATAATAAATTACATAGTTGTAATGTATCCACTCTTTACTTAGAAGACATTTTACCCGATTTACCAACAGGAATATATCTCGCAGAGCGCTCAGCGGCATAGTCATATAATTCCTTCAAGAAGGTTTCTACGTTTACGTAGGACGACCACAAGAAATGAAGTCAAAATGCGCAAGTTTTGGTCGCCTACCTTATGTCATTGAACGCAGATGCGCTCCTGCCTGAATCTTGCGGTGCCTTCGTTACTGCGGCCGCTGCTTGCACAACAAATTATAAAAATAGTCACCGTTCTTCATAGAAAAAAAGGTAGGATGACCATGAAAGGTTATGCCAGAATACGTTAAGTATTGGTCGCCCACCTAATGATATCCCATCAAATTCGTTCCTGTCTGAATCTGCAGTACTTCTGTGTACTGCGGCGGCTGCTTTCACAACAAATTATAAAAAAGATCTTATTCGTTGATATTCTTTTTTATTATTGGGATCGAAAGTAACAATGCATACGGTGGAGGAAGAAATACAGAAAGTTCCCCCACCATACACACATAATTCATCATGTCAGTTCGTATTGATTGCTGATCTCTTCAGTCTGTAAATCTTGAAGCGCATCTGTTTTATTTATGACAAACTACAGACTTTTGTATCACAAAAGTATGTTCTAATGTTAGATTACAAACGGTGAGTGATCACGAGTACAAAGAGCATATTTGCATGAACGAGTAGTTTTTTGCGCAGTGGCCTTAGTTTCGGTAACGACAAAAAGTTAAGGTCCAATCTCTGTCCCAGACATGCCGTTTGAACCAATTCCGAGAGCATAGGGCCCATTCCGCAGCGGACAGGATAACCAAGAACCTATCTATGACAATTCACGAGTCAAAATGGGAGCAGATGCTGGAGATCCAGGCACGGTAACCCTGGACGACATAGAAGTCTAAGCCAGCAGTTTACTCGCTAGGTCGGTCTCTTCTTCGACCAAGGTTATATTTTTCCATGCATGAGGTGGTTCGCTGACATCTTTGGGTGCCATAACTAGATCCATAAAGGACTCACCTTCCAACACCTTAAAACACCACAGACATTTCCATTTACCCATGTCTATTCCCAATCAGTAAAGGACTTATTTCATGTAAACTTGCTAGTTGGATATAGATTGCATTTGTTTGCATTGCATTGCAAAACACCTTGTAAATATATTCTGTAATACGCCACTAACCACAATATGAGATAGTACTTATTCTTCTTCTAGTATTACCTACCGTAAGTTCTGTTGATCTCTCGACTTCCACTGCTGACAAGGATAACATGATATGACTGATATTCTATCTGATTCTGAATTGGCTATTACAAATAATACAAGGTTGACGGCCTGAAAGACTAGAGAACTGACCGGCCGCCAGACCTTGATATTTACATTGTAACTTGAGTAGATCAGGATAAGATTTGGTTGATGTTAATAACATAAGCAAAGATAGCTAACAAACTTGAAGAAGTTAATAATAATGCAGCGGAAGGAAGAAAAATAGCAGTCGAGCACAGTCTTACTTCGAAACAACAATAAACTTGATGCCTACTTGCTCAGTATTATAACCACTCAAAAACTAGCCAGTTAACAAGTTAGAATAATGTAATAGTACACTTAGAGCTCAAGTTTACGTCCTTAATATGTAATCTCTAAAGTAAGAGTTGATTCAGTGGTTTCTATGTGAATTGGTTTCTGCATCTCATTGAAGATAGATTCTACAACCGTCTTGTGATACAATGACCAATTTTCTCCCATGTCATGCTTTATGACATACGATTGGACACCATCGCTATTACTTTTTGAAGCTACTGAAGCAGAAGAATTCTTCATGCGTGGCAAGAACCAGTCGATAAATGAACTTGGACTTAGGTTGCCTTTCATGAACAGAGTCAAATCTATAGCCGCACCTTTCCCTACCTCTGTGGCTAATCTAACTACTTCTTCCTTGTCCATTTTATTGAACAATTCTACTGCTACTGGTCTGGCTAGCGAGACTATGCCTATCCTATCTTCGGCATACATACCCCATTCGATATATCTTTTCAAAATGTGATTGACAAGTGTATTCAATGTTATTTCGTCTTGTTCCGCTTTATTTTTTAGCCGTTGAATTATATCACTCTCTATACGAAATGTTATAGTTGTTGTTTTCCTTCTGACACTAATGCGAGCTTCAGGGGATTGTCGATTTGACGTTCCTATATCTATTTCCAATATATTAATATCTTATACAACTAGAAAATAGTATTTATAATTTTTCAACTAATATTTCGGTATACTTCAAAATCAATCACTTTCTGGCTCCTCAAACTTTTAATATTATATTTACAATTAAATTACACAGACGGCGCTCATATAGAGTAATAGTTTGTCATGCCCCTATGAACTAAGCATGATTTTGCCACTTTCAGGACAGTATGTTAACCTAGATATTTCTAGATAAAATGAACCATTCACAAACCCTCTTTTCCCAGTAAAGATAATCATCATCCATCCAGAATGAATCATGGTCATAAATATAGTTAATGAAGTCTCAAGGTCGCATCCGCGTATTCGAATCCTTGATAGTGCTAGTGAATCTTACTAAACTAACAATCAATTTACACAATTAAGTAATTGGGTACTCGACAAAAAACCGGATGCAATTTGATTCGTTGAACGAATATCAACCTATACTCATATTCCTTGTTTCCTGTGTTAAGGAGTGTAAACCAAAATTTGGTTGCAAATGATTGCAGGACATTCAATCCGGGAACAAAGTGGTACATCGCAAACAGAAGAGTTATTTATTATGCACTCCAACTATTATTGGCGAAGGGGAAATCCTTCTGCTGGCAAATTGTATACGCTTGTGCGAATAGCACAAGCACTTTTTCCATTCCCTTAATTCAGTACTATTAGCCATTCAGACCACTGCATATGATAGTAGTAGAGATTTATAAACACCGTACTTCCAAAGTGCTATATATGAAAAAGGCGTATATATAATTGGGATAAAACTTTTGATGAGTTATAAAGGGTGGTAAAGAGAAAATGGCTCGAAATCCATTTAGTAGGCGTAAGAGACCAGGTTATGATCCATATAGAGAATCAGTTGTTGGTGAGAGTGCAGGTATCGGAAGAATGGCTAGAATAGCAATTCCTGGTATAATTGCTATAGTAATCATTGCTATTGTAGTTACCGGTAGTGTAAAGATCGTTGATGCTGGAAATCGTGGAGTCTTACTGCATTTTGGTGCTGTTGATGAAAGCAGATCGTTAAATGAAGGAATTCATTTTGTAGTCCCTGTCCGTGACAATGTACTACAGTTGGAAGTAAGAACAAAAAAGATAGTTGAAGATACAGTATCTGCATCCAACGATTTGCAAGACGTCAGTACTCAAGTAGCGCTAAATTACCACCTGGATCCTGATAATGCTCAAATAGTTTATAGACAGCTAGGGCTTGATTACGCAGATAGAGTGATTATACCAGCAATTCAAGAGTCGGTCAAACAAGTGACAG
>WHTU01000102.1 GCA_009377575.1 Nitrososphaeraceae archaeon | reverse complement strand
CTTTCCCACAAGGATGGATCTGTTTACTATTATTACATTCTGAGACATAATACCAATATTGTAAAAGTCCAACAATTCTACGATCCCAGATGGAGTACATGGTTTGAGCGACGCCTCGTTATGCAGTAATAAACCTGAATTGATAGAGGTTAGTCCATCGACGTCTTTGCTTGGAGAGATTTTGTTTACTATTTCGAATTCATTGATATGTTTTGGGAGGGGTAGCTGCACTAAAATACCGTGAACACTAGAGTCATTGTTCAAAGAATCGATCAGACTTGTCAACTCATTCTGCTGTAGGTCATCTTTTAACCGATGATCTTGAGTGATTAGTCCGACCTGCTTGGCTGCCTTCTGTTTGTTTTGTATGTATATAGCAGAAGCAGGGTCATTACCTACGAGGATAGTAGCCAGGCATGGTGAGATCCCTTTCTCCTTTAATTTGGTGATGCGATTTGTAAGCCTAGATCTTATACTCGAGGAAACGGCATTCCCGTCGATGAGTCTACCAGGCATAATAGTTTAAGAATGCTTGAGTTATCACCAATATTAGTTATCTTATCATCTTCAAAGAAGAAAGGGAAAGCTTGCCAAATCTAAATTTGGTTAATTAATAGAATGGAATAGTGGTTTGATTAAGTCTAATAGACAAATTATATTTGGACGTTTGCGGCAAGATAGGGTAATCAGCGAAGATGCCTCTTAATATTTCATCAGGAGATCAAATCCATGGTCGTTGTCGAACGGTTAGTGGGCTGTCGCAGATTACTACTACAATATCCAAATTAGACAACCAAAGCCACCCGTAATATTAATTCTGTCCTCGGGATACGTAAATCACACATCTATGGCAGTATTATGCTCTGACATCCTATGCGCTTTCAGTTTTTCTTGATTATCAAGTCTTTTCGTACACATCTCACATATAAAAGACGAATCTTGAGGCAATCGATCACTCATATAGGAGGAGGAATTCGTAAAGGTATTATCGTTTAGATCAGATTGATTGTTCCCATGTTGTGTTTCGTCTACTGTATAACGTATAGTTTCCTTTGAAGTTGGGATAAGCTCCGGCTCATGAGTAGACGGAATTGCGCCGCCACTACCACCACTGATAATCTCAAACCCATGCTTTAGAGATGATTGATCTATAGTTAGCGTGATAGAAAGATGATCTTCTGAAGAATTGAAATGGGAGACACAACTCACGGGTATCTGAAATTCTTCGTCTGATATGAGCCCTTTTTTTCTTACTATAATGTAATCTGAATTAATAACTCTTGACACCTTACCAATCCTTTTCCCAACTGAATCATAAACATAAGCATCTTCATACATGTAGAGATCAGCTGGTCCTTGCTACTTATACTATTTAATCATTACAACTTATTTTATAGCCACGAAATAGCGCTTATCAATGATGCCAGTAACTGAGTATATGATTTTGGACTTAATGGGACATAATGAATAATAAGAGGAGGTCTACCATATCAGGACTGGCCATCGCAATAAGTTAGTCTAAAAAAGTATTTTCTGGGTATCAATTGACTTATGCTTTTTTTAAGTTCAGAAATGCTTTATAATGTGAAATATTTTGGTTACTCTATTCACACACCACAGTTAAGTAGCCGCGTTACTGAGATTTCTTCAGTACTCATTCATCGCTTCTGTTCTACCTTCTAATAAGCATCCTGCATTTAACTAGTTTGACGTGTCGTTTGTCGTTCCGGCTTGGTTCGAGGTGATATTTTCATCAGTCTTTTTGTATGCCCTCTACCAGCGAGGTAACATTTTGAGCCGCAGTATCGGTAAAGTTCCCGTATAATGTTATATTACCAGCAATCCAATCTGCTATTTCAGTAGATGATATAATATCTGTCTGATTCGATTACTGTTACGAATGCATGACCTCTGGCTGACGAATTAAGGTGAACCGCCAACCCTGATATACGATAATGAAATCCAATTCAGCCCTTTTATTTATGCATGATTCTATGCAAATTGTAAATATTTTCTGTAATTTTGTTATTAAAAAATATATACTAATCGTTTTCCACAATTTTACCATCTGAAGGAAGAACCCTAGAAATGTACAGCTGAATTTATTAAATTTAAGGATCAAATTAGTTTGATATTATTGGTCTCCACTATATGGACAGGCAGCATCTCGTTTGGACTAGTCAATGTTCCTGTCAGGCTTTATACTACGATCGATACTTCAAAGGATTTTTCGTTTAATCAACTTGATAAAGAGGGACACAGGATACGATACAAGAAATGGTGCCCGGTCGAAGAAAGGGAAGTTGAATATTCTGAAATAAAAAAGGGATACGAGATCGCAAAGGATCAGTATGTAATAATTGAAACACAAGATTTAGAAAAAATTGCTGTGGAAAGTACAAGGACCATAAACATCAAAGAATTTATCGACGAACAAGAACTTGACCCATTGTTTGTAGAAAAGAGCTACTACATCGCTCCTGACTCCACAGATAAGAGAGGCAGGAAGAAAGCAAAGGCTAATCCTGCACCACCCGTTCAAGATAAAGCTTATTCTCTACTAGTGAAAGTTTTGCATGATACAAAAAAGGCTGCAATAGGTAAAGTAGTTTTAAGGGGGGAAAAAGAGCGCTTGGTTGCTATAAGAGCCTACCAAAGAGGGCTTGTCCTACACACACTTCATTATTTGAGTGAAATAAAACCGCTTGAGGCTATTACAGAGATATCAGAGGCCAAGGTTCCTCCAATTGACGAAAAGGAAAGGTCATTGGGCCAATTGTTAGTAGAAAACTTAACGAGTAAAGACTTCGACATATCTCGTTACCATGACGAGTATACAGATGAACTTGAGAAGCTAATAAATGCAAAGGCCAAAGGCAAAGTCCGCATGATTAGACAAGTAACTAAGGAGCCTCAACAAACACAAGATTTAATAGCAGCATTGAAGGCGAGTTTGGAGCAACCATCGCCTTCTTCAAGAAATAACAGAAGGAAGGATTAAGCAAGAAAATCTTAAAAATGATTTATGATTTTTGGAGTTTCAATCTTTCAACTTGCGGGTTACTTACAATTTTATAAAGTATCTTAATAGATCAAGGGTACAAAAGAAGTGGAGAGGTCCTTTTAGTGAACCGTTCTAAAATTCTATGCTTGTGAAGAAAAGCTGAATTTCATATAAGCGATAATGATTTGCATTTAACTCATTCCAATATTGGCTCTTGCTGTGGGTAAAGGAAATACGAAGCCAGTTACTCTGGAAAGTAACGCTCAGACTGTCATAAAATGACCGAGCTTTAGGAATCACTCGATAGATGTTGGCATCTTCAATTGAATTCTATCTGAGATTTTGCTGCGCCAGTTGGCCCAGGCCCTTTCAAAATAATCTCCGATGAATTCTAGATTTTCAGGTGTACGATTGATTTGATCCTTTGTTCACTTCGCCAAAGTGTACTATCCGCAGCCGTACGGTCAGTGTAATTCAATGATTCTGATCTAAGCTGGTTCTTGTGAATCCTTTTCTTCGTCAACCATTTCAGCTGCTTCTTCACGAAGGTTTTCTGCAGGACCTGATGTTTCTGGATTATCTTCTGCTGATCCTACCTTTTTTTGATTTTTTTGTGCCGATTCTATATCTTCACTCATACAATATTAACATACTATAAAGACATTCTAATTAACTTGCATGAACAAGGTATTATCATTTCCGCGCTGATATCATCTTAATCTCCGAATAGAAACACTACCTATAAAGTCTAAAATTTCATTCATGGGTTGGATGATTAGGTAAGGTACTATCTTGAACGTGATACATGTCTTACTATCAAAGTATGATTTCACATTAGGCTGATGATATTTGATTCAGCTAGTTTCGCTCAAGTGTAAATTGATAAATGTGATATTCGCCATAAGTTAGCGGCGTTATGAATTCAATCGACACTGATACCAATAATAAAGGTAATAAATATCAGAAGTTTGAGAATTCAGGCAAAAATGATATTGGATTAACCAGACATATGCCCACAGCCGATTCTTTAACTATAAATAATGCTGTCGAAAGAGCGACGAAGGATAAGAAATTTCTCAATAACGCATTAGAGAGTATAAAACCAATAAAGTTTCCTACCTATAAGAGCGAAATCCTAAGTTATTTGAAAAAAGCCACTAATATCAATGACAATGATATAATATCTCTATTCGAGAGTTTAGATGGCTATATGCGGTACGAAGACCTAGATCATATAAGTACGGCAATAGAGGAAAACGTCCCAGGGAAGAAGATAGAACATCAGATTAGTGACGACACGCGTGAAAACCTGGATGTTCGGACACGTGAGACAAATACCAAGGAAAGCGTAAAGATAAGAGAAGCCGTCAGTATAGAAGAAAGGAAAGATTACCCAGAGGTAACTCCTACAGCTATGAGATCATTGATATGCGATATGTGTGGCAAGGAATTTCAGTCTCGGTCCGATCTTGTTCAACATCGGCGTTTTGAAAGCGGATTATAAAAGTTCAAATTTAGAATGGATGTAGGAGATGTTAGACTTCACATCAACAAGCGTAAATGAGATCAAAGATATTAAATAGTTATATTCTATTGTGCTAAAATTATTTCAAGATGTCAAAAATTGGCTCGAACATTGATAATGCTTCAAAGGTGTCCGTAAGAGACTCATCTTTGGCGGTTAATAACGGAATAAAATGTTTCTCTTTTATCATGTGCTATGTTGTAATTATAGCGGTGGCTGCCAACCAATTTGGCGATGCAACGTCCTTATTAGCTCAGAATGACACTGCAGGTGATAGAACATTAGGTGATAATAATATTAGGTTATCAAGTTCCATAAGTCAGACAAGCAGTCCAGGAGAATCAGGACAAGAGAACATTTCTAAGAGTAGTACCGAGAATCAGACCAGTTCTCCGAGGCTACCTATTCTAACGGAGATATCCGACAAAGGAACTTATAAGGTAGAGCTTCGATGGAGTTCTCCGTTAGACATCCAGTCCCCAGCTATCCTTTCAAATGATGGATTTGACATGGAATTATTGTTCCTTAATGCGAGTGCACAGGAAACTACTCCGGAGACAGTACAAGGTGATAGTAGCAATCTGACCATGGATTTTGAGCGATCAATTACCAGCGAAGTTGCGAATTTATCGTCGCTAGAGCCTATTGTACCTGTAGAGAGCTTCGACATGACAATTTATGACGATAAAGGGAATGAATTATGGAACAAAATGGATCAAACATTAACCGCAGGAAGAGCTCTAATGAGGGTTATGTTAGACCCTAATTATAGTGGTGGAATTACTATGAGCATAAGTGATATTAAATCCCCGATAACTTCTGGTTCTAACGAAAAAGCTGATGAGTCGGTAAGATTTACAGCGACCGTCAAAGGCGGCCAAAGCTAAACAACAACCGTTGTTGGAGTTAACTAGTTCAATGCAAAATTCTGGTATTGGCTTACGCGACATATTGACATCAAGAAATCTATACCCTATTTGTCTTGGCCTGTCAAAAATCTCCGTCTTGATAGACAAAACTAATATCAATCTTGAAGAATAATACATCGTTATTGATAAGAAACATGAGTAGTAATAACAACGATCATAATGGTAGTCACCAAGAAAATTCTAGTAAGTCCACGATCAGTGCTACTATCGATCCTTCACCCTTGGGACCACTTCGTAGTAACCGACATTCAACAGATATAAACTCCACCATCTCAGGAAAGGAAAGACCAATAAAACTCAATAATCCTCTATTTATTCACGGATATACGTATAATAAATAATAGACTCACTCAGGTTAAATAACATTGTCTGAGACTAGCGCTAATAATTTCGAGGTTCAAAATCAAAATGACGCTCAAAACAGAAACTATCAGCAGCAACAGCAGCCACTTAGGATCTATCTAGTAACTGACGGCTTAAGATCCAAGCATACCAAAACAGTCTATCGTTTAGTATTCAATCAGTTCCTAAGAGAGGGCGCACATACTACAGATCTTCAAGTGCTATTAGACCACAAGCCCAGAGTCCTAGAATCAATGATCATAGGTTATATCGAAGGAATAAGGGATAAAGGTCTAGCACACAAGACTTTAAAACTGCACTGCGCTGCCATATTCCACTTCCTTGAGATGAATGATGTCGTTCTCAACAAACGCAAGATTATGCGTTTTATACCGCCGGATGAGTCTCCCACCACCATCACCACCTCCACAACCACCGGTCAGGGCGAAAGTGATTATGGTTATGGTTATGGTGGTGATAGACCTTACACGGTGGAGCAGATATACCGCATAATCAATGAAGGGTGCGGAGGCGATACACGATCCAAGGTTATCATTTTGCTAATGGCTTCAACAGGTATGCGTATCGGCGCATTACACACACACAACTGCAACACGCAGACCATTATCAGTTACTACTGAATACGATACCTTACCACCTAGATCTAGACCAATGTTCTTGATCTCGTCAAGTTTCTTCGTTGTGAAGGGGATAAAATAACCTGTCTCTGTGTTTATAATCTCTTTAAACTTCCTCTCTTCCCCTCCGAAGTCTGTTCTCTGTATGGAGAACTCTGCTTGAGGTATCGGATACTTCCCTACTTGTGGCCTGAACCTATGTGTAATGTTGAGCGCTTTATCAAGGCGATAGTGAACAAATGAATATATCAAGTATTCTTTACTGTCGCTTCCATTTCTCACTCTAGTAATGCTCGTAACCTCTCTCTCTTTGTGTCGCGAGTATTCTGATAACCTATCTGCCGATGTATTCTCTTTCCGTAGCCATTCATCATATAACTCGTCTTGCAGAGTCTTTGGGTAAGCAATCCCTAACTTGGTGTATTCTTTCTGTCCCGCTTCGCTTTCTAAATATCCCGAAGGCATTTATTTATCAAGTATTTTATGGGTCGAGCACGAATAAATAACATACTATCATACAATGAAACGAAGAATATTCAAAGAACCTAGAGAAGAGATTATAGATCTTACAGACTCAGGCAACCGTAATAAGACATCAGTGATTAAAGCAGATAACACTAAAAGTATCCTAGACCCAAAGTCTGAGCATGTAGGTGCTTTTGATTCCACTGGCATCATAGTCATACCAGAGGACAAAGGATATTTAGAAAGCAAACTTCAGAGACAAGTCCTCCCTGAAGACCCAGACGGTAACTATGAAGACCAACTAGAAGCATCTGGTGCTACTATCATAGATTCGGTTACTCATTTCCCTGCATCAAATACTAGATTATACAAACGCTCACAGACTGTCGAAGAGAGAGCGCAAGAGCGGGAGTTTAACTATTACAACGACAGATAATAGGTAGGTTGGGTAGTCGAACATTTGAGTACGAAAGTCGAACAGAGATTAAGATTTATTAAATAGAAAGAATGATATTAGCTGGCTTTTAGTTTTTAAAAAAAAGCTTTTGTAGGAGCAAATGATTCCAGCCTTTTCTATAGGTTCCTATTCAAATACTGAAACGTTTGCACCTAGTAACAAACTATTATTCTATTGTACTGGTGAACCTTGGAATATTTGGCAGTCTTCGATTACATTATCAAAGTCTGGTGGACATACCAACACAAAAACAAGATCACCTGGTGCAGCTGATCTCATAAGACCTCCTTCTGCTTGTATTGATTTTAGCTTACCTTCTATACCTGCTGTCATATTAGTGGCATTCTGTGCAAAGGTCTCTGTTAGTTGGCTACTTGCTGTTACCAGCATGGCTATTGCTGTGCCTATTAGGAAATATTTGTTCATTCTCA
>WHTU01000101.1 GCA_009377575.1 Nitrososphaeraceae archaeon | reverse complement strand
AGGAGCACATATCTATCAGACAACAGCAATCATTTTTCCAGAAGATATTTGTTACGATGATGGGGAGGTATAAAGGTCACAAATAAAGAGTGTACTAAAGAAGGGTTATCTTGTGATGAAGACTATAATACCTCTTTATATACATATACACCGTGTGTATATCAGTCTTCGTTGCATTGGCACTGGTCTTAACGATACCTACAGCGAGTGTATTTGCTACTGAAGATATTTCAAATATGAACCAAGGAAATAGGTCAGCAATAAATCCAGAATTCGATCCAGATTATAGTTGTCTATTTGATGTATTTCAATTGAAGTGTGTACCTGGTTCAGAGCAAGTCTGCCCTGATGGTTTTTCAGCAGGAGATCCTGAAAATTGCTTTCCTAAGGATGAAAAATGGAAACTGGGAATGTCCTGAAGACTATCATTCAGTAAAAGCTGATGAAACAGGTCAATGCTATCCTAATAGTGAAGAGTGTCCTGATGACACATTTCTGGTACCAGACGAGGATGAGGCTGACTTCTTCCCGCTCGGACAGGAACAGGACGCAAGAGATGTCTCTTGGATATATTGCCAAGAGTAATCCCTTAGATAAATCATCAACTTAAGTCGTTTTATATCGTTGCCCATCATGGAATTGAAATATCAACCAAAAGTATTATAGCACCCATAATTTGTTACAAGTTTGTAGTTAGTATTGCCCGAACATGGAGAATATGATCAGAAATCAAAGAAATGGTTTTGTAGCTATTGGATGGCCGAAGACGAATGGATCGATCTACACCATTATTTCCCTGCAAGTAAGTTAGAAGACGAGGAAGAAAAAAAAGGATGATGACCTTTGAGAGCAGGAAATGTAATAAGTTCTATTTTTCTTGAATGAAAACTCCAGCAATGGTTATGATTAGGTAATAATCAAGGAGTGATAATACAACAGTACTTTGCAGGTGAGACTATTTCGTCTCCTTCACCTTTGCACCAAAATGGCGACGCGATACAAACCAATTTCTGCTGCTCCATTCGAAGATTTTTCTGCTGCTCGTGGTTCTAAATATGATCTAAGTTAAATTTAGACCTAAGAAACATTATCCATAATTGGCTATTATTCTTCTAACGGCATAGGCCGTAAATCGTCTTCAATCTCGCCGAATAACTGCAGACATCGTCGTCCTCTATTGGTGATTTCGTAATATGAAAATGGTTTGAAATCCGTCAAACTTAGCAGTCCTAAGTCAACTAGTTTTCTTAGATATGTGACTGTTTATGGATGCGTCAGGTTTGCCTTGTAACCAATCCTTGTCTGATTCATCTGATTGCGATAAAGAGGCTCTATGTCGTAGACTATCTCGAGAACATCTTTAACGATATCATATTTGTCTCGTTGGGGCAAGAGTAAGGGATTCACTAAGAGAAGCCCATAAATGATAGTATCGCAATGGAACCGATCGATGGAACACGGAGTAAGTGGACAAAAGAGTGAAGAGGAATACTTTGACATGCTCAGGAGTCGCATTTTAGAATGCATATGCGGTCGTATAATATCCAACGAACCTACGTCGTTTCATAGTGTGGATATGATCAGAGAATGTGCTAGAGGTTTTCTGGATCAGTTGGGCATAGATGTATACCAGTTCAGTGAAGAACATCCATTTTATCAGCGAGTCTATGACGAGGTTTATAGACTGCTGGTGGAAGCGGATCTTATGGTCGAAAATGAAAACAACACCTTCACTATACCAATAGATTCAGGACTCCGCAATATTTGTAGAAAACAATTAAGGGATAAGTCCTACGTCATGTGGGATGATTTCTGGAAAGACGTCGAGTCCACGACTACGTAACGCATGCAATGTTAAATCAGGTTGCCAGAACTGCAAGGACGATTTAAGCCTCGTAGCATTAACGTACTCCGAACTTCGTCAAAAAAGGCTGAAGAAAATGAAAAGTTAAGTTATTTTGATTATAGATTTCAAACCTCTCTCGCCGGAATAGTGCGGTTAGAGCGTATTCTAATGCACTACATAGAAGGTACAGGGCCAAGAAAACTTGAATTGACGTTCGACTTACTTTATAAATCAGAAAATGAGTCAGATGACGAAGGGAAACTGCCGAAACTTTCGGTCAGGGTCAGAAAGGAGTGTGATACAGTTCAGAAACATGATAGAAGAGAGGACCTAATAAGGTCATTGAATGAACTTCGTGAAATGATCAACGGAGTCAAGGATGATGATATTATACGGGCGATAGAAAACATGAATGCTCAATAGTGGAACCAAATAATCAGACTCAGATCTTCTAATCTCGAAACAAATCTATATGAAGATCAGCCATCAAAAAATTGAGATCCAAATGTCAATGAGAAAATTAGTTTGATGCTGGTTCCTGAGGAAATGGACAAGGCCACTATAGCATCATTCGGATAGTCCAGAAGTATTGAAACCATTTCACTCGTCAATGGAGCACTAGCATGTGACCTGGTAATTTAACAGGAGAAGAGAAATGACCTAGTTTTCTTAGATAAATAGAAGATTGGGCAATTCAAAAATACGGGCTGCTCTGGATCGACACTGGAAGGCGTCTATTGCTCTTGACTTGGACGAAGCACATGAAATCTATCACGACGACGTTGTAGTTGAATATCCACAGCACTTTGAGCTTAAAAGTTGAAGAAGACGTTCACCAAATTCAACAAACCCCTTGCTATTTCGGTCGTTGCTTTTAATATCCTCTGTGGCGGAAAATTCCTACGCCAAAGTTACTGAAGAAGACCAAAGAAAGAAGGGGGCAGGGCATCGTCATCTAAAAACCAGATAATGACTATGGCGTTCAAATTCTTCCATACTCCAATCGAACATAACCAACCTTAGCCTTGACTGATAATCTGCCTATCGTAACTTTATATCGATAATATAAAGAAGTAGAAAGAGGGGAAATCTGTTCTTTATTACTCCGCCGTATCTCTACGCCAACCACAGTATTTAATGAATCTACTAATAATTATAGATAGTATTCGTTAGCCATAATTATATTTATGACTAACAAGATAATGTAAGAACATATGACAGAAGAAAGGGAAGATGAACCAACTTCACCTTCATTAACAGAAAACCAGATTTTCGTGGAAGAGACGCCTGCAATAGCATCACAGGAAGAAAACTTGCAGGAGCAAAACAAGATAATAGAAGAATCACAAGAAAAATCTCGTATTAGCAAAAAGAGGCAGAAGAGAAGGCGAGCGATTACATACTTGTCACATATCTCAAAACAGGTAGAAAAGAACGGAAATCAGATTGATAGAATAACAACTTTAATTGAATCTTTGCAGAAACAGAGGCAGACCATCTTTACAGCAGGACAGGGACTAGGACAGTCTCAATCACAATCAATAAAACAGATTAAATCCCAACTTAGCCAGCTACAAAAGCAAGTATCACGGGTTCAAAAAGATATTCAAAAGTTAAGAACAGCTGCCGCAGTTAAATCAGGATTTAGAAAATTGAATTCTACTACTACTACTACCACCGTCAAACCTAAATCTAGAATGAGCAAAAAGAACAAAGCAATTGCTACCACTAGGCTTAGAAGGAAAAGGATTAAGAAAAGGTAAATTGCACTGCATCTATTAATTACAGATTCAATGTAGAAAAAGGGCTGTCTAGAAAGGATAGTGGATTGAAGATCGTTTGAGTATAGGTTGTACGATTTGTATATTCAAGTGATTTTACCCTTGCTCATATAAGGATAATTAATAGTATCTATCAGTTTTACCTTGAGTTTGACTTTTTTGTCTTTGCCGAATACAAAGATGGTTGTCAGAGGATTAATATACATGTATAATTGTCTACATGCGCCACACAAAGGTTTAATCTGATCTTCATGATCGCTTGTTACACCCACTGCCTGAACTTTCGTGTATCCTTCCGATAACGCTTTGTACAAAGTTATAGCCTCTGCGTGCAAAACTGTGCTTATAGATATTTCCAAGTTGCAACCACCAAAGACCCTGAACATATTGGTATTTCGATCTCTACCTTCCAATCTCCCATGGCTCCTTGTTCCGTCTTTTTTGAAAGCTAGCACAGAGGATGCTACCCTGTGGCCGCTAATACTAGCTTGCGCAAACTTAAGATAGGAAAAAGCGACCTTTCGCAAAGCCTCCGCTTGGTTGAAATCATTTAAATGTTTATTCCTTAATTCCAATTTTCTCATATTCCATACGGAACTAGTCTTGTTATTATTATGTATCATCCAGATGGATCAGTATATAGTGCCTGAATAAATATAAAAAAATAACATCTTTAACAAAAACTCTCATATATATCAGCTTAGTTCAAAAAACGTAGCTCTTTAGATCTAATGAAATCATTAAAATGTTCAAGGATTTCTCTGAAAAACAATTCTATTAAAATTACATAGACTTGGTAAATGTATGCCGCCGTACTATGATATCTTCTATATCCAGACGGTATAATCGAATCCATTGAAATCAAATAAGGAATCTACAATGGTCTTTTTATTGAAAAATTAATAGGCTAGACGCATTATCCATTTTTGGATGTAAGATTGAAATCCTCGTCTGCGGCAACCATTAATCTTCCGTTACTTGGCCATTTAAATTCATTCAAAACTAGACATAGAGAAATTCAGACAGGAACAAAGCCGCAGAAAGCAATATTCATAATACACAAAGTAAATCTTATTCACAATTTTCCTTACACCATTGAAGTCCCTTAATGGTTAACATTATTTCCCTTCCTGTTCCAAGTTTAACATACTCCAATATCACCACATCCTGAACCAAACTATCCGTGGTCTGCAACCCACCAGGGAATCCGTTAATAGCTGCCAGTCTGTATACTTCGTCTGAACTTACTGGGTTGTCAATTAGGCCTTTTGCCAACTTGTCAAGGGAACATAAAAACCTAGTTCTATACATATCGAGTTCGTGGTCAGTTAACAAACCCATACGTTCGATAGCGCATTAGACGTATTTATACAGCAGCAGTATAGTCACTATTGAGAATATAGTTTGGCCATTCATGTCGGAAGGTATCTCACTAGAACATTCTGCTGATAACCATTAAATTTTAAGGAACGTATAGAACTTTTCTACAATCTGACAATCGACTAACATATTCAAATGTCACCCTTATCATATTATTAATACACGCCCAAAAGGTAATGTCATAAATCTTCAGAGGGTAACAAGTCAAAAATTATTTGGCTAACTATAGTTAGTTCCTTTTATCTTTTTTTCTCTTCTTTGGTAACGTAACCTTTTGTCTAGTAATAGATCTGAGTATTGTATTTCATTTATGATAGATAACGCCGTACAGGCAGCTGCACAGTTATTCTTGTCAACTTTTCGTTGTCTCATAATGGAGCAAAACTATCCCGCAATCAAACCCTATTGATTCAATCAGGGTGAATTTTTGAATGTCATTCAAGTCTTTAAAGATGGGCATGCCCGTCCCAACTGCAACAGGATTAATGAACAGATAAAATTAGTCAATTAGTTTCTCTTTAATCAAGGAAGAATCGAATGAGGCACCACCATAAACGATGATGTCCGTACCTTGTTGGTTCTTTATTCTGCTAATTTCGGCCCGAAGGTCACCATTTGAAACCTCTGTGTTGATCCACTCCGATTTGTTTAGTGTTTTGGTAAAAACAATCTTTGGGGTTTCAATCATCTTTTTTGCGAACAAATACTCAGGGTCATCAGGTTTGTTCATCACACCAGACCAATAAGAAATAAAGCTATTTGTCATTTTTCGTCCAAGCAGAATTGTATCGACGGGCTCCGTTAATTCGTCCACATATTTTTTGAGTTTGTCGTCCCAATTCCATATTAGCCAGCCCATTCCTCCGGGTCCATATTTATAGTTGGAAACTTTCCATCTGCCTTTGGATGCTTCCTAAGAAAGTTCTTTAGGTATTCTTTATGTCTAGGATTCTCACAATGTATTGTTGTGCAACTCATAAGCCTCATAAGCATAGCATCCTAAAAACTTAGATAGAAAAAAATTGTAGTGATTTTCTTGAGTGGAGTAGGACTACTTGTAAAGGGATTTATATAGAGCTAGGTGATTAATTCCATGCCTAATTTATCACTTGCATGCATCGCAAAAGATCATAGGTCATGTGACAATAGTAAAAGCACATGCGAATGTGATTGTCATAGGTTTAAAGAAAATTAAAATCCTGTAGCAGACCCTAGTTAGTTAGTTAGTTAGTCATTGTGAGCATCCAAATCACGATGAGTATATAGAAGCATTCCTTGGGAAGTATCCTACAGCCAAGAGAGATGCACATTACACAATCATAACTGTGGACCCAGAACATTGGTATATTTCTGACGACCAGAAAAAGAACACTGTCAAGTGTTGCCAGGTCTGCAGCATATCAGAAGACATAAAGAGAGCAAGCAGCAACAAGTTACAAAAGGTAGGAGAGCAGACGATCAATTATTAGATGATATGCTTGAATCCATAAAGATAGGAGTATAAAGGCAGCCACAAAACAAGGCCTAAAAACCTAAAGAACATGGAATTTAACCAAGCAGAGGTTAAGGGATTATGTGTCATTAAAGGCACTATATAATTGGGCGCATGTGTTACTACCAGAGGAGGTATTTAATCCAGTAAAATAAATGGCTGGCAACATTAGTCACAGCAAGGGAGTAAGTGTTGTAAACGTTACAAAAGGACATGGCTCTATGTAAGATCCACGCAAAGTATTGGATATGAAGAAAAAGCTACGAACAACACGAGTATTCCTAAACTAGGCTTTTCAGCAATATTCCTTTATCTTCCGCTCTAATCAGGGATGAGATTTCCAAACTCCAGGTTGAAAACGATCATCTATATATTTCCAAATGCGTGGATCTAACTCCAATTCACAAAATGTCTTGCGTAATGACGAACGCATGCCAGTGGATATTGCATGACTTATAATTACCTCGTCAGACTTTGCCAGTGAGCTTAATTTGGCTGCCATACTTACGCCGTAGCCTAAAATATCTAGATACGACTTTTCTCCTATGACATATTGGATTACTGAATGTTCGCCTGTGTCTATACCTACCTTTAACCGTAGTCCATCATAACCATGTACACTTATTACAGGATTTATTGCTTTTTCAATCATAATTATCATTGAATAGGAACAATCTATTGCAGCATTACATGAAGGAGAATAATTGACGTCTATTGGGAAGTACGCTATTATCGCATCGCCTACAAATTTTAGTACTTTCCCGCCAGAGCTTGCAACTACAAAGGACATCTCTTGTATAAATATCTGAATTATCGTAGCCAATTTGTCTACTGAAAGATTCCTAGTCATCAACGTAGAGCCAACTAGGTCCGCATAAAGTACAACAAGTTTCAAAGAAGAACCAACATGCTCCCTCAAAAAAACATCAGAAGTCTCCGCATCGGTACTGGGTTGTACTTTTTTTTCTAACGACCCCAAGACTCGTGTCTTAGTTCCCGCGAAGAGTGTTTGAATCTCTTCTACGATTCGTGGAAAGGTATCCTTTTGCTGCAACCTTCTATCTGGTCTGTTATCTCTTCTCTTGTAAAACTTTTTTGGTCTCTTATCGAATTTTGGCTTCATGTATCTTCTGTTGTAAATCCCAAATTTTCTCACAGCCCATGTGGACGTTAAAAACATTATTAATAATTATTGTAACAGCATTTTATTACCTTTTAATCCCTAAAGAAAGAATTTAAGGATCATGCATCATAGAGCAAAGATGGGAAGATAGTGATTATAATGAAGTATTGGCATCCAAATGTATTGGTTGAGACAGAATGGGTACATGACCACATTGGGGATACACACATACGAATCGCAGAAGTTGACTATAATCCAACCACAAATTATAAGCTAGGTCACATTCCTGGAGCAGTACTCTTCGATTGGAAAGAGGATTTAAACAATCCATCACACAAATTAATACAATGTCGTTGGTGATGGGACAATGTTAAACAGCAGGACTTCACTCTGC
>WHTU01000100.1 GCA_009377575.1 Nitrososphaeraceae archaeon | reverse complement strand
TACTTCACTAACTCAAGCCATAACCACTGCAGAGCAGTCAGTAGGTAACAATTCAACAGAGCATGATGTTCGTTTTTCTCCATGCTTTCCTGCTCTTTCCAACCACAAGGCCAATCCGGAATCATACTACAAAATTCAGTAATTACAAAATATGATTCAGTATTCTGGATTTAGCTAGTTATCATTTCTATTTAGTGATTACTAACAATAGTTTGATCAACTTCAAACAATCCCAAGGAATCTGGATGGGGACTTGAACAAATAATTCGTGAATATAACATTACTAAGGGTAAAATAACAAAGCGTCAGCAAGAGAGATAGCTTATTCATTTCTACAAAAGGATGAAAGTCAGATTGAGTATTATACGCAGAATACCAGAGCAATGCCAGGCAAGGTTCTGACAAGATATGGTATTGTACACCACGAGTCTGGTAACTATTCTTTAAATGTAAATAGTTTGAGTCCATCAGAGCGATCAGACCTAGACCAATTAAGATAAGTTCCCTGACACATTTCTAATAAGATAATTCCTCATATTCAGATTGAAATGTTTGTACTATGTACTGTCATAGCCTTAATCTGTAGAGTACTTTCGAAATCATGACCGAAAATACAATAAGATCAAAAAAGCTGCAAAAGAGGAGGTAGACAACATTTTAGCAAATAATAGAAAATTGATAAAAATGGCTCTTCGATGTTTAATCGAATCAATGCGGATAAATCCAAGGAAAGCTGAACTATTATATTATAACATATCAAACTCTCCAAACGCTAGGGCAATCTCATTTAGATAACGAAAATGAGGAACTAATACTTGACCATGCAGCTAGTCTCCCAACTCCATCTATCCTCTACTGATGGCGGGTACACTTCTTGACGACAGGTATACGAGAGACAAGAGACATTTTGCGCGCAAGAGCGAAAGCCTTCCAGGGAATCCGAGTCATGGTTGGTCAGAATTCTGATCTTTATGTCATTACACAAAGATTTGTCTCATCCAAATTCAGGTTTGAATCTTCAATTGTTCCATCAATGACACCATATCTACGAGATTCCAACGTTCAACAACTTTTGAATTACGAAAAGAAAACATAGTCATGCCATCAACTCTGAATTGTTTATCAGTTGGCCTGCATAAACAGCGAAATTTGCAGCATGCATAAAAGAAAATGAACCATCGATTGCAACCATGATTTTATCAAATTTCATATGCATTTCGGATCGTCTGATAAAGAATGTCAAAGTATTAAAGATGTACTAAGGGGAACCTTATTGCATTCACCCTCACATGATCTCCCTACCAATTTTTTCTTCCAAAATTATATCATTTCTTTACTGTGTCTCAATCCAAAAGTAATATTCATCACTGGAATGCAATAACTGTTTGCATAAACCAAAAATTATATATTTACTATTAGATAGTAACTATTTTCTCTATGCCCTTAGCAAGATTAATGTCTCGCTTGGTTATGGCATCAACATCAAATGACTTTAAAGAAAGTCTAACCGCTTTCCAGTTAATTGTAATAATTGGATGATGATCAAGCTTTTCAGCAATCTTAGCAACTTTATTTACAAACTCAACAGCATCAATAAAGCTAGAAAACAGGAATGATTTGACAATCTTTCCTTCCTTTAATTCCCATCCGTTATCTAAATCTGTTATGTACTTCCTCACTTCTTCTTCAGATAACATAGTATTAGGCTATTTATTACACTTGGAGGTATTTATGTTAAGAATTTCTTCGTTTTCCCAGTTATTACTTGTGCTGATAAACCAGTATTTTTCTTCTCAGCTCTTGATACCTATTCCTAATTGTTACATCAGATATCCCAGCAGCATCGGCAAAGTACTTCTGACTTCTGCTTCTGTCGCCATAGTTTTGACATGCAATATACAGGACTGTAGCGGCAAGTCCCATTGGATCTCTACCAGCTGATGCATTGCTATCCATAACTTGTTTCATATAGGCAATACCAGCCCTTTTTATTTTTTCACTAACCCCTGTTTTATTCGCAAGCTTTAGTACACACTTTACAGGATCAATCAATGGTATCTTAACAAATCGATAGAACCGTTAATAGAACATCTAAAACATGTATTCAGAATAGATCCATTACCTATAAGAGGATATCACATAGTAACAGGACTAGTACTGCTATCTGTGCTTGTATACCAGATACTTGTTTATCATAACATCAAAACTGGGCTACGCCGACCGAGAGCAATTAAACATCTATTGTGTAGCTGATTTGTCAATACATTAATTATGAAAATTAGAAGATTGAATTATGCCCAAGTCTCATCTATCTAAATAACGCCTAGATATTTTAGCTTTATTAAGCAACCTGTATTTATCGTAAGCGTGCAACAGCAATAGACGACAGTACAACGCAATTTCCTAAGCAGCTTGAGTTCAGAAGTTACAAGATATGGCTATAAGATGTTAAAACCACAAATATCATATGAAATTAGTTAGTAATTTTGCATTTCCGTGTTAATTCTTCCCCCTGCTCACAGATGTGGTGTTGTGTGTGTTGACGTGGTGTTTGATAATATGTTTACATTATGGCTGCGTTTGTTGCTTCGACATTTGACCCATGATCTAGCTATAATTGCCGTCATTTTTGCGGGAAAGATACATATAGCTTCTGTGAATGGAACTAAGTGGCATACGTCCTGAGTATGATTATAACATATTATCCACGTAATTCAGTGCTAATATTTAATCTATTTTCTATTATCCCATTATTTTCTTTGTCTGTGTATTTGCCAACTGAAAGCTATGGAAGCACTGGAAGCACTGACTCATGTGAATTGCTTGCCAATCTAACTAACATCGTCTACTTCTAATTCTGCAATCAATAGTGATTTAGAGCAAAAAAGTGCTGAAACCCATTTAATACTTCCAGATATCTCACCAACTGATGTCGATCTCAATGATATTGAACGTGACGAAAACGTGAAAACAATAGATACTGATGATAATGATGATGTTAAAAATAGAGATAACCTTGGGGACAATCGCGATGCTGATGGAGAGAGCGGGAAAGAAACCAATAACGAAAAAGCAGGTGATAGTCGTGGAGATGAGTCTGGCAACGAGCCAAATAGTTTATCGTTAAAGACAGATTCCAGAAACATACCGGTTTCTATAGCCTCTTGGAATACTATTATGACATTTTTCGTTGTACTTTTAGTATATTTACTACGTCCTTGGTGATTGCTTCAGCCAGCCTATCTTTATCTCTTTGAGTTCTATCACTGTATATTGCTACTGTTATTATGGGCATGGTAAACAGTAGCAGAAGTAAGAAAGTAAGGTTTTAAGATGACGTTTTATCGAATGTCATATACAAAGAACTTACCAGGATCTTTACACCCACACCCATTATGTGGAATAGTGTTTGAATCGTCTAAACCCTTGGAACATTTTGTAGATGCACTGAGGCCTTGTTTAAGTCCTCCTTTAAGTTAAAGTCCTCTGCTGCTTAGGCGTATTTTAAGTCTGTATATTTCTTATACAATTTCCGCAACAGCAAATCTGTTTCCTACAGAAGTAACCTTAACCTTAACGTTATCTCCTGCTTTCCCATTTTTGACAAATACGATAAATCCTTGTATTCGGGCAATACCGTCGACCCTATCACCTCTTTCTGTGACTTGAACATCATATTCCTTTCCTATTTCTACGGGTTTAGGGCCTCCAAGGTTAGATTGACCTCTTCCTGCATAACCCCCGCCTCCAGAACTATTTCTCCTTCCATAACTGATTATATTAGTTCGTAATTGATTGTTCCTCTTCGTCATATGAATGAATCGTATATACAATGAATGAGTGCAAAATCAGATACATCCAAATAACGCATAATATTATAATAAATACTGAAGTCTTTTGCAGAATAACAACATTTGCAACAACTGCAACCTAACAATTCATCCTAACTTTGTAGGATATCATAAATGCGGTTGTGGGAACTGTCCAGTTTGTAAGACTGCAGTAGCAAATTCAGGATATTGGTATCACATCAAATCTCATCCGGGACATGAAAATGATGGCCCATCTCAGCCAATGAGGACTTCTAACTTTGATAATAGGAGGGAGAATAAATATAGAATTTCTAATCGAGGCGTGTAAGTTATCTAAATGACTTATTATTATACCTCATCCCACTTCTAATTTATACACTACACTATAGATGAGTCGGTCAAGCAAACAATCTTGTTCCCGTCAAATAGATCATCATAAATATACCCTTCCTACCAACAACCTTCGTTCAGCTTCTTCTTCTTCTATTTCTATATCTCCATCAACTGCCATCTTTTGTATTCTTAGTATGTCTGCAGTATAGTTAGTAGGACCTACTTCACCTCTTAGCTGCCAATAGTCCATATCCTCTCTGTCGATTTCGGTAACTTCAATGACGTAATCTGTGTTGTCATCATACCCTCCAATCAATATACCAACATAAGTTTCAGGATGAGTAACTGCAAAACCAATAGCATCTGCAAGAACTTTTTCATTTCCTGGCACATTTTTATGTATCCAATCTACCTCTTGCTTGCTTAATAGAGTCTCCGCTCCTGGAAGTATGAGGGTATTCATATGTGTTAGTGTATCCCTGAAAATTATAAGTACTCGCTCCTTATTCCTATACTGTCCATTTAATGGAGAAAGAGTTTATCGTTACAAGTATCGTGTCTACGCAGGACGATAGTCCCCATATTCAACAAAATAGAAGCTTATTACAAAATAGTAAAGAATGAATTTCTAGCAATCGAAGATATACCAAACATAAATGATGGAAAACTAAGGTATGATATGTTTGTTAAAGCGTACAATGAAACTAGAGAACATGGAGGGATCAACGGTCTTACTCCTTCAGAGATGTTTCTACAAAGATTAATTACAGCCATTATACATACTAGGACAGCAGCAAAGTGTAACCCATGTAGGTAATCAGAAATGTAACCTATCTATGTAAATGCAACAACTAGCTAAATACGCTTACCTGCTTAAACATATATCTTTGTTGGCTCTTGTGGATTGCGTTTCCATCTAGCATTGAATTCACTGTCAAATTCAGTACTAGGTCGCCAAATAACTGTCTAAATTCTTGTAAGAATGCATTAATCCACTCAGGTCTACCATCTCCTGCAATTGCTAGTGTTGTAACCTTCTTATTTTCCTACCCTTTGGTTTCTTTCCTTCCTCTACGTCCTGCATGATTACAGTATTCCCCAGGCAAACCGAAGTCAGCTCCGATTTTAATGCCGCTCTTACCAAATATTCCAAATATTGGTTCCTGGTTGTTCTTGTCCTGACCTAAATGGAGCTTGTGCTCTTGGTATTGGTTCGGATGGTTCCTCTGGGATAGGTGTTGGACCTAGCATTTTACGACCTCCTCCCGTTCCTGCGAATGCTTGTGCTAGTACATTACCAGCACAAACAATTGAAGATTTAATGTTCAGGATAAAGTGTACAGAGAATCAAGTCGAATGGTTACAGGGGGGACTATAAAGTCGTACTGCCACCGTTCGATCTTAGTCAGATCTTAAACTGGACTATTTCATGTAGATAATCCATAACACAGGTGCAAAACTTCAGAACCTGATGTCTTGAATTCGAACCGTGACCTTTTTTCATAAAATGCTTATATGATACTTTTCTTTTAACCGAGGTAGTATAATGTCTTCAACCACAACTCAAATTCTTAAGTGGAACATGAAATCAGACTATGTTGAAACGTGTAACTGTGATTATGGTTGCCCTTGCAACTTTAATGGCTTTCCAACATATGGATCCTGCCAAACTCTAATATTATTTCATATCAGGTCTGGAAGTTATGATGATACCACGCTTGATGGTCTTGATTTCATTACTGCATTGTCATGGCCAAAGGCTATCCATGAAGGTAACGGTACTGCACAGTTATTCATTACCAAGAAAGCTAATGAAGAACAAAGACAGGCACTCATAAACATTGTTTCAGGCCAGGCAAAGGGAGATGGTCCTTTTGCATTATTTGCTGGTACATTCAAATATTTTGTCGAACCACAGTTTGTTGATATTAACGTCAATATAGATGGAAAAAAGAGTAGTTTCTCAGTACCAGACGTTATGGAAGTACAGGTTGAAAGTTTCACAAATCCTGTAACTGGAGAAGAGCAAGATACAAAAGTACAGTTACCAAAAGGATTCATTTGGAAACTTGCAGAGGCAGCAAAGTCAAAGATAATGCGTATCACAACTCCAAGCCTAAACTTTGACCACTCAGGACAAAATGCCTATTATTCAGTAGTGGATTATAAAGGACCGTAATTGCTAGACTTTGCTCCTTCACTTCTGTAAGTGATTTCGCTAAACTATTGAGTCACATTTCGTTCATCTGCCTAGGACTAAGTAGAAGGGATGTATCTTCTCTCATCTCAAAGCCCTTTAACGAGTTTCTGGGATTTGCCAGATTTACCGATCTAATGTTATACAATGCAAGTAGTAGTACGATGACGAGAGGGGTTTTGTTAAATCTGAGTAGACGTACTTTAAATTAGTACAGATTTTAGCTTAATCAAATTGTAATCTTACTTCCGTTTCTGTGCTCTTATTATCCTGAGTTATCGAAGGATTCTAGGTATTTTCCAATCTCTTTCAGTCTACATCTTATTGTTACAGAGGTCAATCCAGCAGCAGTG
The DNA here is from genome assembly GCA_009377575.1 of Nitrososphaeraceae archaeon. GTDB lineage: Archaea > Thermoproteota > Nitrososphaeria > Nitrososphaerales > Nitrososphaeraceae > TH5896. The sequence goes on along the minus strand of WHTU01000100.1, from coordinate 1,378 downwards.
GCTATCTCCCTCTGAGTCATATTTTCACCATTATTAGCACCCGCCACATATAGAACAGTTGCTGCAAGACCCATCGGATCTTTTCCAGAAGTATATGTATTTCTATCTTTTTTACTAATGATATCCACAAGCTCTATTGCTTTCCTTTTAGTTTTTTCACTCGTAGGAACAGCGTTTCCAACCTTAAATACGTAATGCCTTAGATCATTATTTGGAACCTTCAGATCGAGTTCTGTTATCAATATTTGGTAATCCCTGGATAATGTTTTTAACCTAATGTTACTTGCTTTGCTATTTCCTTTAATGTCTTTGGAACTGCCATTTCTCTGCAGGCTATGTATAGAGAAGCAGCCAAGATAGAGTGGATAGTCCTGGCTCTTATTATCCCTCTTTTTTCTGCCTTTCTGTATATATATGCGGTTTTTTCGATTACAATGTCTGAAAGACCTAATTTACTCCTTAGCTTGTCTAGTTCAACAAACGCTCTCAGACGATTCCGATCGTGAGTATCAGATTGAGTTCTCACATCGTACATTCTTATTTTATGCATAGAATGTTGAACTAACGGATCAAGTCGTTTGCCGTACGCATCATTATCCTTTTCTCCTATAACAGTGTACAGACCTTTATCATGACGAGCAAGAGAAATAGGAGAACCAGTACGTTGTCTAGAAGTGTTTGACTCAGTGCTACTCCCAATTATTATTCCACTCTGCTCAAAATTAAGCCATTCAGGACCAATATCCTCAATTTTATCAGAAATCACCATTCCACAAGTACTACAAATGATCTCTCCTGATTCATAATCGGTGATTATTTTAATTTGATCTGATCGTGATTCTACCCTTCTTTTACCTTTTTGTTTTGTTGTTGTTGTGGCACAGTTAGAGCATCTAGAATCTGATGATAAATGGGAATACTTACTATTTGTAGTAGAAGACTGATAGATCATAATGAAACGTACATAAAATGTACTCAAAAAAGTTATTTATTACTTGTGACTTTTGTGGTTGTTGCATGATAGACTATACATATCATCTTAATTCAAATAAAGAATGCAAGTAAAGAATAAGGTGTGATACATCAACGATGAATGTTATTGGTTATCACGTTCTTATTCTCTTACGACTCAAATTCTTGATACATTGATAATGCTTTTTATGTTTGAAATTCTTTAGATTTTTTGAAAAATGTAACGGCTTTTCTTGAATATTGATAGCGCAATCAGACAGCCCTCCTCTATTCCTTATATAGTTTTGTATAAAATCCTAAAACAACTTTACTCAGAGATATAAAATAATATCGCTACAAACCATACATACTAAAACAAACGTTTATGTATGTGAATTGCAAGTGGAGGCCAACAGTAACGCAATAA